>URUK01000003.1 GCA_900551055.1 uncultured Prevotella sp. | reverse complement strand
AATATAAATTATTTCATTTCAAAGAAGGATTATTCTTATATCGAACTCACGTTAACGCTTCGTTCTTCGCCCTGAAAAAAGCCTGCGAGCAGGTGCACATACAGTTCAGCGAGAGAGGCGGCGGTATCTTGCAGGTTGTCAACCATCTGCCGTCGGCTCTTGAAGGAGCGAAAGGACGCATTGTTATGTACAATCTTGACGGCAGCGTTGCAGGCATGAAAGAATATGACGTGGCGGCCGCACCGTGTTCAGTTGCCGATTTGGGGGCGGTTGAATGGCCTGCCGGTCTTTCCGATGTTCACTTCATAAAGGTGGAACTTGTCGACAAGGAAGGCGGCCTGCTGTCGGACAATTTCTATTGGCGCAGCAGGTTGGAAGAGCCGGCCGACATGTCGGTTCTTGACGACATGCCGACAGTTAAGCTTTCCACAAAGGCGTCATATACGGTTAAAGACGGCAAGATGCAGATGAAAGTGACATTGCGAAACCCCGGCAATCATGTCGCGCTCATGGCTCATTTGCAGTTGCGTCAGGCTAAAACCGGCAAGCGCGTGCTCCCTGTTTATTACAGCGACAACTATGTTTCGCTCGCTCCGAAAGAAACAAAGACCATCAGCATAGAGGCATCGGAAAAAGACCTTGACGGCGAAAAGCCATTGGTTGTTGTGGACGGATGGAACGTGAAAGTAGGCAAGTCGCAGTATGTCGCGCCAAATGACAATGCGGAAGTGAGCCGCTGGGGCGATGCCGGATTTACTTTCACTGCTCCTAAGTTGCAGCCTCAAAAGGAAGCGAGGATAAATTGCGGCGGGTACAACCGTGGCAGTTTCAAGAAAGACCCGGGTTTCCTCGATGGTTCCGTAGGCTATTACATGGAGACCGTTGACATGAGTAAGGTGCAAAATCCTGCACCCGAACTGGTTTACCGTACCGTCCGTTGGGGCAAGTGCTCATATCCGTGCCTTATGGATGGTGCTCCGGGCCAATTATATAAGGTGCGTTTGCACTTCGCTGAACTTGACAAGAATACAACTGAAGGAAAGCGTGTGTTCAACGTGAATGTGAACGGCCAGCCTGTAGTTACAGACATAGACGTATATAAAGAGACCGGCGGATGCTTCAGGGCTTTGGTGAAAGAGGTGGAAGGAATAAAAGCCGATAAGGACAATATGATAACGATAACCTTGGAAAACGGCAAGAATGGAAGTCCGCAAATATGCGGATTTGAGATACTGCCGCAATGAAACGGCTGTTTTATTCCGCCGTGTCGGCACAGCCGTTTGCCGGAGTGCGGTAACTGTCTGATAGTCAGTCTGTTCCCAAAAGGCCGTCTTTTAGAATGCAAAAGACGGCCTTTTAGCGTGTAAAAGACGGCCTTTTGTAAGACAAAAGAGCACCTTTTGCAAAGCGGCTGTTGTCTTAACGTGCGGCAGCAGCCGCTGTTACGTCTTTTTGTAGTTAAAGAATGCAAATTAAAATGGCGGCGTTTGGGTTTGCCGCAGAAAATCATTAACTTTGCACATTATTAAAAGAAAGGCTGAAAAGCGTGAAAATAAAAGAAGTGGTTGACGCCCTTGAACGTTTCGCGCCCCTGCCCCTGCAAGAGAGCTTTGACAATGCCGGCTTGCAGGTAGGACTGACAGAGGCGGAAGTATCAGGGGCTTTGTTGTGTCTTGACGTGACGGAGGCTGTGGTTGACGAGGCCGTAGCCTTGGGCTGCAACCTTATTGTAAGCCATCATCCGCTGATTTTCCACGCGCTGAAGCACGTCACTTACGATAACGACGTGCAGCGTGCCGTGGCCAAGGCGTTGAAGAATGACGTGACGGTGGTATCGATGCACACAAACATGGACAACGCCCGGGGCGGAGTAAACTTCAGGATAGCGGAGAAAATGGGGCTTGAAGACTGCCGTTTTTTTGCGGACAAGACGGTTGACGGCATCGAGTGTGGCAGCGGAGTGATGGGAAGTCTGCCCGAAGCGGTGGCCGGCGACGACTTTGTGCTGATGCTCAAGCGCACGTTCGACGTGGAGTGCGTGCAGTGCAACCAGCTGTTGCGCCGTCCGATAAAAACGGTTGCCGTGTGCGGAGGTGCCGGTTCGTTCCTTCTCGGCGACGCCATTGCCGCCGGGGCGGACGCTTTTGTTACCGGCGAGATGCACTATCACGAGTATTTCGGGCACGAGCAGGAAATACAGATTGCCGTCATCGGTCATTACCAGAGCGAGCAGTTTACCAACGAAATATTTAAGGAGATAATAGAGGAAAGGTGTGACGGGGTGAAGACATACCTCACAAAGACCAACACCAATCCTATTATTTATTTGTAGCAGACGAGTCACGAGGTACGAGCAGACGAGTTACGGGTTACAAGCGGACAGGCTGTATATCTTGTGACGGCGTGACTTGTCGTTTTTACGGAATTATTGAAACATACATTAAGATAACCAACAGGCTGCGGACAGATTGGTTGCAGGGTATATTGCCTTGTTTCTTGTCTGCTTGTGGCTTGTCAACTAAAAAAAGAAATATGGCTAAGAAAGACCCTACAGATTTGTCGGTAGAGGAGAGGCTGAAAGCCCTTTACCAGTTGCAGACCACCTTGTCGGCCATCGACGAGGAGCGCGCGCTGCGCGGCGAGTTGCCCCTTGAGGTGCAAGACCTTGAGGACGAGATTGCCGGACTTACCACACGTGTTGAGAAAATCAAGAACGACATTAAGGATTTTGAGGATGCCGTCAGGCAGAAAAAGGCTGAAATAGCCGAGGCGCAGGCCAGTGTGGAGCGTTATAAGTCGCAGCTCAACGACGTGAAGAACAACCGCGAGTATGACACTTTGAGCAAGGAAATAGAGTTCCAGACGCTCGAAATAGAACTGTGCAACAAGAAGATACGCGAGGCAAACACCAAGGTTGAAGAGAAAACAGCCGACCTCAAGGCTGCCGAGGAGCAGATAGTAGACCGCCGTCAGGCTCTTGAAGAGAAGAAGAACGAGCTTGACGAGATTATGGACGAGACCCGTGCGGAGGAAGAACGGCTGAAAGAGAAGGCCAAGGAGCTTGAGGTTAAGATAGAGCCTCGCCTGCTGGCGAGCTTCAAGCGCATACGCAAGAACGCGCGCAACGGCCTCGGCATAGTTTACGTTCAGCGTGATGCGTGCGGCGGATGCTTCAATAAAATACCGCCACAGCGCCAGCTTGACATCAAGATGCACAAGAAAATCATAGTATGCGAGTACTGTGGACGAATACTAATCGATCCCGAACTGGCCGGTGTAAAGGCAGACAAACCGGTGGAGGACAAGCCCAAGCGCAAGCGCGCAATACGCAAGCGCGTGGTAAAGAAGGATGAGGGCGAGGACGGATTCGTACCTGAAGAGACAATGTCTTAACATATTTAAATATCAACAGAACCATGAAACAATCAAACAGACAAAGTGGAAGCATCGTTGCAATAATCGCGATGATGTTTCTTTACGCGATGATTTCCTTCGTCACCAACCTGGCAGCGCCTATTGGTGTCATATGGAAGAACCAGCCTGAGCTGATGGGCAGCAACACACTTGGCATGATGGGTAACATGATGAACTTCCTTGCATACGTCTTCATGGGCATCCCGGCAGGCAAAATGCTCATCAAGATAGGCTACAAGAAGACTGCACTCGCAGCCATAGCCGTGGGCTTCATCGGTGTATTGGTGCAGTATCTGTCAGGCTTCCCCACCGGGCTTACGGGCTTCTGGGTGTACCTGCTTGGAGCGTTTATCAGCGGTTTCTCCGTCTGCATGCTCAACACTGTGGTCAACCCGATGCTCAACCTTCTCGGCGGAGGCGGCAACCGCGGTAACCAGCTCAACCTCATCGGCGGCACGCTCAACTCGCTTTCAGGCACGCTTACGCCTATGCTGGTGGGCGCGCTGGTAGGAACGGTGACAAAGAGCACTACTATGAGCGACGTAAACCTTGTGCTTTATATCGCCATGGCCGTATTCGCAGTGGCGTTCATCGTGCTGCTGTTCATCCCGATTGCCGACCCCGAAATGGGCAAGGCTACGCAGGACACGGTGTTCGAGCACAGCCCCTGGGCGTTCCGTCACTTCATGCTTGGTGTCATTGCCATCTTTGTTTATGTGGGTATCGAGGTCGGCATACCCGGCACTCTTAACTTCTACATATCCGATACGTCAGACAAGGGAGCCGGAATGCTTGCCAACGCCGCTACAATCGGCGGCTTCGTGGCCGGTACTTACTGGCTGCTCATGCTCGTAGGACGTTTCGTGGCGGGCTTCATCGCCGACAAGGTGTCGAGCCGCGTGATGATGATTACGGTATCGGCCGTGGGCATGCTGCTCATACTTTTTGCCATGTTCTCATCCAAGACTACAACAACGTCGATGCCTGTGTTCACCGGTTCGTCGTTTGAAATGGTTACAGTGCCCGTCAGCGCGCTGCTCCTGGTGCTCTGCGGTCTGTGTACTTCGGTGATGTGGGCAAGCATATTCAATCTTGCAACTGAGGGACTTGGCAAGTACACGGCTATGGCTTCGGGCATATTCATGATGATGGTGGTAGGCGGCGGTGTGCTTCCGCTCGTGCAGAACTTCATCGCCGATAAGGCCGGCTACATGGTGTCATACATCGTTCCGCTCATAGCCTTGGCTTACCTGTTCATATATGCCGTATGGGGCAGCAAGAATGTGAACAAGGACATACCGGTAGACTGACGCTGTAAGCGTACATTCTTTATATAATACGTTTCCCTTGCGCTCCATGTTTGTTGGTAAAGGAGTGCAAGGGAGATGTTTTTTTAGTGGGTGGAATTTGCTGATATAATGTTGTTGACCGGGGCGTTTGAGATTGTGCAGGTGTCCAAATGTTTATGTGACGGATGCCCCGTGTTTTGAATAAACGTGCGTAAGATATGAAAACAAGACGGTTTTTTGACGGTTGCAGCAAGCTGTTGTTGATACCTTTTGCTGTTTGTGTATTGTTTTTGCGTGGCTTGGGATTGCTGTGCGGATTGAATTACAAACAGATTTCCGTGATATTCAATATTTATTTGCAGGGCTGCCTGTTGTGCCTTACGGGCGTTTTGCCGTTTGTGGCCACGGTTGCAGGCTGTTTTGTTTATTGTCCGTCATGGGGCTTTGTGGCGTTGCTTCTCGCTCTTGCGTTTTATGCTTGCCTGAATATTGTGGGTTTTATATGGCTGATAAGGCATTATAAACTGCCTTGCAATGACGCTTTTAACCGTTGTGTGGCAGACCTCCAGTGGCTTGGCATGAAGTGGAACATGTCTTATTATGCTGTCAACCTTATAATATTTGTAGTAGGTTGGTTGTCATTTGTCATAATAAACGTTTATTTGGCTTATGCTATTATTGAGCGTGGATTAGGCATAAGCCTGATGCAGTGATGTGTTCACGTGGCGTGTAATCAGGCTGTTGACATGGCCTTTCTTTGTCTGTTATAGCACGTGTAATATGTGAACACACGGTGCTTTCTTGCTTGTCTGTAACGCATTGGTTTTCAATGTCTTTGCAATATGCCGTCTTTTAGCTTCCAATACATGGTCTTTTAGCTTGTAAAAGGTGGCCTTTTGGAAGGTAAAAGGCCACCTTTCGCAAACGCGGATGCAGCAGACCGGATGAAGGCTGTTGCCAGCCGCATTATTGCCCTGATACTGTCCGCTTGCTGTTGTGTGCCGCACAATGGTTAATATTGCTTATAAATGCTTAAAAATTTACCCCCCCCAATAGGGAAAATTGTTATTTTTGTATCGGCAAATGTAGCGTTTAACGATAAAATATGTCTGATATGAAAACTTATCTTGTGCCCATCGTGCTGGCCGTTGCAGCCGTTGTGGCAGGTTGTAGCGCTGATGATGACGAAAAAGGAGACATCGTTAAGGTTATTTCAATGTCAGTTTCGGAAAAGACGGGCATAACTTACGACCTTTTCGACACCAATGCGGAATATCCCATTGAGTGCATGCTGGTGAAGGAAGAGGGCGGAAACGGGCAGTGGCAAAATCTGGTGTTCGGAGCAATCGAAGGCTTTACGTATGAAAAGGGGCATGCTTATGAGCTGAAAGTAAGGAAAACCATCCTTGCCAATCCGCCTGCCGACGGCTCGAATTGCAGGTATAAGCTGATAGAGATACTTGAAGACCGCACCGTTACAGAGCCTGAAACGCCTGAAGAACCCATTGTGAACAGCGAGGATGATATAGAGTATTATGACCTGTGTCCGTATGGGAAGTATGCCATTGAGCCTGAAATAAAGGTGAACAGTGACGGCGGTGTGCTCGTGTCAGGCGGACTTACGGCATATCTGCAGTATGAACACAAGCGCATCTATCTTGAGACTGTCCTTCCGAAGGACGACCCTGACTGGATAAAGTTCAACAAAGTACCGTACATGGCGTATTATGCCTACGTAATATCGCCGCTTACCGGCACGATAAGGCTTGTGTCCGCTTCAGGCGGCGGCCCTATGCTGAAAGACGTCATACCGCAAGACGAATTCGCCCGGGTAAGGGAACTCCTGGCCGAAGGCGAGGAGCTGAAGTATTCGCTGATACTTGCCAACATTTATAAATACGGTTTGCAGAAATTGGAATTTACCGTTTGCCGTGGCAGTGGTTTTTAATGCCCGTGCAAATAAAAAACGCTGAAAAGTTTTGCCGTTACATATTAAAGCACTATCTTTGCGGACGTACTCAAAAGGTGGTGCCCGGCGGAGTTGTGTCCGTCTGTGGCTGAGATGATACACATTGCACCAGTACGGATAATGCCGACGCTGGGAGTTTTGACGACATTCATTCTTTTAAACCGCATAAGGGCAGCACGTCCGTGCATTCCGCCTTTCACAGTACATGTTTTTACGGTTTTACGGTTATTGGGTTATAAGGTTTTACGGTTTGTCCGCAGAGCTTTAGACCTTGCAAAGACCTTGAAAGTCGTATGGCCTGATGACGGTATAACCTCAAAACCTCACAACCGTATAACCTGAAAACCGTACAACCGCATAACCGTAAAACCTAAAAAACGCATTGACCGATGAAAAGATACGTAACGGCTTTGACTATCGCAGGCTCCGACCCGTCAGGCGGAGCGGGGCTTCAGGCCGACTTGAAGACCTTTTCCACTCTTGGTGTGTATGGCGCGACGGCTATAACCGCCGTCACCGTGCAGAACACTGTGGGAGTGAAATACGTCCATGCGCTGCCGCCGCAGGTGGTTTACGACCAGATAACTACGGTTATGGAAGACCTTGATGTGGACGCGGCGAAGATAGGAATGGTTAATGATGCCGCCACGCTTGATGCCATAGTGCGCGCCCTGACGGTGCAAAGGCCGAAGTTCCTGGTGGTAGACCCCGTGATGGTTTCAACGAGCGGATGTGCTCTTATGCAGCCTGACGCACTGGCTATAATGAAGGAACGGCTGCTGCCCATGGCCGATTTGGTTACTCCAAACCTGCCCGAGGCTTGGACGCTGGCCGGTAGCGACACTTCTGTGGATGATGCCGCGCAGGCCATATTGGGGCTTGGTGTTAAGGCACTGCTCATAAAGGGAGGCCATGCCGAAGGCAAGATAAAGACCGACTACCTGTATATATATAAAGGTGGAAGCATTAGTCGCGTGGAGTTTTCAGCCGAAACGGTAGACACGGAGAACACGCACGGCACTGGATGCACCCTGTCTGCCGCCATTGCGGCTTACCATGCGCGTGGCTGCGGCATGGAAGAGGCCGTGAGGCAGGCCAAGGCTTACCTTACAAAAGCCCTCGTGGCAGGTGCCGGTGTCAAAGCATGGCACGGCCACGGGCCGGTTAACCATTTGTCGGATCCGTGCAAAATGATTGTTAAAGATGAAGCATAGATTGCAGTTCATAACGCATTTCACAGAGCGTTATACTTATTTCGACTCGGCGATGATTGCTCTTGAGGGCGGCTGCCGGTGGATTCAGCTGCGCATGAAAGATGCCGGTGAGGCCGAGATTGAGCGCGTGGCGAGGCAGATTTTGCCTGAATGCAGGCGCAGGGAGGCCGTGTTTGTCATTGACGACCATGTAGAACTGGCTCTCCGTGTGGGTGCCGACGGCGTGCATCTCGGCAAGAACGACATGCCCGTAGACAAGGCGCGGCGCTTGGCTGGCGGCAACTTTATCATCGGCGGCACGGCGAATACGTTTGAAGACGTGCAGAGGCTTGCCGCGCAGGGTGCCGACTACATAGGCTGCGGCCCGTTCCGATTTACCACGACGAAGAAAAACCTTGCCCCGATGCTCGGCATCGAGGGCTACAAGGACATTCTTTCACGCATGAAAGAGCATGGAATAACGCTCCCTCTTGTAGCCATCGGCGGCATAACCTGCGGCGACATACCCAGGCTTATGGCAGCAGGCGTGTCGGGTATAGCCCTCAGCGGCAGCGTGTTGCGTGCCGAGCGGCCTGTTGAAGAAATGAAGAAAGTAGTAAACGAATTAAGAATTAAGAGTTAAGAATAAAGAAAACGGCAAGCATGATTTTCTTAATTCTTAATTCATAGCTCTTAATTAAAAACATATCTTATGGAGAATGACATAAAAATAACTTATCCCGAGTCGGAGAAAGTCTACATGAACGGCAGTCTTTATCCCGACATCCGTGTCGGAATGCGCGTGGTTCATCAGATGCCGACAGTGACTGTTGAGAACGGAAAGAGGACGGAACGTCCCAATCCCGACGTTTATGTTTACGACACTTCAGGGCCTTACAGCGACCCGAATGTCGCAATCGACGTGAAGAAAGGTCTGCCGCGGCTGCGTGAACCGTGGATTTTGAAGCGTGGGGGAGTTGAGCGTTTGCCGGAGATTTCGTCAGAATATGGCCGCATGAGGCGCGACGACCGCTCGCTCGACCATCTGCGTTTCGAGCATATCACATTGCCATTGAGGGCAAAGAAAGGCAGCCATGTCAGCCAGATGTACTATGCAAAGCAGGGCATTGTTACGCCCGAGATGGAGTATGTTGCCATCCGCGAGAACATGAACTGCGCCGAACTCGGCATCGAAACGCACATAACCCCCGAGTTTGTACGCGACGAAGTGGCTGCAGGACGCGCCGTAATACCTGCCAACATCAACCATCCCGAGGCCGAGCCTATGATTATCGGGCGCAATTTCCTCGTTAAAATCAACACGAACATTGGCAACTCGGCCACTACTTCGGGCATTGACGAGGAGGTGGAGAAGGCCGTTTGGAGCTGCAAATGGGGCGGAGACACGCTCATGGACTTGTCAACGGGCGACAATATCCACGAAACCCGTGAGTGGATTATCCGCAACTGTCCCGTTCCTGTGGGCACAGTGCCTATGTATCAGGCCATGGAGAAGGTCAAGGGAAAGGCCGAAGACCTTACTTGGGAACTGTTCCGCGACACGCTGATAGAGCAGTGCGAGCAGGGCGTTGACTACTTCACAATCCACTGCGGCATACGTCTTCAGAACATACACCTGGCCGACAACCGCATGACCGGCATGGTTAGCCGCGGCGGAAGCATAATATCAAAGTGGTGTCAGATGCACCAGAAGGAGAGCTTCCTTTACGAACACTTTGACGATATCTGCGACATCTGCGCGCAATATGACGTCGCCCTGTCGCTCGGTGACGGTCTGCGCCCCGGCAGTGTGTATGATGCCAACGACCGTGCGCAGTTCGCCGAGCTTGACACTATGGGCGAACTTGTGGAGCGTGCGTGGGCAAAGAACGTGCAGGCGTTCATCGAAGGCCCGGGACATGTGCCCATGCACAAGATTCCGGAGAACATGCAGAGGCAGATAGAGAAGTGCCACAACGCGCCGTTCTACACCCTCGGGCCGCTCGTTACCGACATTGCGCCGGGCTACGACCACATCACCAGCGCCATCGGAGCAGCCCAGATAGGTTGGCTCGGCACGGCGATGCTGTGTTATGTAACGCCGAAAGAACACCTTGCTTTGCCCGACCGCGACGATGTTCGCGTAGGAGTTGTGACATACAAGCTGGCCGCCCACGCCGCCGACCTTGCCAAGCAGCATCCTGGAGCGATGGTTCGTGATAACGCGTTGAGCAAGGCCCGCTACGAGTTCCGCTGGAAAGACCAGTTCAACTTGAGCCTTGACCCGGAGCGTGCGTTGGAGTATTACAAGACGGCTAACCACGTCGGGGGCAAGTATTGCACCATGTGCGGCCCCAATTTCTGCGCAATGCGCATAAGCCAGACCATCAAGGAAGGGGAGTGTGATGCTTAATCATGGAAGTTAAAGAATTTAGAGAAGTTATGGAAGTTATAGCCAAATGCCTTGAAGGCTTATGCAACGCAGGGTAATGGCTTTAACTTCCAAGCCCACGCAGTGGGTGATAACTTCTTTAACTCCTATAAATTCTAACATAAACCGATTAAAAACAAATAACAGAAAATGATTGAAAAGAAAGTTTCACAGGGTATCATCAGTACCTATTTCGAGAAGTTGGAAAGAAATCTCGACCTTGATGTCGCCATTGTTGGCGGCGGCCCGTCGGGCATTGTAGCGGCTTATTACCTGGCAAAGGCCGGCTTGAAGGTGGCGCAGTTTGACCGCAAGTTGTCTCCCGGCGGCGGAATGTGGGGCGGCGCGATGATGTTCAACCAAATTGTTGTTCAGGAAGAAGCCATCAACATAGTAAAAGATTTCGACATAAACTATAAGCCTTACGGTGACGGACTGTACGTTATGGACTCCGTAGAGAGCACGTCGGCACTGCTTTACAAGGCCGTTCACGCCGGAGCGACCATCTTCAACTGCTATTCAGTTGAGGACGTGGTGTTCAAGAACGACGTTGTAAGCGGCGTTGTGGTTAACTGGACTCCCGTGCTTCGCGAGGGTCTGCATGTTGATCCGCTGAATATCATGGCGAAATGCGTAATCGACGGCACAGGCCACGACAGTGAGATGTGCAAGACTGTGGCGCGTAAGAACGGCATACGCCTGGCTACCGACACCGGCGACGTTATCGGAGAGCGTTCTCTCGACGTTGTTGCCGGCGAGGAGGAGGTTGTCAACGGCACGAAGGAAATATATCCCGGACTGTACGTCTGCGGCATGGCTGCGTCTGCGGTTAGCGGCACTCCACGCATGGGACCCATCTTCGGAGGCATGCTTATGTCAGGAAAGAAGGTGGCAGAGCTGATTATTGAGAGGCTTAAATAATTAAGAATTAAGAGTTAAGAATTAAGAAAAATACCATTAGTAACAAACAACAGGGCATATTTTCTTAATTCTTAACTCTTAACTCTTAATTCTTAATTATTCTACTTTTAATTTTTTAATATTAAACCTTACAACTCGTGCTTTGGCTTGTAATAACTTCCCCCGATTTTTTTGACGGCGAGGCGCAGTTTCTTCACCGTTTGTTCGCCCACGGCGTTGACATTGTTCATCTGCGCAAACCCGGAGCGACAGCAGAAGACTGCGCAAGGCTGCTTGACGGACTGACGGCTGACGACCGACGTCGCATCGTAATACATGACTTTTTCGAGCTGGCAGAGCCTTACGGCCTGCGCGGAATACACCTTAACGCGCGCCGCAGCACCGTTCCCGACGGCTGGCAGGGGCACGTCAGCCGTTCGTGCCACTCCTTGGAGGAGGTCAAGCGGTATAAAGACGCTTGCTGTTACGTCTTCCTAAGTCCCATATTCGACAGCGTTTCAAAGCAAGGTTACGCCTCCGCCTTCACGGATGATGTTCTGAAACAAGCGTCACGCGAAGGCATAATAGACAATAAGGTTGTCGCCCTCGGCGGCGTAACTCCCGGCAAAATCAGTTACTTACGGCAGCTGAACTTCGGCGGAGCGGCCATGCTCGGCTGCGTAAACAACCTCGCCGCGTTATCAGTAAGCGGACAAATCGATGCTTTGGAGGCTTTTAGGCGGAAGATAATAGGTTGATGGCTTCACTTTGTTTTTTCGGAAAAGTGATGTTATCTCATCTACGGCGTTGTCAGGGGTAAGCATAGGCAGCGAGTCCTTGGGTATACTCATGCTTGCTATGGTGTTGCTATGCCGCTTTTTGTCGATAATGTTGTAACTGATTACAACCGTGTCCTTGCCGCTGCCGTCAAGACTGGTTGAATACCGCTTTATTTTGTTTTCGCCATTTTCAGGTGATGAAACCGTGTTTTCATAATTGCTTGCCAGCTCCACTTTCCATCCGTTTTCGGGCAAGGTATATTCAAAATAATAATTTCTGAAGCCGCTTGTACGCTTGAATTTGTCCGTTATCAGCGCTTTGGTTTGCCGCATGTTGCGCCTGTATTTTGCGGTGTCTGTCATTAGTATGGTGCAGTTCTCGCCGTTTTCCTGTTCATTGGTTACAGTGAAAACCAGTGCGCCCGTGTTCTCGTCTTCTGTCAAAAAGTAGTGCGCATCGTGATAAAATTCAGGTTCAAGAACACTGTTTGAGGCCGTAGCGAACGGGCGTTCCACAATCCAATAGGTTTTTCTTATATGGAAATACGGGTAACTTGAGCTAAGCAGTCCCTTTTCAAGGCACACGGTGTAATGTCCGCTTGTGGCGTAATATGTCTTGTAGAAAGACATGGTAAAGAATATTATCGGCAGGAAAAGTATGGCAAAAGCCGGGAATATGCGCAGATACAGTTTTACCGCCCGTGTTTTCTCCGTGCGTATTCCCACGAAGAATGCCGCGACGCCCGTCAGCCATGCCAGTAGCATGGAGTTGCGCATGATGTTCCACCGGAGCTGGAAGTCGGAGTTCCATTCAATTATTATGGAGACGATTGCCAATACTAAGACGGCCAGATGTACTTTTGTCAGCCACAGGCATACGTCAGAGCGTAGTGTCATGTTTTGCCGCCGATTGTAGCGCACGCCGCAGATTACCGTTGCGATAATGAGCAATAACATTATAAGAAAGTCCATGTGCCCCCTTCCATTCTTTCTTTTATTCATCCCCGTTGTCTATTTTCTTTATCACCCGGCACGGATTGCCCACGGCTACGCAGTTGTCGGGCACCGAACGGGTGACCACGCTGCCTGCGCCGATGACGCTGTTGCGTCCGATTGTCACTCCGGGCAGCACTACTACGCCGCCTCCGAGCCATGCTCCGTCGCATATTTTTACGGGTTTTGCGTAAGTAAGACAGAACTCGTAGCCGTCTTCGCCGTCGTCGGGAAGCATCCTTTCGGCATACTTCGTTGAGTGTGTGGCGGTGTATATCTGCACGTTGGAGGCAATGAGCACATCGTTGCCAATCTCGATGATGTTGTTGTCAACGAAGGTGCAGTTCATGTTGATGATTACGCGGTCGCCTATGAAGATGTTGCGGTCGTATTCGCAGTGGAAGTCTATGTCCAAATGCACGCGCCGTCCCACGCTTCCGAAGAGCTGTTCCATTATGTTCCGTTTCCTCTCCATGTCCGTATAGTCGGTGTTGTTAAGCTCGCGCGTCAGGCGTTTGGCCTTTGCTGTTATTTCCACAAGTTCCGGGTCGCCGCCGTAGAACGGTTCTCCGGCCAGGCATTTTTCAAGTTCTGTCTTCATATTCGGGTGTTTTTGCTGTTGCAAAAATAGGAATTTATAAGTCTAATAGGGCTTATATAATGTTGATTTATGTTAATTTTCGGGGGGGGTAAAAAGCAGATTGGTGTTTGTTTAGCCATGTTTTTACGTGGTATTTTCATACTTTTGCACGGCCAGATGGGGCTGTCTGCGCGGTGGATTATGGCTATAGTGTAAGCCGTTGATAATCAGCGGCTTTGCAAAAGGCCATGAAACGGGCTGCAAAAGGTGGCCTTTTAGCGTGTAAAAGATGGCCTTTTGGAAGGTAAAAGGTGGCATATTGAATACCCACCCCAGCCCTCCCGAAGGGAGGGAGCTTGATTACCATTGTTTGCTTGATGGTATTAGGCTTTTTAATTAACTACAATCGAGGCACTCGGTAACTGTCATGCCGCACGCCGATGCGGCATCCAGAAAAGACAAAGAATGATAAATGGCGTTGGCTGTATGCACTGGATGCCGCATCGGAGTGCGGCATGACAATTACCGACAGCTTGGCTGACAGTAGTGTGTTTGCATTGTTGCTTTTCTAAAATAATTCAACCAAACTGCGGATAAACAGTATTTCGGGAAGCAGCTGGTGGCATGCCGTAATGCAGGCAACTGTCTAATTATTTGTCACGATTGTCTAATTATTAGACATTGAGGCAAGGACGGTAGGACGGCGAACTGTCTGACTGTCAACAGGTTGGCCATGTTGGCACGGCAGTTGCAATAATATCAGTGTAAAAAACAGCTTCAATGCTGTAACAATATTACAGGAAACTACGTCTAAAAGAAAGTAAGTAACAAGTAAAAACTACAGGATGAAAACTAAAAAAAGATTATCAGCCTTGTGCTGCTGCGCCTTTCTTGCTCAGGTGGTGGCGGCCCAGACGGTGACGGGACGCGTCGTTGACGAGGGCGGCCAGCCGCTGCCTTACACCAATGTGGTGGCGCTCTCGCTGCCCGATTCGGCCTTCGTCGCCGGCGTTATGACGCTCGACGACGGCACGTTCACCCTCGACACCAAGGGCGCAGGCCGCCTTTTGCGCTTCTCTTCGCTCGGTTACAAAACGCTCTTTGCCGACAGAAAAGACGACATGGGTACCGTTGCGCTAACTCCCGTGGCGCAGGTGCTGGGCGAAGTGGTGGTGAAAAGCGACCTGCCGAAGACGCGCCTGAAGGGCGAGGGCATGGTGACGGGCGTGAGCGGAACCATACTTGAACACGCCGGAACCATAGAACGGCTGCTCGACCGCATACCTAACGTGTCAGCAGAACGCGGCAAGATAGAGGTGTTTGGACGGGGAACGCCAGAGCTTTACATCAACGGACGCAAGGTGAGGGACAACTCGGAGCTTGACCGTTTGAGCGCGGACAACATAAAAGATGTGGAGGTTATCACCAATCCCGGTGCTCGTTATGACGCCAGCGTTACGTCGGTCATCCGCATAACGACGAAAAAGGCCGTGGGCGACGGCTTCAGCTTGGACAACCGTTTGTTCGGAGAGGTCAACGATTACGGCTACCTTGTGGGCGAAGACAACCTCAACATGAACTACCGCACTGGCGGACTTGACATCGGAACGACGCTCCGCGCATCGAAATGGGCCAGCCCCGACCCGAAGACCATAGAGCAAGTCACCCACTTGGAAGACACCTGGCGGCAGCGCAGCGAGATTGACCAAGTGTATAAGGACGAAAACCTGTATGCGCGGTTGGCCGTCAGCTACATGTTCAACGAAAACCATTACATAGGCGTAAGTGCCAGCTACAGCCGCCAGCCGTGGAACAAGCCGCGCGGTTACATGGAGTCAACGTTCACGCAGAACGGCACTCTGACCGAGCAGCTTCGCAGCGACTACACCTGCTCCGTGCAGGCCACTACGCTTCAGGGCAACGCCTATTACACAGGCAAGATAGGCCAATGGAGCATCGACTTCAACACTGACTGGATGTACACGAAGTCAAACTCGACGATGAACACCGTCGAGGACTATACCCAAGTGGGGCAGGAGACCGAGCATAACGACGTTACAACCAACAACAGTCCGCGTAGCAACCTCATCGCTTCGAAGCTTGTCCTGACCGCTCCGCTCTTCGGCGGCAGCCTGTCTTTCGGTGGAGAATACTCTTACTCTACGCGAAGGTCGCGGTATTCAGTCATGCCCAAGGGCATCATCGACGACGACCGCAGCCGCACGGAGGAAGGTCTGGCCACGGCGTTTGTGGAGTATTCGCGTCAGTTCGGTCCGTTAAGCGCGCAGGTCGGGCTGCGTTATGAGAACGTAGACTTCGACTATTACGAGGACGGCGTGCGCATGGCGGAGCAGAGTAGGGCGTATGGCGACTGGTTCCCGTCGGTCGCCCTGTCGGCGATGTTAGGCAAAGTGGGCCTCCAGTTGGGCTATTCCGCAGACATTCGCCGCCCCAGTTATAACCAGCTTCGCAGCAACATAAACTATGACAACCGCTATACCTACGAGGGCGGAAACCCCTTCTTAGTGCCCACAAAATCGCATAACGTTAACTTTGCGGCCTCGTATAAGTGGCTGATGTTCAGCGCGGGATACTCCCATATCATTGATCCCATCCTCGACCACAGCGAGACTTACAACGGCGACCCTGCCGTGGTACTGTTCCGTCCGGTAAACGGCGAGTCTTATGACAAGGTGTACGCTTCGCTCAACCTGCGCCCCACGGTGGGCTTCTGGCAGCCGGCCGTCATGCTCGGAGTGCAGAAACAGTGGTTCAACATGGCCGTCCACGGGCATAATCCGCTTGACAATCCGATGGCGACGTTCCGCTTCAACAACACGTTTGACGTAAAACTGTTCGAGATTTCGCTGAACATGAGTTGCAATACGATCGGCTCTGACGAGAACAACTACCTGCGTAGGCCGACATTCCGCGCCGACTTGTCGCTCTATAAGTCGTTACTTAAGGATAAACTGTCGCTCTCGTTCTACGTCGCCGACCTGTTCAAGACCGACAAGAGCAGTGTAGTTACGTACTACGGAACGATGCGCGAGTCGATATACGAGCCGAAAGCGATGCGCAACATCAACCTTACCGTGCGCTATAAGTTCAACGTTGGCCGCAGCAAATACAAGGGAACGGGTGCCGGAGCAGGGCAGAAGAACCGCTTGTAAGGTAATTAAGAGTTAAGAATTAAGAAAAATACCGTTTTTCAATGGCAAAAGCATATTTTCTTAATTCTTAATTCTTAACTCTTAATTTTTTATTACTTTTGCCATAGATAGACGCATTATAAATATGGCTGTTCCAGTGTTTAGTCGGTATGCCGTAAGGCAGGAGGAAGTGCGCGACCGCGAGGCCGTTGAGTGTGTCGTGGAGATTGCTTTCAGGCATGTTGCCGAGAGCGACCATACCGAACACGAGCTTGTAGGCCGTCTGCGGCGGTCCCGTTCGTTTGTTCCGCAGCTGTCGCTTGTGGCCGTTGACGGTGCAGGCGGCGTTATAGGGCATGTCCTTATGACAGAAGTCAGCATTGTTTCTGTCGGCTGTCGGCATGTGTCTCTTGCCCTTGCGCCGGTCAGTGTGCTGCCGGAGTGGCAGCGGAAGGGCGTAGGCACGGCGTTGATACGCGAGGTTCACAGCCGCGCTGCACGGCTTGGCTACGGCTCGGCGGTGGTTCTCGGCCACAAGGATTATTATCCCCGGTTCGGCTACCGGCCTGCAAGCAGCTTCGGAATAAGCTTCCCTTTCGATGCTCCCGACGACTGTTGCATGGCCGTAGAGCTGCTTTCCGGCGGCCTGGACGGCGTTCATGGCGTGGTGGAATATGACAAGGCGTTCACCGAAACGTAGCGAAATGTTGGCATATTGTTACCAATACGGCGTGTGAAAATCGTTTGAAATACAGTGCTTTTTCTTAATTCTTAATTCTTAATTCTTAACTCTTAATTATTTATTATCTTTGCAGGTAAGGATTGTATTATGAGAAGCAACAATGATAATATCGACAGGCAAAGTCTTGCAAAGGCGAAAGCCTTGTTTGAGACTGGTGAAATCAACAGTATTGAGGTAGGAACGACGGCCGGCTTATGCCGGATACACCACTGTCTGTTTGGCGGTTTGTATGATTTTGCCGGCAAAATACGCACTTTGAACATCGCCAAAGGCGGCTTCCGCTTTGCAAACTGCATGTTTTTGGATGCCATATTGCCCATTATCGACAAGATGCCGGAACGCACTTTTGAGGACATTGTGGCAAAATATGTCGAGATGAACATCGCCCATCCGTTTATGGAAGGTAACGGACGGGCCACGCGGATATGGCTTGACATGATGCTGAAACGCAGTCTCGGCATAGTGGTTGATTGGCAAAAGGTGGACAAAGAGCTTTACCTTCAGGCAATGGAACGCAGTCCGGTGAACGACCTTGAACTGCGTGTGCTGTTGCAACCGGCCTTGACCGACCGTGTTGACGACCGTGAGATAATCTTCAAAGGCATAGAACAGTCATATTATTATGAGGGCTATCGGGCTGACGAAGATTAGGTTTGTGCCTGCAAACGGCGGTGGTTTACAGCCGGAAAGGCATTTGGCTTTAACTTCTATAACTTCTTTAACTCCTATAACTTCCTGAAAATTATCTATGAAAATACAATCAAAGCTTGGCAACGAGGCGCTTTTGCAGCGCGAGAAAACGGCCTTTGTGTGCTCCCGGAAAACGCCTGACGGACTGGAATACCTCGTTGGCAAGTGGCTGCTCGGCCTTTCGCCGGAGCGCGACTGCGTGATGTGCGGCAACCAATCGCCCATGGAACGCGCAGTGTTCACGACGCTTTTGCAGCGCAAAATACCCACAATACTCTGCCTGGCGGAGGCTATGCCGACGCTTTTCGGTGACGATTTGCGCACTGCTTTGAGTGAAGGCAGCCTGCTTGTTATTACCCATTGCGACGCGAGCGTACACAATGTGACGGCCCGTTCGGCGTTCGACAGGAACGTACTGATGCTCTCTTTGGCGCAGAAGACTGTCGTGGGATGCTGCACCAAGGGCGGAAAGCTTGAGCGTGCGCTGGCCGGTTTCGACAACGTTGAGTATCTTGACAACGGTCAGCCGTGGCTGAATGCGCAGGAGGGGAACGCAACCGGGCCTGTAAAAACCGAGCCGGAGCGCGGCAAGTCAACACGATGGAGCAGGGCGTTGAGGCTGAAACGCGGAACAATGTACATGGATTTTATTGACAGTGGGGCGGAAACCTACCTGAAAATAACGCACAGTGTGCAGGCCGCAGGGGGCGGATATGACCGCGAAAAGCTGTTTTTCAGCCGTAAGGAGCTTGCCGGATTTCTTTCAGCCATACGCTTTTTGGACGGCAAACTGCGCTCGGAAGAGCCTGTGCCGCAAGAACTTACGGTGGCATCGCTGAGCGGCGACGTAACGTTTGATGCCTCGGCATGC
This sequence comes from uncultured Prevotella sp., assembly GCA_900551055.1. Taxonomy (GTDB): domain Bacteria; phylum Bacteroidota; class Bacteroidia; order Bacteroidales; family Bacteroidaceae; genus Prevotella. Next base: position 116,949 of record URUK01000003.1, on the reverse strand, counting down.
GACGGCGGCTTGCTGCTTGCCGTCACGCAGACCAAGGAATACGGCGCAGGACAGCTGCGCGTGCAGACCGTCAGGCTGCTTTCCGCAGAGCTGCCGCAGCTTATTGAGGGCGTGGAAGAGGCTTTGAAGATGTGGTAAAAGGCATTTCCGAACCTCCCGATACCTATCCATGCCCTTCCCCAGGGATGGAGCTTGATATGCTTTACAGGGCTTATTTTCTGTTAATTTAAGGTAAAGCACGGTTAAAAACGCCATTGTTTGCGGCAATGGCGTTATTTTTGTATCGTATAATATAGCGTGTAACGGCAGATGGCGGCATGTCTCTTGTCAACTTGTCCCTTGTGACTTGTCTGCTTGTCTCTAATGGCTCGTCTGCCCGTTACTTGTCAACTCGTAACTAAAAAAAGATATGTCAGCAGGAAAATGGATAGGCGGCATACTCGGCTTCATGTCGGGTGGCGCATTGGGAGCACTGGCCGGAGTGGCCTTGGGAGCGTTGTTTGATTACGGACTGAAGGCCGTCAACACCGGCGAAGACCGCCGCACAAGCGGCTTTATGGGCGGAGACGACGCCTGGGAGCAGGCGCGGCAGCGGCAGTATTACGAAGGTCAGCGCAACAGTTTCCTGTTTTCGCTGCTCGTCTTGGCGTCATACATCATCAGGGCGGACGGCAAGGTGATGCACTCGGAGATGGAGTTTGTGCGCCGTTTCCTACGCATGAACTTCGGCGAAGCAGCCGTAGAGCAGGGCAACGGCATACTTCTGCGCCTCTTTGACGAACAGAAGCGCATGGACGCGAGCCGTCCCGGAGCATTCAAGGAGACGATAAGGCAAAGCTGCGCACAGATAGCCGCCAACATGGATTACTCGCAGCGGCTGCAACTGCTGAACTTCCTCGTGATGCTTGCGCAGGCCGACGGCAGCGTGCCCGGCAGCGAAGTTGCCGCGCTTAGGGACGTGTCGCGCGGCATGGGCATGGCCGACAGCGACCTCGACTCTATGCTAAAGCTCTCCGGCGCCACGCTCGACGACGCCTACGCCGTGCTCGGCGTGTCGCCTGACGCCACCGACGACGAGGTGCGCCGCGCCTACCGCAAGCTCGCCTTGCAGCATCATCCCGACCGTGTGGCCGCCCTCGGCGACGACATACGCCGCGCGGCGGAAAAGAAATTCCAGGAAATCAACGAGGCCAAGGAGCGCATATACAAGGCGCGCGGCATGTAGTTGCAGGCCAATGTGCATGCTCCGCCGTTTCGCCCGGCAGTCAGTTTGAATACATAAGGCGGCAAATTGCATTGCAATTTGCCGCCTTTTGCGTTCCAATATGCCGTTAATCCGCAGTTTTGCGTGTATTGTTTGCAAGGATATATAAGTATAATGTCTGTCATAATAGAGGCACTTGGTAACCGTCATGCCGCACGCCGATGCGGCATCCAGTGTATGCATCTTGTCTCATTTTGTAGTCTTTGTGTTTTCTGGATGCCGCATCGGCGTGCGGCATGACGGTTACCGAGCGCCTCGATTGCGGTTAAATAAAAACAGAAAATTTATTAAGTAGAAGCAGGTAATTAAGCTCCCTCCCTTCGGGAGGGTTGGGGTGGGTCTTCAATTTGCCGCCTTTTGCCTTCCAAAAGGTCACCTTTTGGCGTGTAAAAGGTGGCCTTTTGCAAAGCAAAAAAACACCTTTTGCCAAGGCGTTGATAATCAGTTGTTTACATGCGGACGGCTTTTGGCTGTCAGATGGCTGTCAAAAAAGGTGATGAATAAGCGGCGGATGATGGATAGCGGCATGCCGTCGGCTTGTTCTTCACTATGGAGGCAAATGCCGGTAAAAGTGAAAATATTTTACAGTAAGAAAGCCTATACTCAAAATAATTACGTATTTTTGCAATTGGATAAGTGCCGTTTGGTAAATCGAGGGCAAGTTCTCTTTCCGTTGGTTTTGCTTTATCCGCGTATATAATTAATGTAATTGGAATATAAAACAGAGAGCCTATGGCATAAAACATGGCATTAAAGAAATAGGGACATTTTACATAAAAGAGCGTTAGCTTTTATTCATTGCTCACTGGAATCTGGAAAATTTCAAAAACAATGCATTAGAATAAAGTTAAACGTTCACGCTGTAAGGCGTGGACTAACTTTAGCATTGTTGGGTATTCCAGAACCTCAGTGAGCGTAAAGGACGGTTCCACGCCTTTTACGTTTTGTCTTCTTAATCTGGAAACAGCTTAATCTTACTATTAATTTGCATCGCACGGAACCGGCGGCGCGCATAGAAACAGAGTTCATATAGCGTATGAAGAAACTTTTGTTTATGGCCGTTTTCGCTATGGGAACATTAGTGGCGTCGGCTCAAAAGACAAGTAATTCACCCGTGTTTTTCTCAACAGAAAAGGCCGACCGCGGCGTTACGTTCGGCATCCGTGCAGGACTGAACTTCGTGCATGCATCAGCAAAGATGGGTCACAGAGAATATCCAATCAGCAGTCGCACGGCATTCCATGTAGGCGTGGTGTCAGACATGCCAATAGTAAAGAGCCTTTACGTGCAGTCTGGACTCTATCTGCAAAGCAAAGGAGCAAGATACGAACACATAATATATAGCGGTTATTCTAAGGGCGGCTATGAAATTACGGGCAGCCCGTTGTACCTGCAAATCCCGGTACTGCTGTCTTACCGCTGCGATTTCGGTAACGTGGTGCAGTTGCAGGTAAATTTCGGCCCTTATGTCGCGTATGGAGTAGGCGGAAAATTCAAGATTGAAACTTGGGATGAGCTTAACACAGATAGATATTCGTATGACTTTTTCGGCGACGATTTGGAGGATATTAAGTTCAATCGGTTTGACTGCGGCTTGCAGGTTGGTGCAGGATTTACGTTCGCCAAGCACTATTACGTGGGCTTCGCGTATGAATTTGGCCTGACAAACAGCATCAATGTAAGCCGTGAATACCGTGACCAGTTAAGAGACTTGTCGGTAAAGAACAGCAACTGGATGCTTGGCATAGGTTATAACTTCTGATAAACTTGACCTGACATAATGATATAAGTTTGTCTTGCTGTAAAACTTAGGTAATATCGCAAAGCCCCGGCTTGTGAAAGTCGGGGCTTTGTGATTTTTGCTTCCGGGTTGTGGTGGCTTATTCTTTGTTGCTTTTCTTAATCCAGTTGATGATGTGTTCTGTCGTCAACATTACGATAAAGCAGCAGATTGCGGTGTCTTTCGACATTACGTCGAGCCTGTAAAGGGTGTAGAATATTGCCCCGTAGACGGGCATCAGCAGGATGGTTGCAAGTATTTTTGCCTTTGTTTCTTTCTTCATGGCTTATAGTTCGTTGTAGTCGGGAATGTCGTTCAGGAAGGTGTACGTGTGGTTTTCGTAGTCCATCCGGCAGCAGTAGTGCTGCAGGCCGTTGCTTACAATGAGGTAATCTACGTGCATGAGCATGTTGTAGGCCGTTATCTGGTCGAACACTTTTTGCGAGAGCGCCACCGTAGGAGCCTTGTATTCGATGAGCATCACGGGCTGTGCCGCCGTGTTGTACAGCACGCTGTCGCACCGCAGGCGCTTGTCGCCGATGCGAAGTTCCACCTCGTTGGCAAGGAGTGACGGCGGATAGCCCTTGTGTCCGGTGAGGAAGTGGACGAAATGCTGGCGCACCCATTCCTCCGGCGTAAGGCTTACGTACCGCCGCCGCAGTGTGTCGAGTATGAAAGGCTTGCCCTGCTGCCGGGTTATTTTTATTTCGTATTGTGGTAGGTTTAATCGGTACATTTTATTAAATTTGCATTCTGAAAGCGCGTTTACCGTCGGCAAAGTTATTCAATAATACCGAAAAACCTTTGTTTTTGCTTGGTTTTTGCTGTAGGCGCGTGCTTAAACAGCATTGTTATGGCAGAAAAGAAGATTGCTACTTACGACAGCATAATGCGCGACTTGCGTGAAGGCAGGTATGCTCCGGTGTACATCCTGATGGGCGAGGAGTCTTATTACATAGACAAAATATCGTCGTTCATCGAGGACAACGCCCTCAAGCCGGAAGAGCGCGACTTCAACCAGTCGGTTGTTTTCGGCTCCGACGTGCAGGCAAACCAGATTGTCGACATGGCGCGCCGTTACCCGATGATGGCCGAAAGGCAGGTTGTCATCGTAAAAGAGGCGCAGAACATAAAGAACTGGGAACGCCTGGAGCACTACGTGGAGAAGCCGATGCAGACCACGGTGCTCGTAATCTGCCACAAGAACGGCTCCATTGACGGCCGCAAGAAGATACTTGCAAAGGCGGCGGCCGTGGGCGTTGTATTTGAAAGCAAGAAGAAACGGGAGTACGAGCTGCCTGCATTCATCGAGAGTTACCTGAAGATTAACGGACGGGCGACCATCGACAACAAGGCCGCACAGATGATAGCAGACCACATCGGCTCCGACCTTAGCCGGCTGACGGGCGAACTTGACAAGCTCATCCTTTCGATGACGGACAATGACAGGCGTGTAACACCCGAAGTGGTAGAGGCGAGGATAGGGGTGAGCAAGGACTTCAACGCCTTTGAACTGCGCTCGGCCATCGTGAACCGGGATGTCGCCAAGGCTAACAGAATACTCTATTACTTCAACGGCAATCCAAAGGTCGGCAACGCATACATGCTTGTGCCGATGCTGTTCTCTTATTTCCAGAACCTTCTCATCGCATATTATGCCCCACGGCCTTACACTGACGACGGTGTTGCACGCTGGCTCGAGCTGCGAGGAGGGTGGGCAGCCAAGGATTATATCACTGGCATGAGAAACTACTCCGGCGTGAAAGTGATGCAGATTATATCGAAAATCAGGGAGACGGATGCCAAAAGCAAGGGCTTGGACAACCCGAATACGCCGGTAGGAGAGCTGTTAAGAGAGCTTATTTTCTTCATTTTACACTGAAAAGAGACCTTGAAACGGTCTCTTTTTTCTATTTTGTGAGTTTTCCTGTACATAAAAAATAAGGGTAAAATCGTTAAAAATCAGGCACTTTTATGATTTTTGACGCTCTGAGAATCGCGTATTTTCGAGCAACTTTACCCCTGTTTCGGAATATCGTAAAAAACGCGATTTTTGCCTGAAAAAGGGTCTTCAAATTTAGCGTTAGTATTTATTAATATATCAAACTCTAAAGTTTAGAATGCTAAATCTTTGTATTTTGCACTTCAATTTAATATTTCAAATCTGTAAATTTACATATTTACAACCGCTATTTTGTTGTTAAATATAAATTTATATATCAAAACTTGTAAATTAATAAAGTACAAGTCATATTCATGCAGATTTTATTTTATCGGTTAACTCCTTGATATTCAGCAGTTAATGTCCAATCTTTAAAGTAATGTTTACATTGTATTCAACTTTTGACTCAATTTCTATTGCATAAATGCAGATTTTAGTTTATGTATTGTTAAATAACGTCTGTTCAATGAGATACTTACGTAAAAACGCTGTATTTTGGTTTTATGTGCTGTTTACAACTCTCAATTTACATTTGTATTTGTAAACGTATAAATCTTAAATTCACATCTTTTAGTTTTATAAATATAAATACTTAAATCTAAAATTTACTTTTTATGATTTCCTTTAGATTTGTTGTGTATGTGAAATTTTTGATTTACCTTTGTAAAATCTTAGAAAAAACGTGATTTTAGAGGTGAACACACGATTATGACTGAAATGAAAGACAGGATAAGGCTGATAATGGAAGCCCAGCACATGAGCCAACAGACGTTTGCCAACTTCATCGGAATCAATGCCGCATCGCTTAGCAGCATCTTCAACGACCGTACCCGTCCTACCCTCAATACGGTTGAGGCCATAAAGAGCAAGATACCCAACCTGAATACCGACTGGCTGATGTTCGGCCACGGTCAGATGTTCAATGACGCGAAGAGCGACGGCGGCGATACTGCTAATGACGGCGGACAGGTTGACGGTGTGCCGCCTATCCATAGCGAGGGGCGCATGCCCGACTTGTTCGGCGGTGGCGGCGAGTCCGGCGTGCAGCAGCCGCAACAGCGCGGTTATGCCCCTGCTGCGAAGCCTGAAATACGGTTTGTGGAGCGTCCGCCGCGGCAGATTGCGGAGATACGGGTATTCTTCGACGACGGCACTTATGAGAGTTTTGTGCCCAAGAAATGACCGGCGGCATGACGGCCGCTTTTTCATGGTTTTGCAAAAGGCCACCTTTTAGACTGTAAAAGGTGGCCTTTTAGCGTGTAATTGACGGCCTTTTGCAAGGTAAAAGACGGCCTTTTGCAATGGCACGGGAGCGGAGGCTGTTTGCAACATGCCGTCGGGCGGCACTGATACAGGCAGTTAATGTTCTGCATGTCAGCGTGTTATGGCATGAAAAGACTGGCCGGACAGGCTTCATTAAGCCTTGATTTTATTGGCGGAAATATGCCTTGCGGTATGCGCTTTGCCTGCCGGCAACGCTTAATGTCTGCCTTTTTTAGCTGTTTAGCCGCCCATCCTTTGGATTGCGTGTTCATATTTTGTACTTTTGCAGCAGGAAACGCACGTTTACATTAATATTAAAGAAAAACAGATACAGCATGAAGAAATACGTTTCTGACCTGCGTGTGGTGTCGGCAGAACATATCAACGATAAGTATGTTCTTATAAAACTGACGCAGGCCGAAAGGCTGCCGGAGATGCTTCCGGGGCAGTTTGTCGAGGTGAGGATTGACGGTTCGCCCTCCACTTTCCTGCGCAGGCCAATATCGGTGAACTTTGTCGATTATGAGGCTAACCAGCTGTGGCTGCTCGTTGCGGCCATAGGCGACGGCACGCGCCGCCTTGCCGGTCTGCATGAAGGCGACGTGGTGAATTGCATGTTCCCGTTGGGCAACGGCTTTACGATGCCAGCCGACAGTGCGGAAAAGGTGCTGTTGGTGGGCGGCGGCGTGGGAGTTGCGCCGTTGCTTTACTTCGGCAAACGCCTTAACGACGCCGGTTGCAGGCCTGTTTTCCTGCTCGGGGCGCGCTCGAAGGACGATTTGCTCATGCTCGACGAGTTCGGGAAATACGGTGATGTATGTGTAACCACTGAGGACGGGACGGCCGGCGAGCGCGGTTTCGTGACAAACCATTCCGTGTTGGACGCTGTGCGGTTCGACCGTATCGCTTCTTGCGGCCCTAAGCCGATGATGGCAGCCGTGGCCAAATACGCCAAGTCACGTGGCATAGAGTGTGAGGTTTCGCTTGAAAACATGATGGCCTGCGGCCTTGGTGCATGCCTCTGCTGCGTCGAGAAGACCACGGAAGGCAACCTGTGTGTGTGCAAGGAAGGCCCTGTATTTAATATAAACAAGTTGTTATGGCAGATTTAAGCGTCGATATAAAAGGCTTGCGGCTGAAAAATCCGGTAATGACCGCATCGGGGACGTTCGGTTACGGCCCGGAGTTTGCTGATTTCGTGCCTCTTGAAGGGATTGGAGGCATAATAGTGAAGGGCACAACCCTGAAGCCCCGTCAGGGCAATGACTATCCCCGTATGGTTGAAACGGCGTCGGGGATGCTCAACTGCGTGGGGCTGCAAAACAAGGGTGTGGATTACTTCTGCGAGCATATTTACCCCGAAATAAAGGACGTTGACACCAATTTCATTGTCAATGTGAGCGGCTCTTCGCCTGAAGACTATGCCGAATGTGCCGCCCGTATAGCGGAGCTTGAGCGCATTCCGGCCATTGAACTGAATATCTCCTGCCCCAATGTGAAGGACGGCGGCATGGCGTTCGGCGTGACTTGCGCCGGCGCTTCGAGCGTTGTCAGAGCCGTTAAGGCGAGGTATCATAAGACGTTGATTGTGAAGCTGTCGCCAAATGTGACAGACATTGCCGAGATAGCGCGTGCCGTTGAGGCTGAAGGAGCTGACTCCGTGTCGCTCATCAACACGCTTATGGGCATGGCCGTTGACATCGAAAAGCGCCGCCCGATGCTAAGTATCGGCACTGGAGGGTTGAGCGGTCCGGCGGTGAAACCTGTCGCCCTGCGCATGGTTTGGCAGGTAGCCAAGGCGGTGAAGATACCCGTAATAGGTCTCGGAGGCATCTGCAACGCCCGTGACGCCATAGAGTTCATCATGGCCGGGGCGACGGCCGTTGAGATTGGTACGGCCAATTTCATCGACCCGCAGGTGACAATCAAGGTGCGTGACGGCATCAACGAGTGGCTCGACAGCCACGGATGCAAGTCTGTAAAGGAGATAATCGGAGCTTTGCTTTAAGCGGACAATGGACGAGTTTTAAGTCAACAAGGGACAAGTCTTAAGTCGACAAGATACAAGCAGACGAGCAGACAAGAAAGTTTTTTAGTCAACAAGGGACAAGCAGACGAGCAGACAAGGAGATTTCTCATGCCAGTTGTGTGTAAATAGTTGGCAATGCAAACTTCCTTGTCTGCTCGTCTGCTTGTATCTTGTCGACTAAAAAGCTCGTCACTCGTTGACTAATAAAACCTTACTTGACGCCTTCCACGGTGTATCCGGCCTTCTTCAGCTGTGCCAGCAAGCCGCGTTCACCGGGTAGATGGCCGGCTCCTACGGCGAATAAGGTGGCCTTCTGCTTCATTATTTCAGGCATCTGCTTCATCCAGTTGTCGTTGCGGCTGTAGATAAGTGTTTCCTTTTCCTCTGGCGTTCCGTCGCAGGTGTTGTTCAGTTTTGCGTCCATCGCCTTCTCTATGCCGTCAAGGTCTTGTGTGAAAAACGCCTTCACGATATTCTCCGTCTGCTCTTCGTTGAACTCAAGGTTGTCCGCAAGGCAGAGCAGCAGCTGCTTCTGGCGCTCCATTGTGGTACTTTTATACAGCGTGTTGATTTGGAAGTCGAACGTTTCCAGTCCTCCTACGTCCTTTCCTTTGGCTGCGGCTTCCTTTTGGAAGTAGCTGTCAAAGCCCTCGTTGGGGTTGAAGCCGGGGTGTTTCTTAAGGTAAATCAGCACTCCGAGTTGCACCTGCAAGGCGTAAGGTGTCAGCTTTCCGAGCTGCTGTGACACCATAGGGTTGGTCATGTCAACACCGAGGACGCTCTTTACCAGTGCATTGATGCGTGTCATCTCGTCAGCGGTGAACAGCTTGTCGAGTGTCTGTCCGTCGGGAAGCATCATCGCTGCCTGCATCTTTTGTATGTTTTCAGGCGATGCCATGTCGGCCATTACAATTTCGCCGTACACCTGTTCGGTTGCATCCATTGCAGCTTTTAGGCCTTTGATGCTGTCGGTGAACGACACATTTGCGAGGTGGTATGTTCCGATGATGTACGATGGTTTCTGCAGTCCGTTGCCGGATATTTTCCAAAGCAGCTGCGCCTGCATGGTGATTGCCGCCATAAGGAGCAGCAACATTGAGCAAATCTTTTTCATAAATTTGTTTGATTGATGTTAATTTGTTATTCGTTTATTGTACATTTTGCCTTACAAAAGTACGAAAAATGAGCCAAAGTGAAGAGGCGGTTTAGTTTTTTTTCATAATGATACAACTTTTAACGACTGGCGGCCGGTAGATAACGGCTGCCTGCCTTGCGGCTTTTGCATGAATGAAAAGAGAGCGGCCAAACGACCGCTCTCAACCAACACAAAAACTAAACTAGACTTAAATTGACGAATTTAAGATTTTCACAAACCTCAAAATGTCAGTGCAAATATACAATAAAGATATTGTACTTGCAAATAAAAATACGTTTTTTTACACTTATGTGCGCAAAAAATCACAAGTGTGCAGTTTTGTTTGACAGATAACAGTCAAGAACCGTCATTGCGGCCATGGCTTCCACTATGGGCACTGCGCGTGGAAGCACGCACGGGTCGTGTCTTCCGCGCGCTTTAAGCGTGGTCGGTTGGCCGTCGGGTGTTACCGTCTGCTGTTCTTGCAAGAGTGTGGCTACGGGCTTGAAGGCTATCCGGAAATATATGTCTTGTCCGTTGCTGATGCCTCCCTGTATGCCTCCGCTGTGGTTTGTGGTGGTGGATATGCGCCCGTTGTCATTGTAAAAAGCGTCGTTTGCCTGGCTTCCGCGCATACCGGCGAGGGCGAAGCCCGTGCCGAACTCTATGCCTTTTGCGGCGTTTATGCCGAGCATGGCTGCGCCGAGCATGGCGTTAAGCTTGCCGAATTCAGGCTCGCCAAGGCCTGCCGGGCATCCTTTTATCACGCAGGTTATGGTTCCGCCTATGGTGTCGCCTGCCGCTTTCACTTCTTTTATAAGGTCAATCATCTTGCCGGCCTTGGCCGCGTCGGGACATCTTACGGCGTTGCTGTCGGTCAGCGAGAGGTCGTATAGCCGGTAGTCGTTGTCGAGCGCGATGCTCCCTACCTGCGAAGTATATGCCTGAACGCTTATTCCGAGCTTGCGCAGGGCGAGCTTTGCCAATGCGCCGCCTACGCAGCGGCTGATTGTTATACGTGCCGACGAGCGTCCTCCGCCCCTGTAGTCGCGTATGCCGTACTTGCAGTTATATGTGTAGTCGGCGTGCGACGGGCGCAGGGCGGCCTGTATCTCGCTGTAGTCGGCCGACCGCTGGTTGGTGTTTCTTACGATAAATCCGATGGGGCAGCCTGTCGAGCGTCCCTCGAAAACGCCGCTAAGCAGCTCTATGCGGTCTGCTTCGTCGCGCCCGGTAGTGATTGCGCTCTGTCCGGGGCGGCGGCGGTCAAGCTCGCTTTGGATGAAGCCGGTGTCTATGTCGATGCCTGCCGGATATCCGTCGAGCACTCCTCCTATGGCCGCGCCGTGGCTTTCGCCGAACGTTGTGAGGCGCAGCAGGTTGCCGAAAGTGTTGCCCATGTTGAGTTAAGAATTAAGAGTTAAGAATTAAGAAAGCCTGCGGTGACGCATGTGTGCCGGCATAGTGACCCTTATTCCTTGTGGCAGCATCCGCCGCCTTCATGTCCGTTGTGCCCGTGATGGCGGCATCCGCCTTCGTGGTGTCCGTGGTTGTGTCCGCAGCATCCGCCCTCGTTGTCGTGGTGATGTCCGCAACATCCGTCGTTGCCGTGGCCTCCGCAGCAGCAGCCTTCTCCGCTCATGCGGTTTACGAGGCCCTGTATCTCTTCGTTGGTAGCTTCGCGCGACTCGACGATGTGCCCCTTGAAGTGCAGTGTCTTGCCTGCAAGAGGGTGGTTGAGGTCTATTTTCACCTTGTCGGTTCCTACTTCGAGCACGTGTCCGTAGAACCTGTTGCCGTCCTCGTTTTGCAGCGGCACTATGGCGTCTTTGTATATATTCTCATGGTCGAAGTGGCCGTTTATCGAGAATATCGCCTTGTCCAAGTCGAGCACATGTTCCTGCTCGTAGTCCCCGTAGGCGTCGTCTTTCGTCAGGGTGAAGTCGAACTCCGCGCCCTTCTCCAGTCCTGCCACTTGCTTCTCGAACGCGTCGAGCGCCACGCCGTAGCCGCTTATGAACTGGAACGGCTGCGCGTCGGTAGCCTCTTCAACGAGTTCGCTCTCTCCGTCTTCTACGGTGTACAGCTTGTAAGCCACCGCGATGTATTTGTTCAGATTGCTTTCCATTTTCTTTCAGATGTTTGTTATGATGTGCAAAGATAATGCAAACCGAGCGCAATGCAAAAGAAAAGTGAGAGAAACGAACTTTTCTTTTCATTGCCGAGGTGCCGCTTGTCTTATGTAAAGATAATGCAAACCGAGCGCAATGCAAAAGAAAAGTGAGAGAAACGAACTTTTCTTTTCATTGCCGGGGCGCCGCTTGTCTTATTTGAAGATATGTATAAAAATCCGGTTTGCGGCCATGTGCGGCGTTTTATTTTGCCGTTGCTTTTCCAAAAGGTGGCCTTTTGCCGTGTAAAAGGCCACCTTTTACGTTATAAAAGACCGTCTTTTAGCGGCTAAAAGGCCACCTTTTGCAAGGCAGATGATAATGTGTTGATAATCAGCCGGTTGCATGACGCGCTGTGACAGCTGCCCGTATGTTCTCCACATAACCTTAATATATGGCGTGTGTCACGCCCGTATGACAATGTGTCAAAGCCGTTTCAAAATGTGACAGAATAACAGCTGTCGGCTGTAATATGTTTGCAATATCACAGCTTGAACTTTGATTTAGGTCAAAAAAGTAAGCTGTTAACGCAAACAACGTGATGTTTTTGCATCAAGTAAACGAAAATGGCCGTATCTTTGCACCGTCGAAAGACAAAAGATGTTTTAGTTTTAGGATAACGGGCAGAGGCGATTCGCGAGAAGAGTGCCGGCGCCCAAAGGTAAAAGTAAATTTTAAGGATTATGAAAAGATTGTTTTTAAGCGTCGTAGCCGTGCTCAGCATGACTATGGCATTTGCAGAGAACGAGAAGTTGAACAACGCTGAAAGCACCAGCGCCTACAACATGGCGGTAGACTACGGCAAGCTTGCCGACTGCCTCGAGCTGTCAATCGACCAGGCGGAAGCCGTGCAGGACATCCACACTTCATTCTGCGCCGACATGATGAACGCCGCAGGCGCAAACGCCGACGAGCGTGACGCAATGGTGAAGAAGGCTGTAGAGAAAGACCTGAAGTACATGCGTTCGGTGCTCACCGAGATGCAGTACCGCAAGTATCTCCGTCTGCTCAACGCAACGTTCGTGAACCGTGGCTTGATGAAGTAAACCAACCTCTTATAGCGAAGGCCGCCCCGCAGCAATGCAGGGCGGCCTTTTCCGTTTGCGCATAACCATTTTTAGGTATGCGCAGAAACCCTATTTTTAGGTATTGCGCGGTAATGACGTTAGCCGTATATTTGCAACCGTAAACGTAAAACAATAAAAACAACACTGCAGATATGGAAAAAACTTGCATAATCTATGGCTCTTCAACAGGCACATGCCAGGCCATAGCCGAGAAAATCGCAGGCCGGCTGGGCGTTGCCCAGGCCGATGTGTACGACGTGGCAAACATCACCGCCGACACCGTAGGCCGTTATACCAACCTCATCCTCGGCACTTCCACCTGGGGAGCGGGCGAACTTCAGGACGACTGGTACGACGGATTGGAGAAGCTTAAGGGTACGGAGCTTTCAGGAAAGACCGTCGCACTCTTCGGCTGCGGCGACTGCGAGTCTTACGGCGACACGTTCTGCTCGGCCATGGCGGAGATTTATGAAGGATTGAAAGACAGCGGAGCTAAGTTTGTCGGGCAGGTTTCTACTGACGGATATATCTTCGGCGACTCTGCCGCCGTAATCGGCGGACAGTTTGTCGGGCTTGCCATTGACGACGTTAACGAGGACGACAAGACCGACGGACGCATCGACGCGTGGACTGAACAGATAAAAGACGCACTCTAACCCCACAGCCTATGCAGACCGAGATACTCCCTCCCGACCTGAAGGTGCTCGCCAACCACATATACGAATATAAGAAAGGTGTGCGCCGCATGGTGCTGTTCACCTTCAACAAGAAGTACGAAGAACTTGCCACTGCGCGCCTGCGACGCCAGAACATCGGCTACATCGTGCAGCCGGTAGGCAACGACCGCGTCAACTTGTTCTTCGGACGGAAAGAGTGTCTTGATGCAATCAGGCTCATGGTGACGCGTCCTTTGAACCTGCTTTCACCCGAGGAAGACTTTATTCTCGGTGCGATGCTGGGGTATGACATATGCGCCCAGTGCGAAAGATACTGCGAGCGGAAGTGCCGCAGTTGCAGGCAGGCGCAGTGATTTGCGGCTGACGGCCATTTGAATGGCACCCGGCAGCCTGACAATTGATAAACTTTTCTGAAAATCTTGTTCGCTAAATAAAATTCATAATGTTTTTGTATTATTGACTGATGGCCGGCTGTGAAGCCGGCCATCAGTTATTGTTGCGCGTAGAATGTGTTACAAACGCGCTGTCGTTGTTGCATACTTGTTTCATCAATGCAACATAAACATTAATGAATTTTTTGCTTGTTTCACGGCCTCCATTTATATGGAAAATTCATTTTTGCGGTCTTTTGCGGGTGGTAATTTTGCATCCGAAATCACGAAAAACTGTCAATCGTCATGAAACAAGACAACACTAACAAGCACGTTTCCGACCTTCTGCTCATCCTTTGGGCAGGAGGCGCCGCGCTGCTTTCCTATTCTTTGGTTTACGCTTTGCGCAAACCATACACCGCAGCGGCGTTCGAGGGGCTTACGTTCCTCGGTTCCGACTACAAGGTAGCAGTCACGACTATCCAGATTTTGGGGTATGTCATCTCAAAGTTCTTCGGCATCAAGCTCATCTCCGAGCTGAAGCGTGAAAACCGTTTCCGCTTTTTCGTAGCTTCGGCGGTGATGGCCGAGGCTGCGCTTATAGGCTTCGGACTGCTCCCTATGCCGTACAATGTCATTGCGATGTTCGTCAACGGTCTGTCGCTCGGCTGCATGTGGGGCGTCATCTTCAGCTTCATAGAGGGGCGCAAGGTCACCGACATCCTTGCAAGTCTGCTCGGAGTGAGCATGGTTTTCAGCTCAGGCTTCGCCAAAAGCTTCGGCCTTTTCGCCATGAACGACCTCCACATAGACCAGTTCTGGATGCCGGCTGTCATCGGCGGGTGCGCTTTGCCCGTATTGGTGTTCATGGGTTACATGCTGAAACGCCTGCCGCGGCCCACAGCCGAGGACATCGCGCTGCGCAACGAGCGTGTAACGCTTGACGGAAAGGGGCGCAAGGCACTGTTCATCAAGTACGCCCCGATACTCACTTTGCTCTTTGTGGGCAACTTCATGCTGCTCGTCCTGCGCGACATAAAGGAGGACTTCCTCGTCAACATACTCGACATGAGCGGCCAGTCGTCGTGGATGTTCGCACGCGTTGACACCATTGTTACGCTCGTCATACTCGGCATCTTCGCCTTGTTCATCTTCTTCCGCAGTAATATCAAGGCCATAATGGGGCTCATGGCGCTGGTGCTTGCAGGCTGCCTTACGCTCACTTACGTGTCGTTCAACTACAATACGCTCGACCTTCAGCCGGTAACATGGCTGTTCATCATCAGCCTGTCGCTGTACATTGCGTACCTTACGTTTCAGACAATCTTCTTCGACCGCTTCATAGCCTGCTTCCGGATAAAGGGCAATGTGGGCTTCTTCATTGCGATGATTGACTTCATCGGGTATATCGGTACGGTGACATTGCTGTTCACCAAGGAGTCTTTGAACATCGAGACCGACTGGTTCGCGCTGTTCAACCACATGGCATGCTTCGTCGGGGCTACGTGTACAGTGCTGTTCCTTGTGGCCGCTGTGCTGATTTACAAGCGTTACATGCATGGCAGGCATGGCCGCAGGAAGCAGGAGGACGCCAACGTTTACATGGAGCTTCAATACAACACAATCTGATAAAAGAATGATGGAAAAGCTTAATTATGACATAGTTGTCGTGGGCGGCGGCCTTCTCGGCTGCTCCACGGCATACCAGCTGGCCAAGCGCAAGGCAGGAAACATACTCCTGCTCGACGGCAACGACATAGCCTCTCAAGCCTCTTCGCGCGCCGCCTGTCTGCTGACAAGGGCGAGAACCAAGGCCGGACTGATGGAGATAGTGCAGGAAACGTATGACTGCATAGAAGAAATAGAGGCGCTGACGGGCGAGGAACTCGGCCTGCAAATGTGCGGAAGCATAACCACGGCATCGTCAGAGGCGTCGCTGAAAGGGCTTGAAGAGCTTGAGGCGGCGGCCACACGCTTCGGCATACCGAACGAACGCATAGACCACAAGCGGCTGAAGGAACTGCTGCCGTGGATAGAACCTGAGGCCGTAGGCGTGGCTTCATATATGCCCACGGACGCTTTCATCGACTCGGCGTCGCTCTGCCAGGGCTATGCCCGCGCCGCATCGCAGCTCGGGGTGACGCTGAAACCCAACTGTAAGGTGGCCTGCATCACAGCCGATGGCAACAAGATAACGGGGGTAAGACTGCAAGACGGTACGGAGGTGGGTGCAGCCGTGGTGGTGAATGCCGCCGGAGCGTGGGCCAACCTGCTGATGCGTCCGCTGCACATAGGGCTTCCATTTACGCCGGTAAGAAGCCATTTCTGGATTACTTCGACCGATACGGAACGCTTCCCGGTGAACCATCCCTTCACCGTAATACCCGATGCGCGCGCCTTTACGCGCTCTGACGTGGGTGCGCTGATAATCGGACTGCGCGAGAGCCAGTGTCAGGCGTTTGACCCCTCGACGCTGACAGACAAGCTGGAAGACTTCGATTTCAACAAGGCCGCCAAGTGGACGGTACTCGACGAGTGTGCCCCGCTGCTCAAGGCGTACCTCAAAGACATTGACACCCTGCCCATAGCGCACTATATGTCAGGCCCGTCATGCTACGTGCCCGATGCCAAATTCGTAATCGGAGCGCTGCCCCAGTATGCCGGACTGTACACCGTTACGGGCTGCTGCGGCGGCGGAGTGGCCTGTGGAGGCGGCATGGGACGCCTCGCGGCGGAGCTGATTACGGGTGAGGAGACGTTTGTAGACGCGGCGCTGTTCGACCCGATGCGCTTCGGAGAGGTAGCCCCGTTCGCCCCGGAGTTTCAGAAACGCTGCGCCGATGCACGCTCGAACAAGAAGGGGGGATGATGATTAAAGGTAAAAAGGTGAAAAAGTAAAAAGGTAAAAAACACGGAGGTGAGACGGTGTGAAGGTGAGACGGTGAGAACATACGCCACCACCGTAGCTTGAAAACAACCGTAAAACCCCACAACCCCATAACCGTAAAACCGTAAACAAATGAACCGATATATAGTATTTCTCAAGCAAGTGCCGCAGTCGACGAAAGTAGACATCGACCCGGTGACGAAGACTTTGAAACGGGCGTCGGCCATGAGCCGCACCAATCCTGACGACCTGTGCGCCCTGCAGGCTGCACTCGACATGAAACAGGCGACCGGCGCCGAGGTGGTGGCCGTGAGCATGGGACCCGACAAGGCTGAGGAAGTGTTGCGTGAGGCGTTGCAGCTGGGCGCAGACCGCGCCGTACTGCTGTCGTCACCGGCTTTTGCGGGCAGCGACACGCTATGTACGAGCACCGTGTTGGCCGCCGCAGCGCGCAAGATAGGCTTCAGCATGCTGTTCTTCGGCCGTATGGCCGTTGACGGAGACACGGCGCAGGTGGGCCCGGAGGTAGCCGCACAGCTCGACCTTCCGCAGGTTACACACATCGTAAGCATTGACAACGTAGGAAGTGAGGCCGTCACCGTGACACGTGACAGCGGCGAAACCGTGCAGCAGCTGCGCCTTTCGCTGCCCTGTGCGCTCATGGCGAGCAAGGAGTTCTGTGTCAGTCCGCCAACGCTTGACGGATGGCGGCGCGCGCAGCGGCAGGAGATAACGCGCTGGAACGAGACCGACCTCGGCCTGTCGCCAACCGAAGTGGGGCTTAAGGCATCGCCTACGAAGGTTGTGTCAACGGCTGTAATCAGCAACAGGAAAGACACACGGTGGGTCGACACAGGTGCGGACTTCGTCCGTGCGGTGACCGCATGCGCCGTAAAATGATGCCAACGGCACGGTAAAAGGCCGCAATTTGCATTGCAAAAGGCCATCAATCGCATTGCAAAAGACCGTCTTTTACAATGCAAAAGAGCACCTTTTACATTGTAACCAAACATAGGTGAAAGTCTTACTGACGGCGTTCTTACTGACGGTTTGTGTAATAAACATTAACCAAATAGGACTGAAAAGTTGTAGATTTTTGTCGAACGGAAACCAGACGGTTCTGCTTATGAGCGAGTAAAGGCGGCAGGGCGGACATGGGAAAGTGATTATTTATATTTGAAAAAACAAGAAAACAGATATGGACAAGGCATATGATTTTGCGTTGCAGCTTGACAAAGACCTATGTACAGGCTGTGGGGTGTGCGCCGGGGGCTGCACGTTCGGAGCAATAAAGATGGGCGACTGGCCCGAGGTTGACCCTTATGCGTGCCGCCTGTGCGGCACATGCGTCAACGAATGTCCCGTAGGAGCGTGGAGCATCGCCGACGAACCGAAGGCGGAAACAGCGGCGGATGATGGCGGGATATTCGTTCTCGCCGAGACTGCACACGGCCGGATTGCCCCTGTAACGTTGGAGTTGCTGGGCAAGGCGAGGGAGCTTGCGGCCAAGTCTGGCCGCACGGTCGAGGCCATTATGGCCGGAAACGGCGTGGCCGCGCTGGCCGACGAGCTTATAGCTTACGGTGCGGAGCGCGTACATCTGCTTGAAGCCGACGCCCTCTCGGCGTATATCGAAGAGAATTACGCCAAGGCCGTGGCCGGCGTCGTGCGCAGCCTGCGCCCCGACATGCTGCTTGTAGGAGCTACGGTGAAGGGCCGCGGCCTGTCGGCCAGGCTCGCCTCAATGCTGCACACAGGGCTTACGGCAGACTGCACAGAGCTTGACATCGACACTGAAACAGGCCTGCTGCGCCAAATAAGGCCGGCATTCGGCGGCAACCTGATGGCAACCATCGTTACGCCCGGCCATCGTCCGCAGATGGCTTCGGTGCGTCCCGGAGTGATGAACGCCACGGAGCGCGATGCTGGTCGTCGCGGAGAGATTGTCAGGCACGACCTTTCGGCCTTCAAGCCCGATGCACGCATAATCCTGACGGGCGAAGCCGTAAAGGCCGTATGCGGCAACACGCTGGCCGACAGCCGCATCGTGGTGGGCATTGGGCGCGGAGTGAAAAGCCGCGCGGCGGTTGATGCCATTACCGGTTGGGCTAAGAAGGTAGGCGCGGCGGTGGCAGGCTCGCGCGCGGCGGTTGAGTGCGGCCTTGTTGACGCTTCACAGCAGGTGGGACAGACGGGGCAGACCATCTCGCCCGACCTTTATATAGCCATCGGCATAAGCGGCCAGATACAGCACACGGCGGCCATAACCGGCGCGAAGAAGATAATCGCTGTAAACCCCGACCGCAACGCGCCGATATTCAGCGTGGCCGATTACGGATGGGTGGCAACGGCTGAAGATGCGCTGCCGGTGTTGAATGACATCAGCTTTTGAGGCCATGCACAGGTTAAGATATATCGTTATGGCCGCTCTTTTGGCCGTAGGCGCAAGGGCGTTGGCCGCCGACACGCTCAAGGTGAAGTTCCGTTCGCGCGCCCTTTTGGACGCTACCGCCACCGATTACGGCAAGGAAGACGTGCAGGGATATTACCGTTTGGAGGATTTCCGCGTGGGTTTCAAGGCCACGTATGGCCGTTATGAACTGAAGGCCGACATCGGATTGGGCGGCGGAAAGGTGGCTGTGAAGGATTTGCTGATGAACTACCACTTCAAGAACGGTGTGCTGTCGGTTGGCAACGGCTACGAGCCGTTTTCCATGGACATGCTCATCAGTACGGCCGACATGCGCTTCAACCAGTCTGCCGCGTCGTGCCTGGCTTTCACAAACAGCCGCAAGCTCGGCGTTACCTTTCATTATTATACACCACACTGGTATCTTGCCACCGGCCTGTACACCAACAACGACATCAACAAACTGGGCGAAGAGAAAAAGAACTCGCTCGTGTCGACGTCGCGCGCGGTGTGGCGCAGCATGGACGAAAGCCGCAACAGGCTTGTGCATGTGGGCGCGGCGTTCTCGTTCAGGACAAAAGACGTGAACAAAGACGCGCCCGTAGGCAGCATTGAAAGCGCCGGAGTGACCGACATGTTGCCCGAGCCGCTGCTCGCGGCGGAGGTAAGCGGCATGGGCACGGAAGTGAAGGCGCTGGTGGAAGCACTCTATACGTCGCGCAAGATGCTGTTGCAGGGCGAGTATTTTTTGACCGCATGAACCGCAGCGGCGGCCTTAAGGCTTACAAGTCGCACGGAGGTTACGTGCAGGGCAGCTGGCTTGTGAAGGGCGAAGGCTTCGAGTACGACGCGATGTATGGCATTCCGGGACGCCCCTCGTCGTCAAAAGCCGTCGAGTTGGTCGCACGCTTCAACTATACCGACCTCAACCATGACGGCAGCGGCATATACGGCGGACAGGAGAAAGACCTGTCATTGGGCGTAAACTGGTACTTGAACAAGTACCTCGGGCTTAAGTTCAGCGGCAGTTACGTGTGGACGGGCAGCCACTGCAACAGCTTTTACGACAAGGATTTGTTCATTGCCCAGGCGCGTTTGCAGTATATTTTCTGACGCATGGATGCGCTTTTCTCATCCGCATAGTGCCGTATTTGCTGCTAAATGCGTATCTTTGTATATTGAAAAAACAAAGGCATGGGCATGGACAAACTTGGAATGCTTTACCTTCAGTTGAAGAAACTGCGCGCCGGAGGCGTGAAGATGAAAGACATAGCGCAGGCCGTGGGCATGCAGCAGAGCGTGCTTTCGTCGCTGTATTCGTCGGTGTTGCCCACTTATACTGCCTTGACGGATGAAGGTGTGGATGCCGTAGACGCGCTTGACAAGGCTCTGAAGCACGTTACAAGCGTGTCAAAGCGACGTTTGCTGACAAGCGTAGACGACCTGTACAGCCGTGTATGCGCAGTGTCGCAGTCGCTGATTGGCGATTGTGAAACCTCCGTTTCCCTGTTCGGCGACTTGGAGGCGGCGGCAGGCCGCTACCTTACGGAAGCGCATGTCTATGCCGGTCTGTACACAGGTTACAGTTTTTCGCTGCGCAAGGGATACATGGATGTTGAGCCGTACATGATAATGCCGGTGGCCGATGGCGACAAAGTGCAGCGTGTGTATTGCCGGACCGTGTCCGGAGGGTGCATAGAAGGCGTAGTGTTGTTTTCTCCGTTCGAGGCCGGATACATGCTGTTCAATGAACGCAGGGACGTTCCGTTTGCATTGAAGACGGTCTGTTTGCGTCTTCCGGTGATGAGTTTTCCACATTATATAAAAGGTATAAGCCTCGGCCATGACTACAACTGCAACCCTGTGGCGCGGCGCATCATCCTCGTGCGCGAGGGCGACGGGATTGCGCTTGACGAGTTTACAGGGCTTAAGGCTGAAGCTGTGGACGGCTCGAAGCTCGACGGAGACCTTAAGGCTTATTACGACTACACGTGCGGCAAGGACGACGTTGTGCGCAGCATGATTTTCACTTCGCCCGGAAAGGGTGTTGACGACCTGCTGCGCGAGAAGGACATGCTTGACAGAATGTAAGCCATGCGCGTGGCTTTTGTGTTTTTTATTTTTCCCGTTGGCGTGAAGGCAAGCCGTGGTAAAAATATTTCAGTTATTCCTTGCACCGCCCGATAAAAATCGTTATCTTCGCAAATGAATAAAAGTTGAAGTGTAATGATAGATTATTTTGCAGCCAACCTGTGGCAGCTTTGGGTCTTGGTGACCGTTGTCTGCCTGATACTCGAACTGACATCGGGCGACTTTTTCATCATGTGTTTTGCCATCGGCGCGGTTGTAACGGCTATAGCGGCGGCTTTGGGGCTGGGCTTCTACGGTCAGCTTGCTGTATTCGTGGTGGCGTCGGTGTTGTCAATCTTCTTCGTAAGGCCGAAGCTCTGCAAGCTGCTTCACGGCAAACGGCGCGAGCGTCCGAGCAATGCCGACGCACTGATGGGGCGCATCGGGCGTGTCAGTGAGGCCATTGAGCAGGACGGTTACGGGCGTGTAGCCATCGATGGGGACGACTGGAAAGCCGTGTCGGCAGACGGTTCGTATATGCCTTTGGGGCAAAACGTCCGCGTGGTAGGCCGTGAAAGCATCATAATAACCGTTGAGAAAGCATAGTAAAAACCTTTAAACCTTATTTGAATATGGACACTATCGTTTACGTATTGATTGCGCTCGTAATCTGTGCAATCGTACTTTTGAAGAAGAGTCTTGTAATAATACCGCAGTCGGAGACGAAAATCATAGAGCGTCTCGGCAAGTATTACGCAACGCTCAAGCCAGGAATAAACATCATAATACCGTTTATCGACCGCGCAAAGGAGATTGTAGCCGTGCGCCGGGGCAGGTATTTTTATACAAACTCAATAGACTTGCGCGAGCAGGTGTACGACTTTGACAAGCAGAACGTCATCACCAAGGATAATGTTCAGACACAAATAAACGCTTTGTTGTACTTCCAGATTGTTGATCCGTTCAAGGCTGTGTATGAAATAAACAATCTTCCGAACGCCATTGAGAAGCTGACGCAGACCACGCTGCGTAACATCATTGGCGAGCTTGAACTCGACCAGACGCTCACTTCGCGTGATACCATCAACACGAAGTTGCGCGCCGTGCTCGACGATGCTACCAACAAGTGGGGCATAAAGGTGAACCGTGTCGAGCTTCAGGACATCACTCCGCCCGAAAGCGTGCTGCAGGCGATGGAGAAACAGATGCAGGCCGAGCGTAACAAGCGTGCCACCATATTGACAAGCGAAGGCGAGAAGGCTGCTGCCATATTGAAGTCGGAGGGCGAGAAGACCGCCATCATCAACAAGGCTGAGGCCGACAAGCAGATGGCTATACTTAATGCCGAGGGCGAAGCGCAGGCCCGTATACGTAAGGCTGAGGCCGAAGCGATAGCCATTGAGAAGATAACAGAGGCGGTGGGAAAGAGCACAAACCCGGCGAATTACCTCTTGGCGCAGAAGTATATACAGATGCTTGAAGAAGTGGCGACGGGCGACAAGACCAAGACCGTCTACCTGCCGTATGAAGCAACCAACCTTATGGGCAGCATAGGAGGCATCAAGGACTTGTTCAAGTCAGAATGAATTGAAGCAGACAAGTAACGAGAGACAAGCAGACAAGTGTGCATGTGACAAATGAAACGTCCTTGTCTGCTTGTCTCTTGTCTGCTTGTCAACTAAAAAATAAAAAGAAATGCAGAATATATGTATCGTCGCAGGGGCGCGTCCTAACTTCATAAAGGTGGCTCCGTTGGCGCGTGCCGTCATCAAGGCTAAGGCCGACGGCAAGGCAGTTGATTACCGTTTGGTGTACACCGGGACAGCTTGTGACCCGACGCTTGAGCCTTCTCTCTTTGAGGATTTGGCTATTCCTGCACCTGATGTATATCTTGGTGTCGATTGTGTGAACCTGAATGAACTGACAGGTCGTGTGATGTCGGAGTTCGACTCGTATCTTTCCGCCAATCCTACAGACGTTGTGATTGTCGTTGACGACCTTGCTTCAACGATGGCTGTTGCCATAGTAGCGAAGAAACACGGGCTTACGCTGGCGCATCTTGTAGCCGGCACGCGGTCGTTTGACATCAAGATGCCCAAGGAAATCAACCGTCTTGTAATCGACGGGCTGTCTGATTTTCTTTTCACGGCAGGCATTGGAAGCACCAGCATAGCAACCCGCGAGGGCGCGGAACTGGCAAAAGTCTACATGGTCGGCAACATCTTGATGGATACGTTGCGCTTCAACCGTACGCGGCTTGTGCGTCCGGCGGTGCTCGACATGCTGCATTTAAATGAGCGTGAGTATATCGTTTTCACGCTCAACCGCAAGGTCTTGCTGGCCGATACGTCAAATCTCGAGGCCATGTTGGCGGCAATGTGCCGCGCGGCAGACGGCGTTAAGATACTTGCTCCGCTGCGTCTTACCGCGGCGGAGACGGTCAGGCCGCTTGCTGAAGGCTTGGATAACTTCTGCATTATAGAGCCTTTGTCTTATCTGGAGTTTGGCTATCTTACGGCCAACGCAAAGGGAATAGTGACCGATTCGGGCAATGTTGCCGAGGAAGCGACGTTCAACGGCGTGCCGTGCGTGACGCTTAACAGCTATACTGAGCACATCGAGACAGTCAAACTCGGTTCAAACGTATTGGTGGGAGAGAACGCCGATAGACTGGCCGACGCCGTTGCGAACATCGTTAAGGGGCAATGGAAGAAGTGTTCGCTGCCCGACCGCTGGGACGGACGTACCGCAGAGCGAATCCTGCAGATATTGATGGAATTAAGGAAGGAGTAGAGGAGTTGTGTTTAAGGAGTAGAGGAGTAAGGAGAAAAGGAGTAAGTAGATGTGTTTAAGGATTAAAGAAGCGAGTAGATAAGAAGCAAATTGGATTTCTACTTACTCCTTATCTCCTTACTCCTTTACTATTTCAACATATCTACTTACTCCTTTTCTCCTTACTCCTTTTCTCCTTACTCCTCTACTCCTTAAATATTACTCCTTTACTCACAAATAATAAATAACACCATGCAAAGAAAGATAGCATTGATTACCGGCGCGACGAGCGGAATAGGCGAGGCGTGCGCCAGAAAGTTTGCCTCGGGAGGCTATGACCTCGTCATCACGGGGCGGAATGTAGACAAAATGAAGGCTGTCGAGGCAGCGGCGAGAGAGCTTGGAGCGGACGTTCTGCCGCTTGTTTTCGACGTTCGCGACCGCAAGGCGGCAACGGCGGCGGTCGAGTCGCTCACGGGCAAGTGGGCCACGGTTGATGTCCTGATTAATAATGCTGGGCTTGCGCTCGGTTTGGAGAAGGAATACGAGGGCGACATGGACGACTGGGAGACGATGATTGACACCAACATCAAGGGGCTGCTGACGATGACTCGGCTGATAGTTCCCGGCATGGTGGAGCGCAACAGGGGACATGTTATCAACATCGGCTCGGTGGCCGGCGACGCGGCTTATGCCGGAGGAAACGTTTACTGCGCCACAAAGGCGGCGGTAAAGGCCATCACCGACGGTCTGCGCATTGACGTTGCGCACACTGCAGTGCGTGTAACGAATGTCAAGCCGGGGCTTGTGGAGACGAATTTCAGCGTCGTGCGTTTCCACGGAGACGGCGAGCGGGCCGACAATGTGTATAAGGGCATACAGCCGTTGACTGGCGACGACATTGCCGACGTTGCCCTTTACGCCGCCAATGCACCTGAGCATGTGCAGGTGGCGGAGGTTCTTGTGCTGGCAACCCATCAGGCCAACGGCACCGTTATTTGCCGGAAATAACAAAGAGAAGCCCCTCACGGCCTCCCCGATAGGGAGGAGCAGGTTTGCGTTTTGGCAGAACTTGCTCCTTTCTACGGTTGCGGCCGTGAGGGGCTTCACTTTGTTTTATAGGGTTTTATCTTACAAGATATTTCTTGTTCCCAATGATGTAAACACCCTTTTCAAGACCATCCAAAGCGTCGTCGCGCGTCACTTGTGAGCGCACTTTCATTCCGGTAACGGTGTAAACGTCAACTTTCTCGTTGCCGTCAGCCTCCACTTCGGTTATGCCTGTTGTCGTTGTGCTTCGGTAGAGGGCTACAGGCTGCTGATTGCTTGTCGTCTTATAGCATGCAAAGCGTTTTGCGGTTGTGTTGTAGTTGATGTATCTGTCAGAATGAGCGTTGTTCTGTATTGTGCTATTACCGCTTATGGTGATAGTCCATTTGGCGTTGTCTGTTGTAGCGGTGGCGTTGCCGTGCAAAGCATTATCACTGCTGTTGAGCGCGAGATACACATCTTCCACGCCGTCATACAATGTGTATGCACCGACAGTTCCGCCAAGATTGAATGCACGCGGCTGTCCGTTTCCGTTTACATCGGTGGTGATGGTATTGCTTGAAAGCGTAACATTAATAGGGCTTCTATATGTTTTTTCAGTTGCTCCCATTGCTACAGCGCCGCTTTCATATACTATAAGATAAGTATATTCAGGGCTAAGCTGGCTCTGTGATGTCACCTTAGTGAATGTGCGATTGTCGCCGACGGGCGGTTCTACGGGGTCTTCCGGGTCTACAGGTATTTCAGGTTCGTCATAGTCAGTGTAGTTGAAAGCAACGTCTTTCTTGTCTCCCCACACGTATTGTTCCAGTCCCGGATAGTCCACATACGGGTTGCGGTTGCCCTGCCATTCATAAACAGCGTTGTTGCGGTCAATCTCTTTTTTGCTTACAGGGTCTTCGGCAGCCCAGCGCAGCAGTAGGTTGAGAGTCCATTGTGTATATGCTGGGTATGAATTTCCTGCGAAAACGTCGGATGCTTCACTATGTATAGTTCCTTTATTTTGTTCTCCATTAATAATTGTCCAATCAGAAATTTGGTCTTCATAACACGTTGCCATATAAAAGTAAATGCGCGCGAAGTCGCCTTTGTACTCGTCGTTCGGTTCGAAAACTGTGCCTGTATAGCCGCTGACTGATGACGGACCGAGTTTGCTGAAACCGCCGTTAGATGTATAAGAGGGATTGGTTGTCTCGCCAAAAGGATAATTGCTGCGTCTGCTGTTGACGTATTTATCAGTCGGGACAAGGTGCATAAGGTCGGTGTACATTGGTTTTTTATCATTAAACCAGCTCTTCGGCATTGAGTGTTCGCGGTTGTAAAATTCGCCTTCTTTTGACCCATTTCCTCGGTCTTGGTCTGTTCCAAATACGAAATCAGAAGTAGAATACATATCCCATACCTTACCGTTCTCTCGTTTGTCTGTTTCATAAAACGCGTCCCAAATGTCATCGTAAGACAATTGTGTATGGTTAACAATAATGTCACTCATCGCCGTTTTCAGCGCACTTCCTTTCTTTCCGTTAGCGCTTTGATAGTAAGTGCCACTATCATTAGGCCCTTGTGCCATTAGCTGCAACGCCAGTAGTAGCAGCATGTTCAGCGCGGATGTTCTCTTAAAAATGTTCATTTTTCAAGTATGTTTTAACAGTTGTTGTAATATCCTGATATTCAATGCTTTGCGAAAGGTGGTCTTTCGCGTTGTAAAAGGTGGCCTTTTAAGCGGTAAAAGACGGTCTTTTGCAGGGTAAAAGGTGGCATATTGAATTGACAATTGATAATTGAGAATGTATAATTGTGATTTGCTTTATTTGCAAGCAACATTAAAGGTAATCATAATTGTCCATTTTCATTTATCCATTCTCAATTCAGAAGCAGTCTGAGATGCCGTTCACCGCCTTGTTGGCTTGCCATTTTCCTGCCATTCAAGGATGCCACCTTTCAGGTTGATTACCTCGAAGCCGCGCTCGGTCAGCTGCTTGGCGGCGTCAAGGCTGCGGCGTCCGCTGCGGCAGTAGACGGCTACGGGCAGGCCTTTGTCAAGCTCCCGGTCGGCCTGTTCGGCGAAGCCGGGCTGCTTTATGTCTATGTTCTTAACCTTGTCTGACGCTATGTGGCCCTCGCGGAACTCGGCCTCCGTGCGCACGTCGACAAGCTGGGCACCGTCTTGCGAGATTGTTTTCTCGAACTCGTCGGCGTCCACCGTCCTTATGTTTTGCTGTCCGCAACCTGTCAGGCAACCGGCGAACAGTGTCACGGCTGATAGTAAAAGTTTGCTCATTATTTGCATGAAAAGCAGAGTATTATGCTATATAAATCATGCAAAGATAGTGCAAGTCGAGTGAAATGCAAAATATTTTGCTAAGGAAGTTAAAGAAGTTATAGAAGTTTCTCGCTACGCTCAACAACACGATTCACTCCGCTTCGCTGCGTTAGGAGTTAAAGCCAAATGCCTTGTTGGTTGTCTGCGTTTAAGCTATTGGCTATAACTTCTTTAACTTCTGTAACTTCTTTAATTCCTAAATTGTACTTTTTTATACGTTTGAAACGTGTTTTTCATTCAAAAACGAAGCGCGCGACGAGTGGCAGGTGGTCGCTGAAACCGCGACGGTAGCGCCATGCGCGGTATGTGCGCAGCGGCTGCACGCCGCCGTACTTGTCGTCTTCCTCAAGCATAAACGGCTCGTCGCATACCCTGCACGAGCGTAGTTGCCGCGCCAGCCGTGGGCTTGCCATGATGTGGTCGATGCGTTCCCAGCGGCCTTTATACTTGTATGTGCCCTGTGCTTCGTGGCTGCCCGTAGCGTCGGCGGACACGTCGGCCATGCCCTTTGCCCGCATCTGCACTGCCATAGGGCCGTCGCCGCCTTCGTTGAAGTCGCCCGTTATGATTATCATCGGGTCGTTGGCGACGGCATGCAGGCTGTCGATGGCGGCTGAAAGGCGGTCGGCCACGAGCTTGCGGTGCGGCCTTGTGCGCCGCTCTCCGCCGTAGCGGCTCGGGGCGTGGACTACGAATATGTGTACCGTGTCGCCTGTTATTATGCGCCCGGCGACGTACAGGATGTCGCGCGTGGGGCGCATCCCTTTCATCGGTTTGATGCGCAGCGGATAGTATCTTATGGGCGCGAAGCTGCCCGGAGAGTAGAGCAGGGCCACGTCAATGCCGCGTTCGTCGGGCGAGGAGGTCATTATGTATTCATAGTTTGCACTCCTAAGCAGCGACCGCCGCGTAAGGTCGTGCATCACGCTGTCGTTCTCCACCTCGCACAGCGCCACGATGTCGGGCAGCCGCCAGTCGCCGTCCTCCGTGCCGCAGGATATTATTGCCTTTGCCGTATTGTCCAGCTTGTCCCAGTATTTGCTTTCTGTCCAGCGGCGGTCGCCCTCCGGCGTGAATTCGATGTCTTGCTTTAGACTGTCATGTCGGCAGTCAAACAGGTTCTCGCAGTTAAGCTGTACGAGCGTAAGCAGTGATGAAAGCAGCAGCGAAAGGCACATGGGGGAATGAAAAATTAATGATGAATAATGAAAAATCGGCCTGCCGGCGTAATTATGAATTATGCATTGTGAATTATGAATTGTCCCTGACGTTTTTCCTTATTTTCTCAAGATACGCCTTCATGGCCTGTTCGTCCTTGCGTCCTATGATGCCGAGCAGCTCCTTGAGTTCGGTGCGTATCTGCTCCACTTGTCCCGAAGTGTAGGGGTTGAAGAGGATTTCCTGCAGCAGATAGTCGTCCTCGCTGAGCACGCCTCGCGCTATTTTCATGTGCCGTTTGAACGTAGTGCCCGGCGCGTCTTGGTGCTTCATTACCGCCGCGAATACGAAAGTGCTGACAAAAGGAATGCTCAGCGAGTAGGCAACGGTCTTGTCGTGCTCCTCGAAAGAGTATTCGTAAATGCTTAGTCCGAGGCGGTTGTACAGGTCTTTGAAGAAGATACGACCCATGTAGTCGCCCTCGTTTATGATTATTGCGTTCTCGTGGCTAAGCTGGTTGAGGTTTGCAAAGGTCGGGCCGAACATCGGGTGGGTTGACACGTAGCGGTGTCCGCACCGGCTGTAAAAGTCTTTCAACCCCGTCTTTACCGACGAGATGTCGCTTATTATGCAGTCTTCGGGCAGGTGGGGCATCACCTCTTCGAATGCCGGAATGGTGTATTTGACTGTCACTGCGTTGATAACCAGTTCGGGTTTGAACTCCTCCACCTCATCCATAGACGTGAAGCGCAGCGTGTTGAATGTAAAGCGCAGCCGCTCGGGGTTCTTCTCATACACCGCCGTCTCATGCTCGAAACTAAGCAGGTCGAGGAAAAAGCTGCCCATCTTGCCTGCGCCAAGAACTAAAATTCGCATAGTTGTTATAGGAATTTAGAGAATTTACAGAAGTTATAGAAGTTAAAGCCAAATGTCTTGCGGCTGTATCCGACTTTGGTAATGGCTATAACTTCTTTAACTTCTATAACTTCTTTAACTTCTAAAAAAATCATTTATTCACAATCTCTATCTGCTGCCTGACCGACTCTTCATGCACGGCCTCGAACACGGTCTTGACGAATGACGGGTCCATTCCGCACAGCGAGCCTTGCGCTCCGCGTTTGTCGAGTATCTCGTTGTAGCGCGAAGTCTGCAGCACTGTCATGTTGTGCTCCTTCTTGTATTGGCCGATTTCGCGGCAGACGCGCATCCGTTTGGCGAGGATTTCCATCAGCTGGTTGTCTATCTCGTCAATTTGCTTACGCAAAGTGTTTATTCCTTCGGTGCTCATTGTCTGGTCTCTGATTACGATTAGTCCGAGTATGTAGTCCAATACGTCGGGAGTAACCTGCTGCTTGGCGTCACTCCACGCCTTGTCGGGGTCGCAGTGGCTTTCTACTATGAGTCCGTCAAATCCCAAGTCCATGGCCTGCTGGCACAGCGGAGCTATCAGTTCGCGCCGTCCTCCGATGTGGCTCGGGTCGCAGAAAATGGGCAGTTCGGGTATGCGTCGGCGCAGTTCGATGGGTATTTGCCACATTGGCAGGTTGCGGTAGATTTTCTTATCGTAGCTGGAAAAGCCGCGATGAATGGCTGCAATGCGCTTTATTCCGGCCTGGTTGATGCGTTCCATCGCCCCAATCCACAGCTCGAGGTCAGGGTTTACGGGGTTTTTCACCAATACGGGGATGTCCGTTCCCTTCAAGCTGTCAGCCAAAGCCTGCATCGCGAAGGGGTTGGCTGAAGTGCGTGCGCCTATCCATAAAATGTCGATACCATACTTCATGGCCAGTTCCACGTGTTCCGGCGTCGCCACTTCGGTGGCCGTCATCATGCCTGTTTCTTCCTTAACGCTTTTCAGCCAGGGCAGAGCTTTCTCGCCGTTGCCCTCGAATCCGCCTGGTTTTGTACGCGGTTTCCACACTCCGGCGCGGAATATGTGGCAGCCTTTTGATGCGAGTTGTCTCGCTGTTTCCATCACTTGTTCCTCCGTTTCGGCTGAACACGGGCCGGCGATAACCGTCAGCCGTTCGTTGTCGCTCGGCAAGTTGAGCGGTTGCAGTTCAAGTTCCATATCGTTGTTGCTTTGTTTTATTCTGTTGTTTTGTATTCTTTGATGCGCCTCAAGGCTTCTTCCATCCTTTCATCTTTGGCGCAAAGGGAAATCCTTACGTATCTTTCGCCGTTGCTTCCGAAGATAAATCCGGGGGTGATGAACACCCTTGCGTCGTGCAATACCTTCTCGGTAAGCTCTTCGGCGTTGGCGTATCGTGCCGGAATTTTGCCCCAAAGGAACATTCCAACCTGGCCTTTGTCATACTCGCAGCCCAGCTCTTGCATGATGGCTTCGGCCAAATGACGCCGCCGACGGTAAATTTCCACGTTCGCCTGACGATGCCATGCGTCGTCGTTGTTGTACGCTTCGGCAGCGGCGAGCTGTATTCCGCGGAATGTTCCGGAGTCGATGTTGCTCTTTATTTTCAGTATCCACTGTATGAATTGCCTGTTTCCGACACACATTCCGACGCGCCAGCCGGGCATGTTGTGGCTTTTGCTCATCGAGTTAAGCTCTATGCAGCAGTCCTTTGCGCCCTTGACTTGCAGCAAAGAGAGAGGTTTTTCATTGAGGATGAGCGAGTACGGGTTGTCGTTCACTATCAGGATGTTGTGCCGCCGGGCGAAGCTTACGAGCCGTTTGTATGTTTCCATGCGTGCCGGAGCACCCGTCGGCATGTTCGGATAGTTAGTCCACATGATGCGTACGCCGGTCAAGTCCATGCTCTCAAGTCCGTTGAAGTCGGGCTGCCAGCCGTCATCCTCTTGCAGGTTGTAGTTCACCACATCGGCTCCGAGTATCTTGCTTAATGACGTATAGGTAGGATAGCCGGGGGTGGGAACGAGCACTTTGTCGCCGGGATTAACGAAAGCGAGCGTTATGTGGAGTATTCCTTCCTTTGAGCCGATGAGGGGCTGTATTTCTGTTTGTGGGTCGATGTCCACTCCGTACCAACGTTTGTAGAAACCGGCCATGGCCTGGCGCAGTTCGGGAGTGCCCGAAGTAGGCTGGTAACCGTGCGCTCCGGCCATCCGTGCCACCTCGCACAGCTTGTCGACCGTGGCCTGCGATGGCGGCATGTCGGGACTGCCAATGGCAAGGCTTACGATGTCTTTGCCCTCGGCGTTGAGCCTGTCAATCTCTTTCAGCTTGCGGCTGAAGTAGTATTCGGCCACTTGTGCCAGCCTGTCAGCCGGCTTTATGCTGTATGTCTGGTTGCTTTCCGTCATCTTTGTATTCTCCTATTACTTTAAGTTCCTTTGTCAACGGAATGATGGCATCTATGCTCTGGCGGTACCGTATGGGGTCGCTGAACGTCACATCCACGTAGAACATGTACTCCCATTCGTGGCCTATTATCGGCAAAGACTGTATCTTAGTGAGGTTGATTTTATAGAAATACAGGATGCTCAACACCTGCGACAGGCTGCCTTCCTCATGCGGAAGGGAGAACACGAGGCTGGCTTTGTTGGTCTTGTCGAGCGGTCGGAGGAAGTCGGCTTTGCGCGTATCGCTCACTACGAGGAAGCGTGTGAAGTTGTGCTTGTTGTCCTCTATCGACTCCTTCAGCACCTTCATGCCGTACAGCCGGGCGGCGGAGGCGTTGCAGATGGCCGCCCATCCGCGGCATTTCTGTTCCGAGATGAGCTTTGCCGCGCCGGCGGTGTCGGTGGCTTCGACGGCTTTCAGCTCCGGGTGGTCTGCCAGGAAGCCGCGGCATTGCATAAGGGCTACGGGGTGGGAGTGCACCTCGCGTATCGTTTCCCACGAGTCTTCTGGCAGGCAACAGATGCTGTGCTCTATGTGTAGCTTGTGCTCTCCCACGATAGTAGTGCCCGAGTTGCGCAGCAATTCGTAGTTATGCAGCAGTGAACCGGCTATGGTGTTCTCTATGGCGAGCATCCCGATGACCGTAGGGTCGCGCCTTATGTTCTCGAACACCTGCTCGAAAGTTTCGCAGCAGATAAGCTGTAGCTGCTCGCCTTTGAAGTATTGGTGGGCCGCTATGTCGTGAAACGACCCCACAGAGCCTTGTATTGCTATTCTCTTCATATTTCTTTTTTGCCGTTTTGTTAAAACCGAAAGTCCCGCCTCAACGTTGTGATGCGGGACTTTACTGTATCTTCTTGTAAGATATGTCTGTCTTAAGTTGAAATTTACACGCAACTTCCCGCTTCACAGTACCCTGCAAAGTAAAAATAAAAGTAAAAGAAAGATGCGTTTTGGTTGTACATTGTCATTTATTTTGTCATTTCGTTGCAAATATATAGCTTTTGGTTGAATTATGCAAGAAAAAAGATTGAAAATTTAAGACCCACCCCAAACCCCTCCCGAAGTGAGGGGCTTAAAATGCTTTTGTTGTCAAGTACAATTAGAATAATGTGGCTGTATCTGTGGAAATGTCATAAGGATGTGTTTGGATAAAGGTATAAAGCCATTCAAAGCCCCTCACTTCGGGAGGGGTTTGGGGTGGGTCTTATATCCCCAACGGGTTCACATTCTTGTACGCTTCGTTCACTTTCTTCTCCACGTTTTCGCCGTCGGCGGTTCCGTTCTGCTGTTCTGTCAGTTCGTCGGCCTGTCGGATGTCGTCCTGTCCGCCGCTTTCGTCTCCGGTTTCCATGCGCACTTGTCCGCGTTCGCGGTACGCTTCGGCGTTGAACGGGTTTGCGTCGATAACCTTGCCGTAGTACAGTATGGCTTCCTCCGTCTGTCCCTTTGCCCGCTCGATGCGCGCTTTAAGCATCAGCACGTCCTCGTTTTCCGTGTTGTTTGTTAGCAGCAGCGTGGCGTCTTCGTCGGCTTCCGCCGTCTCCCCGGCTTTCAGCAGCGTTTCTCCGCGCAGCAGTCGTGCCTCGGCGAAGTCGTCTTTCAGGCCTATGGCCTTTGTCAGCATTGCTATAGCGTTAGTCGTGTCGCCGTGCCCTATGCACGCCTTTGCGTAGAGTAGGGTGGCCTCCGCGTTGCCGCTGTCAAGGCCGATGGCCTTCTCGCAGGCGTCGGCCATTGCCGTATAGTCCTCCATCATGTATGCCACGTGCGCCATCCTGACGAATACCTGCACGTTGTCCGTCTGCGCCTCGGCTATCTTCAGAAGCTGTTCGTAAGCCTCCGGCAGCCTGTCGGCGCGTATCATGGCCTGCGACATGTAGTCGCGTATCTCCAAGTCATCCTTCATGGTCAGCGCGTGGGTGAAGCACCGTATTGCATAATCATGCTGCCCGGAGCGCAGTGCGCGCACGCCGTCGTATTTCAACACGTCGAAGTCTCTCTCTTCCTCCGCCCGTTTCCTGTCTTCCGGCTTCTCTTCCTTTCCGCCGAACAGTGCTTTAAAGAAATTCATAATATGGTATTCTTACTTTTGTAGGTGAAAAGTTTTTACAAAGTTAGCCATTTCCTGCCAAACCACCAAGAGTTGCCGTAAATTTCTTTTCAGGCCGGTTGGCAGGCCGTTTGCCGTTGTTTGTGTTTTGCCTTGAAACCGGCGGCTTTGCAAAAGGCCGTCTTTCGCGTTCCAAAAGACGGCAAATCGCACGCTAAAAGGCCACCTTTTAGCGTGTAAAAGGTGGCCTTTTGAAATGATATTCGTAACTTGTTGATAGACAGTTTGTTACAAAGCGGACGTTGTTCTGCTTATTTTATTGCCGTGATAATGTCTTCATAATAGCTCCAACCGCTGGCTGCCTTGTATGCGTCTACGGATGTTGACGGTACTTTTATTGACGTTATAGTGGCTTTGTTGAAGCCTGTACCCCTGTCACGGCCAATCTCAAGCTGTGCGTCCGTGTTGATAATCAGTTCGTTTATTTCGCATCCATAGATAGCGTTAAAGTCAATTCCGGTGCAGTTCCCATTGATTGTAATGGTCTTCAATGCCTTGCAATCCCTGAATGTGTTGTTTTGTATCGGGCTGGCAGACTCCCATACAACTGCCGTTATGTTGGTTTCAGAGAATACCGACGTGGCTGTTGCATACTGGTTTGGACTTGTTGATGGGAATGTTATGCGTGCAGGTATTACGAGTTCGCCTTCAAGTTTCGTTCCGGCGAAAGCATATCCGTCAATTGTGGTGAGGCTTTCCGGGAAGTCGATTGACGTTATCGCCGTGTTTTGTAAGGCAGACGAGCCAATCGTTTCCAGTCCTTCGGGCAGCGTTACGGATGCAAGGCTTTCACATCCGAGGAAGCAGTTTGCAGCCAGACTTTTGATGCCGTTGGGCAGGATGATACCGGTCAGTATGGCCTTGCTCGTGTTTCCATAATACTCACACAGTGTAAATGGAAATTCTGTGACCGCATCTGTTCCTTCATCGTTCATGAGTGTGGCTTCTGACAGGTCGAGGTTTATTTCCAAGCCTTCACAAGCCGCGATGGCTTCAAGGTCTGCATTGCTTATCATACCTTTTATTATGACTGTTCCGTTGCCGGCTTCTGCCGCGTCCCTTATTGCGTCCGATGTTATCTGTCCTACTCCTGTTGTCTCTATGACGTTGGTTTTCGGGAAGTCAATTTCACCGTCCTGGTCGTTCCAATTCTTGTCCAGCGCAGCCGTGATGCTTGCCGTCGCGCCTTCATACAGCGCCGCCACGTCTCCTGTCAGCACTGTGCGGAAGTTGGCTTTCAGCGGAACGTTGGTAATGTTGGCGCTCCCCGTCCTGGCGTTGTCGGCCGAGGCGTAGACTATTGTCACGTCGTTTGTGGAGCCGATGGCCGGCGCCGGCACGTAGAATGTGGTAACCTCTGTCCTGTCCTGCGGCTGCGCTATGGCCGATGCCAGGGTGTATGCGTATTCGGTGGAGGCTGTTCCCGTTGCCGTTCCTGCCGATACGTCCCATGTGCCGGTCACTCCGCTAATGCCGAGCGTCACCTTGTCGCCTGCGTCCATCGCCCCGGTGGTGTTCAGCGTGACCTTCGCCACGGCGTGTGTCAGCGTCACCGACGTGGCTGCGGCAGGCGTGCTGCCCTCGATTTTGCCTTGGAACGCGAGGGCCTCGGCGAGGTTTGCCGCGGCGTTAAGCTTGCGCTCTTTCAGGCTTCCGTCGTAGGCGGCAGCGGCATTGTTGTCAGCCCAGAAGAGGAAGTCATACTGCGTGTCGGGGTCGAGGCCGCTCACGGTGAATGTGAACGTGCCCTCCTGTGCGCCCGGAGTGCCTGTAAGCTGCTGTCCCACGATGCTTCCGTCCTGGTCGTAGACCTCCAACAGGCACCGGTCTATGGTTACGTCGTCGGTGTCGTACGTCGATGCGCGTGTTCCCATGCCGTTGTCCACGGTGGCGGTAATCGTCATCGCGCCGTCCGCGCGCGTGTCGCCAAGCTCTTCCTGGCTGCAAGATGCCAGCATGGCAGCCATGCCCAGCATCAGGAATAATCGTCTTTTTTTCATGATGTGATATGTTTAATGATGATGTTGTTTGTCTTGTCTTTTTCCAAAAGGTGGCATATTGCGTTGCAAAAGGTGCTCTTTTGGCTTGTAAAAGGCGGCCTTTTGCGGCCTGAAAGACGGCCTTTGCAATGCCGCTGGTAATCAGGCGGTTACGCGGCGGCCAGTCTTGATGGGACAAATGGGGCTGATGGGACTGATAAGACATATACGCCTAATACTCGAAAGCCATTCAGTCTCCCTCCCCGCGGGAGGGTTGGGGAGGGGCTTGTATCCCGTTTTCATCAGAACTCCACCTCGAACGTGCCGTCGTCCCATCCGGTGTCGATGTCCACCCCTCCGCCTCCTAATCCGGCGGTGAGGAAGTTTCCGCTCACCGTAGTGAGCCGTCCGCGCCGGTAAGGCACGCTTACGCCGGTTGTTCGGCAGACCGTCGAGCCGTCGGCGGCGGTGACGGTGACAGTCAGTCGCACGCCGCTCTCCGCTCCGTTCACCAGCACCCAGTCG
The DNA here is from genome assembly GCA_900551055.1 of uncultured Prevotella sp. GTDB lineage: Bacteria > Bacteroidota > Bacteroidia > Bacteroidales > Bacteroidaceae > Prevotella. The sequence continues at coordinate 80,641 of URUK01000003.1, read as the reverse complement.
CTCGCCAGCGCGGCGTTGCCCTCCGCGTCGGCCTCCCACGTCGGCGCGCAGCCGTAACTTACGCCCTCGACGGCGTCGTTCGGCCTGCCCGTCACAACGTTGAACGACGACGGGAAGAAGCCCTCGTAACTTATGCCGACGGTCAGCTCTTCCAACGGCGGCACCCCCTCAAGCTGCCTGTAACGGTCGATGTCCTTGGTCACGATGCGGTATTTTGCCAACGGACGCTCCAGCGTAACCGCCGTTCCGCCGCCCTCCGCCGTCACGCTGACGCTTTCCAAGTAAGCGTACGCCGCGTCCTTGTAGTCCGTGCATGCGGTGTATGCGCCGGTGTTGACGCCCACCTGCTGCAAGTCCGCCGCGTCGTAGAAGGCCGTTCCGCCACCGTCCGCCGCCACGTAGTCGCTCCACAGGCGTATGTCATACGTCCCCTCGTCGAGCGGAAGGTCTATTGTGGCCGTTCCGCCCGGTGCAGTCTCCGCCGTGACTTCGCGCCTTGCCACGCGCGTTCCGCCGTCGGTCGTGAACACGTCGGCGATGAACCGCCTCGTGTACGTTCCGCTTCCGCCGCCCGCCCTGCTGCTGTATGGAGGCAGGGTAGCGTCGGGCAGCGTCACGTCAAGCCGCAATACTGGCAGCTCCGCGCCGCCTTCGGTCAGCCTGATGGTCACCCGGCGTATGTCGTCTCCGTCCAGGCAGGTGCGCGCCTTGCCGCCAAGTCCGTCGGGAGTGGCGGCCGTCACGGTGTAGCAACCCGGCGGAACGTCGAACAGTGTGGCTGCCAGCTCGCGCAGTCCGGTGAACGTCCGGCTTGTCTGATACGAGCCGTCGTCGGCCGTTATGGTTATCGTCACCTCTTCAATGGAAGTGTTTTGAAGGTCGGGAAGTTCCAATGCGACCGCTATTCCGTGTCCTCCGTCGTGCGGCTCGTCGGTGCACGCCGCCATGGGCAGGCACAACACGAGCGCCGCCACGGCTGTTTTTATATGTCCGATAATGTGTCTCATAATCCTTCCTCCCCGATGATTACTGTTACGACGCGGCGCGCCTTGGCAGCGTCCTGCTGTTCGTAGTCGGAGCCTTTGCCGTCGGTCGTTATGCGCGAGCCGTCGACTCCGAGGCTGACGAGCAGCCTCTTGACCGCCTCGGCGCGGCGCAGCGACACGCGCTGGTTCACCTCCGTGGCGCCCTTGGTGTCGCACCAGCCGGTCAGGCGGACGCGCATTTCCGGGTCGTCGGCCATGATTCGCGCTATCTCTCCGGCCTTGGCGCGCTCCGACCGGCGCACGGCGGTGCTGTTGAAGTTGAAGAAAATCACGGGGAAAACGGTCTTTTCAGGCCCGGCCTCCGCCTTTTCAGCCACCGGCTTTGGCTGCTCTGCCACAACGGGCGCAGGTTTTTCAGGCTTGGGTTCGGGGTTTGCGGCAGGCTGTATGGGAGTCACCGGTACGGTGCGTGCAGGCTCGGCGGTCCGGCGTTTTGCCTTTCCGAATGAGAAAGACAGGCGCAGTCCGCTCTCCCACAGGTAGTTGGAAGAGTGGGCGTGGCGCGGAATGCCGTCCATGCCCTTGCCGGTAAGGAACGTCATGCCGGTGTACAGGCCGATGCGCAGGCGGTCTGCCACGGCGTAAGAGCCCTGCAGGCGGAAGCCGGCACCCAGGTGCCAGCGCGTAGGCAGGCCCTTTACCTGCCGTCCGGTGGACGTGTCGTACAACCTGGCCTTTGTGCCTACAGCCGCCAGACGGGGCGAAACCTCCAGTCCCCAGCGGCTCTGCGGCGGCGCTCCGAGCCACGGAAGGACGTTCAGGTTGAGCTGGAGTCCGTAGCTTTGCACGGTCACCCGGCTTTTCAGCGAGCTGTAGTTCCAGCCCGGCAGGCCGCTGACGGGAGCATGGTAACGCTGTCCGTCGGAGCCGAGCCAGTAGCCGCTTTCCGTGCAGCATTCCCTCGCCCCGAGGGCGGGACGGCTCCATCCGGCCTGCGCTTCAAGCGACACTACGGGGCTGAAGGCGTATCCTGCGAAGATGCCGGCCAGCCAACCGGCGTATGTCCTGCCGTCGGCGAAGGAGCTGAAGGTGCTCACCGCGAAGGGCGCTCCTCCCTCCGCGCCGGCATACCAACCGCGTGCCGCGGCGGTGTCCGGCGGCACATGCGTGGCGGTCTGCGCCGAAACAGACGGGCAGACCGTTACGAACAAGAGCAAGGTGATGATGAATGATGTTTGCGGACGCGGTCTGAATGCCGCCGCAAACATGCCTAAAAGCCCCTGTAAGGGCTTATCCCCGGCTTCCGGGGGGGGTAAAACCGAAAGCACACGGAACAGCGCCACAGCGCGTAACTACGCCGCTTGCACGGCGGTTGCGTGCCGTAGCCTCGCCGCCTTGCGTCTGGCCGTTGTCCGCCGTATGCTTTGTGAAGTGTTTGTACATGGTTGATAAAGTAGAAATGTCCTGAATGTAAACATCCGTTTACTTCGCAAATATAGGTAAAAAAACGTCAACCGCAAAGGCTTGTTACATATTATTAACAAACAACTTTGCTTTGCTTACAGTCTGAAACCTGTTTTTCGGCAAATCCGACAAATGGCGGCGGCTTTGTAAAAGGTGGCCTTTTACGTTGCAAAAGGCCGTCGTTTAGCGTCTGAAAGGCCACCTTTTACACGTCAAAACATGGCCTTTTGCAAAGCCGTTTGTAACATGCTGGCTATCAATGAGATGGCAGACAGGTTTCAATTTCTTGCATTTCTGCCTGTTTTCTTGGTATTGCAACCCGGTTGCATTACCTTTGCACTACTTTTGTATCAGCCTTGCGGCACGGTGCGCGGCCTGCGTGCCGTTGCCGTTGCCGGCTTAATATATATTAAGGTAAACATATACGCACAATGGAAAAGAAAACAATAGCGGTCACGGGAATGGCCTGCGCCGGGTGCGCGGCCAACGTGGAGAGGCGTCTGGGGCAGATAGACGGCGTGGCGAAGGCCAGCGTCAACTTTGCCGCACGCACAGCTTTGGTGGAGTATGACCCACAGAAAACGTCGCCGAAGGTGATGAAGGAAGAGATACAGAAGTTAGGATATGACCTTGTTATTGACGAAGACGAAGCCGTGGAGGCTATCGAGCGCACTGCGATGAGCCGCCTGAAGCGGCAAACTTTGGCATCGTGGGTGCTGGCGGTGCTCGTGATGTGCATCTCGATGGGATGGGTTAATGTGGGCGGCGAGTATGTCGCCAACCAGACGATGATGCTGCTTGCCGCTTTCAACCTTGTATATTGCGGCCGCCGTTTCTATTCAAGCGCGTGGCGGCAGCTTGTACACGGCTCGGCAAATATGGACACGCTGGTAGCCATGAGCACAGGCGTGTCGTTCGCGTTCAGCGTGTTCAACACCTTCTGGGGCGACGGGTTCTGGAGCGCAAGGGGGCTTGCCAACCATACATATTATGACGCTTCGGTAATGATTATAACGTTCGTGCTTACAGGACGGGTGCTTGAAGAGCGCGCAAAACACGGCACGGCGGCGGCTATACGCTCGCTGATGGGCTTGCAGCCGAAGACGGCCCGGTTGGTTTCGGGCGGCGAAACGACAGACGTTCCCATATCGACCCTTGAAAAAGGGGACATAATAGAGGTGCGCCCGGGCGACAAGATGCCTGTTGACGGCTTCGTGACGGATGGCGAGGCGTATATCGACGAGAGCATGATAACGGGCGAGCCGGTGCCTGTGAGGAAAGCCGCAGGCGACAAGGTGTTCGCCGGAACGGTGGTGAAAAGCGGCACGATGCGCTTCCGGGCGGCTGAAGTGGGTGCCGGAACGATGCTCGCACGCATCATAAAAACAGTGCAGGAGGCGCAGGGAAGCAAAGCTCCCGTGCAGCGCATCGTCGACAAGATAGCCCTTGTATTCGTGCCTGTAGTGCTCGGATTGTCGCTGCTTACGTTCGTGTTGTGGTATGCCGTAGGCGGAAGCAGCCAGTTGCCGCACGCCGTAATGTCGGCCGTGTCAGTGCTGGTAATCGCCTGTCCGTGCGCACTCGGACTGGCAACGCCCACCGCTTTGATGGTTGGCATAGGGAAAGCGGCGCGCAACAACATCTTAATCAAGGACGCGACGGCGCTTGAGAACATGCGTCGCGTTGACGCGTTGGTTATCGACAAGACGGGAACGCTGACCATTCCCAACAAGGACGTTGACTTTACGAAAGCCGACTTGCTGTCGCTTGAGGAGCGGGAGACGCTGAAGCCAAACGCACGCGAAGCCATGCAGACCTTGCAGGAGGAAGGCGTAGAGGTGTACATGATGAGCGGCGACAAGGACGAAGCCGCCCGATACTGGGCAGAGAAGGCCGGAATAAAGCATTACAGGAGCAAGGTTATGCCGCAGGATAAGGAGGACCTGGTGCGCCGGTTGCAGTCGGAAGGCCGTCATGTTGCCATGGTTGGCGACGGCATCAACGACACGCAGGCTCTGGCTGCAGCCGATGTGAGCATCGCAATGGGCAAAGGCACTGACGTGGCGATGGACGTTGCACAGGTAACTCTTATGGGAACGGATCTCCGGCGCATACCTGAGGCCATCAGGTTGTCACGCGCTACGGTGGGAATGGTGAAGCAAAACCTGTTTTGGGCTTTCATTTACAACGTTGTCTGCATACCGCTTGCCGCAGGACTGCCTTACGCTTTCGGTCTCGACTGGCAGATTTCGCCTATGCTGGCGAGTGCGTTGATGGCCTTTTCAAGCGTAAGCGTGGTGACGAATAGCTTGAGATTGTACTGGAAATAATCAAAGACCCTTCAGAAGTTAAAGTAGTTAAAGGAGTTATCGCTCACTGCGTTCGCTAAGGAGTTAAAGACAAATGCTTTGTCAACTTGTCCCTCGTATCTTGTCAACTACAAAGGTAATGGCTTTAACTCCTTAGCGAACGCAGTGAGCGATAACTCCTTTAACTCCTTTAACTTCTATAAATTATCTTCTTTTCTCCGCCGAAACGCTTACTTGAATACTGAAGTTAGGGTTGAAGTTGTATCTTACAGCCGCCCCGATGCGGTCGCCGATGTTGCCTATGTCGTAAAGGGGTAGGGGCATGCGTGTGTTGACGAGCGACTTCTGTCCGAAGATATAACCCTCCCAGTGTTCGTCGAACTTGTAGCCGAGCACGGCGTTGAGGCCGGCATCGTGGTATGTGTCGCGCGCCCAGAACAGGTTGTCGATATATCCGCCAACGGCGAGCGACAGTTTGCCGGTTAGCGGAATGGCGTACATCGCGGCCATGCTTTGCGTGAAGCCGACGCCTTTCCAGGGGCTGTCGCCGAACGAGGCGAATACCGATGCGCCGATGTTTATGTTGAGCCCCTTGTGCAACTGCCAGTCATACATGCCGTACCAGCTGTAAGGGTACATGTTGATGTATGTCCGCCCGAAGCTGTCGAGCACGGGCAGATGTAGTGAATCGTTTGCTGCGAGAGGCTCGCCGCGATAGCCGTCGTAAGTGTATATGTGGGTGGGAGCGTCGGCTCCGCCGATTATTTCTTGTTCGGGAGCCGCGCCGTTTATGGCCGCACTATCCGAAGGTACGGTGTTGTCGCGCACTTCTTGGGCGCATACCGTGCCGTAGAATGCCGCCATAAGCAATATGGACAGATACCTTTTCATCAAATGCAAATATAACTTTTAGGTATGTAACGGCAAAGTTCAGGACACTGTTTTTTGCTATAATTATCCTTTGCGGCGGCTGATTTTTGATAAATTCACAACGTGCTATGTGTCAGCAGGTTGCATGAGGCGTTGTAAAAGGCCGTGTTTTACACTGCAAAAGATGCCCTTTTATAACGTAAAATGCCACCTTTTACAAGCTAAAAGGTGGCATTTTGGAAAATGGGTGGACGGGAGCTAAAAGGAGTTAGGCGCAAAGCGCCTAACTTCCGTTAACTTCCAATATAAAAAATCAATTATTCTCAGGCCGCAGCTGGCGAACCGTTGCGCCTGCTCTCCACATCTCGCTTTCGCGCATCTGGCGCAATTCCTCGTTCAGCTTCTCGCGGTAGTCGGGCTTTGAGTTGCTGTCGATGGATATCTGCGTTTCGTTGCCGCTCTTCACCGAGAGGTAAAGCCACTCCATGACGGGCTTTATCGCGTCGCGGAAGCGTGGTGCCCAGTCGAGCGCGCCACGCTGCGCGGTGGTGGAACAGTTGGCGTACATCCAGTCCATTCCTTTTTCGCCGAACAACGGGCCGAGGCTTTGCGTAAGTTCCTCGACGGTCTCGTTGAACGCCTCCGAGGGCGAATGGCCATGTTCGCGGAGCACCTGATACTGTGCTTCAAGCAGTCCTTCGATTGCTCCCATGAGTGAACCGCGCTCGCCGGTGAGGTCGCTTGTTGCTTCACGTTCGAACGTAGTCTTGAACAGGTAGCCTGCCCCTATGCCGATGCCGAAGGCTATCGTGCGCTCCTCGGCATGTCCTGTAGCGTCCTGATATACGGCGTATGAGCAGTTGAGTCCGCGTCCTTCACAGAACATTGTGCGCAGGGATGTGCCCGAACCTTTGGGCGCAACCATGATTACATCAACGTCTTCGGGAGGCACTACGCCCGTGCGGCTGCTCCAGTTGATTGCGAAACCGTGGGAGTAATACAGCGCCTTGCCCTTTGTGAGGTATGGTTTTACCTTCGGCCAGACGGATATCTGGCCTGCGTCAGACAGCAGCATGCACACTATTGTACCCTTTTCTGCCGCCTCTTCGATTGAGAACAGCGTCTTGCCGGGCACCCATCCGTCGGCCACGGCCTTGTCGTATGTCTTGCCTTCGCGCTGGCCTACGATAACGTTGAAGCCGTTGTCGCGCAGGTTGCACGCCTGTCCGGGACCTTGGATGCCGTATCCCAGTACGGCGATTGTCTCGTTTTTAAGCACTTCACGTGCCTTTTCCAATGAAAACTCCTTGCTGGTGACAACCGTCTCGATTACGCCACCGAAATTCATTTCTGCCATTTTGTTAATGTTTTTTATTGAAGCCGCACGTTCAGGCGCGGCATTCAGGTTGTTAATCTGTTGTTGCTTGATATATGCTTTGCGGCGTAAGGCCGCCTTGTCTTACTTTTTCACGAATGTGATTTTGCTGCGGCAAACCTCCGTCTCGCCACCGTCAGCCGACGTTTTCTTCGCTATCCGCACGCAGAAAATGTCCTCGCCGTCGCCTTCAATGTAGAAGTTCAGCTTGTCGCCGTAGTGGCTTTCGGCCACGTAAGCAATGTCGAAGCGGCGAATGTTGTGCGTGCTGTACCAGTCAGTGCCGAACAGGTCGAGCACGTGTTCTATGTACTTGACGCTGTTGATGTGCCCGTTCACGTCCACGTCGCTGTAATGCGTGTCGATTGTCGCGGCAAGGCGTGCGCCGTTTCCCATCTTGACGCGCGACAGTCCGTCAATGGGGCATTCCTTGTCGGCGTTGATATATCTTGCAATATCGCCGTCTTTGACATCAAGGATGTTTTGCGGCTGCCGCGTTTCGGTGTCAATCAGCGCCCAGATGCTGCGTCCGTAGCCGTATGTCTTGCTGTCGTCCGCAGCGTCGGCGATGCGGAAATTACGGTTCGTAAAATACTTCATGACGCTTTCAATCCATGTTTCCACGCTGAATTTGGCGTATTCAGCAGGCATCGTTTCCATCTCGATGGCAAGCCGTGAGAGCACCCACGTCTTGTGCTCGGGGTTAAGTTGCGTCATGCCGAAGCCGCGGTGGAAGGCGTGGAAGTCGGCTGCGTTGAGCAGATGGTTGCCCAAATGCCCCATGAAAAGCCTTTTGGAGAAGTCGCAGTGAAACGGCTCCGCCATGAATTCGTATCGTCCGGTCTTGTCAAGCATCTTTATTCCTGTTTTGTTCCTGCATCTCCAAAAAGTCGCTTACTTCTTCAACGGTGTTCCGTGTGATGGCAATGCGCCCGCTGCGGGTGTATTGCAGCACGCAGTTGAACTTCGCCAAAGAGAAGTACAAGCCTTTGATGTCCTCGGTAACGCCGCTCATCATCACGCTGCAAAATGTCGGGTTGACCTCCACAATGCGTGCGTCAGCCTTGCGGATGGTGCGCGATATTTCCGGATTTTCAAGCACTTCGGGCGTAGAGAGCTTGTAAAGGCCCACCTCGCGGATGAACAGCTGGTCGTCCGTATAGTAGTCGGCTTTGATTACATCAATCTTTTTCTCAATCTGCTTGGTGATTTTTATTATCTGGTCTTCTTCGCTCCAAGCGGTTATAGTGTACTTGTGTACGCCGTCAATGCTTGACGCCGACACGTTCAGGCTTTCGATATTGACCTGCCGGCGTGTGAATACAGCCGTGATTTGGTTGAGTATTCCGGCAAGGTTTTCAGAGTAAACCAACAGCGTATAAAACTTTTTTGTGGTCGTTTCCATTGTCTTTTACTTTTTTATGACTCTAAAATCATATCGCCGATTGACTTTCCCGGAGGTATCATGGGCATCACGTTTTCTTCTTCTTCCACAGCACATTCCAATAGGTACGGGCCTTCCGTGGCGAACATCTTTTCCACTTCAGCCTTCAGGTTGTCGCGACTTGTCACGAGAGAGTACGCTATTCCGTAGGCGGAGCTTATTTTTCCGTAGTCAGGATTAAGCATGTGGGTGAACGAACGGCGTTTTCCGAAGAACATGTCCTGCCACTGTCTTACGTTGCCGAGATAGTTGTTGTTCATCAGGATGACCTTTACCGGAATATGGTTCTCCATTATTGTGCCCATCTCATGTATGCTCATTTGCAGGCTTCCGTCGCCGGTGAACATGCAGACGGTGCGTCCCGGCGAGCCGAATGTAGCTCCGATGGCGGCCGGGAGGCCGTAACCCATTGTGCCGAGGCCGCCGCTGCTCGCCAAGGAACGCTTCCTGTTAAGCATGAAGTAGCGGCAGGAGAACATCTGGTTGAGGCCTACATCGTTTACAAGTATGGCTTCTCCGCCGGTGGCTTCTGCCACAGCGTTCACCACTTCGCCCATTAGCAGAGGCCCGCTTGTGGGATGTATGGCCGGGCGTATTACCTTTTCATATTCTATTTCGTAAAGAGGCTTGAAGCTTTCAATCCACTCTTTATGGCTGTTTTTATGCAAAAGGCGCGTTATTGAGGGTAGAGACACCTTGCAGTCGGCAATCACTGCCACGTCGGTTTTTACGTTCTTGTCAATCTCCGCCTTGTCTATGTCGAGGTGGATTATCTTCGCCTGCTTGGCGTAGGCGGACAATTCGCCGGTCACCCTTTCGCTGAAGCGCATTCCGATGGCTATGAGTACGTCGCATTCAAGCGTCTTCATGTTCGGTGCATAGTTGCCGTGCATGCCCAGCATGCCGACGTTCAGCGGATGGTTTGACGGTAACGCCGACAGGCCAAGCATCGTCCGCGCAGCCGGAATGTCTGCTTTTTCAAGAAATTCTACAAGCTCGTCCTGTGCGTTTCCAAGTTCAACGCCCTGTCCAACGAGTGCCATCGGCCTCTTGGCGGCGTTAATCAGCCCGGCAGCTTGCCGTACAGCGTCTTCGTTCAGCACGGGATATGCCACATAGCTCCTTACGAAGTCAACACGGCAAGGCTTGTATTCAGTGGTGCCGGTCTGTGCGTTTTTTGGAAAATCAAGCACTACCGGGCCCGGCCTGCCTGACCTTGCAATGTAGAAAGCACGGCTTACAGCCCATGCAATGTCCTCTGTGCGTCGTATCTGATAGCTCCATTTGCTGATGGGCTGGGCTACACCCACGAGGTCAACCTCCTGGAATGCATCAGTGCCTAACGCCGAAACGCCTACCTGTCCGGCAATAACCACGATTGGCGTAGAGTCCATCATGGCGTCGGCGATGCCTGTCAGCGTGTTTGTTACGCCCGGACCGCTGGTCACGAGGCATACTCCAACCTTGCCGCTTACCCTTGCATAGCCTTCAGCCGCATGTGCGGCAGACTGTTCGTGGCGTACAAGGATATGTTCGAAAGCCTTGTTTTCGCCGCGTGTATAGTCGTAGAGAGCGTCGAATACCGGCATGATGGCACCTCCGGGATAACCGAATATGGTCTCAACCCCTTCGGCTTTCAAAGCCCTCATTAGTATTTCCGCCCCCGTCATTGTTTCTTTTGGCATGATAACTTGCTGTTTCTTGTTTTTTATTCTATTATTCTTACCCCTCCCTTGTCAGCCGAACTTACGCTTTGCGCATAGGCTTTGAGGGCCTTGCTTACCGTGCGTTGCCGCGTCAAGGGGCGTTGCTGGCGTGCTGCCAGTTCGCTTTCGGTGAGGCATACGTTGATGGAACGGTTAGGAATGTCTATTTCTATGATGTCTCCGTCGATTATTTTGCCTATGTTTCCGCCTGCAGCCGCTTCGGGTGAGACGTGCCCTATGCTAAGCCCGGACGTGCCTCCGCTGAAGCGTCCGTCAGTAACGAGGGCGCATTCTGTGCCGAGGTGCATGCTCTTTATATAGGAAGTGGGGTACAGCATCTCTTGCATTCCGGGACCGCCTTTAGGCCCTTCGTGGGTTATCACCACACAGTCGCCGCTCTTCACCTTGCCGCCAAGTATGCCTTCGCAGGCGTCTTCCTGCGAGTCGAACACTTTGGCTGGCCCGCGGAACTTCCATATTGACGGGTCGACTCCGGCTGTTTTCACCACGCATCCGTCCTCCGCGATGTTTCCGTAGAGCACTGCCAGGCCGCCGTCCTTTGTGTATGCGTGGGCGATGTCGCGTATGCAGCCGTCTGTGCGGTCGGTGTCGAGCGTGCCCCAGCGTTCGTTCTGCGAACCCATTTGCGTGGAGAACCTGCGTCCCGGAGCGCTTTGGTATATGCGGTCGGCCTCCTGGTCTATGGCGTTTTCTGTTATGTCGTATTTCTTCAGCTGTTCGCCGAGGGACTTTCCGTCCACCCGTTTCACGCCGGTATCAATGAGACCGCCCTTTGCCAGTTCGTTCATTATCCCGAATATGCCGCCTGCGCGGTTGCACTCTTGCACGCTGTATTTCTGCGTGTTGGGTGCGAGCTTGCACAGGCAGGGCACACGGCGGCTAAGCGTGTCGATGTCTTTCATCGTGAAGTCGGCACCGGCCTCCTGCGCTACGGCCAGCAGATGCAGCACGGTGTTGGTGCTTCCGCCCATCGCTATGTCAAGAGCCATTGCGTTGAGGAAGGCCGCGCGCGTGGCGATGTTGCGCGGCAGGACGCTCTCGTCGCCGTCTTCATAGTATTTGAAGGCGTTTTCCACCACTTGCCTCGCCGCGTCCTTGAACAGGCGTATGCGGTTTTCGTGTGTGGCAAGGATGGTTCCGTTGCCGGGCAGGGCCAGTCCGATGGCCTCTGTCAGCGAGTTCATCGAGTTGGCGGTGAACATTCCCGAGCAGCAGCCGCACCCCGGGCAGGCGCATTGTTCTATTTCGTTTATTTCGCTGTCGCTTATGCTTGGGTCGGCGCCTTTCACCATCGCCGTTATCAGGTCGGCGTTTTCGCCGCGCCATCGTCCTGCTTCCATCGGGCCGCCGCTGCAGAACACGGTTGGGATGTTGAGCCTCATTGCGGCCATCAGCATGCCTGGCGTCACCTTGTCGCAGTTCGATATGCAAATCATCGCGTCCGCCTTGTGGGCGTTTACCATGTATTCAACCGAGTCGGCGATGATGTCGCGCGAGGGCAGTGAGTACAGCATGCCGTCGTGCCCCATTGCTATGCCGTCATCTATGGCTATTGTGTTGAACTCCGCAGCGTAGCATCCCATGCGCTCTATCTCGGCTTTCACAATCTGTCCGATGTCGTGCAGGTGCGTATGTCCCGGCACAAACTGCGTGAAAGAGTTTACTATTGCTATGATTGGTTTGCCGAATTGTTCCTGTTTCATGCCGGAGGCTACCCACAAGGCTCTTGCTCCTGCCATGCGGCGGCCGTCTGTACATACGGAACTCCTTAACTGATGCTTCATCTGAAAATCCCCCGTTAAACTATTTTTATCGTTTGTTCGTGCAAAGGTACATCATTTTCATCGAACAGACAACATGTTTTTCAATAAATATGACGAAATTGTCAATATTTGAAATTAAAATCGATTAAAAAGTAACGGATTGGCACTAAATTGCACGTTTTGTACGTAAATGTGCAATGATGGCCGTGTCTTGCCGCCTCACTTGTGCCTGTCTGCGGTTTACATGAAGATTGATGCAAGACCGTTTTTTACCGCCCGTGAAGTGTGTTTTTGCAGTCTTTACGACCTGTTTTGCGGAGTATGTGTAACTTGTTGACTGTCAGGCGGTTTGCAAAAGGCCGTCTTTTAGCCTGCAAAACATGGCCTTTTGCACGTTAAAAGGTGGCCTTTTGGAACACAAAAGGCCACCTTCCACGGCGGAGGTTGTCACGGGCCGTTATTTGTTCTTGTATTCCTTTGGCGACATTCCCGTGTGACGCTTGAAGTATTTGCCGAAAAACGACTGCGAAGGGAAGTTCGGCTCGTTGCTTATCTGCTGTACGGTCATTCCGCCAGATTTCAACAGTGCCTTGGCCTCAAGCGTCACGTAGTCGTCAATCCATTCGGTAGGCGTGCGTCCGCTTACCTTCTTGACCACCGTAGCAAGGTAGCCTACAGACAGGTGCAGCTCGTCGGCGTAGAAGGCAACTTTGCGTTCATGCTTGTAGTTTTGCTGCACGGTTTTGATGAACCACTGCATAAGGGTTTCGTCGTTCGACAACTTCCGCCCCTCAGCTTTTTTGTATAGGAAATAGCCAAGGCCGTAGAAGTAGGCGCAGGTGAGGTGCCTTATTATCTCGCGTTTGTAAGGATTGCTGCTTCCGAGCACGCTGTCAACCATCTCGTAATACATTACCGCCGCCGCAAATTGCCTGTCGGTCATGTCAAGCATGGGGCTGTCTTGTATGGAAACGAGCGTGCGGAAATCGTAAGTCAGTCCCAATCCCCTGAAGAAATCTTCCGACATGGCGACGCAAAGGCACTCGAAGTCGTCGCTAAGTTCGCTCTGTTCGAGAATGTCTCCGGGCAGATGGAAGCTTATTCCGTGCGGACACATGGTGTAAGGCTGCGTATTTATGCGTCCGCTCGAATGCCCGGCAATGCCTATGTTGCAGATGTACATGTCATTCTTTATGGGGAATTTGGAAATAATCTGCCGCTTGTAGTGCGTCGTGAATATGTCGTCGTGCAGGCTCTTTGTGTCGGCTTCGCGGTAAAACGACGATGCCGGCCTTATTGGTTCATCCTTTTTCATGTTGTTGTAATTTGACCACAAAGGTACGTCAAAAAGCCATACAAATAATTCTTAATATGAAAAACAGTCCAATTTCTCCAAAATGCAGACCTTTTACGGAGGCCTGCATTGCATTACCTTTGCCGCCGGTTTGGTGCAACGGGCTGCAAGAAGTACCGTAAAACCGTACAACCCAATAACCTCATAACCCCAAACAACACTGTAAAACCTCATAACCGTAAAACCGTATAACCCAAAATAACGATATGAAAATGATTGTATGTTTGTTGTTTGCCGCGTCTTTCGCCTCCGCATCGGTGGCGCAAGATGTCGGCGGAGACAAAAAAGGAGAGCAAAAAATCAAGTTTACCGGCGGCCCGATAGTCGAGATGAACGCGTCGGGCTTTATCCATTCAGGCATCGCCGGAGGGCGGAGCGAGATGGAAATAGGCGCCAACGTTGGTGGATTTCTTGACATGGGCATAGCCGACTGGTTTTCGGTGCAGTGTGGGATGGTGTTCCAGTACAAGACATCAAGACAGTCATGGCGGCAGGAAAGCGGCAGGTTCGAATATGTTGGAGTAGAAGTGCCGGTCTATGCGATGTTCCATGTGCCCCTGCGTGGCGGCGGACGGTTCAGCGTCGGCGTAGGGCCGTACACCGATTTCGGCTTCAGCGCGTCGTATAAGGTTGGCGGACACAGCCTTGATGTGTACGAAAAGAACGATGCTACGGGGCTTCCGGCGATGAAAGACAACGACACAGGCTTCGGCTTCAAGCTCGGTTACGAGTTCAGTTCGGGGCTTCAGGTCAACGCGACGTACCGGGTCAGTGTGACGAACGTCATCGATGCAAACAGCAACAAGGCGAAGATGTATCCGCAGGCGATGAGTGTTGGCGTGGCGTACAGGTTCGGAAAGGGCAAGAAACGGTGACAATGAAAACAACATAAAGTCATAACAGGCAATAAGAAAGACAATGAAAACGAGATACATTCTAACCGCATTGCTGTGCATGTTGTCTGCCGTTGCGGTGTATTCACAGTCCGACACCGCGCGGACAAGCGGCTTCAAACGCTATTGGAACAGCCTGGTCAACGGCAATGTTGACAGGACTTACCAGCGCAAGATGGACATCAGCTTCGTCGTTGCGCCATCATATACCCGTGAAGGGAGCTTCGGCATAGGCGGCGCGGCTACCGCCTTGTACCGTCTTGACAGGCAAGACTCGCTCATGCAGCCGTCCGACCTGTCGCTCTCGGGCAACGTTTCGGTGAAAGGCTTTTACACACTTTCGGTGAAAGGCAACACCAATTTCAAGGGCAACAGGTCGCGCCTGTCATACAATTTGGCGTTCCGCCACAAGAACTTGGACTTCTGGGGCGTGTCGTATGACGGCTGTACGGCCAATCCCGTGACCGAATATACCAAGCAGATGTTCAAGGTTGATGCCGACTACATATATAAGGTGACGCGCGCTTTCCATGTAGGCGCGGCGCTGAACGTCAACTATACAAGCGGCGACGTAAAGCGGCAGGGCGGCGTATTGCCGTCAGACTATCTGCAAGGCCAGAGGGACGCTTACTTCTTTACAGGCTTAGGACTGTCTGTTTCGTATGACACACGCGACTTCATCCTCAACCCCAAGCGCGGCGTTTACCTCTCGTTGAAAGGCATGTTGTACCCTGAGTTCATGAGTTCGCACAGCAAAAGCGTGTTCAGCACTACCGTTACGCTCGACTTTTACAGGCGTGCGTGGCCGGGAAGCGTGCTTGCCCTTGATGTGTATGGCCATTCAACACAGCCGATTCGCCATGGACGCTGCGCGAGGAACTGGGTGAAGACGGCAGCCGCATGCGCGGATATTACGCCGGGAGGTACATTGACAACAACTACATGGCGGCTCAGTTTGAGTTGAGGCAGCATGTCTACGGCCGCGTGGGGTGTGCCGCGTGGGTGGGAGCGGGCACGGTTTTCAGTTCGTTCAGCCGCCTTAGGTTCGGCAATGTGTTGCCAAACTACGGATTAGGTCTGCGCTTCGAGTTCAAGCATAATGTCAACGTGCGTGTAGACTATGGCTTCGGCAAGGGTACGGGAGGTTTTGTTTTCCAGTTCGGCGAAGCGTTCTGACGGCTTGCATAATTGTCAATAAATAAGTAATGAAGCGGAAAATACATGTATTCGGAACATCGCTGTGCGGCGATGCCGATGTGAAACGTATCGCTCCTTTGCTTGACGGGAACGCCAAGATTAGACGGTGGAGCGTGGATTTGGACAATTGGGAGAAGGTGTTGCGTGTGGAGTGCCGCGGCCTTTCGGCGTATGGCATCTGCAAGATGCTTGAAGGCGAGGGTTACCGTTGCCGCGAGCTGGAATACCTGCCCGGCGAGTTGAGGCGGCGTGGGCGTTTCGCCAAGGTGATAGCCGCGCTGGTTATGATGGCCGTGCAGCCGCAGTTGTGCGGCGCGCAGATAATCACCGACTCGCTGGCTGACGATTTCCGGGCGAAGACTGCGAAGAATTTTTCACGTTACCGGACGGTAAACCTGTTCTGGGAAACCAAGTGGGCGCACGACTACACGTTGACACTTGACGGAAAGGAGGTGGAGAAGCGCAGGAAGAAAAACCTCAACACGTTGCGTTTCTCGACAATGGTGCCCGTACTGAAACTGAAGAACGTGTCGCTATACGCCAACGTGCAGTACTCCCGTTATACGTTCCAGACATACGGCGACGAGGCTGGTAGCCCTTCCGCCATATTCCTTGAAGACGCCTACAACCACTTTTCAGGCGGACTGAACGTGTCATATTATATGAGCCTGTTCAATCGTCCGCTCGTCATTTCGGCGTCATGCACCGTTGACGGGTGGGACGGCGGCTGGGGGATGGTTGGCGGAACGCTCTCCGCCGTGATGGTGGTGAAGAACACAGAGCGCACCAGCGTGAGCCTCGGAGTAATGGGGATGACGCTTTTCTGCAGCATGCCGGTAATGCCCATAGTTACTTACTGGCACCGCTTCAACAACCCACGCCTTAGTGTTGACATTACAATGCCGAGCCAGTTTTACCTGCGTTACCAGATGAAAAACCAGCGGCTGTCGGTAGGCGCGTTCATGTCGGGCGAGAGTTTTTACCTCAAACCGCGCATCGACGGCATCCCCCGAGTGTGCTATTACAGCGACGCGGTGCTGAAGCCGGAGGTGTGTTATGAATACATCATAGGCAAGCATCTCTACCTTACGGCACACGCAGGCGTGTCGATGGTGATGAAAGGCGGCCTGTACCGCAAGAACCGCAAGGGCATAAAGGTGAAAGGCAATGACGGGAAAAGCGACATCGAGCCTCTTGTAAAGCAAGACCGTTCGCCCATTCCGTTCTTCAATATCGGACTGTCATACAGCCTTTTCAAGTAGTTTCATGGCTGTAGACAGTCTGCATAGCGGGTGATGAAAAGGCTGTTGCCCGTTACTTGATAACCCGTTGATAATCAGCGCCTTTGCAAAAGGCCGTCTTTTGGCTTGCAAAACATGGCCTTTCAGCGTGTAAAAGGTGCCCTTTTGCAAGCCAAAAGGTGGCATATTAGATACCCACCCCAACCCTCCCGAAGGGAGGGAGCTTGGTTACCTGTTCTTGTTTAATGGCAATCGAGGCGCTTGGTAACTGTCTTTTAAATTGAGAGGTGGAAATTGTGAATGGGGAATTATGATTACCTTTAAGGTTGCCTGTTGACAAAGCTAATCATAATTCTCCATTCACAATTCTTCGTTTTCAATTAAATAATGAAAAAAGGCGCGCCCGGTTGCCGGGTGCGCCTTGGTTATACAGGCTTGTACTGATATTACTTCGTATTGTCGTTGAATGTTGCCACGCGGTTGAACTCAACCTGCTCGAACAGTTTGTCGGTAGCTCCGCAGCCTTTGGTTGTGAGCCGGTCGGCAGAAATCTTGTACTTGTTGACAAGGATGTTCTTAACGGCCTCGGCGCGTGCCTCTGACAGTTTCTGGTTCAGTTCGGCGGAGCCTTCGGGTGAAGCATAGCCCTTTATCTCGACTTTGGCCTCGGGATGGTTCTTCATGTACTGCGCGATAAGCTCTATCGGAGCGTACTGTGCTGCGTCAACAGTTGACTTGCCCTGGCGGAAGAGCACCGTAGGCTGGAGGTTTGTAACGGTAGCGGGCTTCTCGTAAACGGGTGCCGGCTTGTTGTTGCAGTCGTCAAGAGCCTTTTGCAGGTCGGCTATCTGGCGGTCCTTGGCGGCCAGCTGCTCGTCCTTGCCGTTGAGGTCGCTGCGCAGGTCGTTGATTTTAGCGTTGAGAGCGTCGATTTCCGACTGGTCGCGAAGCTCTGCAATCTTGAAGTTGTGAGTGCCGTTTGAGTTCTTGAACTTGTAGATGAAGCCAACGTTGAGCTGGAAGCCGGACTCTTCGAGGTCATACTGCACCTCCTTGTCGGGCAACGTGTTCTCTCCGGCGAGCGTCCATATCATGGCCGGTTCGATGTAAATCTGCCAAGCCTTTGATTTTCCGAGGTTGAAGGCAAAGTCTATTCCTGCCTTTGATGTGAACGTGTTGTCATGCGTGTATTCCGACGGTGTGCCGAACACATGCCCCCATCCGATGCCGTAAAGTCCGTAAACCTCGAACACTCTCGGCTCGCCTTTGTAGCCGCCGAACCAGTTGGTGAAGTTCACTGTACCGAGTAACGATGTGTTCATCGAGCGTACAAACGTCTTGATTGAAGGGTATGGCTTGTTCGAGAAGTACAGGTTGCTCTCGATGGCCATACCGAATACTGGGGTGAAATAGCGTCCCAAGCGCACGCCGAGGTTCGGGTTGAGGTTGTTGAACCATCCGTGCCCGGTGGCTTTTGTTGCCAATCCTCCGTTTATACCGATGTAAACGTTGTCAAGCGTCTTGCTTTCCTCGACGGTCTGCGCCGATACCGTAGCCGTAAGGGCTATAGCAGAAAGCATTAAAATTAACTTCTTCATGTTGTGATAATTTAAATTCTACAATGTTGAAAACTTCTCTTTTTATGACTATTACCTATATTAAATTGTTACAAAGATACAGATTTGGATTAGTCTTGCAAATTATTTTCGTTAAAATCGTGTTATAATCTCTTGAAAAGACGAAATTTAACGAATAATAGGACAATATCATGCAGTTTTTTACATACGTTTGTATTGTAGGCAGTTACAGGCTGTCTGCGTGCCGGTTTCATGCCGGTGTGCCGGCTGGAAATATGCAGTTGGTTTTGTTCCGCAGGCAGGTGTGTTTGCGAAAGGTGGCCTTTTGAACGATAAAAGGCCACCTTTTGGCGTGTAAAAGGTCATCTTTTGCAACGCAAAAGGTGGCATATTGGAAAGCGGTTGACAATCAGGCGGTTAGCAACGGCGCACTTTTCGCCTTATTGAAAGCCCCCGACAAGGTATCTGGCTTTAACTTATAGAGGAGCGAAGCGATGTGATAATTTCTCTAATTCCTTTAATTCCCATGTTTACTTAAAGAACTACGGCATTATTGAAAACATCCGACAAAGCATTTGGCTTTAACTCCTAACGGAGCGAAGCGACGTGATAACTTCTTTAACTCCTTTAACTTCTATGAATATCCGCTCTGCGGATATTCATTAATTTATTTTGCATTGCGCTCGGTTTGCATTATCATTACATAAGATAAGCTGCGCCTCGGCAATGAAAATAAAAGTCCGTTTCACGTCCTTTTTATTTTGCATTGCGCTCGGTTTGCATTATCTTTGTAGGCAGATTGGCTGCATCCGCATGGGTGGATGTGATTATTTTACCTTGATAATGAGAAAGATTATACTTGTTACCGGCGGCCAGCGTTCAGGCAAAAGCGTATGTGCCGAGAGGCTTGCGCTTTCCCTTTCGCCTTCGCCTGTGTACATAGCTACGGCTCATGTGTGGGACGATGAGTTCGCCCTGCGCGTTGAACGCCATAAGCAGAGGCGCGGTCCGCAATGGCAGAACATAGAGGAGGAGAAGTATCTGAGCCGGTATGACATACATGGAAAGGTGGCGGTGATTGACTGTGTGACGCTGTGGTGTACAAATTTCTTCTTCGACCGCGACGCAGGCGACCGGCAGCCGACGGTTGACGAGGCTCTTGCCGGACTGAAAAAGGAGTTCGACAGGTTTGTCAACCAAGATGCAACGTTCATCTTTGTGACAAACGAGATAGGCAGCGGAGAGGTGAGCGGCAATGCCGTGCAGCGCCGCTTTACCGACTTGCAGGGGTGGATGAACCAGTATGTAGCTTCCAAGGCCGACGAAGTGGTGTTCATGGTGTGCGGCATTCCTGTGCCGGTCAAGGGTGGCGACATTGTCAGGCGCTTCTGTTCCGGGACTTAATTGAAATACGATTATGAGACTTTTTGACATAAAACCGGTTGGCGACGGCATCAGGCAGGCCGTTCAGGAGAAGATAGACAATCTCAACAAGCCTAAAGGTTCGCTTGGACGGCTCGAAACGCTGGCCATGCAGGTATGCCTTGTTCAGCAGACTCTTACCCCACAGTTGGAGCATCCGTGCCACCTGCTCTTCGCCGCCGACCACGGCATTGAGCGTGAAGGGGTTAGCGTGTCGCCGCGCGATATAACGTGGCAGCAGATGCTTAACTTTGCAAACGGCGGCGGAGGGGTGAACATGTTTTGCCGGCAACACGGCTTCAAGCTGTATCTTGTCGACGTAGGCGTGGACTATGACCTGTCGTCTTGTAGTGGAATAATCGACAGGAAGATAGCGCACGGCACGCGCGACTTCCTTTACGGCCCGGCCATGAGCGCGGAAGAGTATGCCAAGGCCATTGACATCGGTGCGGAGTTTGTCGACAAATGCCATGCCGAAGGGTGCAATATAGTAAGTATCGGTGAAATGGGCATAGCCAACACGTCGCCTTCGAGTGTGTGGATGAGCCTGCTCGGCGGCGTGCCTCTTGCCGAGTGCGTGGGTGCTGGGGCAGGACTTGACGACAAGGGGGTGAACCATAAGTTCGAGGTTTTGGCCAAGGCGGTGGAGCATTTCATTGAAATCACGCCCGGTTGTGACGACTTTGACACCATAATACGCTATTTCGGAGGCTTCGAGATGGTGGCCGCCGTCGGTGCGATGCTGCGCGCCGCCGAGTTGCGGATGGTCGTATTGATTGACGGATTCATAATGTCCGCCTGTGCATTGGCCGCCGTAATGAAGTATCCCGAAGCCATAGACTACATGGTTTTCGGCCATGTCGGCGACGAAAGCGGCCACCGCAAGCTGCTCGAAATGCTTGGTGCCGAGCCGCTGTTGAGCCTCGGCCTGCGGCTCGGAGAGGGCACGGGCGCGCTTTGCTCGTATCCGATTATCGACAGTTCGGTGAGGATGTTGAACGAAATGAACAACTTTCAGAATGCGCATATCACTAAATACTTCTAAATGGTACGACCCCGTTTGGGCTGCGTTCATTTTCTTTACGCGCCTGCCTTTGTGGCGTCTGCACGAGCCTCCGCGCGAGAGTTACCGTGCGGTGGTTGAGTTCTGGCCGCTCACGGGCTGGCTTACCGGGGCGGTGACGGCTGCCGTTATTTACTTCGGCAGCTTCGTTTTCCCATACGCAATAGCCGTTATTATGGCGTTGGCGGCGAGGGTTCTGCTTACAGGAGCACTGCATGAGGACGGTCTGGCCGACTTCTTTGACGGCTTCGGGGGCGGCGGAGGCGACCGCGGACGCACGCTTTCGATAATGAAAGACTCGCGTATCGGCACTTACGGGGTTATCGGATTGGGTCTGTACGGCCTGCTGCTGTTCTTTGCCTTGTCGTCGATGCCTGCGCCGCTGGCAGCCTTGGCCGTGCTGGCTGGCGACCCTTTCTGCAAGATGGTGTCGTCGCAGGTGGTGTCGATGATGCCCTACGCCAGGACGGAAAGCGAGGCGAAGTCGGGCGTTGTGTATCGTAAGATAACGCTGAAGGCCGGCCTGTTGCTGTTCGTTCAGGGCATGTTGCCGCTCGTCTTGCTGCTAATCATGACAGACGGACTGCTCCGTTGGGACGTACTCATATTCGCCCCGTGCCTCGTTATGTACTTCATGTACCTTTATATATGGCACAGGCTCAGGGGATATACGGGCGATTGTTGCGGAGCCATGTTCCTCCTGACCGAGCTTTCGTTCTATCTTTGCATGTCATATCTATTTTTCAACAACAAAACATTATGGACATTGTTTTAGTAAGGCATACGAGTGTGGGGGTGCCAAAGGGCACGTGTTATGGCTGGAGCGACGTTCCTGTGGCGGAAACGTTTGAGTCCGAGGCTGCCGAAACCAAGAAAAATCTCGGCAACGTTGCGTTTGACGCTGTGTTTTCGTCGCCACTTACAAGGGCAAGAAAGCTCGCTGCGTATTGCGGATGGCCGTCGCCCATTGTCGATGACAGGCTTAAGGAGATGAACATGGGCGACTGGGAGATGAAGCTTTTTGACGAGATTGAGGACGAGAACCTGCAACGTTGGTATGACGACTACATGCATTTGGCCGCTACCGAGGGTGAAAGTTTCCCTGATTTGTACGCTCGCGTGTCGTCGTTCCTCGACGAACTGAAAACCAAACCTTACCGCCGCGTGGCCATATTCGCCCATGGCGGTGTGCTGATTTGCGCCGGCATTTACGGCGGATTGTTCCCACAGGAAGACTGTTTCAGGCATCTTGTGCCATTCGGAGGAATAGAAACAATAAGTATTTAATTAAGAATTAAGAGTTAAGAATTAAGAAAATATGCTGCGTTGGCAGTTGCGAAGGTATTTTTCTTAATTCTTAACTCTTAATTCTTAATTCCCCAAAAGGCATATTTTCTTAATTCTTAACTCTTAATTCTTAATTGAAATAAAACTTCGTTTTATGACAGACAGTGAGATTTTGGACTTGTCTAAGCGCAACCAACGGCGTGCTTGGGACATCGTGCGGCGGCTTGACATCATGAAAATATGGGCTGACGCAGGGGCGGAAGCGCATCTGGTAGGCTCGCTTGCGATGGGTTTGATGATGACACACCGCGACATCGACATCCACGTATATTCTTCGCCGCTGACCGTCGAGGGAAGTTTTAAGGCGATGACGAGGCTTGCTTGCAATGCAGGGGTAGGGCAAATAGAGTTTTTTAATATGCTTGACACCGACGAATCCTGCATCCAATGGCAAGCATGGTATGACGACGGAGACGGCGAGCCGTGGCAGATTGACATCATCCACATACTAAAAGGCTCGCAGTATGACGGCTTTTTCGAGCGCATGGCGGAACGCATCAAGGCGACGCTGACCGACGAAACGCGCCTTGCCATACTCCGCCTGAAGGCTGAAACGCCTGAAGATGTATATATAATGGGCGTGGAATATTATCAGGCAGTGCTACGCGACGGGGTCAGGACAATGGCCGACTTCATGCGTTGGAGGCAGGAGCATCCTGTTACTGGCATCGTGGAATGGATGCCGTGACGGCTTTACATGTGAATCTTTCTAACAAAACAAATAATGACTATATGAGAATCGACCACATTGCAATATACGTGAAAGATCTTGAAAAGGCCAAGGCGTTCTTTACAAAGTATTTCGTAGCGAAGTCAAACGACATGTACCACAACCCAAGAACCGGCTTGAAGACATATTTCCTGTCGTTTGGCGACGGCTCGAGACTTGAGATTATGTCGCGCCCCGATACCGTGGAGCGTCCCCAAAGCACACTGCTCACAGGCT
Organism: uncultured Prevotella sp.; assembly: GCA_900551055.1. GTDB lineage: Bacteria > Bacteroidota > Bacteroidia > Bacteroidales > Bacteroidaceae > Prevotella. Next base: position 57,663 of record URUK01000003.1, on the reverse strand, counting down.
ATATACACATCTCGTTCAGCGTGGGTAGCCGTGAGACGGTTGACAGTATGACGGCAATGCTTGCGCGTGACGGCTATGAAACATTGGACGGGCCGCGTGTGACAGGCGACGGATTTTATGAAAGCTGTGTGTCGGGGCCGGAAGGTTGCCTGCTCGAAATAACGGAATGAAAGGCCGTTGCACGGCCTTGCGTAGGGCAGGCTGTCACCGGTTGCTTGGTAAAAGACGGCATTTTGCATTGTAAAAGGCCACCTTTCAGAGCCTGAAAGACGGTCTTTTGCAGTCCAAAAGGTGACCTTTTGCAAGCCCGTATGTAAGGCTTTGATTGCCAATGTATTACGATTCGTAAAAAGAAACGCCTCCGCCGGCGGTGCCGGTGGAGGCGTTTTGTATGCCTTTAGGCCTGTTGAATGCGCGCGGTTATTGCTTCTCGATGATGTCGCGACCGGCTTTGATGGCTTCCATGTTAAGCGGAATAAGTCCGTGGTGGCGTTCGGGCAGAGTCTTGTAGAGTGCTTTTTCAACACCGTTGTCGCTCACTACGGGACATACGTTGAGCAGTCCGCCCAGCACAATCATGTTGAACACCTTTGAGTTTTTCAGCTCTGCGGCCTTGTCCATGGCGTCGATGCGGTAAACGGTGATGTCGTCACGCGTCGGCGGATTTATTATTCCGTAGCCGTCATATATGAGTATGCCGCCCTTCTTTACCTTCGGCTCGAACTTGTCGAGCGACGGTTGGTTGAGCACAATGGCTATGTCGTATTTGCTGAGGATAGGCGATGATATGCGCTCGTCGCTTACAATTACCGTCACGTTGGCCGTTCCGCCGCGCTGTTCTGGACCGTAAGCCGGCATCCAGGTGACTTCCTTGCCTTCCATCAGTCCCGAGTAAGCCAGGATTTTGCCCATTGAGAGCACGCCCTGGCCGCCGAAGCCTGCTATTATTATTTCTGTTTTCATAGTGTATTCTTTTTTTATGGGAGAACTGGGAGACGTGGGAGAACTGTGAGTCTCAGCCCGGCCGCCCCAATTCTTCGCTCTTAATTCTTCACTCTTCACTCTCCTGTGGTGTCCTTGAGGTCGCCCTTTGGATAGAATTTGAACATGTTTTCCTCCATCCATTTGTTTGCTTTTACAGGCGAGAGTTTCCATCCGCTGTTGCATGTGCTGACGATTTCAACAAGGCTTGAGCCCTTGCCGGCCATAGAAGCTTCGAAAGCCTTGCGCAGGGCCTTCTTCGCCGACCGTATGGCGGCCACGGTCTCAACGCTCTGGCGCGTTACATAGCAAGTGCCTTCGAGCATTGCCGCCATCTCGGTGATTTTCAGCGGATATCCATGCAAGTGCGGGTCGCGTCCGTAAGGACATGTTGACGTCTTCTGTCCGATAAGCGTTGTCGGTGCCATCTGTCCGCCCGTCATGCCGTAAATCGCGTTGTTGATGAAGATTATGACAATGTTCTCGCCACGGTTCAGCGCGTGGATGCTCTCGCAAGTACCGATGCAGGCCAGGTCGCCGTCGCCCTGATAGGTGAATACCAGACGGTCGGGCCAGCAGCGCTTGATGGCTGTCGCTACGGCTGGAGCGCGTCCGTGGGCGGCCTCTTGCCAGTCGATGTCTATGTAACGGTATGCGAACACCGCGCAACCTACGGGCGAAACGCCCACTGCCTTGTCTTCCATGCCCATTTCCTCGATGACTTCAGCCACCAGCTTGTGTACCACACCATGTGAGCATCCTGGGCAGTAGTGCATCTGAACGTCGTTCATCAGTTCCGGTTTCTTGTAAACCAAGTTTTCCGGAGATATTATTTCTGTGTTCATTTCATTGACGATTTAAGTGCGTTTCAAAACTTTTCCTTCAATGCCTTTACTATTTCGTCAGGCTCGGGCACAATGCCTCCAAGGCGTCCGAAGTGTTCAACGGGCACACGTCCGTTTACGGCCAGGCGGATGTCCTCCACCATTTGACCGGCGTTAATCTCCACAGAGAGCACTCCCTTTTTGCCTTCTGCCATCGCGGCTACCTCCTTCGAGGGGAAAGGCCATAGCGTGATGGGGCGCAGCAGGCCAACCTTGATGCCTTCCTTGCGCGCCATTTCAATGGCTTTCTCGGATATGCGTGCCGCGCTTCCGAATGCAACTATCAGGTAGTCGGCGTCCTCGCAGTGCATGGTTTCATACCTTACCTCGTTCTCACGGATGGTCTTGTATTTCTCTTGCAGATGCAAGTTGCGCTTCTCCATCTCCTCGGGCTGAAGCTCAAGTGATGTCAATATGTTAGGCTTGCGGTCTTTAGTACGTCCGAAAGTAGCCCAAGGGCATTCCTTCTTGATTTCCTCTTCCGTGCGGCGGGGCTTGTATGGAGGCAGCACAACGCGCTCCATCATCTGCCCGATGACACCGTCGCTCAAGAGCATGGCCGGTATGCGGTATTTGAATGCAAGTTCGAAAGCCAGATCCATGAAGTCGGCCATCTCCTGAACGGATGCCGGCGCCAGCACTATTACATAATAGTCACCGTTGCCTCCACCGCGTGTCGCCTGGAAATAGTCGCTCTGCGACGGCTGGATCGTACCCAGTCCGGGGCCTCCGCGCTGTACGTTTACTATCACGCCGGGCAGCTCCGCGCCGGCCATATATGCTATTCCTTCCTGCATCAGGGCTATTCCAGGGCTTGAAGACGAGGTAAACACCTTCTTTCCAGCGCCAGCTCCGCCGTACACCATGTTGATGGATGCCACCTCACTTTCTGCCTGAAGCACCACCATGCCCGTGGTTTCCCACGGCTTCAGCACTGAAAGTGTCTCGATTATTTCACTCTGGGGAGTGATGGGATAGCCGAAAAAAGCGTCGGCACCACAGCGTATCGCCGCATGAGCTATCGCCTCGTTACCTTTTAATAAAGTCACTTCTTGTTCTGCCATAACTCTTAGTCCTCCATACGTTTTTTGTAAACAGTGATACATCCGTCAGGACACACGATGGCGCACGAGGCGCATCCGATGCAGTCTTCCGGGTTTACGGCTTCCACATAGGGGTAGCCGTGGACATTAACTTTCTTTGCCAGTGCGATAACTGTCTTCGGACAAGCCTCCACGCACAGGGCGCATCCCTTGCAGCGGTCGGTGTTTACCACAATGGCTCCTCTGATTTTACCCATAGCTTATACGTTTTAGGTTAACAGGCCGGCCATTGCCTGAAGGCCGTGGCCGGTCCTTTTATAGATGTCTCTAAGGATTGTAAATGTCTTTGCAGTAGTAAGCAAGGATGTCGTCGAGCATTTTCTTGGCTTCGACAGCAGGGCTTTCCGGGTCAAGTTCTATTGCCTTGACATAGTTGTTTATGGCCTCCTGCCAGTTGCCTTCTTTGCGGTAGCGGTTGCCTTGCCTGTAAAATTCTTCTGCGGTCATTATTTGTAATACTCTTTTTTGCCTGCGGCAAGTGTGTTTTTCATAAGCGAACATATTGTCATAGGCCCTACGCCGCCAGGCACAGGGGTTATGAACGAGCATTTTGGAGCCACCTCATCGAACTTGACATCGCCGTTGAGACGGTATCCGCTCTTCTTTGTCGCATCGGGAACTCGTGTCGTGCCAACGTCGATTACTACCGCTCCGTCTTTCACCATGTCTGCTGTAACGAAGTCAGGGCGGCCTATCGCGGCAATGATAATGTCTGCCTCGCGGCATTCCTGCTTGAGAGTTGCGGAGTGGCTGTGGCATACAGTGACGGTGGAATCGCCGTACTGCTTCTGCATCATCAGCTGTGCCATCGGTTTGCCTACGATGTTGCTTCGGCCGAGAATTACGCACTTCTTGCCCGAAGTCTCAATGCCATAGCGTCGCAGCAGGGTGAGTATGCCGAGCGGAGTGGCCGAAATGAAACATGGCAGGCCGATGGCCATGCGGCCTACGTTGACCGGATGGAAGCCGTCAACGTCCTTCCGGTAGTCTATTGCCATGATGATTTTCTGCTCGTCGATATGTTTCGGCAGTGGCAGCTGCACTATGTAGCCGTCAATGTCGGGGTTTTCGTTAAGCTCCTTTACCTTTGCAAGAAGTTCGTCTTCCGTCACATCGTCCTCAAAGCGGACAAGAGTGCTCGTGAAGCCGCATGTCTCGCATGCTATAACCTTGTTCTTTACGTATGTCTCGCTGCCGCCGTCGTGGCCTACAAGCACTGCCGCAAGATGGGGGCGTTTGCCTCCGGCTGCGACAATCTGTTTAACCTCTTCGGCTATTTCTTCCTTTATTTTGGCAGCCGTGGCTTTGCCGTCTATCAATTCATAATTGGCTTTCGCCGAACTTTGTTTCATAATTTACAATTCATAATTAAGTTTCCAACAAGATGGATATGTCTCTTGTCCGGCATTATCTCATTCCCTTCATGCCTTTCATTGCGCCCATCATCTGGCTCATTTTCGACCCGGTAACCATCTTCATCATCTTTCTGGTCTGGTCGAACTGCTTTAGCAGGCGGTTCACTTCCTGTATATTGGTGCCCGAGCCCTTGGCGATGCGCGTCTTGCGGCTTGTGTTCAGTATCTCGGGATTGGTGCGTTCTTTGGGCGTCATGCTGAGGATGATGGCTTCGATGCCCTTGAATGCGTTGTCATCGATGTCTACATCCTTGATGGCTTTGCCCACGCCGGGTATCATCGAGGCCAAATCCTTGATGTTGCCCATCTTCTTTATCTGTTGGATTTGGTTGAGGAAGTCGTTGAAGTCGAACTTGTTTTTCTGTATTTTCTTCTGAAGCCGGCGCGCTTCCTCCTCGTCAAACTGCTCTTGTGCGCGTTCCACAAGGCTTACGATATCGCCCATGCCGAGTATTCGGTCGGCCATGCGCGAGGGGTGGAACACGTCGATGGCCTCCATCTTCTCGCCTGTACCGATAAACTTGATAGGCTTCGTCACCACGGTGCGTATGCTTATGGCCGCACCGCCGCGCGTGTCGCCGTCGAGTTTGGTGAGCACAACGCCGTCGAAGTCCAGACGGTCGTTGAACTCCTTGGCCGTGTTTACGGCGTCCTGTCCGGTCATCGAGTCGACAACGAACAGCGTCTCGTCGGGATTGACGGAGTTCTTCAGCGTCTCGATTTCGTCCATCATTTCCTCGTCAACGGCCAGTCGGCCCGCCGTGTCGATTATAACCACGTCGTTGCCTTTGGCTTTCGCCTCCTTGATGGCATGCTGGGCGATGGCTACTACGTCCTTGCTTTCAGGCTCGGAGTAGACGGGCACACCTATCTGCGAGGCTACAACCTTCAGCTGTTCTACAGCCGCCGGTCGGTAAACGTCGCATGCAACGAGCATCGGGTTCTTCTTTTGCTTGTTCTTGAGCATGTTCGCCAGCTTGCCGCTGAAGGTGGTCTTACCCGAACCTTGCAGACCTGACATTAATATAATGGCCGGTTTTCCTTCGAGCTTCAGTCCTACGCTCTCGCCTCCCATCAGTTCGGCCAGCTCGTCGTGTACGAGCTTCACCATCATCTGTCCCGGCTTCACAGCCGTCAGCACGTTCATTCCGAGAGCCTTCTGCTTCACCGTGTCGGTAAACGTCTTCGCCACTTTGTAGTTGACGTCGGCGTCAAGCAAGGCGCGCCTTACGTCCTTCAGCGTCTCGGCAACGTTTATTTCAGTTATCTTGCCTTCGCCCTTCAATATTTTGAAAGAGCGTTCAAGTCTGTCACTTAGATTTTCAAACATATATAATTAGGTGTATTAAACAAAATGTAAGCAGAACGCCTGCAAATTGACATTTAGCTGTCATTATCCTGCCTTATTATCTCTGCAAATATAAGGAATAAATGACAAAAAAGGTTGTAACAGTCTTTCTATTTAAAATATTTTAAAACTGTTTTGGCCAAAAATGCGCACACTGTGCCAAAGTGTGCATTTTTATTGTTTTGCCTGTTGTTTGTTGCCTTCTTGCGCGACGATACTTGCCGTATTTATGGTTTGTTAACAGTTTTGCGGGCGATAATGTTAAAGTGTGGATTTTGTGACCGGATTTTTTCAAAATCATTTATCTCTGGGATAGAGAAGACGGTTTCCCGGCGCGTCAGCAAGTGTCTGTAAGCCAGTGCTTTGCGTTTGGCGGCTGCTTTGTTGGCCGTGAAGTGTTGTGTAAAAGGCGGCAAACGGGCTTGCGAAAGGCCGTCAATCGGGTGGCGAAAGGTGGTCTTTTGCGTTGTCGAAGGCCGCCTTTTGTACTTCTTATGGCCGCTTTTGGCGAGAATGGAGGCCGTATGTGTTAGGCTGACATGCCGTTCGCAGCGTGGTGTGTTAAAACCGTTGACATTGTGGTTCTGCTTCACTTCGGAACGAAGTGTTAACCGGCGGTCTTGGCATTGTTAACAAAGCGTAAAGGGCACGATGTTTGCTTGTAATGCGGCCGGCCGCCGGGCGTTTTGCCGTTGTAACGGCCATTGCAGCCGCATGGCTGTCAATCGGTAAAAGAAACAGATAAAAAACAATGTGAAAAATGGCGGTTTCAATTTAAAAATGCCTATCTTTGCAAGCAAAACAACCTTATTTCAAATTGTAACCATGTTTAGTAAAGAAACTTACATACGCCGCCGTGCCGAGCTGAAGAAGCTCGTCGGGGGCGGTGTCATCCTGCTGTTCGGCAACAACGACTCGCCGGCCAACTATCCGGCCAACGCTTATTCGCCGTTCAGACAGGACTCGTCGTTCCTGTATTATTTCGGTTTGAACCGCGACGGGCTTGTGGGCGTTATCGATGTTGATGCCGACGAGGAGACGCTTGTGGGCAACGACATCGACATTGACGACATAGTGTGGTTCGGTTCGGTTGACAGCGTGGCCGACATGGCCGCCGCCACAGGCGTGGCGAACACCGCCCCGATGCGCCAGTTGCAGGCGATATGCAACGATGCGTTGAGGCTGCACAGGCCGGTTCACTTCCTGCCGCCATACAGATACGACACGAAGCTGCAGCTGTTCGACCTGCTCGGCATACATCCCAACCAGCAGAAAGAGGCCGCTTCGATGGAGCTTATCCGTGCGGTGGTGAAGATGCGCTCTACCAAGGAGCCGCAGGAGATTGCCGAAATAGAGGACGCCTGCTCCATAGGATACAGGATGCACACCACGGCGATGCGCCTGACGCGCCCCGGACTGACCGAGAAGTACATCGGCGGACAGGTGGACGGCACGGCCAACTCATACGGAGCAATGGTGAGCTTCGCTACCATCTTCACCCAGCACGGCGAGATAATGCACGGCGCGCCGTCGTGGAACGAGCTTGAAAGCGGCCGCCTCGTACTGTGCGACGCAGGCGCGGAGAACCGCAACAACTACTGCTCTGACAATACGCGCGCGTATCCCGTAAACGGGAAGTTCACCCAAAAGCAGCTTGAAATTTACTCGATAGTGGAAGCCTGCCACGACCATGCGCTCGAAGTGGCGCGTCCGGGCGTAAGGTGGATGGACGTACACCTGTCAGTGTGCCGGCTGATGGCCGCCAGACTGAAGGAACTCGGCCTGATGAAGGGTGACACCGACGATGCCGTAGCTGCCGGGGCGCACGCCCTGTTCCTGCCCCACGGACTGGGACACATGATGGGCATGGACGTACACGACATGGAGGGACTCGGCCAAGTGAATGTAGGCTACGACGAGGAGACGCGCCCGTCTACGCAGTTCGGCACCAGCGCGCTGCGCATGGGACGCCGGCTTGAAGAAGGTTTCGTCGTGACAGACGAGCCGGGAATATACTTCATACCCGCATTAATCGACGACTGGAAGGCCAAGGGGCTGCACACCGACTTCATAAACTACGCTGCGCTCGACGCTTACCGCGACTTCGGCGGCATACGCATAGAGGACGACGTGCTCATAACGGCCACGGGCTGCCGCTTCCTCGGCAAGGACCGCATACCTTACCATCCGCAGGATGTTGAGGATTTCATGGCAAACAATCAATCAAACCAATAAAAAAGAGACAAAATGAGAAAGTTATTTACGATGTGCCTCTTGGCCTGCTTCGTTGCCGGAGCTTATGCACAAGACAAGAAAGAGGCAGGGAAGAAGAACGTTCCCGTGTTCACAACCGTGAAGGAAAACCCCATCACGAGCATTAAAGACCAGAACCGCAGCGGTACGTGCTGGGCCTATTCCACGCTTAGTTTCCTTGAAAGCGAAATCCTGAAGGCCACAGGCAAGACTTACAACCTGTGCGAGATGTTCATCGCCAACAAGGACTATATGGACCGTGCCATCGTTAAGGTGCGCATGCACGGCGACAGCCAGTTCTCTCAGGGCGGAAGCTTTGAGGACGTGGTTACCATCATGCAGACCTACGGTATCTGTCCCGAAGAGGCCATGCCGGCTCCCGGCACTCTCACGGGCGACTCGCTCGCCAACTTCGGAGAGTTCTTTGAAGTAATGGAACCGTATGTTGACGCGATTTCAAAGACAAAGGCAAGGAAGATTTCAAAGCAGTGGCGTCTCGGCCTGCAAGGCATACTTGACGCTTACCTCGGCAAGTGCCCCGAGAAGTTCGTGTATGAAGGAAAGGAATACACACCGCAGACTTTCGCACAGAGCCTCGGCATCAACCTTGACGACTATGTGTCGATAACCAGCTATACCCACCATCCGTTCTATACGCAGTTCGCCCTCGAAATACAGGACAACTGGCGTTGGGCGCTGTCTTACAACGTGCCCATGGACGAGTTGATGCGCATCATCGACAACGCCGTTAACGAAGGCTATACCGTTGCATGGGGAGGCGATGTGACAGAGGACGGCTTCACACGCACAGGTCTCGGCCTGGCTTACGATGTGAAAAAAGCACGCAGCATGGCGGGAACTGACGCTGACCGTTGGTTTAACCTGTCGGCTTCTGAGAAGCGCAGCAAGCTCGACTCGCTTGGCGTTGACGCTCCCGAAATCGTACCTACGCAGGAGATGAGGCAGGAAGCATACGATACATGGGAAACGACCGACGACCACGGCATGCACCTGTACGGAATAGCGAAAGACAAGAACGGACGCGAATATTACATGGTAAAGAACTCATGGGGCAACCACGGCGACTACAAGGGCATCTGGTACATGTCCAAGAACTACGTGGCTTACAAGACCATGAACATCATGGTCAACAAGAACGCCATACCCAAGGACATACGCAAGAAGCTGGGCATCTGACGCCTTTCGCGTAGTATATAATTAATGTATTGAAGGCATCCGCCAAAGGTTCGCATCAAAGGCAATCCTAAGGCGGATGCCTTCAACGCTTTTGTCTGAAGATAATCAGTCGGATGCAGCGTGAACCTATTTTCTGAACTTTTCCGTGTGAAAACACCGTATTGTTGTTTTTTATTTGTAACTTTACACGCCCTTAACCGGAATGCAAGCTGCGCTTCCGCCGTTGGCGGCCGGTTACGGAACAGGTGCTTTACGGCATGTATGCTTTGTGCAAGCACCGTGCAGACAGGAAAATAAAAGAACAATATAATGCATTTCAAATGGAATTACGAGGAACCGACAGCAGAACAAACGCAGGCGGCTGAAGAACTTGGCGCTAAGATAGGGATTAGTCCTATACTCGCCGGCATAATGATAAGGCGGGGCATTACGACGGAATCTGCGGCCAAACGCTTCTTCCGCCCACAATTGAACGACCTCATAAACCCTTTCCTCATGAGGGATATGGACGTGGCTGTGGACAGGCTCAACGATGCGATGGGCAGGAAGGAACGCATCATGGTGTATGGAGATTACGATGTGGACGGATGTACCGCCGTGGCGCTTGTCTACAAGTTCTTGCAACAGTTTTATTCAAACATCGACTACTACATTCCCGACCGCTACGACGAAGGTTACGGAGTGAGCTACAAGGGGATTGAATATGCAAGGCAGACGGGCGTGAAGCTCATCATAATACTTGACTGCGGAATAAAGGCTATGGAAGAAGTCGCATACGCCAAAAGCCTTGGCATTGACTTCATCATTTGCGACCACCATGTTCCTGACGAGGTCTTGCCTGACGCAGTGGCAATACTTAATCCGAAACGGGAGGACGATACGTATCCGTTCAAGCATCTTTGCGGTTGCGGAGTAGGCTTCAAGTTCATGCAGGCGTTCGCCAAGAACAATGGCATCCCGTTCTCTCGGCTCATCCCTTTGCTTGATTTCTGCGCGGTAAGTATCGCCGCCGACATTGTGCCGGTTGTCGAGGAGAACCGCATATTGGCGTATCATGGGCTTAAGCAGTTGAACCAGAATCCGAGCATAGGACTTAAGGCGATAATCGACATCTGCGGACTTAGCGGACGAACGCTGTCGATGAGCGACATCGTTTTCAAGATAGGGCCGCGCATCAATGCGTCGGGCAGGATGGAGAACGGCCGTGAAAGCGTTGATTTGCTTGTTGAAAAGGACTTCAGCCATGCGCTTGAGGCGGCGAAACACATTAATGAATACAATGAGCAGCGCAAGGACATAGACAAGCAGATGACGGAAGAAGCCAACCAGATAATATCGAGGATTGAGAGCCAGAAGCGTCATTCAAGCATCGTCCTATATGACGAGAACTGGAAGAAGGGCATCATCGGCATCGTGGCTTCACGTCTTACGGAAATATATTTCAGGCCTACAATCGTGCTGACACGTGACAACAACCTTGCTACGGGGTCGGCTCGCAGCGTCACGGGGTTTGACGTTTATTCGGCGATAAAGAGCTGTCGTGACATGCTTATCAACTTCGGAGGCCATACGTATGCCGCCGGACTTACTTTAAAATGGGAGGACGTGCCTGAATTCAGACGGCGTTTCCAGAAGTATGTTGACGAGCATATCCAGCCTGAACAGACTGAGGCGACCCTCAATATAGATGCAATGATTGACTTTAAGGACATCACGCGCAAGCTGCATGCCGACATAAGGAAGTTCGGCCCATTCGGTCCGATGAACCAAAAGCCGCTTTTCTGCACTACCGATGTTTACGATTTCGGCACGAGCAAGGTTGTAGGCAGGGAGCAGGAGCATATCAAGCTTGAGCTTGTTGATTCGAAGTCGAACAATGTAATGAACGGTATTGCCTTCGGACAGAGCGGCTCTGCGCGTTACATAAAGTCCAAACGGAGCTTCGACATTGCATATACAATTGAAGACAACGTGTTCAAGCATAATGGCATCCAGCTTCAGATAGAAGACATCAGGCCGTCGGAAGAATAATTAAGAATTAAGAGTTAAGAATTAAGAAAATATGCTTGGGTTATTTGGCAATGGTGTTTTTCTTAATTCTTAACTCTTAATTCTTAACTTGAAAAAATATGGACAAGTACCAACAGATACTCCGTGAGTGCTGGGGATATGATGACTTCCGCGGCATCCAGCGTGAAATAATCGAAAGCATTTGTGCGGGTCGCGACACTCTTGGCCTTATGCCGACAGGTGGAGGCAAGTCGCTTACGTTCCAAGTGCCTGCATTGTCCATGCCGGGAGTGTGCCTTGTCATAACGCCCCTTATAGCTTTGATGAAGGATCAGGTGCTGCATCTCCGTAAAAGGGGCGTCAAGGCGGCTGCTGTTTACGCCGGGATGATGCATGCCGATGTAATAACAACGCTTGAAAACGCCATTTTCGGGGGCGTGAAAATATTGTATGTATCGCCAGAAAGGTTGTCTTCCGAGCTTTTCCTAAAGAAATTTAGCCACATGAAGGTGAGCTTTGTCACAGTGGACGAGGCTCATTGCATCAGTCAGTGGGGGTATGACTTCCGTCCGTCATACCTTAAAATCAGCGAGATACGACGCATAAAGCCAGATGTTCCGATACTTGCGCTCACAGCAACGGCCACTCCGCATGTGGTGGATGACATCCAGTACCGGCTCGGTTTCAAGGAGAAGAACGTCTTTCGGATGAGTTTTGAGCGCAAGAACCTTGCCTATATAGTTCGGAAAACGAGCGATAAAGAGAATGACACGGTGCGCCTTCTTGACAAGGTTGACGGTTCGGCCATAGTTTATGCACGAAGCAGGAAGCGGACAAAGGAAATCGCCAAGATACTCAACGACAGCGGCATAAGCTCCACTTTCTACAATGCCGGACTTGAAGACGCTGTAAGGGACGAGCGGCAAAAGCTGTGGCAGGACGACAAGGTGAGGGTTATGGTGGCTACAAACGCCTTCGGCATGGGCATAGACAAGCCCGACGTGAGGTTGGTTGTCCATGTTGACAGCCCTGACTCGATTGAGGCTTACTTCCAGGAGGCAGGCCGTGCCGGGCGCGATGGAGCCCGTTCGTATGCCGTTTTGTTGTATGACGGCAACGACGGGGCGAAGCTCAAGCGCCGCATAAGCGAGACTTTCCCTGACAAAGACTTCATACGCACAGTGTACGAGCATCTTGCTTACTTTTACCAGATAGGCATAGGAAGCGGCGGCGGATGCCGTTTCGAATTCAATATCGACAAGTTCTGCCAGTACTTCAAGCATTTTCCAGTGCCGGTCAACTCTGCCTTGGCCATATTGTCGAGAGCCGGTTATATTGAATATGAGGACGAACGCGACAACATGTCACAGCTTAGGATGCTGCTCGGGCGCGACGACCTTTACCGCCTTGACGGCCTTACGGAGAATGAAAGCAATGTTGTTACGGCTTTGTTGAGGAACTACGGCGGACTGTTCACAGACTACTGTTACATCGACGAGAGTCTTGTCTCGATGCAGACAGGATTGGAGCGCGAGGCTACATACGCCATATTGAAGGACTTGAGCCAGCGGCGTATCCTGCACTTCATTCCCCGTAAGAAAATACCCCACATCCGTTATACGCAGAGAAGGGAGGAAATGGAACGGCTGGTTTTTCCCCGTGAGGTGTACGACGACCGTAAGTCTGAATATGAGGAGCGCATAAACGCGATGATAGCATATGCCGAAAACGATTATGTTTGCCGCAGCCGCCAGCTTCTGCGGTACTTCGGCGAGGAGAAATCGACAGACTGCGGCCAGTGCGACGTGTGCCGGGCGCATGGCGGAAAGGTTGTTGACAGTGACGCGTTTGCCGCGGCAAAGCAGGAGATACTTGACCTGTTGGCTGACGGAAAGCCGCACAGCGTTGGCGAGCTTGTGGGATGTAAGGCCGACAAGGATGTATGCAAGGAGGCTGTGGAGTATCTTATGGCGGAAGAAAAGGTGCACTGCCGCGACGGGATGCTGTTCCTTTGACGGCATGTTTCATGATGACAGGCAAAACGAAAAGGCCGTTTTCACAAGCGTGAAAGCGGCCTTTTTGTATATGTATTATGGTAGGGCAGGGCGTGTCAAACCTGCTGTCCGGTAACTTTCTCAATGTATTCGTCCAACGGGATGTACTTGGGCGACGGGCCATACTTGTTTGATTCGGGCTTGCCGTCAAGCACACAGAAGATGAAAATGCAGAGGTTCACTACGAATGAAACCAGCCCTGTGACCATAACTATCGGACTGCGGAGCGTCGACATGGCTTCGTCAATGTCAGGGTTTACCACAGACATGGCCTCATAATATCCGCTTTTGTACATGTAATATGTGCTGAATATGCTAAGGGCTATCGACAGCGACACCCACCATCCGTCTATGCCGCGGTCATGCAGCCTGCGTACTGTGACCGACCAAAGCGTAAGTTGGAGTATTAACGTGATGATGTTTTGCAGCAATTGGTCGTGTCCTACCACAAAAAATAGTGCAATTGTAGTGATGGCGTACAGCATGTAGTACCACCACAGCTCGCTGCGGCGTGCGCGTCCGTTAAAGTTTGTAAGGTTGTTCAGTACCTTTTTTACTGCTTCGCCGAAGTCTAAAGACGGTAGTTTCTTTATTCCTTGCATGATAAACGTGTTTTTATGTGTTAATGTCGTATTTCTGTTTATATTTGATTGTCGGCATAAATGAAAAATTAAAAGTGAACAATGAAGAATTTTCTTGTGGCGGTTTGCCACATATTTTCACTTCGGTTCTTCATTCTTCACTTTCCGTTCTTCATTCCTTGCTCCCTTTTTCCAGGAGGTCGGGGCGCAGGCGTTTGGTGCGTTCATAGCTTTGCTCAATCTCCCAGTCCTTTATTTTCGCCTCGTTTCCGCTCAGCAGGATGTCCGGCACACGCCAACCTTTATATTCGGCAGGGCGTGTGTAGATGGGGGCGGAGAGCATGTCGTCCTGAAAACAGTCGGAAAGCGCACTCTGCTCGTCGCTTATTACGCCGGGCACAAGGCGCACAATGGCGTCGGCCATCACTGCTGCGGCCAGTTCGCCGCCCGTCAGCACGTAGTCGCCAATGCTTATTTCGCGCGTTATAAGGTGGTCGCGCACACGCTGGTCTATGCCCTTGTAGTGGCCGCAAAGGATTATTATGTTGCCCATGAGCGAGAGGTCGTTGGCTACGTGCTGGTTGAACTGCTCGCCGTCGGGCGACGTGAAGATAACCTCGTCATATTCCCTTTCGGCCTTCAGCGCGCTGATGGCGCGGTCAATCGGTTCACACTGCATCACCATACCGGCGAAGCCGCCGTACGGATAGTCGTCAACGCGCCGCCACTTGTCGGTTGAATAGTCGCGCAGGTTGTGCAGATGGATTTCCGCCAGACCTTTTTTCTGGGCGCGTGCAAGTATAGACTCGTGCACAAAACCCTCAATCATTTCAGGCAGAACAGTGATAATGTCAATTCGCATAGCGATGCTTTTAGTGTTGAGACCCACCACAGCCTTCCCTTTGGGAGGGAGTTTGATTAGCACGGCCTTATGTCCTTAACAAGGCATGCAAGCTCCCTCCCTTTGGGAGGGGTGGGGTGGGTGTTGAGTACTTTGTCTTTTTACAATTCCTTTTTCAGTTTCTCCGCCATGTCGGCATACTCTTCGTCAGTGAGATACACCTCCTGCGGATTCATGCGGAACACTCCGCCGAAGTCGGGCCCGCCTACATATTTCGGCACCAGGTGGAAGTGCAGGTGCGAAAGGGTGTCAGAGTAGGCGCCGTAGTTGATTTTGTCGGGATTGAACACCTTTTGCATGGCGCGTGTGGTGCGTGCCACGTCGGCCATGAAGGCGTTGCGTTCCTCGTCCGTAAGCAGGTTCAGGTCGTCCACATGGCCGTCGTATGCCACGAGGCAACGGCCTCTGTATGTCTGCTCCTTGAATATGAACAGGCGTGAAACACTTAGTTTTGCCACTTCAATCATAAGATTGTGCTGTGTCTCATTGTTTTGGCAATAGAGGCAGTCTTTAGGGTCGCTTTTCATTTTTCTGATTGTTTTTAATGTTTTTCGTGCGCACTTGTTGTTTGCCATAGTGCGGCTTATCTTATGCAAAGATAATGCAAACCGAGCGCAATGCAAAAGAAAAGTGAGAGAAACGAACTTTTATTTTGTATTGCCGAGGTGCAGCTTATTTTCTACAAAGATAGCATAAAGTTATTAAAACAGCAAGTAAGGGGGCTTTATTTTGTAGAACTGTGGCTTTTCCCGGCAAATAGTAATGCGGCCGGATGGTGCTGATGCGCGGTTGGGTCGCCTGCGGTTTCATAATGTATTAGGATATGTTGCATAACGGCTTGACGCTCAATGTTTTATGAAAGGCCGTCTTTTGCGTTGTAAACGATGGTATATTGCAATGCAAAAGGCCACCTTTTACATTATGAAAGGTGGCCTTTTGCATTTTGTCCGTCATGCTCCGGCGTAAGCGTCAGCCAATAAGCAGTTCGGCGATGGTCGGGTGTATGTGCGTTATTTCGTGCAGACGGTCTGAAGTGCAGCCGGTAGCCATAAGGGCTGTGGCCTCCTGAACGATGTCGGCGGCGTGCAGTCCGCACACGTGGCAGCCTATAATCTTGCCTTCACCGTCGGTTATCAGCTTCAGCAGACCGCCGTCGGCTTCGTCGGCTACGGCGCGTCCGTTGGCGCGATAAGGCGTCTTGCGCACTGTGTATTCGATGCCTGCGTCCTTACACTGGGCTTCGGTAAGCCCTACGGCGGCGGCTTCGGGGTTGGTGAATACGGCTGACGGCATAATCTCCAAATTGATGTTGTCGGCGCGTCCCACTATGTGGTTCACGCAGCGCATTCCCTGCATGATGGCCGCATGGGCGAGCATGCAGCGGCCGTTAACGTCGCCTATGGCGTAAATGCCGGGCACGCTGGTCTGCATGTTGTCGTCGACGGTTATGCTGCCGCGCTCCGTCTTTATGCCTGCGGCTTCAATCCCGATGCCTTCAATGTTGGCCGCACGCCCCGTGGCAACAAGCACCGCGTCGGCGGTTACAGCCCCCGGCTTGCCCTTGCACTCGTAGTTAACCTGCAACTGGCTGTCGGTTTGGCTGATGCCTGTCACCCCTGCCTGCATCACGAACTTGACTCCGCGCTTCTCCATGGCCTTGCGCACGCGGCGTGAGATATCGGTGTCGTATGGCGGCAGGCACTCTTTCATGTACTCGACAACGGTCACTTCGCTGCCGAAACTTTTGAACACGGATGCGAACTCGAGTCCGATTACGCCTGCGCCGATGATGCAAAGCCGGTTGGGAACGGTGTCGGTGGCGAGCAGCGAGGTTGAGTCGAGCACTCCGGGCAGGCCGATGCCTTCAATGGGAAGTGTCTTCGGGCGCGAGCCTGTGGCGATGATTATATTTTTTGCTGTATATTCCTCTCCGTCTACAGTTACGGTGTTAGTGCCCGTAAGCACTCCGTTGCCGCGTACAAGGGTAATGCCAGGCTGCGTCATCAGCATTTCAACGTCGCCTCGTAGCTTTTCTACAACGTCGCGCTTGCGCTCTGAAATCCTGGCGAAGTCAACCGGCACGTTTTCTCCGCACACTCTTTTGGCCGCCTCGATGGCTTCCGCGTCGTGGCAAAGTGCTTTCGTCGGGATGCACCCTTGGTTGAGGCAGGTGCCGCCTACGTCGGCCTTTTCAATGATAGTCACGCTTAGTCCTTGGCGTGCGGCGTATGCCGCCGTGTGGTATCCGCCCGGGCCTGCGCCTATGATAATAAGGTCTGTTTGCATCGTTTTTTAAGTTGACGAGTGACGAGCAGACAAGTCAACGAGTGGCAAGTGGACAGTTTCGGACAAACAAATATTGTGCAAATCGTCTTGTCTGCTTGTCACTCGTCACTTGTCTGCTGATTATTAAAACTTCAATATCGGGTTTTTAGCCGCCAGAACGTCGTCAACACGGCCTATCGGGGCGTTGTTTGGGGCGTTCTTCACGGTGTCCGGCTCTTCCTTTGCTTCCCTTGCAATCTCACGCATCACGTCAATGAAGCCGTCGATGGTCTCTTTGCTTTCGTTTTCGGTCGGCTCAATCATCATTGACTCGTGGAAAAGCAGTGGAAAGTAAATTGTCGGAGCATGGTAGCCGAAGTCCAACAGGCGCTTTGCCACGTCCATTGTCGTTACGCCGGTGCTCTTGTCACGCAGTCCGTCAAACACGAATTCGTGTTTGCACAGGCCTTGTATTGGCAGTTCGTACACGTCTTTCAGGCTTTCCTTTATGTAGTTGGCGTTGAGCGTTGCGAGCGGTCCTACCATTTTAAGGTTTTCCTTTCCGAGGGTCAGGATGTAGGCATACGCCTTCACGTCCACGCAGAAGTTGCCGAGGAATGCACCCACGCTGATGCTGCTTTCGCTGCCGTTCTCAACCTCGAATTTGTCGTTGCGCTTAATTACGCGCGGTTTGGGAAGGAACTGCTCCAGACTGGCTCTTACGCCAACAGGGCCGCTTCCGGGTCCGCCACCGCCGTGTGGGGTCGAGAAAGTCTTGTGAAGGTTTATGTGCATCACGTCAAATCCCATGTCGCCCGGCCTGCAAACGCCGAGCATGGGGTTGAGGTTCGCTCCGTCATAGTACATCAGCGCTCCGCAGCTGTGCACCATTTCGGCAATTTCAGGTATGCCTGGCTCGAACAGTCCAAGGGTGTTCGGGTTGGTCATCATCATCGCCGCGATGGTGTCGTCAAGCAGTTCGCGCAGGTGTTCTATGTCAACGGTGCCGTCTTCGGTGCTTTTCACCTCTACGACTTCAAGTCCGCAGACAGCCGCCGATGCCGGGTTTGTGCCGTGGGCGGAGTCGGGCACGATGACCTTCGTGCGCTTCATGTCGCCCCGGCTCTCGTGGTATGCGCGGATAACCATCAGTCCTGTAAGCTCGCCATGTGCTCCGGCGAAGGGGTTTAGGGTAAATTCAGACAGCCCGGTGATGGCCGCCAATGATTTTTGCAGGTTGTAGTAAACGGCCAATGCGCCCTGACACGTGTCGACGGGCTGCAACGGATGTACTGCCGAGAACTCCTTTCGTGCGGCCATCTCCTCGTTGATGTAGGGATTGTATTTCATCGTGCAGCTGCCCAATGGGTAGAAGCCGTTGTCTACTCCGAAGTTGTTGCCGCTCATGTTTGTGTAGTGTCTTACAACGCTAAGCTCGTCGCATTCGGGCAGTTCGGCGTCTTCGGCACGCCTCATGGCTTCTGGCAGCTCATAGCTTCCGTATGTATTGGCAGGCAGGGAACAGGCTCTGCGCCCTTCGTGGGACAGCTCGAATATCAGTTTCCCGTATAACTTGTTGTTCATCTTCTTAAGGTTAAGGGTTTGTTGCCTTGCATTTCATCAATTGCACAGTTCTACAAGACGGTCTATCTCGTCTTTGGTGCGCTTCTCGGTGACTGCGAACATGATTTCGTCTGTTGCCGTCTTGACGCCTCCGAGTATGCCGTTGGCCTCTAATTTTTGCCGCAAAGCGTCAACGTCGCCGTCGTATTTCACGCAGAATTCATTGAAGAACGGACGGTCGAAGGACAAGCGGAAATGCCCTGTCTTAAGTAGCTCGTCACAGAGATAGTGCGCCCCTGAGTAAGAGAGTTGTGCCGCTTCCTTGAGCCCCTGTTTGCCCATTACTGACAGGTATATGGTGACATATAGTGCCATAAGGCTCTCGTTCGAGCAGATATTTGATGTAGCCTTCTGCCGTCGGATGTGCTGTTCGCGTGCCTGGAGCGTCAGAACGAATGCCCGGTTGCCGTTGCTGTCGAGCGTCTGGCCTACGATGCGTCCCGGCATTTTGCGCATCAGCTTCTCCGTACAGCACATATAGCCGAGTGAAGGGCCGCCGAACGACATCGGGATGCCCAGTGACTGGCCGTCGCCTACGGCAATGTCGGCTCCCCATTCGCCAGGAGTCTTCAACAGGGCAAGGTCTGCAGCGACGGAGTTCATGATTAGCAAGGCTTTGTTTTCATGGCAGGCATCGGCCAGTCCGCTGTAATCTTCGATTATTCCGTAGCGGTTCGGCTGCTGCACTACTACTCCGGCAATGCCGCCTTCACCAAGTCTGTGCTTCATTTCCGCCATGTCCGTGGCTCCGTTGTCTTGCCTTACGGTCTCTATGTTTATACCGTGGAAGTGGGCGTAAGTCTTTACTACGGCTACGGTTTTCGGGTCAACGGTGTCTGAAACGAGCACAGTGTCTGCCTTTTTCGTTGCCGCTTTCGCCATCATCACAGCTTCGGCAGTGGCCGTTGTGCCGTCGTACATCGAGGCGTTGGATATGTCCATGCCGGTAAGGCGCGTCATCATCGACTGGTATTCGAAGATGTATTGCAACGTGCCTTGTGATATTTCAGCCTGATATGGGGTGTAACTTGTGAGGAATTCCGAGCGTTCCACGATGTAAGGTATCAGCGACGGAGTGTAATGGTCGTACACTCCGGCACCGGCGAAGCAAACGAGCTGGCTGTCGTTCCGGCACAATCCGTCGAAGAAACGCCTTACCTCAATCTCGCTCATTGCCGCCGGCAGGTCGTAATCTCCCTTGAAACGTATCTGTTCCGGGATGTCAGCGAACAGGTCGTCGAGCGTTTTCACACCCACACGAGACAGCATTTCGTCGATGTCTTCAGGCGTATGTGGAAAATACTTGAATGCCATTTTAAGGTTATACGGTTATGGGGTTATTCGGTTTTGAGGTCAATTTATTTGTTGCAAAACGCTTCGTAGGCTGCTGAGTCCATAAGTTTGTCAAGCTCGGAAGTGTCAGACAGCTCCACTTTTACAATCCAGTTAGCGTATGCGTCTTGGTTAAGCAACTCCGGCGTGTCCTCCAGTCTGTCGTTGACTTCCACCACTTTGCCGCTTACCGGGGCGTTGAGGTCGCTTGCGGCCTTGACGCTTTCCACTGCGCCAAATTCTTCTCCGGCTTCGATTTCGTCGTCAACTTCGGGCATGTCAACATAAACCACGTTGCCAAGGGCGTTCTGGGCATAGTCTGTTATGCCGATGTAGCCGTATTCGCCTTCAACCTTTACATACTCGTGTGACTCTGAATAATAGAGTCCTTCAATAACTTTTGCCATGATGTTTTTTGTTTTTTAATTGTTTTCTTGTAATTAATGGAGGGTATTCACGTAGTTAAAGGAGTTAAGGAATTTGCCTTTCGTTGCACTCGTTAAGGAGCTGAAGCCGCTACCTTTGCTGGTAGTATTCTCTTGTTCCTATTCTCCTTACTCCTTCTCTCCTTACTTCTTACTCCTTCCCTCCTTATTTCTTATAATGTTTTTCGTAAAACCTTTTCTTTACAACGGTGCCGGGGAACGTTTTTTTGCGTATCTGGATGTCGAGTTTAGTGCCGAGTTTTGCATACGCGGCATCAACCAACGCCATGCTGACACTTTTCCCTGTGGAGATTGACTGGTAGCCGGTGGTGACCATGCCAACCTCTTTTCCCTCGCTTAATACGGCATATCCGTGGCGCGGAACGGCGTGTCCTTCAAGCTCTACGCCCACAACACGGCGGCTCACTCCGCTTGTTTTCTGTTCTATAACGGCATCTTTGCCAATGAACTCCTGTTTGTCAAGCTTGCAGAACATGCTCAAACCGGCCATGACGGGGCTGATGTCGGCACTAAGTTCGTTGCCGTATAGCGGCAGACCGACCTCGAAACGCAGGGTGTCGCGGCATCCGAGACCGCATGGCTTGCACCGTTTGCTGTCCATGAGCATGTCCCAGTACGTACAGATTACTTCCGCCCCGGCGTATATTTCAAAGCCATCTTCGCCGGTATAGCCCGTGCGGCTTACGATTATTTCCTTTCCGTCGGCCGTCGTCAAGGTCTTGAACGTATAGAAAACAAGTTCCTTGCAGCCTATGCCGAGCACCTGCTCTACAACAGTTTCGGCGTCAGGCCCTTGCACGGCGAGCTGTGAGTAGCGCGGCGAAGCGTCCTCTATGCATACGTCAAAGCCGTCAATGTTCTTGTGCATCCACTCCAAGTCCTTGTCGATATTGGCCGCGTTGATTACAAGGAAGTACTTGTCTTCCGCCATCTTGTACACCAACAGGTCGTCAACCGTTCCGCCGTCGGGATACAGCATCATGCCGTAAAGTACCTGGCCTGCGCCTATCTGGCTCACGTCGTTGGTGAAAATATGGTTCACGTAGCGTTCAGCGTCACGTCCTGTGACTACGGCCTCACCCATGTGGGACACGTCGAACACGCCGCATGCGTTACGCACGGCGTTGTGCTCGTCGATTATTGACGAATACTGTATAGGCATGTCAAATCCTGCGAAGGGCTGCATCAGCGCGCCCAAGGCTACATGTTTGTCATAAAGACATGTTTTCTTGTTTTCCATATTATCTTTTTCAGGGTTTCAGTTATCTTATTCCTCGCCTGCGAGAAGGGCCACAATGTCGTCTCTGTGCATGTTCATTATAATGCCGTCGAGTTTCCGTGGCAGCGCTGCGTCAAGTGCTTTGCGGTCAAGGCTTACGCCTTTAAGCCTGCCTGTTATGGCCTCTATGTCGCCGGTGGCAAAGAAGTCGCCTGTGAGGCTGATGTTTTTCACCGTTCCTCCCTTAACCTCGATGTGGGCCTCTACGCATCCCACACCGTCAATCCGGCGCCTTCGCACGATGGTGTGCATGGGGTCTTTGCCTTGGATGAATGCCGGTGATAGGTACACGTTGCGCTCAAGCTCTTCTATTTCGGCCACGTCTACAGCGGTCAATACATGTTCGCTGTTGCACAAACCGCGCATGATGCCGTCCTTTAACCCGTCTACACCTATGTTGATATAGTCTTTCAGCAGGGCTATGCGCTGGCGGACACTCTCCACACCCTTGCTTTCAAGCTTTGTTTCAGGCGGCGTGATGGCGTGCAGCATGTTGTCCATGTCGGTGTCGTAGAGCATCGTGCCGTGGACAATGCTGCGTCCTTGAAGGTGGTAAAAGGCGTTGCCGGACACTTTACGGCCGTCCACCACGATGTCGTTGCGCCCTGTTGCGGCGGCATTTACGCCTATTTTGCGCAGCATAAGCACCATCATGTTGATGTAGCGGTTGAACGTAAGGCCTACGTTGTCGCTGTCGGTAATGAACGAGAACATCACGTTGCCCATGTCTGCGTATATGCAGCCGCCGCCGCTCTTGCGGCGGAACATGCCGATGCCGTTGTTCCGGCAGTATGCCGTGTTCACCTCGTTGGCCATGACTTGATTGCGCCCGAACACCACCGAAGGCTCTATCTGCCAGCAAAACAGGTAGTCGCCGGCTGGCAACCGGCGTGCCACATGTTCTTCCATTGCTAAGTAAAACGACGCTCTGCGTGTCTTTTCTTCAGGCAAAATGACGTATTGCATACGTTTTTCAAGTTAATTCAAGGCAAACATGCCAAAAGGTCAACGCGCCCTAATCCGAACATTTGTTAGCGCATTACAAAGATAATGCAAATCGAGAGAAGTGCAAAATAAAAACGAGAGAAACGAGATAATAAAATGAATATCCGTTTTGCGGATATTCATTTTTGGAAGTTAAGGGAGTTAAAGAAGTTACCACTCCGCCATGCTTCGTTAGGAGTTAAAGGCAAATGTTTTCGTCGGGGAATTGATTGCAACTATTGATTTTCAATGACTTTTATCGCTGAATATCAGCCACATGAGAAAATAACGGTACAACTATCAGTTAAGGAAAAGTGGGAGTGAAAAAATTGCTTTGAGGGAATGAAAGATTTAGAAAAGACTTGAGTTTGAGCTGTAATATTTAACTAAATATTAACAGTTGGTAAGTGCTTTTTGCAGGTGGTGGACGCCTTGAAGTAAAATGTCGGCTAATACGAATTTAGGTGACTAACAATCCACCAAGTGAATAGAGAACGAGGAACCTACAAGCACAATAGCTTCAAATATCATTCGTGGAGAGTGTGTATTCACCTGATTATTACTACTTTTGCAGAGAGAAACAAAAAAAATACCTAAAATAAATCGCGTTTATGAAACTTTCGGGGCTAAATCTGCATCTAACGAGGCAAAACAAAACAAACGAAGTATGACAGACCCACCAACTAACGAAAGGGATTTTGCCTCGCTCATAAAGCAGCACTCCCGAATTATCAACAAGGTCAGCTATTTCTATGCTACCGACAAATTGCCGTTTGATGACCTTCGGCAAGAAATCTATGTCAACATCTGGCTGGGATTAAAACAGTTCCGAGGTGACAGCAAAATATCTACATGGATTTATC
The DNA here is from genome assembly GCA_900551055.1 of uncultured Prevotella sp. Taxonomy (GTDB): domain Bacteria; phylum Bacteroidota; class Bacteroidia; order Bacteroidales; family Bacteroidaceae; genus Prevotella. Next base: position 34,144 of record URUK01000003.1, on the reverse strand, counting down.
GGGTAGCAGTAAATTCGGCACTCATGGCCTTGCGTTCGTCAAAATCAAACATAGAAACCGTATCGGTTGATTTTGGTCTGCTCGACCTCTCTTCCGAGATTGACGATGCGCAAAAGGAGAATCTTCAAGTTCTGCACTCACTAATTAATAGACTTGAAGATATGGAGAAAGCTATCATACTCCTTTGGCTTGATGAGTATTCGTATGATGAAATAGCTGATACACTTGGCCTTAAACGCAATATTGTTGCAGTTAAAATCCACCGTATTAAAGACAAACTCTCAAAACAGATGTAATATGCAACTCAACGAACTTAAAAAAAGCATGTCAACGCTTGAGCAGGTGCTCGCCAAGACAAACACCGATATAAAGATAAACGTGTCAGCCTCCAAAACAGCGCAGACCAAGATACTAAAAGAATTCCGCAAGGCATATACATCTTTGCTCTTAGTAGCTATTATATTTGTGGCTGCGGCAATCTACAACATCAATCCAATCTCGTTTCCTCTCTATCTGAAAATATACCTGTCTTCGTTCCTCGCTATCGGTGCAATATGGTACATTTATCTGTACCGCAAATTAAAGAGCATCAACATAGCCGTCCTCTCTCCCAAACAACTTTTTTCAAAAACTGCAACTATCAAGTTGCTAACTTTATTGGGTGAAATATTCATCGGCATGTGTCTTGTTTCCTTTTTCGCCCTTCTTTTGCCGAGCGTATGGACTTTTCACCGTATTGGCTTCTGGATAATGACAATTGGACTGATTTTAGGCCTTGTTTACAGCATATTCCATTATTGGCCGCAATACGTAAAACTGTTCCGTGACCTCAATTCCATAAAGGAATAAATCCAGTCTATTAATACTCTTCAAGTAAGCCGCTCACAATCCGGGCGGCTTTCTTATATCGTAAACCACCTATTGCAGTCCCTTTAAAGGAAAGTTGAAAATGCGAAGGACTTGTCGGGGAATTATTGAGTATTCTTGAAAGAGTAGATTATGAGCCAATAAGGGTACAAACTTTATCTATAAACGAACATAAAATGTTTTGCTACAACTATAATGTCTATACGAAAAAGCGTCATATTGCCTTGAAACAGAAAAAACTCGACAATAAAAGTTAATTTGCTTAAACTTTACGGGAAAGAATAGTCTAATAATTGATTAAGTTATTCCTTTTCGTTATCTTTATGCTTCCTTAGTAGATAATTATGGCGATGAAAATCAACAAATGGATTCCTGTTGTTTTGGCAATAAACATTGCTCTATTAGGATTGGCAATATATGTTTTGGGGCTGTATCTACATAGGGCAAGCATTGTGGCATCCCAAACTCCGATTGCGAATTTCTCAATATTGGAAGTAAATTGCAGAAAGCTTGGTTCATCTGTTAAAATAGCATATAACGGCAAAGAATATTATACAGCCATACCTATACCCTATGCCAAATGTAAGACCGAGAACGTTGAAAAATCAGCGTATTACTACGACGCGAAGAACGATACCATATTTTGGGAGAGTGGACTCAACAAAAGACATGTCGTATTTTTTTTCATAGCGTTTTTATTTTCATTGCTACTTTGGACATATCCCGAAGTGCGGAAAGGAGGCAAGCGATGAAAAAGAGCGACAATGAAACAAGTAGGCCTGCAAATAAGGAACGGTCATTCTTGCGATTTATGCGCTATGCCGCCGTAGCGGTCGTAACGCTATATATGCTTGTCATGTTGATTGGTTCAACAACTACCAATGATGATGGGTTTGTTTATCTGGCTCTGTTTTTCGCATTAATGCTATTCTACATTACCATTCCAACCATGGGTTTGTGGATATATTCTTTTGCCAAAGCCGTTATGCGGCACACAAAGACAGATAAAATCCTGTTGTGGTTCCATATAGTCGACTTGCTTTTGTTGGGTGTAATCGTTTATGCGTTAAACCTGCCCTCACGGAAATGCGATGCCTTCATCATGGCTGAATATTATAAAGGAGAAAACGGTTGGTGGATGAGGAATATCGCAGACCGTTATCGCCGTATGTTGCCTGACAGCACGCGGCTCGTTGTTGAATTTGAGAATGGTAGCGTACCACAATCCAATGCCTTGAGCGAACAAGACATGGAGAAGCTGAAAAGCGAGTTGGAGGATTGCGGCTGCATAGGAATAGAAATTAACAACTACTCCTGCCCAGACTATTCCACTTTGCGATTTCGCCGCATCGGAATGGGGATGTATTCATTCCGGCTGTATGACCGTCCCCTTACCCGTCAGCGGCAAAACAGCATAAATGCCGATGAATGCTTGATAGTCTATAACGATTCCACCGTCTTTGAGTTTCGTGGAGGAGTAATCGGAGTCCAATATTTTGTCGGCAAGCATGAGTTCATGGAAACAAGGAATAAAACCGCACCCATGGACACGGTCGAGGTAACGAACTAGTTTCCTGACATTTCCACCTAATTATTTCTTAAACGAGAGATGAACAAAAATAAAATTTTGCAAGATTTAATAGCTTCAAGTGATTACTTGTCCGAATTTAAGCTAAAGGGGCAAGGGTTGATAAGGACAACTTCCGATGGTTCTGAATCTATTGAATTAGAGACATATCCCCGAAGTTGGGACATGGAAACAGATAAACCAGCATTGCGAATTTATCCCATATATGGCAGGCGTTTTGATATTCTGCACAGGTGGTTTGAAACATTTTCTCCAAAATCTCGAAAAGACCAGCGCGACAATTATACCATAGGGTTCGATGGGAAAATGCTTAACGCAGACGATTATTTCTATTTCCCGCAAGACGGAAGTCGATACGATGAACGGTTTTCCCACATGAAAGAAGAAGTGGAAAAGAATGCCAAAGCTGTTTTTACCAGTTATGCAACAGTGGAGGATTTTTATCATCATAATGTTCAACCATTATTGGATAATGAAATAAACATATTGCCCAACGTGGGGTAGATTGGATATTCCTTTATCTGAAAAGTTCGCGACTTGTAGCTCCCCATATGAGAGAGTATTTGTGGTTGATTATCAGTGATATAAGAAAATATCGGTACAAAAATAATCACTGGAAGAAACAGGGTGAAAAAGCCGTTTTGGGGAGAAGTAAAGAGGAAAAGAAAAGGGTTGGTTTAAGATGAAAATTTAACAAAATCTTAACAAGCGACAAGCATTTTTATACTTTACTGATGGCAGCTCGGAATGAGGTAAAAACCACAAAGGACTTGTCGGGGAATTACTAATAGCTGCTGAAAATCAGTGTTTTTTATATTTCGAGAACCAATAAAGGTACAAAGAAACTATAAAATGATTCAAAAATATCCGATTTTGAATCCTTGCTAATAATACGTGAGTTCGGTATAAGAAAGTGATAATATGGGATTTGATGCAAGTGTTATGTGAAAAGGGAAAGGAAAAAGAAAAACGCAAATCATCTGTCATCTGTCAGTTTTCCACATAACACACTGATAATCAACGCACTATACACTGACAGACACAATGACTAATCTGTCATCACCGTCATAAAACCGTCAGTGGCTGATTGGAATGACGGATGCCCGGTTTTATCTGTCAGCCTCTAGCACACTGTATTTCAACATATTACGCCATAAACTGACAAATGACAGATGATTTGCATTTTTCTTTTCTCTTCGTACCCCACGCTAATTATACCCCTACAAAAAATGTATTCTTATGCCGAACTCACGTTACCTCAGGGTTCAATCTTGACCGGGCTTTCATACGAGAGTGTGTTTGTGGCTGATTATCAGCGATATAAAAATATCGGTACAAAAAATAATCGCTGTAAGAAACTGAGTGAAAAGGCGTTTTTGAGAGAAGATAAGAAGGAGGGAAAAAGGTTTATTCAAGATGAAGATTTAACAAAAACTTAACAAACGGCAGATATTTTTATACTTTGCCAATGACCGCTCGGGATGAGGTCAAAGCCGCTAAGGATTTGTCGGTAGTTCTTTGTGCGGCCATTTCTGTTGCTTCTTTTATACTTAAAAAATAAAGGCATTGGAACATAACGGCAGCGGCTGTCGCTGTCATTGGGAAACTGCCTGGAAATCAGCGGCTTTGCAAAAGGTGGCATATTGGCTTGCAAAAGGCCACCTTTTACACGCTGAAAGTGGCCTTTGGGAATGCGATTGACGGCCTTTTGCAAGACGTTCTGCAGGCAGTGGTTTTACGGGCGGCGGCAATGCACCCAGTTGTCGAGCATCCGGCGGCCGTCGGGAGTAAGCACGCTTTCGGGGTGGAACTGTACTCCGCGTATGTCATAATCCTTATGCCGCATGGCCATTATAAGCCCTTCGTCGCTTTCGGCGGTGACTTCAAGGCATGGCGGAAGCGTGGCGCGGTCAACCACCCAGCTGTGGTAGCGTCCCATGACGATGCGGCGCGGACAGCCTGCGAACATGGGTTCTGTGCCGAATTGCGTGCCTTCCGTTGCTATTCCGTGGAAAACTTTGTCAAGACAGGTGAGCCGTGCGCCGAACACTTGTCCTATGGCCTGGTGTCCGAGGCACACTCCGAGCATTGGTTTTACGTCCTTGTAACGCCTGATTACGTCCAAAAGCAGGCCTGCTTCGCTTGGTATGCCCGGGCCGGGGCTTAGCACAATCCTGTCAAACGGCTCCATGTCGGGCAGGCTGAAACGGTCGTTCCTGAACACACTGACGCTTGCCCCCGTATCTTTAAGCATGTGTACAAGGTTATATGTGAAGCTGTCATAATTGTCGATTACCGCTATTTTCATTGTCTTAAACTTTTTATTGGACATTAATCATATCTTCTCTGCCATCTCTACGGCGCAGCGCAGTGCGCCGAGTTTGTTGTTCACTTCCTGTAGCTCGCGTTCCTCGTCGCTGTCGGCTACGATTCCTCCTCCTGCCTGCATCCACAGCTCGCCGTTGCGGCTGACAAAGGTGCGTATCGTTATGGCCTGGTTCAGGCTGCCGTCAAGCCCTATGAAGCCTACGCAGCCGCCGTAAGCGCCGCGGCAGTGGGGTTCAAGTTCGCTGATTATCTGCATCGCCCTGACCTTCGGTGCGCCGCTAAGCGTGCCTGCCGGGAATGTGTCTATAAACGCCTTCACATGGCTTGCGCCGTCGTCAAGCGTGCCAGCCACGCGGCTTACAAGGTGTATCACGTGGCTGTAATACTGCACGTCCTTGTACAGTTCTACGGCCACATCATGGCAGTTTCGGCTAAGGTCGTTGCGCGCCAGGTCTACCAGCATCACGTGTTCGGCGTTCTCCTTCGGGTCGTTGAGCAGCGCCTCGGCGTTTCTCTTGTCAGCTTCGGTGTCGCCTGTACGCCGCGTAGTGCCTGCTATAGGGTCAATGTACGCCCGGCGTCCGGTTATGCGGCAGTGGGTCTCCGGGCTGCTGCCCAAGAGGCGGAATCCGCCGAAGTCGAAATAAAACAGGTATGGCGAGGGGTTGATGCTGCGCAGGGCGCGGTACACGGCGAAGTCGTCGCCCTCGTATTTCTGAATGAAACGGCGCGACAGCACTACCTGGAACACGTCTCCGCGCAGGCAGTGGGCTATGCCGCTGCGTATGTTCGCCTTGTGCTGAGCGTCGGTTATGGGCGACGTTACGTCACCCGTCCTGTTGAACGGATACACGTTCAGGTTGCCACGGCTTAACCTGAGCATCAGCTGTTCGGTGTGTCCGGCTGCGTCGTCGCCCGGCACTGCGAGTGTCGATACAGTCATGCGGTTGTCAAAATGGTCGAATGTTATCACGTCCCTGAACAGCATGTAGCAGATGTCGGGAGCGTCGTTCTTGTCCATGCCGCCGTCTTTCACGTCAATGTCTTCAAAATATCTCACGGCGTTGAACGCCGTATAGCCGTAAAGTCCGCAACAGCCAAGCGTGTCGCCGGTTATGTCGAAGCAGGCCATGAAGTCGTTGATGGCCGCGTCGCAGGTGTAACTGCGGCTTATTTCCGCCGTGGCCGATGTCCTGTCAGGGTAAAAGAACTCCACGCGTCCGCGCCTTACCGACACGCTGGCGATGGGGTTCACGCAAACGAACGAGCGGCTGTTGGCGCGGTCGTGGTAGTCGGAACATTCCATGAGGACACTCTGCGCCCCCATGTCGCGCAGCCTCATGTACACGCTTACGGGTGTGTACATGTCGGCAAGGGCCGTCCTTGTATGTACTGAATAACAGAATTTCTTTGTTGTCATGATGTTAGTCTTTATTTGAATAGATAAATGACGGCCTGAGCTTTCATTCCTTGCAGCCAAACCGCAGGTATGTCTCGATGTCTTTGTCGCCGCGTCCGCTTACGGTAAGCACCACCACGTCGTCGGCGTTGAACTTTACTTTGCCGAGCACAGCCACTGCATGCGCACTCTCTATTGCCGGTATTATGCCTTCGAGCCGCGTCAGTTCGTAGCCTGCACGCACGGCCTCGTCGTCGTTGATTGCCATCACTTGGCTCCGCCCTTGCGCCACCATGTTGCAGTGCATGGGGCCTACGCCCGGATAGTCGAGGCCGGCCGATATGGTACAGGCCTCCTCTATCTGGCCGTCTTCGGTCTGCATTACGAGCATCCGGGCACCGTGCAGTATTCCGGCGGTGCCGCAGTGAAGCGTCGCTGCAGTGCGTCCGCTGTGTATTCCGCAGCCTCCGGCTTCGGCAAGGATGATTTTCACGCTCTCGTTGTCGGCATAATGATAGATTGTTCCTGCCGCGTTGGAGCCTCCGCCGATGCAGGCTATGAGGCAATCGGGGTGGTCGCGCCCAGTCTTTTCAAGCAACTGCCACTTCAGTTCCTCTGATATTACGCTCTGCATCCTGGCCACAAGGTCGGGGTAGGGGTGAGGACCCATAGTTGAACCGACGGCGTAAAACGTGTCGGAAGGGTGGCAACACCAGTAGCGTATGGCCTCAGAGCAGGCGTCGCTCAACGTCATGTTGCCTGTCGTGACAGGGCAGACTTCCGCCCCGAGCATGCGCATCCTCTCTACGTTTATGTGCTGACGCTCTATGTCCGTCTTGCCCATGAACACCTTGCAGTCCATTCCGAGCAGGGCACAGGCTGTCGCAGTGGCCACTCCGTGCTGGCCTGCGCCGGTCTCGGCGATGACGTGTGTCTTGCCCATGCGCCGTGCGATGAGAGCCTGTCCGATGGCGTTGTTAATCTTGTGTGCGCCGGTATGGTTAAGGTCTTCACGCTTCAGATACAGGCGGCAGCCGTATTTCTCGCTCATCCTCCGGGCGAAATACAGCGGCGAAGGCCGCCCAACGTAGTCCCTCAGCAGGCTGCTGAACTCCTGCTTGAAGCCGTCGCTTTCGATGATTGGCAGGTAAGCGTCCTGCAAGTCGTGCACACACTTGTGGAGAATTTCGGGTATATATGCGCCGCCGAACTCTCCGTAAAATCCTTTTCCGTCAACTGAATATGCCATATTTGTAACTGATAAGCGTTCAACTTAATTCTTCCATAAGCCTGTCAAGTGCCCTTCCGGGGGCTTTCTCCTCGTTAAGTAGGCTCACGAACTTGCTTCCTATTATGGTTCCGGCGGCATTTCGGCGTGCGCTTTCAAGCGTCTGACGGTTTGATATGCCGAAACCTATCATGCGTGGATTGCGCAGACGCATGCCATTTACACGGTTGAAGTAGTCCAATTTGTCATTGCCAAACCTGCTTTGGGCACCAGTCACGCTGGCCGATGACACCATATAAATGAAGCCGTCGGTGTGCTCGTCGATGAAGCGGATGCGCTCTTCGCTTGTCTCCGGGGTAATCATCATTATCACGCGGATGTCATAACGGTCGGCCACAGGCTTGATTTCGGCCAGATAGTCGTCAAAAGGCAGGTCGGGTATGATAGCCCCCGACACTCCACATTCGGCGCAACTTCTGAAAAACTCCTCGTAGCCGTAGTGCATGATGACGTTCAGATACCCCATGAGTATGAGCGGAATGCCTACTTTCCCTTTGATTTCGGCAAGCTGTGAAAACAGCTTTTTCAACGTCATACCGTTGCGCAGGGCGGTTGTTGCGGCTGCCTGTATCATCGGGCCGTCGGCCAACGGGTCGCTGAACGGTATGCCAACTTCCACCATATCGACTCCTCTGCGGTCGAGTGTGGTTATCACTTCAGCCGTACCTTCAAGCGTAGGACAGCCTGCGCAGAAGTAAAGCGAGAACAGTTTGCGGCCTTTGTCCGCAGCAAACAATGCGTTTATCTTGTTCATATCCTTGTCGTTTTTAATTTTAATGTTCTAATAAAGCTCCTCAACTTTTCTCACCTTCTCACCTTTTCACTTTCTCACCTCCTCAATGAAGTGTGCCAACGCTTCAATGTCTTTTATTCCGGGAGATGTCTCGAAACGGCTGTTTAGGTCGATGCCTGCAAACTGCGGATGGTTGAAATGCAGAATGTCATCCGCGTCATCAGGGCCGATTCCACCGCCGATCAGGAACGGCAACGAGCCGGAGTACGCCCGAAGCAGACTCCAGTCGAATCTTGTGCCGTTGCCTCCGGCGGCCTTCCCCTTGGTGTCGAACAGCAGCATGTCCGCCGTTCCTGTATATTCCGCGCAGCCTTCCACGTCGGCACGGCCGGCTACGGCTATCGCCTTGATTATCTTTACGCCACGTCCGCAATCTGCATTGACGGCCTTGCGTGTCCCGGCAAGACGGCTTGTGCTCTCGTTGCCATGCATCTGCACGCAGTCAAGTGCATACCGCTTTACGGCTGAAACAACGTAGTCGGTATCGGCATCGACAAACACTCCCACTTTAAGCGGCCTTTCCTTGCTGTTTAGTTTCCGGTCAAAAGCCGTGCAAACGGCATCCATCTGTTTAGCCGAAACATGCCGCCGGCTGCCCTCATAGAATATAAATCCCGTCATGTCGATGCCGAGTGTGGCTACGTCGAGCGCGTTCCCGGCATCCGTCAGGCCGCAAACCTTTATGGCGAAATGACTTCTTTCATTACGTTTCAGCCGTCTTTCCACTTCGCCGATAAAGCGTTTCAGCTCGTCGCCCGGCCGTTTGTTTTTCATAAATGTCTCGCCAATGAGGAAGCCATTGAAGCCCGCTTGCCGCAGTTTTACTATTGTTTCAGGGTCAGAAATGCCGCTTTCGCTCACCTTGCATACTCCTTCAGGAAGTAATGAAGCCAGTCTGAACGAGTTGTTTACGTCGGTAACGAACGTGCCGAGGTTGCGGTTGTTCACTCCGAGAACGTCCACATTCAGCCCGGCATAGTCGAGTTCGCGTTCGCCGTGAAGTTCCAACAGTACTTCAAGGCCAAGCTCATGGGCGGTGTCTGTAAGCCTGCCGCATTCCGCCTTGCCGAGAACTGACGCTATAAGGAGCACGGCTGAAGCACCGCACAGGCGCGCCTGGAGCAGCTGGTAACTGTCTATGACGAAGTTCTTGTACAGCACAGGGAGCGTAACTCCTGCTTTCCGCGCTTCTGTTATATATTCGTCAGCGCCTCCAAAAAACTTCCCGTCGGTCAAGATACTTACCGCTGCGGCTCCTCCTTGCTGGTAAGCTATCGGTATTTCAGTGGCCAGTCCGCCCTCGTTAATCCAGCCCTTTGACGGCGAACGGCGTTTGAACTCGGCTATAATGCCCGTGTTCGACTGCATGAGCGCGGCCTTGAGCGAGGGTAGTCTCGTGTCACCCATCCGCTCGACGGCTGTGCGCAGCGCACTTTCGGGCACTTCCTCCTTCATCCGCTCCACCTCGATTCGCTTGTAGGCGACTATTTCTCCAAGAATATCTTTCATCTTTTTTAATTTTCACTTTTTTACTTTCTCACCTTCTCACCTTTTTACCTTTTCACGAGTTTATCTCCACAAACTTCTTGAATGCGGTCAGGGCGCGTCCGCTTTCAAGCGATTTGCTGGCGGCGGCCAAGGCTTCCTCTATTGTCAGCGTCCCGTCGACAACCTGTATTCCGAACGCGGCGTTAGCCAGTACGGCATTCTTCCTGTCGGCCAAAGCCCTGTTTTCAAGCACGCTGTCGAATATCTCCTTGGCCTCGCCAACAGTGTTTCCGCCACAGAGGTTGGCCTGCATGGCCGTTGAAAATCCTATGTCGGCAGGGCGGAACACTCTCTCGTAGCTGTTCGTCATCACCTTGAAGTCGCCCGTAAGGGATATTTCATCGTAGCCGTCGAGGCTGTTCACTATGCCGAAGTCAACCCCGAGCCTGCGGTACACGCCGCCGTACAGGCGCATCTGGTTGAGGTCTGCCACGCCGAGCAGCTGGCACTCCGGGCGCGCCGGGTTGACGATGGGGCCGAGAAGGTTGAAGCACGTGGGGAACTGCAGCGCCTTGCGAATGTGCCCTACGTGCTTCATTGCCGACGCAAACAGCTGCGCGTGGAGGTAAACCACGCCGCAACCGTTGATTGAGCGGTTAAGTTTGTCGATGTCGTCGGTGAACTTCACGCCGTGGGCTTCGATTACATTCGACGCGCCGCTTGTCGACGTGGCGGCGTAGTTGCCGTGCTTGGCCACCTTGTAGCCTGCCCCGGCAATGACGAAACATGCGCAGGTGGATATGTTGAACGTGTTTTTGCGGTCGCCGCCCGTGCCCACCACGTCGATGTAACGGCCGCAGTCGAGCTTGGCCGGCACGCCAGTTTCCAGCACGCCGTCACGCAAACCCAGCAGTTCGTCAACCGTTACGCCGCGCATCTGCATCGCCGTGAGCAGTGCCGTGACCTGCTCCTGCGGATAGTCGTCGCGCGTAATGCCTGACAACACGCCCTTTGCCTCCTCGCGCGTAAGGGTCTCGTGGTTGAGCACCTTTTGTAATTCTTCCATTGATTTCATGTCTTATTCCGTTTTTTAAGTTCTTGTCAATGTCCGGTTATGGCCTTGCCGTCATTCCGCCTTGCCGCCCGGCAAAAAAGAAACCGGGCCTGCCGCAAGAACGACAGGCCCGGTTGTATCTTTCAATTAACCACACGGCTGTGTAACTCACGACTTCTTCAATCTTGAGTTGCGCCACCACCATGCGAAAAACATATTGTTCATAATCGTCTGTTTGATATTTTGTCTGCAAATATAGGAAATCTCTTTCAAACGACAAATGTTTTCGGTAAAAAGTTTATTATTTGATAATAAAATCCTTGAAAATCTTTATTTTCGTCGACAAACAGTATCGGCCGGCAGGCCGCTCATGGCAAGTGATTTTGCAAAAGGTGCCGTTTCGCGTTCCAAAAGGCCGTCAATTGCATGCCAAAAGGCCACCTTTTGCCAGTCAAAAGGTGGCCTTTTGTAATACATTGAATGTCAGAATGTTATATGAAGGGGTAAAAAACATTGCGGAATAGGCATGAAAACGTTGTGGAAAGGGTGGCAATACGCATCACAAGTAGAGGGATAAAAAGTGTTGCTTATCTGTTTAATAAGTGATACATATGTAATTAATGCAAATCTAAGGATTATTATTTCAAGTTAGAAATATTTATATATAAAAATGTATCGGTCGCTGCCTTTTTAACTAAAAGTACGGTTTAAGTAACTATTTTAAACACATTTTACGAACCGTTGAATATTGGCTTGGCTTCAGGAATAGTCAGAATGTTTGGGAAATATGGTAAAACAAGTGAAAATTAGAGCTAATAATGTCACTTATTAAACAGTTTAGTTATGAAGAAAAACATTTTACTCATTGCTTCAACGTTCGTATTTGCGTCGGCTGGCGCACAGGTTTGGGACGGCACGTCGGCGGCTTGGACCGAGGGCACAGGCTCGCAACAAGACCCTTACATCATATCAACTCCGCAGCATCTTGCCTACCTCAACGAGCAGGTTGATGCCGGAGAAACATACGAGGGCAAGTATTTCAAGTTGGCAAACGACCTTGACATGGGCTACAGCGAGGGGCAGAAGTTTGACCCGATAGGCTTCTTTGACGAGTATCAAGACCCGGAAAACCAAGGACAAATGATAGATAATTCAAAGTATTTTCTTGGCGTTTTCGATGGAAATTATAAAACGATTGATAATATCAACGTGTATTTTATTGATAATGTCAACGAGGTTGGAGGAACAGGTTTATTTGCTTGCATATCAAAGAATGCAGAAATTAAGAATTTGACACTTGGTGAAAATTCAACTATTGAAGGAACTTGGGGTACTGGTACAATAGTTGGTGCGATGACAGGAGGTAAGGTTTATAACTGTGTTAATAAATCAAGCTTCAATATAACAGAAGCTATGGGGCAAGGTGGTATTGTTGGTTTGGTTTACGGTGGCACTGTTTCTTGCTGCGTAAACGAAAGTGATCTTATTGGATATTCAAACTTTGGAGGTATTGCTGGATTTGTTGATCGAGGCGCAAAAATAGAAAATTGTTATAATACAGGCGACCTTGAGTATGGAGGCTTAATGGTTGGAGGTATTATTGGATATTTGGTAAACGGAACGGTTAGTAACTGTTATGATACAGGAAAAGTTTCTTCTGATGGGCTTTATGCCTATGCTGTTGTTGGTTCTACTGATTTTGGGGTGACAATTGATAATTGTTATTATCTTGAAAATGAGGGCGTTACTGACGAGAACACCGGCGTTACGGCCAAGACTGATGCTGAAATGAAGAGCGCGGACTTCCTTGCTGCACTTGACAACGGCCAAGGTGTGTGGGTGGCTGACGGCCAAGGCGTCAATAACGGCTATCCGATATTGAAGTGGCAGGCTGATGTAGCTTCGTCAATCGGCAGCGTTACGGCCGTGCAGGCAGGCCGGATTATTGTAAACGGACATTATGTTTCTACAACAGACGGCGGCAAGTGCCGCATTGTTGTGACTGGTCTTGACGGACGCATTGTGGCTGACGCAACAGTTGACGGCGGCGAAGTGTATGTTGCAGGTAGCGGAATTTACGTGGCAACGATATATAAGGACGGCACTGAATATAGCGCGAAAGTTGTCATCAGATAATATTTTGCAAGTAAACCGAAGTCCACAATGCAGTTTGAATGCGTGCATTGTGGACTTTTTTAAATATCATTATGCCATGAAGAAATCATTATTCGTATCGGCATTCGTGCTTTATTCCGCTATGTCGGTCGCACAGATGAGGGTCAGGGAGTATAGTCCGAAGCTTACGGCGCAGACAGTTCGCCTCATCGACGATGCCGGGCAGACACGCGCCGGGCTGGCGGAAAGGAGGGCAAACGTCTATATACGCCTTGCCGAAGGTGCGGATACGGCGCGTCTTGCGGCTGCTTACGGGGTAAAGTTTAATGTCAGGTGCGGCGACGTATGTACGGCTTTAGTGCCTGTAACGAAACTTGAGGCGTTGGCGGCGGATGCCGGTGTTGCTGGCGTTGATGCCGGACAAGAGGTTCATACGATGATGGACGAGGTACGGCGGTTGTCAAACGTCGATGCGGCTCACGCCGGAATGCAGCTTCAGATGCCGTATAAGGGTAACGGGGTGCTTGTAGGTGTAATCGATGCAGGCTTTGACTTCTGCCATCCGAATTTTCTTGACAGCGACGGAAATTGCCGCATCCTTGCGGCATGGGACCAAAACAAATTCTTCACAACGTCAAGCAGTTACGGCTATGGGGTGGAGTATGGCACAACGGAAGACATCGTTGCGGCAAAGCGCGACATGGAACTTACCGGAGATACGCATGGCACCCACGTTGCAGGAATTGCCGCCGGAAGCTATGACGGGCCGTATATGGGCGTGGCATCGGAGGCCGACATTGTGCTCGTTTCAACCAACAAGACGGAGCAGGGGATAATAGACGGACTTGACTACCTTCTTAAATATGCCGAAAAGGCAGGCCGCCCGATGGCTATAAACCTAAGTATCGGCACTGTGCTGGGCTATAAGGACGGCACTGACGACTTCACCGTGATGGTTGACAGGCTACTGGAAGGTAGTGAGGGGCGTGTGCTATCAATCGCGGCAGGTAACGAGGGTGACCGCCGCTCCACGCTGCGCGGCACGTTTGAGGCTGGTAACAATGAGATGAAAAGCCTTTGGGTACAGCCTGATTATGGACGTGACAACCTTTTTATACAAGGCGAAAAGGGCGCGGAATACAGCCTTACGCTGACGCTTCGCAATACGGAGAGTGACACGGTGATGTTTAGCGAGACTTTTGAAAGTGGCGACAAGCGGTCGCAGAGCTTTGAGAATTTCGGCTCGTTGGCTGAAGACAACGGCAGCATGAACGTGTCGGTGTCAGAAAATCCGGCAAATGGCAATCCTTGTTTCCGCATCTCCTTGATTTACGGAACGCCCGACACAGAGCGTTGGGAACTGTCGCTTAAGGCTGAAAGCGGCGCATATATGGTGAACAGCGACTATGGAGAGTTCGCTTCAGGCGGCCTGACAGGCTATATCGAAGGCACAAACGACTGCACGATAGCTGCCACGGCGACAGGGCATAACACGGTGTCGGTAGGAGCGTATGTGTCTAAAAACGAGTACACTGACCTCTCCGGCGGTAACCACAAGCAACTGTGGACGGTGGGAGATGTTTATCCTCTTTCAGGCAAAGGGCCGACTTACGACGGCAGGATAAAGCCCGATGTTGTTGCGCCCGGCGCGGTCGTGGTGTCGTCATACAACTCTTATGCCGGCATTTATTACGTAAAGCCGGAATACAAGGTGGCCGAAGTGACCGGTGCCGACGGTTCGCGCAAGTATTCGTGGGGCGTGCTTAGCGGCACGTCGATGGCTACGCCGGTGGTGACCGGTGTTGTTGCCCTGTGGCTTCAGGCAGACCCTACGCTTACTGTTGACGATGTAAGGGATTTGATTGAGGAGACATCGGTACGCGACAGCTATACAGGCGATGAGCCTAACGGCGTGTTCGGTTATGGCAAGATTGATGCTTTGGCCGGTTTGAAGCGGATAGTCCAGACGTCTGGTATATATCAAAACATCGTTGAAGGTGTAAGATGCACCGTAAGTGACGGTGTGCTTACGGTTTCAAGCGATGCCGGATTGCGCCGGGTTGCCGTTTACAGTGTTGACGGGACGCAGGTTGCGGCATCGTCATGCAGCGGTAATGAGTGGCGCTTTGGCATTAATCGTTCCGGCGTTTATATAATAAAGGTGGAGACAAGCAGCGGCAATTGTGCACTGAAATTTGCTTTGTGACGGTATGGTGCATGGTTGACCGTGACGCAAAAGGTGTCCTTTCGCATCCCAAAAGGGCATCAATTGCAAGCTAAAAGGCCACCTTTTACCGTGTAAAAGGTGGCCTTTTATAAGTCGGTTGTTAATTCGTTGATTATCAATAAATTACCTTATGCTTTCTTAGAGTATTTTCATCGCTATTGCGGCGCAGGCTTCCGCGTCGGCAAGTGCGTCGTGGTGGCGTGTCAGGTCATAGCCGCATGCTGCGGCGACGGTCTGCAGCTGATGATTGGGCAAACGCTTGCCGAAAGCCTTTCGGGATGCGCGGCAGGTGCAGCGGAACGTGTAGTCGGGGTAATCCATGCCGTAAACGCGGAACACGGCCTTGAGGCATCCCTCGTCGAAGGGGCTGTTGTGGGCTACGAGGGTAAGTCCGTTGATAAGCGGCTCGATGTCCGCCCACACATCGGGGAACACTCTCGCTTCGTCAGTATCTTCATTGGTGAGTCCGTGTATGCGCGTGTTGAAGCGGCTGTAATAATCGGGTTCGGGGCGTATTAGGCTGTAATACCTGTCTGTAATTTCGCCGTCGCGCACGATGATTACGCCTACGCTGCACACGCTTGACGGATATTGATTGGCCGTCTCGAAGTCGATTGCCGCAAAGTTTTTCATTTGTTTTTTATTAAGTAGTAAGGAGGAAAGGTAAAAAGGTAAAAAAGTAAAGAGGTAAAAGTTTTTTTCATTTCGTTCCATTTTCTTGCCATTTCACTTTTTATCTTTTTACTTTCAAACGCATATTTCCCCGCTTCCGATGCATTTGTGGTGCTCCTCGTCGTAAACCGTGCAGAACTGGCCGGGCGCTACGCCTTGGATGAGGTCATCAGAGTGTACGGCGAACGAGGCTTCACCCGTGCGTTCGAGCGTCGCGTGGTGAAATTCGGGGGTATGGCGGATTTTGAACGTCACGCTGATTGTTGCGGAACTGCCCCACGGGTCGCATGTAAGGAAATTGAAGCCGTGCATGTTGAAGTCTTTTTTGTACGCCGTCATGGGCTCGTAACCCTTGCTTACGTAAAGGATGTTTGCCTCCATGTCTTTTTTCACCGCATACCAGGGGCCTCCGCCGAAGCCGAGGCCGTGGCGCTGTCCGATGGTATGAAACCACAGTCCTTTGTGCTGTCCTATCTTGCGGCCGGTCTCCAGCTCGAGCACGTCGCCCGGCTTTTCACCGAGGTAGCGGCGTATGTAGTCGTTGTAGTTGATTTTGCCGAGGAAGCAGATTCCTTGGCTGTCCTTGCGCTTGGCGTTGACAAGATGCTCGCGTTCGGCTATCGCTCGCACCTCCTCTTTCATCATTCCGCCTATCGGGAAGAGTGCTTTCTTCAGCTGCCAGCCGTGTATCTGGGCGAGGAAGTCGGTCTGGTCCTTCACAGGGTCGGGGCTTGTCGTGAGCCATTTCATGCCGTCAATGACTTCCGTACGGGCGTAGTGTCCGGTCGCAATGAGGTCGTAGTCGTGCCCGGCCTTCTCGTCGAACGCGCCGAACTTTATCAGTCGGTTGCACATTACGTCGGGATTGGGCGTCAGTCCGGCGCGCACCTTGTCCATTGTGTACCGCGTAACGTTGTCCCAGTATTCCTTGTGGCAGTCGACAACGGTCAGCCTGCAGCCGTATTTCGCGGCCACGGCGGTAGCCATCTCGAGGTCTTCTTCGCTCGAACAGTCCCATTCCTCTGTTTCTTCCGGCCCTATCTTGATGTAGAAACAGTCGGGATGCAGCCCCTGTCTTGCCAGCTCGTACACCACAACTGAACTGTCAACGCCGCCTGAAAGCAGCACGGCTATCCGCTTGTCGCTTAAATTTTCGTACATGTTCTTGAGTTGTTAAAGGAGTTAAGGGAGTTGGGGGAGTTAAGGAAGTCAAAGACATTAGCCTTATTTCGTAAAGCACCGACTTTATTCAAGAAGCAAAGTTTTTGTCTTTAACTTCATTAACTTCCTTGACTTCTTTAACTTCCAAATGTTTCAAACAGTAGCTTTCAATGTCCCTTACTCCGTTGAGGAAAGCCTTGGCGTCCATCCTTTTCTTGCCGCTTAGCTGTATTTCGTCCAACTGCAGCCAGCAGTTTGCCGTGGCGACCAGCAGCTTTCCGTTGAACACCATTATTGTTCCGGCATCCCTTCCGTTGCAAGGGATGGTTGTCAGAGTGGTCTTAAAGATTTTCAATACGGAGGCCTTTCCGTCCTGGCCGGTCATGTTTGTCCATGCGCCGGGATAGGGGGAGAGACCTCTTACGAAGTCATGCACGCGCTTTGCCGTCGCGTTCCAGTCGATGAGGCATGTTTCCTTGAATATCTTTGGGGCGTTGTGCAGCTCCTGTCCTACGGGTATCATGTCTTCCTGTGGCAGCGAGTCAACGTGTCCGTCGCTCTCGATTATTTTGTCGATGGTCTTCAATGCGATGCCTGCACCGAGCTTCATGAGGCCGTTGTAGACATCTTCAACGTTGTATTCGTCCTTTATCTCAAACGGCTCTTGCATGATGATGCGGCCTGTGTCGATGTCGTGGTCGAGGAAAAAGGTCGTCACCCCGGTCTGCTTTTCGCCGTTGATTACAGCCCAGTTGATGGGTGCCGCGCCGCGGTATTGCGGCAGAAGGGCAGCGTGGACGTTAAATGTGCCGAAACGGGGCATTGCCCATACCACTTCCGGCAGCATGCGGAAGGCCACTACTACTTGCAGGTCGGCATTGTAACTCTTAAGTTCTTCGACGAATGCCGGGTCTTTCATCTTCTCCGGTTGCAGCACAGGCAGGCCGTGCCCAACGGCGTATCGCTTCACCGCCGACGGTTGAAGAGTGTCCTGATGGCGGCCTACGGGCTTGTCGGGTTGCGTCACTACGGCCACAACATTATATCCGCCTTCAACTAATGCGCGCAGAGTTTCTACTGCAAACTCCGGCGTTCCCATGAATGTTATCCTTAAATCTTTCTTTGTCATGTTGTTCTTTGTAGTTAAAGTAGTCAGAGTAGTTACCGCTCGCTGTGCTCGCTGGGTAGTTAAAGTCATTACCTTTGACTTTCAAGCAGGAGTAATGGCTTTAATTACTCCTAACTACTTTAACTACTTCTGACTACTTTCGATTGATATGTTGTTTGCTTATTCCACCGTCACCGACTTTGCCAGGTTTCTCGGCTGGTCAACGTTTAGCCCCTTCTCAACGGCTACGTGATATGCAATTAGCTGTAACGGTATGACAGAGAGCAGCGGAGCAAGCGGCGCAAGGGTAGGTGGAACTTCCACGGTTGCTTCTGATATGCCGCTTACGGCCTTGTCTCCTTCGGTCACAACGGATATTATGCGGCCGTTGCGGGCTTTCACTTCCTCAATGTTGCTTAGTATTTTCTTGTACAACTGATGGTGGGTTGCCACGAATACCACGGGCATGTCTTCGTCAATCAGCGCTATAGGGCCGTGCTTCATTTCTGCTGCCGGATAGCCTTCGGCGTGTATATAGCTGATTTCCTTCAGCTTCAGTGCCCCTTCAAGGGCTACGGGATAGTTGAAGCCTCGCCCCATGTAAAGTGCGTTCTCGGCGTAAGTCAGTGCACGGGCAATTTCTTTTATGTCGCTGTTCTTGGCGAGTACGGCCTTTATTTTGTCGGGGATGTTGGCGAGTTCGGCTATCGTTTCCTCGTATTCCTGCTGGGTTATTGTGCCTTTCTCGTGGGCGAGGGCGAGGGCGAAGAGCGTCAGTACGGTCACTTGTCCTGTGAAAGCCTTTGTCGACGCCACGCCTATTTCAGGGCCTACGTGGATGTATATGCCGGTGTCAGATGCGCGCGCAATGCTCGAACCGACAACGTTCACTATGCCGAAGCACAGCGCATGGTTCTCTTTTGCCAGCTGGAATGCCGCCAGAGTGTCGGCAGTTTCGCCGCTCTGTGATATGGCTATTACGACGTCTCCCGGCAGAATGACGGGGTTGCGGTAGCGGAACTCAGAGGCGTATTCCACCTCCACAGGCACTTTCGCCCACTGTTCTATGAGCTGTTTGCCGATGAGTCCGGCGTGCCACGACGTGCCGCAGGCCACTATGATAAACCTCTGTGCGTTTACAAGTTCGTCGCGGTGCAGGTTGAGGGCGCTCAATACCACGCGTTTTTCTTTCAACAGCAGGCGTCCGCGCATGCAGTCGGCTATGCAGCGGGGCTGGTCGTAGATTTCCTTCAGCATGAAGTGGTCGAAGCCACCCTTTTCAAGCGACTCGAGGTCGATGTCAACCTCTTTAACGTCGTGCGTTATTTCTTGGTTGTCAAGGTTCCTGATTTCAATTTTTTTGCCGACTTTCAGCAGTGCCACCTCGTTGTCGTTGAGGTACACCATCTGCTTGGTGTAGGCTACGATGGGCACCGCGTCAGACGCGATGAAGAACTCCTTGTTGTCCTCGCCTATGCCGATTACCACCGGGCTGCTCTTCCTTGCCACCACGATTTTGTCCGGGCAGTCCTTCTCTATGACAGCTATGGAGTATGCTCCGACGACGCGCCGCAGCGCCATCACTACCGCGCCTTCAAGGTCTTTGCCGTATTCGTTCTGCATGAATTCGATTAACTGCACCAGCACTTCCGTGTCGGTTGCGCTTTTGAACGTGTAGCCTTTGCCTTTAAGATATTCCTTCAGGCTGGCGTAGTTTTCGATGATGCCGTTGTGTACAAGTGCCAGTCGTCCGCTCTGCGACACGTGTGGATGTGCGTTTACGGCTGAAGGTTCGCCGTGGGTAGCCCACCGTGTGTGCGCAATCCCTATGCATCCCGACGTGTCCCTTTGCGCAGCTATGGCTTCAAGGTTGCTCACCTTGCCTTTTTCCTTGTACACGTTAAGCTGCCCCTTGTCATTGATGAGGGCCACGCCGGCCGAGTCGTAGCCCCGGTATTCCAGGCGTTTAAGTCCGTTGATGAGTATCGGGTAGGCGTCTCTCGAGCCTATATATCCTACTATTCCACACATAAATAATTGTATTTATCGTGCAAAGATAATGCAAACCGAGCGCAATGCAAAATAAAAAGTAGTGAAACGGATTTTTATTTTTATTGCCGAGGTACACCTTATATTATTTAAAGACAGTATTGAACAACAAAAACCAGTGCGGCTTTGTTGCCTTATTGCCAAATGCCTGTAAATCAGCGGCTTTGTAAAAGACCATGTTTTGTGTTGCAAAAGGTGGCCTTTTAGCGTGTAAAAGATGGCCTTTCGGAAGGTGAAAGGTGGCCCTTTGCAGAATAGCCGGTAAACAGTGAAGTCCGCGATGCCGGCTTGCAGCGTCGCGGACTTCCGTCGGTTATTTAATTAGAGAGAGTATTGTGTTATCTCTTGAGGCTTGACATGGCAACGTCTAATAGACCTCTTATGTATGCGTCAAATTCCATTTTCTGCAGCTCCCTCATGCTGTCGGTGCAGAGTTTGCGTTCTTCGTTGTTGAGGAGCTTGCCGTGCGAGCGGCACAGTTCCAATATTTTGTTTGTCAGTACCGTCCTGATTTCGGTTTTGTGGTTGCTTAGTGATTTTTTGAATGCTGCCCTAAGGCTGCCGAAACGCCTAAGAAAGTCGGTGCTTGTCTTTATCTCGTTGCTATCCAATGTGTCGTTGTTTATTACCACGTATGTGCCGTTTCCAAGTTCGCTTAGCTTGCCGAGGTCTTTCAGCTTGTCGAGTTCCTTAAGCTGTTCAAGGCCGCCAAGGCTTTCAAGCGATGAGAGATCGCCGTAGTAAGTAATTGTCTCTTTCTTCGTTTTCTGTGGATTCAGGCCGTAGATAACGTTGATTGAGCCGCAGAACTTGTCGTTGTCCTTGTCCTCGTACCACACAATTCCGTAGCAGTAACGGCGCAGGCTGTCCTGCCGGTCTTGCACGAGCATAACGCGGTAGTTCCTCTCTTTATGTGCGCCGAATGCAAAAGTCTTGTCAAGTTTTTCACCGTAAGCTACTGTTACCATAACATCGTCGCTTATGTTTGCGTCCCTGCTATGTATTTTGTAAGCTGCGCCCTTGTCCTTGTTGAAGGCTGCAAGCACCGGGTCGAGCACCTTTTTCTTGTTCATCGGCAGCTCGAAGATATACTGGTCGGAGAACGATGTAACCTTGTTTTTAGGGCCGCTGTTTTCCAAATAGTTGTTTGTTTGCATGTGTCCGCCAAGGTCTTTGCTGTTCACAAAGTTGTCTATGGCCTTTTTCAGGTTTTCCTGTGCGCTCATTGCAGCCGGCATTGAGGTGCAGAGCAGCGTCGTGATTAACAGTCTTATTGCTTTCATATCTGTCCTGTTTTTAGTAATATTCTTCTTCAACGTCGTAGTTTTCAAGGGCGGTAAGGTATATTTCTATTCCTGCCTCAATGCGTTTGTAGTCATTGTAGATGTCGTTCAGTATTTCCTCCTGTCGTTTTTCGGTGTCCTTTATCTTCTCTTCGGCTATCATCTCGGCCTCCGTTTTTATGGTGTCTTGCGCCGCTTCGGCTATGTAAACCTTGGGAGGCATCGGCTTGTACATGTCCCTTCTTACGCTGCGGCGGCGTTTCTTTCTCTTAGGTGTGCTTACCGTTGCCGTGTCGGCGGTCAGCGTGTCGGCCTTTGTTTCAGGCCTTACGGGGTCGGGCAGGGCGGTGGTAGGCGTGCTTTCGGCCGTCTGCGGCTGCTCAGTCTTGGGCCATGTAAGGACAAACAGCATGGCGATGGCCGCGGCTGCGGCAGTGAACAGGTAGCGCAGTTTGTGTGAAATGCGGGGCTTGTCTTGCGTCCTTGTCCCCTCGTTGGCTTGTCCCCTCGTTGACTTGTCCCCTCGTTGACTCGTCTCCTCGTCCCCTTGTCCACGTCCAAGAGGCATCCCTTGGTCGAACCAGGCAAACATTTCCTTGTACGGCTGCAGGTCTTCGCCTACGTCGTGCGTGCGGAAATATTCAGCCAGCAGGTCTTCTTCTTCAATCGAAGTCTGTCCGGCCATGAAGCGTTTGATGAGTGTCTGTATGTCCTTTTCCATATTATAGCCTTGTCCTTTTTCTTATATCGTTAAGCATTTTAGCCCTTGCGCGTGCCAGCATGGTTGATACCGACGACTTCTCAACGCCAACTATGCGCGCTATTTCGTCGTGGCTTTTGCGCTCAACCTGCCTCAGGTGCAGTATCTGGTACTCCTTCGAGGGCAGCGCGGCCAGTCGTCCGGACAGCCATGCCATGTTCTCTTTGTCCTCAATTTCCTTGTCGGGACTTGCCGTCCGCTCGTCCATTATGCTTCGGCTTGTGTCCAACGGAACGGTGTGTTTCCGCCTGTGGCTGTCTATTGCGCGGTTGTGCGCTATGCACGATGCCAGTTTTTCGGCGTGCGTAGGGTTGCTGATTTCGGCACGCAGAGTCCACAGCTTCAGCATCGTTTCCTGCGCGATGTCCTCCGCTTCGTCGCCGCCCGCCGATAAGGCTATGGCTGTGGCAACGGCTTTTTGCCTTATGCGTGCGGCTATATGTTCAAACTCTGCCTGTTCCATAATCAGCTTTCTGTACTATAAACGGATAAAGGTCGTGAAACCAAACACGTTTTAACTTGTTTTAAGATAAAACATTCCACATTTTGTTTTTTGGTTTATTTGCGCTATATTTGCGGCCATAATAAGTGGATATTGCATGTTGTTAAAGCGTGATTTGATATTTGAAGTGTTGCGTTTCGGCATCGTTGGCGTTGTGGCTACGGCCTTGCATTACGGTGTTTACTGGCTTCTGCACGGTGTGATGAACGTCAGCGTGGCCTATACCATCGGCTATGTTGTCAGCTTTGTGGCCAACTATCTGCTGTCGGCGCGCTTCACTTTCCGCAAGAAACGCTCTGTGAAGAACGGACTCGGCTTCACCTTTGCCCATGCGTTCAACTACCTCCTGCAAATCACTTTGCTAAATCTTTTCATCTGGTTGGGCGTAAGTGCCGTGCTGGCTCCCGTGCCGGTGTATTGCGTCGCAATACCAACCAACTTCCTCATCGTAAGGTTTGTTTTCCGTAAATTTGGCTGATTGTCCAGCCGCAGGCGGCTTGCCGTTATTGCATAAAGACACGGTTGTGTGCCATAACATTGCAAAATGTCATTTTGAAAATGTCCGGCGGAATAGTGAAAATAGAAAAAACGCTGTTCTGCCGGTTGTTCTTTTTGTAACCGAATGTGGCTTGTATTGCCATGAAATATGGCAGGTAGATGCCTGAAAGCATGTTTTTTACATCGTCAAAGACCATGTTTGGCATTCTTGAAGACGGCTTTTGGCAACCTGAAAGGTGGCCTTTTGCACTTGAAAAGGCGGCTTTTTGCGTTCTCAAAGGCCAAAAGCAATGCACACATCTGCTGTGTTTGACGTAACTATCTGTCAACTAACGACTTGCCATTGCACACGTTTCCTTGCGTTATTTGCGGCCAAAGGCTTTTTGTTTGTAAATAAGCCGATATCAGGGTGTCAACCAAAGTCAGGATGTAAGCTGTAAACCGTTTTTCATGTCAACGTGTCAACGCTGCGTTTTACGGCTGTGACATATCCGTAAAATGGTTTGAAAGCTCTGTGATTTTGTTACATACTCTTATTTGATTATGCAATATCTTTGCATCAGGAAACAATCAGGCACAATGAAAAACAATATGAAAATAAACCGCAGGGACTTCATTAAAAGTTCTGTCTTGGCCGGAGGGGCGCTGTTGGTGCAGTCAAGCATCCCGGCCGCCGCTGCCGGAATGGCGGGCGGCAACGCTGCGGACGGTGCGCCGCAGGCAACAGGCGACGGACTGCTTAAAGGCGTGTGCGACATCCACTTGCATTGCCTGCCCGACTCAAGGGAGAGGTGTGTTGACGAGTTCGGCTTCATGCAGGATGCCATGAAGGCAGGTTACAAGGCCGTGATGTTCAAGTCAAACGACTTCAGTTGCCACGACCGCGTTTACATCATACGCCGTGCGCTGCCCGGAGCGCAGTGTTTCGGCAGCTTCTGCATGAACCGCGTGCATGGCGACAGGGTAAATCCATACGCTGCGAGAAAGGCCGTCGAGACCAGCGGCGGACTGTGCCGCTGCATCTGGATGCCTACGCTCGACGCTGCGTATCATTATCGTTGCGAGGGTCGCAGCGAACAAGGCATACCCGTGGTTGACGCTTCCGGGCAAGTATTGCCGGAGGTGGTGAAGGTCATGGAGACGTGTGCCGAGGCAGGGATAATCTTCGCCACGGGTCACGCCTCGCCGGAAGAGAGTATCGCCTTGGCGCGTAAGGCACGCGAGGTGGGCGTGGAAAAGTTTGTCGTAACCCACGCAAACTCGCATTTCTGGACGATGACCGCCGACCAGATAAAGCTCTGCATCGACCTCGGCGCATACATAGAGTATTGCTATCTGCCCTGCCTGTGGGGTGAAGGGACGCAGATGGCGCAGTACAAGCGCCAGAGTGCCGGCGAGTTTGCGGCCTTCGCACGCATCAATCCGTCGCGCAGCTTCATCACGACAGACCTCGGTCAGGCCGTGATGCCGCATCCCGTGGAGGGCATGAGGCACTGCATCAAGGCGTTGCAGGAGGCCGGATTGCCGCAGGCGGACATCGACCTGCTTGTACGCCGCAACCCGGCGTGGCTCTTGGGGATTGACTGACAGGGATTGGAAGCATGACATAAACAAAGCAAACGCACAATGGACAGACGTGATTTCATAAAGAGAGGGATTATGGCCGCCGCCCTCGGAACGGTTGCCGGGCCGCGTGCCGTGGCGCATGAGGCAGGGAAACAGGCTGTTAAAGCCGACGAGGCGTCGGGCATATTGAACTATAACCCACAGATGCAGTACCGCCCCATGGGACGCACCGGCGTGAAAGTGTCGGCTCTCGGGTTCGGCATGCTGCGCCTGCCGATGAAAGACGGGCACGTGGATTTCGACCAGACTACGCCTATGGTACACCGTGCCATCGAGGGCGGAGTGAACTATATCGACACAGGACGTGTGTACATGGGCGGCGAGAGCGAACAGGCCGTGGGCAAGGCGTTGGCCGGAGGCTGGCGCGACCGCGTGTATGTAACGTCGAAGATGCCGTGGTGGGAGATGCGGAGCGCCGACGATTTTGAAAAGTTTTTCGACCAGTCGCGCCGTGCCATCGGCACTGACGTAATCGACTTTTACCACATACACATGATAATGCACCGCGCATGGAAGGACTATGTGCTGCCTTACAAGCTCATAGAAAAGATGGAACGCCTCAAGGCGCAGGGCAAGATACGTTTCATGGGCTTCTCGTTCCACGACAGCTTGCAGTTATTTAAAAAGGTGGTGGAGTACACTCCGGCTTGGGACTTCTGCCTGATTCAGCACAATTACTTGGATTATGAATACGAGGCAGGTGTGTTAGGGCCTAAGTATGCGGCGGCAAACGGCATGGGATTGGCCGTTATGAAGCCGGTGCGTACTGGTTTTCTTGCCCGTTTGCCGCAGTCGATGAAGGACGCTTTGGCGTCAACCGGCGTGCATAAGGCCGACACGGAATGGGCGTTGGACTATCTTTGGGACATTCCCGAGGTAAGTGTCGCCGTAAGCGGAATGGGCAGCATGGCCGACGTCGAGCAGAACCTGAAGTATGCTTCGAAGGCAAAGCCGAACATGCTTACACCTGCCGAGCGCGAAGCCATAGGCAACGCCATCTACGCTTACCGCCACGCGCCGGGACATATAGACTGTACAGGCTGCTATCAGTGCATACCGTGTCCGCACAACGTGGCCATCGGCTACATTTTCGCATACGTTTACAACAACTATCTGCTTCACCGCGACATGAAACGTGCTATGGCCGACTATACGGTTTCCATGTCGCCGGTGCAGCGCGGCGACCCTGCCTCGTCGTGTGTGGGTTGCGGCGAATGCCTTGCAAAGTGTCCGCAGCATCTTGACATACCGAACTTGTTGGCACGTGTAAAGGAAACCATGGGCAAGTGACTTGGCCGTAAGGCGTACAGACATTTAACAGACAAAACACATAAAATGATAAAAAGGAAATCAAACTGCCGTAGAGGCATTGGCCGGATGCGAAGACCGGGGCTGCTGTTGGGCGCACTGATGGTGTTCGCTTCTGCCACGGCGGCATGTACAGGCCATGCCGGCACAACAACGGAAAAGCAAGAACAGAAAACAGAAAGAGTTATGGAAACGGACAAAATGAAACTGTACATTGGCGGAAAGACGTTCACCGCCACAATGGAGAACAACGCCTCGGCGCAGGCTTTGCTTGAGCTGCTTGCCAATGGCGATGTTACAATCGAGATGGAAGACTACGCAAATATGGAGAAAGTAGGCCCGATAGGGACGAGCCTGCCGCGCACCGACAGGCAGACTACTACCTCGGCAGGCGACATCATCCTGTATCAAGGCAAGTTCCTTGTGATATATTACGACACCAACTCATGGAACTTCACGCGCCTCGGCAGAATTGACGGCGTTTCGCCCTCAGAACTAAAGTCGGCACTCGGCCGTGGCAATGTTACGGTAAGGTTGTCGCTGAAATAAAATTTGGCGACAAAGCCCGGTTTTTCATCGCTTCTCTGCCGCTTTTATAAAAATATTGCAGTATTTATGCAATAAACGGTACAAATTGTTCACGATTTATGAATCGTGAACAATTTTATTTTAAAAACATTTGGAAATCAGATAAATTTGCGAACGAGTGTTAATTGACGGACGCACACCTCATTATTATATTATTATTAACATAAAAATTTAGCAAGTATGAAAAGATGTTTACTTTCAATGCTCGGATGTATTGCTGTCGGCATAGTGTCGGCTCAGACGGGCGGAACTGAACCGGTAACAGTTAACGGGTTCAATTACGAGCTGAATGCAGACACTAAGACTGCAACAGTAGTGGCAGGTGAGTACGCCGGCGAGATAAACATACCCGGAACTATAACGTATGAAGACGTGGAGTACATCGTCACCGCCATCGGAGAAAGCGCATTCCAAGAAGACAGGAATGACACGGACAAGATAACGTCGGTTACGATACCAAACACGGTAGAGACTATCGGTGAGTTCGCTTTTACAGGTTGCGCCGGACTTACTACCGTAAACTGGGGTACAGGTATCAAGTCTGTCGGCATTAGCGCTTTCGGTTCGTGTACGGCGTTGAAAACGCTCAACATCACAGACTTGGCGGCATGGTGCGAAACCAACTTCAGCAGCAACACTGCCAATCCGTTGTATCAGTCGAAGGCGTTGACGCTTGACGGTTCGGTTGTTACAGAATTGACAATACCTGACGAGGTGACGGAAATCGGTGACTTCGCGTTCTATTATTATAATCAGCTTACTTCATTGACAATAGGCCCGAACGTTAAGAAAATAGGCAACTCTGCGTTCTACTATTGCTACGGCCTTACGGAGCTGACTATACCTGACAACGTTACAGAATTGGGCACAGAGGCATTTTCAAGCTGCCGCGGACTGACAAGCGTTACTATTGGAAACGGTCTTGAAAGTATAGCATCTGGAGCTTTCAACGGCTGCCAAGGCTTGAAGTCACTTGTTATCTCTGACAATGTGAAAACGATAGAAAGCAAGGCGTTCGCGAATTGCAGTGCATTGACGGAAGTAACGTTAGGCAAGGGCGTGGAGACAATTCAAGACCAAGCCTTTAATTTGGGCTGGGGTAATAAAACTTTAGCGAAAGTAAACGTTCCTGACCTGCTTAGTTGGTGCAAGATAAAGTTTGAGTCAAATACGGCAAATCCTGTTGCTGCTAATACGTCAGCAAATACACAGCTGTTTATAAACGGTGAGGAGTTGCCTGCTAATGTTACCTTCCCGGAAGGTATAGGAGAAGTGAAAGATTATACGTTCGCAGGAGTCAAGACGATTACAAGCGTTGTGCTTCCCGAGGATATAACCCGGATTGGCAGCAATGCGTTCTGGTCGGCTTCGGCGTTGACTACTATCAATATACCTGAAAGCGTTACCGAAATTGCAGGTTCTGCATTCCAAAGTTGCTCTAATCTGGCTACGATTGAACTGCCAGAGAACCTCACAACTTTAGGTGGCAGCGTGTTCCAATACTGCACGTCGCTAAACAATGTCATTCTGCCAGAGGGCATAACTACAATAGGTGATTTCTTGTTCAGTGGCTGTTCGTCGCTTGATAAAATAACCATTCCTGAAGGTGTTACATCTGTAGGTAGTTATGCGTTCCGTGACTGTGTCCTTTTAGAGTCAATAGTGTTCCCCAAGAATGCAGCGACAATTGGTAGCGGTGTCTGCCAAGGATGCACGGGATTGAAGTATGTCGAAGTGCGCAACTCGGAAATAAAGCAAATAGGTTATAGCGCATTCACCGGGTGCACAAGCCTTGAGGAAGCATGGATTAACACTCCGTATATAAGCATACCTACGTCACAGCCGTTCCCATCTACGACTACGGTGTATGTTCCTTATGGCTCTATGGACACATGGGCGGAAGATTTCCCCACAACAACCTTTAAGGAGGCTGGCGTTATAGAGGTTCTGCCGGAAGAGAAATACTCTACTTATTATATTATGGCAGGATACACCATGCCCGAAGGCCTGGAAGGCTATGCTTTGACTGGCAATACAGGCAATGTGCTGCATAAGGGTAAAACATTCAAGGCCGGAGAGTTAGTTCCTCATGATACTCCTTTGCTGATTTATGCTGAGAACGGTGCTTTCAAGATGTTCGAGGTTGACACAGAAGACAGTGAAGTGTTTGACGGAGAGAACATTCTGCACGGTACTGACGAAAACGCTACTATAAGGAAAGAAAGCACAAAAGCCTACTTTACGTTGGGTTATTCAGGCGATACATTCGGTTTCATGCCTGCACCGGGAAGAGACGGATTTACATTGCCGGCACATAATTGTTACATCGAAATTCCGGCTGAACAGGCTCCGGAAGGCGGTTTCTTGCTCGACGACATAACAAGTGGCATCAATGAAGTTGTTGCCGACGAGGAGCAGAACGCACCTAAGGGTGTCTACACGTTTGGCGGCGTAAAGATAGCTGAAGAGGTAAACGACAACTTGGCTCCCGGCCTTTACATCATCAACGGCAAGAAAGTTTGCATCAGTAAATAATAATTATGTATGTTTATGAGAAAACATTTGAATATAATGCGGGCGGCAGTGGGTTCACTGCTGCTCGCCATAGGGATGCCGTTATGGTCGGCGGTGACTATAGATGGCATCAATTATGATTTGAATACAGAACAGGCTACGGCCACTGTCGCATCAGGTACTTATACAGGTGACGTAACCATTCCGCAGACAATCGTGTCTGAGGGCGTGACGTATGCGGTTGTAGGCGTGGGCGAGATGGCTTTTTACGAACAAACGGTAACGTCGGTTACGCTGCCAAATAGTGTAAAGACTATAGGTGCCAGTGCTTTTGTAGCTTGTTATTCGCTGGCAGGCATTGACCTTGGCGACGGTCTTGAAAGCATAGGCAGCCAAGCGTTTATGTATTGCCGTGCACTTACAAGAATTACTCTGCCTGCCTCGTTGCGTAAAATAGATGAAGGGGCTTTCTACGAGTGTAGCGGTTTGACTGAAGTGCGTATTTCAGACATTGTGGCATGGTGTGGTATAGAATTTGGTGACAGGACGGCAAACCCGGTGAACTTCTCACAAAACTTGTATGTAAACGGCAAATTGCTTACCAATCTTGATGTGCCCGAAGGTGTTAAGGCGATAAGCAGCAATGCGTTTCTTAATTGCCGTTGCATCGAGACTTTGACCCTCCATGAAGGTTTGGAAACACTGGGCGACGGCTGTTTTGAGGGTTGTACTGGCATAACCGAAGTGGTTTTGCCTAATAGCGTAACTACTGTAGGGCGAAACCTGTTTTCCCAGTGCAGCAACTTAGCTTCGGCAACAGTTGGTACGGGTATTACAGTATTGCCTTTAAATATGTTTTTAAGTTGCCACAGTTTGGCTGACATTACAATAGGCGGCAATGTTACAGCGGTTGGCGAGAATGTTTTTTATGCCTGCGACGGTTTGAAAAATATCGACTTCCTGCCTTCTACAGTCACATCAATTGGTTCAAATGCCTTTAGAGACTGTTATGGTTTGGAAACAGCAACTATTCCTGAAGGTGTTACTTCAATTGAATTAGGCACGTTCTGGGGCTGCAAGGTGCTTGAAAGCGTAAAGCTTCCTGACAATATAATTACGATAGGTCAGACAGCTTTCAGGGAGTGTGTGATGCTGAAAGACATCAACATCCCGTCAACAGTGACATATTTCGGTCCGGGTGCTTTCCAGGATTGCCATGAACTGACATCAATCACAGTACCGAGTGGAGTGACTACGATTGACTTCAATACGTTCTATAACTGTATGAAGTTGGAAAGTATCGACCTGCCGGTAACTGTTTCATCCATTGGCAGCTTGGCTTTCAGAGGCTGCAGCTCGTTGAAGGAAATACAGTTGCCGTCGCTGCTTGTTGCCATTGGCGACTCCGCCTTTGCAGAATGCACAAGTCTGGAAAGCTTTTACATCCCCATGCAGATACGCAGCATAAGCAACGGCATGCTTAAAAACTGCAAGTCTCTTGGCAGCTTGCTCCTCTCTCCGCAGATACAGTCTGTAGGCGTTGAGGCTTTTGCCGGATGCGAGAAACTTACTTCAATGGAGTTCCCCGAAGGCATCGAGACATTGTCATACGGCGTTATGGCAGGCTGCACGGCGTTGGAACGTGTAGTAATACCGTCAACGGTCGAAACAATTGATTTTTATGCGTTTACGGGCTGCAAGTCGCTTAAAGCTGTAGAACTGCCTGAGGACCTGACCGCTATCGGCAACTTTGCTTTCGACAATTGCGCATCGCTTACATCGGTTGTTGTGCCTGACGGAGTGACGGCACTCAGCCAGAACTCTTTTTCAAACTGCACGGAGCTTACAGAGATAACCCTGCCTGACGGCATTGAGACAATAGGTTATCAGGCCGTGGGCAACTGCCCGAAGCTGACAGAGCTGCGTCTTCCGTACGGAGTGACTATCATCGACCCAATGGCGTTTGACGGATGTACCGGCCTTACTACGGTTTACATGCCGTCGCCGGAGTTCAGGGTTCGCGCTGAAAATATTTTCAACGGCTGTACGGCTCTTACCGACGTATGGTTCAATACTGAACAGCCCGTTACAATAGAGTTCGATGAGGCCGTTACGCCCACGCTGCATGTGCCATACGGCTTCAAGGACGTTTGGAGTGCAGCTTATCCTAATAACACTGTGACAGAATGCGGCACGATACATTCGTCTGACGATATGGGTTATGCCACTTACTTCACTACGGCTCAATATACAATGCCGGCTGGTTTCACAGGCTATACGGCAGAAGTGTTGTCAGCAGCAGAAAACTACGAGTTTCAGCTTACCGCCGCATACGCTGAAGGCAGCGTTGTTCCGTCAGGTACAGGCTTGTTGGTTAAAGGCAACGGCCCTGGCACGGTTATGTTTGACGTGACAGCATCTACGGGCAGCGGCAAAGCTCCAGCGACAAACATGCTCCGTGGTACTGACAGGCGTGAAGTGTTTGAAGGAACGCCCGGGGAGTGGTATTACAAACTGTCTTACAACGAGAATGACGAGCTGGGCTTCTTCTTCGGCGTTCTTGACGGTTCGGAGTTTGAGAACGGAGCGCACGAGGCTTATCTCACCGTACCGCTTGAGTTGGCATCTGTTTACGGATATGTATTGGAAGACATATCTTCAGGCATCGGCAACGTAGAAGTTCCTACGGAAGGCACGACTGTAAATGCGGTTTACACCATTGACGGCATCCGCCTCAATGTAACCGACATCAACCAGCTGCAACCTGGGCTCTACATCATAAACGGTCGTAAGCAGCTGATAAAGTAAAGGCGCAAAGGCGTAAAAAGTTAGGGCGAGAGGCAAGCACGGAATGCAGTGTTTGCCTCTCGTTTTTGTTTGCGGTTTGTTTGCAGTTTTACGGTTATGGGGTTTTACGGTTGTGAGGTTATGGGGTTGTGCGGTTATGGTTTTAACGAGTGTACGAAATGGAAAAGAAAATGCAAATCATCTGTCATCTGTCAGATTTCGACGTAACATGCTGAAATATAATGTGTTAGGGGCTGACAGATGAAGCCGGTATCTGTCAGGCAAGTTTGCTATTGACGGATTTATGACAGATTGATTTCTCATCTGTCAGTGTGTAGTACGCTGATTGCCAGTATGTTACGTCGAAATCTGACAGATGACAGATGATTTGCATTTTTCTTTTTCTTTTCACATGACATTGCATCGACAAAAGGTCACCTTATACCGAACTCATGTTTTACACGGTAAAAGGTGGCCTTTTGCAAGCCGATATACGGTCTTTTGCAAGCCGATACACGGTCTTTTGCAAGCCGATACACGGTCTTTTGTGATATAGGGGTATTTGGCAGGCTGTTCAATAAATCCTGAAATGCCCGGACACGTGCAGCATGGACAGCGTGTAAACCATGCCGCTGAAGTAGCGCAGCTGGCCTGTCGGCGGCTTTGTGTCCCACAGCCGCTTGACGTATTCCTTGGCTAAGGCTTTGTCTTCCAGGCAGAATGCGCCTACGGCGTTGGCTCCGGCCATTCCTTCCGTATAGCCGCCGGTAGGCTCTGTGCCGTCGAGGTTGAACTGCCCGTGTGTGAAACCGTCTTCTTTGAAGAACTTGAGCAACCGTGTCATCATTTCAGTCTGCCGGGTTTTGTCCTTGCCGAACCAGTTGTAATCCATGCCGATGTTCATTGCGCATCGTGTGGCGTCGTATTGGTAGCGTTTCGCGTCATAGTCGGTTTTCCATTTGGGCTGGAGCGGCGAACCGTCAAAGGCGGAGTAGTCGGGAAACAGGCCTGTGACGGGATGTGACGAATTCCACAGCAGCTGGCGTGATGCTTCAGGCGTAAGCTTCCAGAACTCCTTGTCCGTATCAGACCATATCGCCCACAGTTCGAGAAATGCCGGCAGCTGGTAGGACGGGTCGGTGAACCACCATGATTTTTCGTCAGGGACGAAACTCACAAGCCTTGATTTGCCGTCGTACATGTTGAAGATGCCTTCCGTGCCGTCTTTCGACATGACGTTTCTCAGTATCTGCTGCGCCTCGCGGCCATAGTTGAAAGCCCCGTCGTCGCCCCAGCGGTGGGATGCGAAGAACAGCGACGTAATGAAATATATTTCCCCGTCGGTGGCGCAACTCGGTTCGCCGCCTATCTTGCTGCCATCAGGATAGCACTGCCATGCGAAATAGCCTTTCCACTTGCCTGAAGTGTAAAGCATGTGCCGCTTCGCCCATCTCCAAATCTTGTCGAACTCGGCGCGTTTGTCAAGCTGCACGCATATCATCATGCCGTATGACATGCCTTCGGTCCTTACGTCTTTGTTGCCTGTGTCATAAATATATGCCGTGCTGTCACTGTCTTCAAAATACACTTTCGTTTCTTCATCAACGAAAAAATGTTTCCATATTTGCGCTATCCTCTCGTCAGTCTCACGTTGTGTGATGCCAAGATATTCGGTGAAAAGGTTTCTGTATTTCCCCGTGTAAAATGCTCCGCCGGCGTCGCCGGTCGTGGTGTTGCTCCCGATGCCTTCTGCTTTGCATGTCATTGCGACGCATGTGAGCATGCAGCTTAGTGCCAATAAAAATCCTAAATGCTTCATTGCCGTAATTTTTTGTTTTTAGTTGAAACGGTGATAAGATGTATGCAAAGATAATGTTTTATAATGATTTTATTGCGCACGATGATGGTGTTTGCCGCATAATGTGACAATCTGATATGTATTCAAGACAAATTATAATGCAAGTGCATTATAATAGTTGGCGGTTAGCGCATTTTGGGGCTTATCCTTGTTTAACGTGAATTCGGCATAAGAATAATCCTTCTTTGAAATGAAATAATTTATATTGTTTTGTATTTCAAATAGTCGGTTGGTAACTGTCATTCCGCGCTCCGACGCGGAATCCAGTACGAAAAGCATAAGA
>URUK01000002.1 GCA_900551055.1 uncultured Prevotella sp. | reverse complement strand
CTTTAACTCCCAGCGAACGACAGTGAGCGATAACTCCTTTTAACTCCCTTAACTCCTAAAAAATAACTCCCTTAACTTCTAAAAAAGGCTAAATCTTTTTGCCCTTTAACGTTATTTGCCTACCTTTGTAAAAGGTATGCGCGGCCTTGTAGGGGCTGCGCGAATGCCATTTACATATCAAAACACTCACAGACATGAAAAAAACAGTGGTTTCTTTACTCGCGGCGCTGCTGCTTGCACCGGCTACGATGCTGGCCGACGGATACACACAACTGTGGAAAAAGGTGGAAGAAGCGGCCAAGAAGGATTTGCCGAGAACGCAGATAGAACACTTGCAGACCATATCGGCGATGGCCGAAAAAGAGAAAAACTACGGCCAGATGCTAAAAGCCGAGTGGAACATGATGTACACATGGGGTACAATATCGCGTGACTCGCTCGCACCGCAGCTGAAACGGTTGGAGCAAAAGGCCGCCAGCTTCGAACAGACCGACCCGGCACTGGCAGCCGTGTGCTACGCCGCACTTGGCAAAACATGCTCGCAACGGATGATGCGCACCGTCAATGCTGACACCCTTGCGCAGGTTTACTTCAAGAAGGCGATGGCTAATCCTGCCATGCTCGCAGGCAAAAAGGCCGGCGACTACGGGCCGTTCACCGTCGAGGGACGCGACGCCGCAATCTTCGAAAACGACCTGCTGAGCCTCATCGGATACACCGCCGAGGACTACAAGGCCATGCACGACTATTACGCCACTACCCCGAACCGCAACGCCACGCTGCTTACCGCGCTCGACATGGTGAAGCAACAGGCTCAAAATAGCGGCGACATATATATTCAGACGCTTGAAGGCTCGCGCTATGTGGCTTCGCTCGACTCGCTCATCAGCCTTTACGGCGACCTTGAAGCATGTGGTGAGGTCGCTTTGGAAAAGTATGCTTTTTATGAAGGTTGCATTGACGTTAATGTGGAACAACGGGTCAAACTGATAGAAGAAAGCCTCTCGCGTTGGGACAAATGGTCGCGCATGGAGACACTGCGCAATGCCATGAAGATGCTTACATACCCCATGTTCAGCGCAGATATAAGCCGCAACGTGATATTGCCGGAAAAGCCTTTCAGCATAAGAATGGACGTGCGTAACACCAACAAACTGACATTTACGCTGACACGGCTCAATACCGACGGCAGCGAAAAGCGCACACCCGAAAACAACAACGACCTGAAGGCACTGAAGGCATTGGCCGTAAAAGGCGCAACGCATACCTATACACGCACCTACACGGGGCGGAAGAATTATGAAACAGTGAAAGACTCGCTCGTCATCGACGGCCTTCCAGTAGGCGTTTACCTGCTTGAAGCATCGACGGAGAACAAAAAGGTCGACGCAGAACGCCGCCTGCTGTACGTTACCGACATGTACGTAGTTCACCAGGCGCTGCCCGGCAACAAGATGCGCGTGGCCGCATTGAGCGGCACTACGGGGCAGCCCGTGCCCGGAGCAACGCTGTACATAGGCAAGGAAAACGGCAATGAACGCACTGTAACGTGTGATGTAAAAGGCGAGACGGTGCTCAATGATTTCGACAAGAGGGACATGTACATACGCGCCTGCACGCCGACCGACAACGCGATGCCGCCAACCAGCGCGTACAATCGCTTCAGTTGGTATGACGCCGACAACGACCGGACCGTAGCTTCGCTGTATGCAGACCGCAAAATCTACCGCCCCGGACAGACAGTTCACGTGGCGGCAGTGGTCAGGAAGATTGAAGGGCTGACGGACAAAGCCGTTAGCGGAAAGACTATCAAGCTGACATTACGCGACGCCAACTACAAGACCGTGGCCGAAAAGACCGTCACCACCGACGCTTACGGCACGGCCTCGACCGACTTCGTGCTGCCTTCTGGCGGACTGACGGGCAGCTTCACCGTGCGCACCGAAACCAGTTTTGGCGGTGTTGCGACGTTCCGCGTAGAGGAATACAAGCGTCCCACGTTCGAAGTTGAGTTCGACAAGGTGAACGAAGAATATGCCGACGGCGACACGATAACCGTAACCGGCCGTGCAAAATCCTATTCAGGTGTGGCCGTTCAGGGCGCGAAAGTGAAGTACACAGTGCGCCGCAAGCAGGCTCTGTGGTGGCGTTTCAGCTACTGGGGGCTTTACCTCAACGAGGCCGACAACACCGTTTTGGCCGAGGGAGAGGCCGTGACCGACGGCAATGGAGAGTTCAAGATAAAAATGCCTATGATGCTTCCTGCATGGGAGGAGAACTGCGGCGTAAGCCTCAACGTGTACAAGCGCATTGCCCGTTTCTACAACATAATAACCGAAGCCGACGTTACCGACGTGGCCGGGGAGAGCCACGAAGGCACCATCTCGTTGCCTTTGGGCAGCAAGTCTACGGCCTTCGACTGCGAATTTCCTGAAAAGACGCTGCGCGACAGTTTGAAAACCGTAACGTTTACGCTCCGCAACGCCGCCGGAAACGGCATTGACGGCGACGTGACTTACACCGTAAGCGGCGTTGACGGCACGTTTACCGCCAAGGCGAACACCGCCACCGAAATAACATGGAACACCGCGGCGCAGCTCAAGTCGGGCAAACATACGCTCACGGCAATATGCGCCGGCGAAACCATCCGCCGCGACTTCGTTGTGTTCAGCTATGAAGACACTACGCCATGTGTCGAGACTCCCGACTGGTTCTACATCTCCGGCGACGAGTTTCCACGTGACGGAAGCCCTGTTTACATGCAGTTCGGCTCGTCGGATGCCGACGTTCACGTACTCTATACCGTCATTTCAGGTGACAAAGTGCTGAAAAGCGGCACGTTGGAGCTTGACGGCGAGGTGACAACACGCAAGTTCGCATATAAAGAAGAATATGGCAACGGCCTGCGCATCAACCTCGTTTGGGTGAAAAACGGCCAAGCTTACATGCACAACGAAGACATACGCAAGCCTATGCCCGACAAGCGTCTCATAGTGAAATGGGGCACTTTCCGCGACCGCCTGACACCGGGACAGCAGGAAGAGTGGACTCTCAACGTAACGAAACCTGACGGAACACCGGCTGACGCACAGCTTCTGGCAACGATGTACGACTACTCTCTCGAGCAACTGGCACCGTTCTCATGGTCGTTCCCGTCATATATGTCAATCTCGTTGCCTTACACATACTGGTCTGCTCCTGATTATTACCGGCTTAACTTCTACAGCAGCATGAAGCTGAAGCTTGCCAATGTGCCGCAGCTCGACTTCGGTTACATCGCCATCGAACCTGAATATTACAGCACAAGCGGAAATGTTTTTGCGACAGTTGAAGAGGTTTCTTATGGCTCGACAAGGTCCCTAAAACTTAGAAAGGCGGTAAAGGGCGCATCGGTCGACTATAATGTTGCGCCTACAATAAAGAAAGATGCGGCAAGCACGAAGACAACCATCGGTGCTTTCAACGCTGATGCAAGTCTTGATTTGGCTGGAGAAGTAATACTTGGCAAGGACGAAATCGGCGAAGCCGAAGGTAATCCGGATGCCGGTGTACAGCTGCGCGAGAACCTGAACGAGACCGCTTTCTTCTATCCTGCACTCCAGACGGACAGCACGGGCAACGTTACGGTGAAGTTCACGCTGCCCGAAAGCGTCACGACATGGCGTTTCATGGGCTTGGCTCACGACAAAGACATGAACAACGGAATGGTTTACGGCAAGGCCGTTGCATCAAAGAAAGTCATGGTCCAGCCAAACATGCCGCGCTTTGTACGCGTTGGCGACCGTGCAACTATTGCCGCACGGATATTCAACACGTCTGAAAACGCAGTGAAGGGAACGGCCATCATGCAGATGGTTGACCCCGAAACAGAGAAGGTTGTATTGGAAGTTAAACAGAAATTCGAGGTTGCCGCCGACTCGACTGGCAACGTATCGTTCAGCTACAACCCCGACAACAGCCACACACTACTTATATGCCGCATCTTCGCCGAAGGCAAAGACTTCAGCGACGGAGAACAACATTACCTGCCGATACTGCCCGACGCGGAGCTTGTAACCAACACCGTGCCCTTCACTCAACACGGACCGGGCGTAAAGACCATTGACCTGAAGCAACTGTTCCCCGACGGCGGAAGCGACGAAAAGCTGACTGTAGAGTACACCAACAATCCGGCTTGGCTCACGATACAGGCTTTACCTTATATAAACAACGCACGCGAGGACAACGCCATAAGCCTTGCCGTAGCTTATTATGCCAACAGCATAAGCGCATACCTGATGAAGCAGTCGCCGAGAATACGCTCCGTATTCGAGCAGTGGAAGCGCGAGGCCGGACAGGAGAGCCTGAAGAGCAACCTTGAAAAGAACCAGGAGCTTAAAGACATAGTGCTCGACGAGACGCCTTGGGTGGCCGACGCCGAACGCGAAAGCGACCAAAAGCAGATGCTGGCGAACTATTTTGACAGCTCTACGCTGGCCAACAACCTCTCGACCACGCTCGAAAAGCTAAGCAAACTGCAAAGTAAGGAAGACGGTTCGTGGTGCTGGTGGCCGGGAATGCGCTACGGTTCGTTCGCACTCACGGCATCAGTCACCGAAACGCTTGTGCGCTTAGACAAGATGACCGGCAAGCAAGCGGACACGCAGAAGATGATAAACAGCGCGATGAAGTTCCTCGGCAACAGAGTGGTTGAGGATTACGAGAAGCTGAAGGAACGCAAGGACAAGAACTCAACGCCTATAGTATTCGTTGACAACGGCGTGCGTTACCTGTACATCTGCGCACTGAACGGCAGGCAGCTTTCAGCCAAAGAGAAAGAGGCAGCCAACTATGTACTTGAAAGTCTGAAGGAGAACAATGCCGTTTTGAACCTGTATTACAAGGCACTGATGGCTGTCGTGCTGGCGAAACACGGCGAAACGCAACTCGCCGGCGAATACATCAAGAGCCTTGACGAGTACACCGTGGCTACGGAAGAAATGGGACGCTACTACGACTCGCCGCGTTCAGGTTACAGCTGGTTCGACTACCGCATACCGACACAGGTCGCAGCGATTGAGGCAATGAAGCTTGTCGACGCACAGGGCTACGCCGAAAGCATTGAGGAAATGAGGCGCTGGCTACTCATGCAGAAGCGCG
The DNA here is from genome assembly GCA_900551055.1 of uncultured Prevotella sp. Classification (GTDB taxonomy): domain Bacteria; phylum Bacteroidota; class Bacteroidia; order Bacteroidales; family Bacteroidaceae; genus Prevotella. The sequence continues at coordinate 204,135 of URUK01000002.1, read as the reverse complement.
TTCAGGCATGGGACACGCCGTTCAACAACGTGAACGCCGTCTACGCATTCCTCGACGGAAACATGACGGAGCTTGACGGCAAGGAAGAAACGACGCTCTCCGTTGACGGCAAGAAACTCGACCTGCCGCAGTCTACGGCAGGTCTGGGCTACGTCAAGACGACAACCGATTATGAGGGCGGTAACACCTTCACAGCCAACAAGTTATCAAAGGGCACCTCTTGGGGCGCAATATACGGTCAATCGCTGTGCAAAACGTCATCAATTGAAAGCTCAAATGCCGCCTTTCGCATAACGAGGGAAATCCTCGACGAAAACGGACGGCCTGCAACCAGCCTGAAAGTGGGCGACCGCGTGACCGTGCGCATCACCATTAATGCCGACCGCGACTATGACTACGTGCAAGTGAAAGACAAGCGTGCGGCCTGCATGGAGCCGGTGAGCCAGCTCAGCGGATACCGCCGCGGCTACTACTGCGCACCGAAGGACAATGCCACATATTATTATTACGACCGCATGAGCAAAGGCACGCACGTGATAGAAACTGAATATTACATCGACCGCGCAGGCCGCTACGAGACCGGAACATGCACCGCTTCATGCGCTTACGCGCCGGAATACTCGGCAAGGGCGGCATCGCAGTCGGTTGAAATTAAATAAAACAAGACAAGGGAAACAATGAGCAAAAAAGCAATATCGGCCGTTCTTCTGGCTTTTGTGTCATTGGGTGTGTCGGCACAACGCATATCGGCGAAGCAGGAAGTCATCGACTGCGGCAGCGTGATGTACGAAACGCCCGTCACGGTGAAGTTCGAACTGCGCAACAAAGGCAGCGAACTGACAATCGACACGGTGCGGACAAGCTGTGACTGCGTGGTTGCCGAATATCCGAAAGGCACCATAGCCAAGGGCGACAACTTTACCGTTGAGGTGACGTTCGACGCCCGGCAGATGGGACACTTCTACAAAGAAGCGGCGATTTACAGCAACGCGTCAGACAGGCCGTTCTACCTTACGATGAAAGGAGTGGTGGTTGACCATCTTGCCGACTATTCGGGCGTATATGACTATACGCTTGGCAGCGTCCGCACAGACAAGAACAACATTGAGTTTGACGACGTAAACCTCGGCGAAACGCCGATAGAGAAAATCCACATCATCAACAGCGGCAGCGAGAGTGTAACCCCCGTGGTGATGCACCTGCCCAATTACATCAGCGCAACGGTTTCGCCTGAAACCATCGCTCCGGGCCGTACAGGAGTGGCAACGTTCACCCTCAACTCAATGAAACTGCGCAGCTACGGCCTGACACAATCGTCAGTCTACCTCGGAATGTTCCCCGGCGACAAGGTGAGCGACGACAAGGAAATCTCCATTTCAGCCGTACTCCTGCCTGAATTCAGGAACATGTCGGAGACGCAGAAGCGCAATGCGCCGGTGATGAAACTGTCAGCCGAAACGCTTGATCTCGGCTCTTTCGAGGGCAAAGACCACAAGAGCGGCATTATAACGATAGAAAACCAGGGACGCAGCAGGCTCACAATAAGCTCGATGCAGATGTTCACAACGGGCTTGAAGGTACGCCTGAACAAGTCAAGGCTCGACCCCGGAGAGTCGGCCAAGATTAAAATAACGGCTTACCGCAAGCTTCTTAAAAACGCAAGGAGCAAGCCTCGTGTACTGATGATAACCAACGACCCTAACAATTCGAAGGTGGTGATACACGTTAACGTCAAACAATGACAACCAGGAAACAAACATGGAACATCCCGAAAACAGCAAAGAATACAAGGGGCTGACGGTAAACGCCGGCGTGGAACAGCCCTCCACCGTGAATCCTTACCTGAAACGCGGACGCTACAAGCGGCGTGAAATGACGGTTGGGGAAATCGTTGAAGGCATCCTGAAGGGCAATGTGACGGTGCTAAGCCAGGCGGTAACGCTGATTGAAAGCGTGAACCCCGACCATTACGCAAAGGCGCAGGAAGTCATAGAGAAATGTCTTCCGCACAGCGGAAACTCCATCCGCATAGGCATAAGCGGCGTACCGGGGGCAGGCAAGAGCACATCCATTGACCAGTTCGGCCTCCACGTGCTCGACCGTACAGGCGGAAAACTCGCCGTATTGGCAATCGACCCGAGTTCGGAACGCTCGAAAGGCAGCATCCTCGGCGACAAGACGCGCATGGAAAAGCTGTCGGTCAGGGACGATGCGTTCATCCGTCCCAGTCCGACAGCAGGCTCATTGGGCGGTGTTGCACGCAAGACAAGGGAGACAATCATACTCTGCGAGGCCGCCGGATACGACAAGATTTTCGTCGAGACGGTAGGTGTCGGACAGAGCGAGACGGCCTGCCACTCGATGGTTGACTTCTTTCTTCTCATCCAACTTGCAGGCACCGGCGACGAACTTCAGGGCATAAAGCGCGGCATCATGGAAATATCCGATGGCATAGTAATCAACAAATGCGACGGCGAGAACGTCGACAAATGCCACTTGGCGGCACGAAACTTCCGCAATGCGCTGCACTTCTTCCCGCCGTCTGACAGCGGATGGCAGCCCAAGGTGTTGTGTTACAGCGGCTTTTACGGCACCGGAATAAAGGAGATATGGGACATGGTGTACGAGTATTTCACCTTTGTCAAGGGCAATGGATACTTCGATTTCCGACGCAACGAGCAAAGCAAATACTGGATGTACGAAACCATCAACGAGCAACTTCGCGGCCATTTCTACAACAATCCGTCAATACAGGAACGGCTACAGGCCGCCGAACGCTCGGTATTGGACGGCCGTCGTACAAGCTTCGCCGCGGCAAACGAACTGCTGGAAAGCTATTTCAACGCCAAAGAGTCAAATCAGTCATAACGGAAAAACAAAACACTCACAATGCAAATCGAGATTGACAGCGGCAGCGGATTTTGCTTCGGAGTGACTACGGCGATACGTAAGGCCGAAGAAGAGCTGGCCGCAGGAAAGACGCTTTACTGCCTCGGCGACATCGTACACAACGGAATGGAGTGCGAGCGGCTTAGGCAGATGGGGCTGATTACTATCAACCACGACGATATGAAGCGGCTGAACGGCGTGAAAGTACTGCTCCGCGCCCACGGCGAACCGCCCGAAACATACGAGCTTGCGAAGCGGAACAACATCGAAATCATCGACGCCACATGCCCAGTCGTCCTCCAGCTGCAACGCAGGATAAAGCGGAAGCACGACGAAAACAATGACGCACAGATAGTAATCTTCGGCAAACCGGGCCACGCCGAGGTGCTCGGCCTCGTGGGACAGACCGCCGGACGCGCCGTCGTCGTGGCCGACCTGGACGACGTAAAGCAGCTCGATTTCACACGGGACATATACCTTTACTCGCAGACGACGAAGTCTCTCGATGAGTTTCATCGCATAACCGACTACATCCAAATGCATATGGCAGCTGGAGCGACGTTCAAGAGTTTTGACACCATATGCCGCCAAGTGGCCAACCGCATGCCGGCCATCAGCTCGTTTGCCATGCGCCATGACCTCATCCTGTTCGTTTGCGGCCGCAAAAGCAGCAATGGGCGTGTGCTGTTTGCCGAATGCAGCCGGGTAAATCCTAACAGCCATCTCATAGAAGAGCCGGCAGAAATCAATCCGGAATGGCTTGCCGGAGTCGAGACTGTTGGCATATGCGGAGCCACAAGCACACCGAAATGGCTTATGGAACAATGCAGGGACGAGATTATAAAAGGTGGGAAAACCTTTGTTCAGTAAGATGTTAAACGGAGAAAACCATGCTATATGACAATGTTTTACAATTAATCGGCAATACACCCATTGTGGAATTGCGGCGGTTGTCGCACCATTACGGCATTGAAACGCCGATAATGGCTAAAGTGGAGATGCTCAATCCTGGCGGAAGCGTCAAGGACAGGGTGGCTCTTTCGATGATTGAGGATGCCGAGCAAAGTGGCATTCTCAAGCCCGGAGCAACCGTTATAGAGCCTACAAGCGGAAATACAGGCATCGGACTGGCAATGATTTGCGCCGTAAAAGGCTACCGCCTAATCCTCACAATGCCCGAAACAATGAGTATAGAGAGGCGTAAGCTTGTGGCGGCATACGGTGCGGAGGTGCGCCTTACACCTGCATCGGGAGGCATGGCCGCCGCCGTAAGCGAGGCGGAAAGGCTGCACCGCGAAATTGAAGGCTCTGTAATACTCGGCCAGTTCGGCAACCCTGCCAATCCGCGTTGCCACTACCTGACTACCGGCAAGGAAATACTTGAGCAGACCGGAGGCCGTATTGACATGTTCATAGCATGTGTCGGAACAGGCGGAACGGTGTCAGGAGTGGGGCGGAGGCTGAAAGAATACAACCCCTCCATCAAGGTTCTGGCCGTTGAACCGGCATCATCTCCGCTGCTGTCCAAGGGCGTTGCCGGGCCGCATGCCATCCAAGGCATCGGCGCGAACTTCATTCCCGGCAATTATGACGTCGCCGTTGTTGACGGCATCATTACCGTTACCGATGATGAAGCCATGCAAACGGTACGCCTCGTGGCATCCACCGAGGGGCTATTAGTGGGCATCTCGTCGGGTGCGGCGGTAGCCGCAGCGGTGAAGGCGGCCATGGACAGCGGCAACAAGGGCAAGCGCATAGTAACCCTGCTGCCCGATACCGGCGAACGGTATCTGTCTACACAGCTTTTCAAATAAAACAAATCAAAACAACAAAGCAATGAAAACAAGATGTTTTCTGCTGTCGCTTGCCATCGCGGTAAGCGCTGTTGCCGCTGCGCAACAGGCACAACAACAAAACAGCAAATGTCCTTTAACCACCGAAATGCAGGCCGCCTGCCATCCGTGGTATGGCAAGCGTGTGGGCTTCATAGGCGATTCCATGACCGACCCGGCGAACAACAAGCAAGACATTCCATACAAATACTGGCACTATCTGAGCCAAATGCTTGCCATAAAACCTTACGTCTACGGCAAGAGCGGCCGCCAGTGGGACGACGTTCCGCGGCAAGCCGACCTGCTGTATAAGGAACACGGCGACAGCGTTGACGCCGTAATAGTGTTTATCGGCACCAACGATTTCAACGCCGGTGTGCCCTTAGGGCGGTGGTATGACGAGTATGAAGACACCGTAACCGCCGCCGTACACGGCGAGAAAAGGACCTACTGGCGCATGCGCCGCAGGCCATTCGTCGACCAGAAAACGCTAAAAGGGCGTATAAACGTCGCCATGATGCAACTAAGAACGTATTTTCCTGACAAGCAGATAGTGCTGCTTACCCCAATACACCGCGGCTATGCGGCCTTCGGAGAAAACAATATCCAGCCGAACGAGTACTGGCAAAACATCTGCGGAGAATATTTCAACGCATACGTCGACGCCATAAAGGAGGCCGGCAACGTGTGGGCAGTGCCTGTAATCGACCTAAATTCAGTCAGCGGACTCGACCCTATTGCCCAGCCTGAATACTTCCACGACGAGCACACCGACCTGCTCCACCCCAACTGCCGGGGACAAGAGCGCATAGCACGGACACTCGTCTACCAGCTTGCCACACTGCCAGTGTTCTGACTCCACCGTGAAGTTGGCATGGCTTACGCCACAAGTGTTAAACAAAACGGCCACCCTTCATCCTCTGAAAGGTGGCCGTCCGCTTGCTCCCCGTATGCCGGAGAGCCGCTGATTTGTCAAATCATTCATTCTTTTATATGTTATCCTGTCCGGCAATCCCTTACCGTCAGTCAATGTCGATGACGTTGAACTTCCTGTCAAACGTCACTTCCACATAGTTTGACAGCTTCACTTCATATTCGTCTTCGTCGCGTTCTATCTCAAGAATGCGGCAGTCAGGATAGTTGGAACTTATGTACCGGGCTATCTGCTGCGGCACAAGCGACGCCGGAACAGCCGACCGCTTGCACTTCACTTCCGTCCACTGTCCCCTTCCATCGAACTCAATCTTCTCGCCGTTTGTGAATATCACGGTGTACTCCTTGCTGAACAGGCCAGACTCCATCTTGGCTATGGCGACCTTGCGGCCTGCCATGTGCGCCTTGATTGTCTGCAAGGCCGCCGCAGGCAGGCGGTCAACGGGAATTGCCTTGTAGTCGCCGGTATTGGCGCGGGCCACATTCGGCATGAGCGTTGCCAGTGCGGCAAGCAGCGATATAATGATAGCTTTCATTGTAATTATGCGGTTTTTGGGGATTTGCGGCTTTTGTTCCATTCAAGCCAGTACACAATTTATGCTATGGGATATTACGGTCGGTCCTGCCCTTGCCTGTCCGGCATGGGCAGGGTTGCCGCCGTCAGTCGTCTATGTCTACAACTTGGAAGTTCTTGTTGAACGTCACTTCCAGACGGTTTGACAGTTTAACCTCATACCGGTTGTCGTCTTTCTCTATCTGAAGGATTTTCGTTCCCGGATAAGTGGATTTCACATAGCTTGTTATTTTCGCCGGAACAAGTCCTGTCGGTACAGAAGACATCTTGCAGTTTATCTCCGTCCAGTTGCCGTTGCGGTCGAACTCTACCTTTTCGCCGTTGTTGAACACCACGTCATAGCTCTTTTCGAAAAGTCCCGACTCCATCTTGGCAAGGGCCACTTTCTTTGCACTGAAATGCTTTTTGAGCGTCTGCTGCGCTGTCGCCGGCAGCTGGTTTACGTTCACCGGTTTGTCGTTGTCGGCCAATGCACTTACCGAGAATGCCACGAGGCATACTAATGCTACTACTGCGCTTTGAATGATACGTTTCATAATCTTCTTCTTTTTAGTGTTATTATTCATTTTGTTCCTTTTTCTGTTGCAAAGATTATGAGCTTTTCTGAAAAGAAACTGAAAAACGGGTAAAGACCGGATGTTTTAACATCGTTTAAGGATAAAATGCCGTCAGGCGCCTTCCAAAACCGCAGTTTGACAGTTTTCACAAGGCCGAAACGCCCCTGCGGCCTCACTTCAGCATTATGACGCGCCGCAGTATCATGTTTTTATAGGCGTGCTTCATGTCCTCAGGAAGGAACGAGCGGTCAATAAGGTCGAACCACGAGGGCAGCACCCGTCCGAAGCGTCGCGCCATGTTTTCGATTACCTTCTCGTCAACGCCGGTCGAAGTGATGGAGCGTATGAAGTCGGCTTTGCGCAGCTTGCGCTTCTTGCCGTTAAGGGTAAGGGCCAGTTCCTCGGTGTCTTCGGGCATCACGAGCGTCGTAGCGAGCATGTCGTAGGCCGGAGTCAAGGTATATCCGCTGCCGTCTGGGTTGTACAGCGAGAAGTTTTTAAGGTGCATGTCAGCGTTGCCGGTTATCCACGAGAACACCACCACCTCCCAAAAGTTCACCACGTCGAGCTGCGGAGCCGACGAGTAGCGGCGTATCGCCTTGGCAATCTGCTCGTAAGAACCCTTGTATTTATATTCGGTGAGCCTTCCCGTGAGCTGGCACATGTCCTCCATGGGCACCTTGCCGCCGCCTGCCAGCCGGTCGATGCGGCGCGTGATGTAGCACAGCTCGCCGTCGCTGAAGCGTATGAGGCTGTGCGGCACGGTCATGATTTTTGCCGCTTCGGCCATGTGCATGGTAAGGTCTTCAAGCTCGGGCAGTGCGCAGTATGTGTCTGTCTGCGGCTTCAGGATGAACCGTCCCCACAGTCCTACGATGGTGAAGCGGTCGGGCAGGTTCCTGCCTCCCTTGTCGATGTCAAGCGACAGCTTTGCCTGCACGCCCGTGAGCGTGGTCTGCGCGCGCACCACTTTGCGCGCCAGGTCGCCTAACTGGGCGCGGACGTAAGGCAGCTTCGGCGCGTTTTTCACGCCGAAAAACTTTCGGGCACAGGCCGGATGGTAGTCGGTCTGGCCTTCCTTCAGGTCTTTATAGCAAAACAGGCACTTCATTTTTTAATTAAGAGTTAAGAATTAATAGTTAAGAAAAAACGTACTTCGTGAATTAAGCATTAAGAGTTAAGAACTGAAAGTCAGCGTTAAGCTAATTAAAAAAACAGCTTTGCTTTTACAAATCATATTTTCTTAATTCTTAACTCTTAATTCTTAATTTCCCCGACTCTTAATTCTTAATTTCCTCCGGCACCACGCTTACCGCCCCGATGCAGTCCTTGCAGCAGGCCAATAGCAGCGACATGCGGTCGCGCTGGTCTATCTTCCAACTGCGCTCGGCTATCCCCAAGAGCCAGCCCTCGGGTATAAGGCCGTCGAAGAAGGGGAACATCACCGTGTCGTGATACGCCTCCGCCGTCAACGGCAGCGTAAGACTTACTGCCTCCGCGCCGTCAGACGCGAGGTAGGCCGCGTCATACTCGAACGTGTAGCCGTTCTCGTCTTCGGTCAACCGGCCTGCAAGCCGGTCGTGCAGATATACCAATGCGCGTTTCATTCTTAATCTTTTAGTTGACAAGGGACGAGGGACAAGCAGACAAGGATATTTGTTTCGCCACCGTTTACTTGTAACTCGTCACTCGTCTGCTTGTAACTCGTCACTTGTCTGCTTGTAACTCGTTACTTGTCTGCTTGTAACTCGTTACTCGTCCGCTTGTAACTCGTCACTTGTCTGCTTGTAACTCGTTACTCGTCTGCTATGGAAACAGCCCCCACCTGTCGGCCAAACAGGCGCAGCACCTGGTTTATCTTGTCCATGCGCAGCGTCTGCTTGCCCTGCTCCAGTTCGCGGACGAAGCGTAGCCCCACGCCCGCCTTGTCGGCAAGGTCAACCTGCGTAAGGCCGAACTTCTTGCGTGCTTCCTTCACGAAGGCCGCTATCTCCATGTCAGCATTGTTCATGTTCAGCAGTGTTTATACACCTATTGTCATCTGCGAAGATAAGAAAAAATCACGACAATTATACCTTTTAGGGTGTAATTTTATTGAAAATATATTGTTTTATACCCTTTAGGGTGTAATAAAGGATAAAGATTAAGACCTTTGTTGGCGTTTATCTCTTCTCTTTGTACATGCAGACTAAACAGCAAACCGGTATGAAAAATACGACAAACAGTCGCCCTACCATGCCTCTAATGCGCCATTTTAAGCCCCACCACCGATGCAATGAGCGTGGCGATGAAGAACAGCCGCCAGAATGTTGCAGGCTCTTTGAACACAAGTATGCCCAAGAGCACCGTGCCCACGGCGCCGATGCCAGTCCACACCGGATAGGCCGTGCCTATCGGTATGGTATGTACGGCCTTCGCCAAGAGCACCATGCTAAGCGTAAGACTTGCCAAGAAGCCTGCGCACCACAGCCAGTGCTCCGTGCCTGCGGTGTCTTTCATCTTTCCCAAACAGAAGGCGAAGCCCGTCTCGAACAGGCCGGCGATAATCAATATGAGCCAATTCATAATCCTGCAAAATGATGTTTTAACATAAGAATGACGGCAAAGATAATGCAAACGAGAGGAAAGCAAGCTCGCTTGCATTTTCCCGAGTGCAGCTTATCTTATGCAAAGATAAGTCTTTCCGCCGACAAAACGTTTAACATTTGATAAAAAGCACAGCCGCATGACGCATATTTTTAGTAAATTTGCACACACAGACAACACACCCGGAAGCATGGACATTGAACAGATAATATCGCGCACTTATCCCCTGCCGCCGGCCTCGATGGAGCGGCTGAAAGACCGCATGCAGGAAGTGGAGTTGCCAAAAGGCCACCACGTGCTGCGCATGGGCAAGGTGGAAAAAGACATATTCTTCATAAAACGCGGCATAGCGCGCGCCTACACCACGGTAGACGGCAACGACATCACCTTCTGGATAGGCGAAGAGGGCGACACGCTCGTATCGATGAACGGCTACGTAAACAACCAGCCGGGCTACGAGTCGATGGAGCTGATGGAGCCTTCGGCGCTCTACCGGCTGAAACACAGCGACCTGCAACGCCTCTTCCTCGACGACATCAACATAGCCAACTGGGGGCGACGCTACGCCGAAACGGAGCTGATAGCCACCGAACGGCGGCTCATCTCCTTCCTCCTCACCGACGCGTCGGAACGCTACAGCCGCCTCATGGCCGACAATCCCGAGTACCTGCAACGCCTGCCTTTAGGCAGCATAGCGTCATATCTCGGCATAACGCAGGTGAGCCTTAGCCGCATAAGGGCGAAGATTAAGTGACGGCTGTAAAACAGCGGTTTCCCGAAAGGCCATCTTTTGCATTGCGAAAGACGGCCTTTTAGCTTGTAAAAGGTGACCTTTCGGACGCTAAAAGACCACCTTTTGCAAAATAGCCATTGCCGTACTGCAGTTTATTTGTATATTTGCAGACGGATGGGCGTTGTTCCGTCCGTGACATATTGGTAAAAAAGAAGAAGCGTTATGCTTATCTTGTGAATTGGAAACCTAGGAAATTTCGCAATTACGCACAAGGAAGGCATAGTGGTTCTCACGCATAGCGTGAGCTGCTATACTATATCCGTGCGTAAGGTTTTCCTAGGACCTCCAATTCAGGACTTAGCATCGCAGCCTGCGCTTTTTTCATGTTAAATCTTAATCTGGCTTTTCGGGGACTGCAAGCCGCGGAGGACAATACTATGGCAACACCTCGTTTATGGAAAGTTACGTGCAAGCGGAATGCATCAAAAGTGCCCGCAGGGCTGACAGTTGAAATCGTAAAAAGCGGCACCAATGCGCCGCCCTCGCCAAAGGAAATCAGCGCAGCCATCATGCAGAAGCATGGAATAAACATCTCGGAGACGTATTGCGGCCGCAGTTATTTCACGGCCGAGGAAGTGAAATGAAAACAAACAAATAACCATGAAGACAAACAGGCTTTACATTTTGCTGCTGCTCATCGCCGCGCCGCTGTTCGTGGCGTGCAGCAGCGATGACGAGGAAAACGGCGATGACAGCGGCGTCGCCACACAGTTTACGCCCTCACAAGAGTCCACAAAGTATTTCGCCAACGGCATCGACTTCGGTGCAAACAGCTCGGAGCAGGCCGTAACGTTCACAACCAACAAGCGATGGACTGCCTCGTCAACTGAAAACTGGTGTACAATAACGCCCGGCAAAGGCTCTGCTGACGACGGAACAATGACTATCAAGGTATCCGAGAACAAGTCATATGAAAACCGCGAGGCTGTAGTAACACTGAAAACAGGCGAGCTTAACAGCTATATCACAGTGCGACAAGGCGGCGCAGGCACGGCCAAAATCCATCTTGACGCACCCGGAACATTGGAACAACAGCTCGGCGAAGACTACGGAAACATTAAGGAACTAATACTTACGGGCGAGCTGAACGGCACCGACTTCAAGTTTTTACGTGAACACATGATAAACCTTGAAGGTCTGGACTTGAGCGAGGCACGCATCGTTTCGGGCGGTGACAGCTATTATTTTAACGGCAGCGAAGAGCTTTATACAGAGACAGACAAGGTTACTGATTATCTGTTAAATTACTTTGGGAAGGCCAAAAGTATTAAACTCCCAGCTTCAATAACGTCCATTGGTTATTATGCCTTAGGTGGTTGCCAAGAGTTGACGTCTATAGATATACCGCAAGGAGTAACGTCTATAGGTGGTTTTGCGTTTGTAATTTGTACCAACCTACGCTCGGTAAACATACCTGAAACCGTTACACAGATAGGGCAAGCGGCTTTTATGAGTTGCATACATCTTGCTAAAATCAAGCTGCCGGAAGGCGTAACGAAACTTTCTAACGGATTGTTTAGTGGCTGTTCAGACCTGAAAGACATCACATATTCTTCCAAGTTGGACTCCATTGAATCGGGTGTTTTTAGTGGTTGTACCAGTCTTGAAAAGATAATAATACCAAAATCTGTAAAAGTTGTATCAAGTGGTTCATGGCTTGGCTGCACTAATCTGAAAACATTGGAATACCATTCGGAAAAAATATGGTCCTCTCTAAATACAGGTTGTCCCAACGTTTCCAATATAATAATAGGTGACGAAGTAAAAGAAATAGAACTATGGGCGTTCAATGGTTATGAAGCCTTGCGGACATTAACTATCCCGGCGAACGTCAAGAAACTTGAAAGTCAGATTTTTCTCGACTGCAACATGGAAACGCTTTACATGGAGTCAATGACACCACCAGAGACTGACGGGTGTCTGTGTACTGACGACATGGACTATTCTACTCATACAAACGCGATGAGCAAGTGTACACTTTACGTGCCGATAGGTGCCAAAGCGGCATACGAATCGGCGGGTTGTCCGTGGACGGATTTTAAGGAAATAGTAGAATACTAACTTAATAACAGAAGCTATGAAATACGAAAATGTAAGGATGGTGGGCGATAACGACAAGGCTCGTTATGTTCTGCGGAAAGACGGCGAGAGGCTGCTGGTAGTTGTAGGGCTGAACCCCAGCACGGCGAACGAGGACAAGCCGGACGCCACGATGAGGCGAGTGATGGGACTGGCAGAGCGCAACGGCTTCGACGGTTTCATAATGCTGAACCTTTATCCGCAACGAGCCACCAGACCTGAAGGACTTGACCGCGAGATGAACGACGGTCTGCACCAAGAGAACCTGCGGCAAATAAAGGAGGCACTGAAGGATGTCAGCGAGCCGACCGTACTCCTCGCATTCGGCAACAACATAGGCTTGCGCCCCTACCTGAAGACCTGCCTGCGCGACATTGTTGCCGCAATGGCCGACAAACAGCCGCGATACGTGCAAATAGGCGAACCTACGAAGTGGGGCAATCCGCTCCACCCGTCGCGTGCCAAGTATTGCAAATTCACTGATTTCGACATAAACCGTTACTTAGACAACTAAAGAACAAAGGCAGACAGCAGGTCTGCACAGCAACAACATTATACAATTAAACTAAATGAATATCCGCAAACTGCCAACTGTAGGGACATAATTCATTATGTCCGCACGCCACGTAGGGGCGTATCTACTCAGCAAAGACAACAAAATACGTTCTTGCAGAACGTGCGGACATAATGAATTATGTCTCTACAGAAGGTGTTGGCAAGATGAGGACATTCATATTTAACTATACAAATATGAAAGATTTTAAGTTCTTAGCAACAGGATTAACCTGCATGGCACTGCTGGCAGGCTTTTCGTCGTGTAGCGACGACGATGAAAGCGCAGGTGACACGGTTGACACCAAGGCCGTGTTCACCAACGGATGGCCTAAGAGTGCGCCGGGCATTTACTCGATTACGCGCAACGCCGAGGGGCTTGTCACGGCGATGGAAACCGACGGTGGCGACGTAACTTTCGAGTACCACAACATCAAGACACGTGCCGACGGCGGGGCGTATGTCGAGATGACGGTTACGTATTCGGAAGATGATTACTACGTAGCAAGGATGAAACTTGGCGGCAACGGCTTCGTTACGAGTGCCGAGGTCACACAATATGATGACTACGGTACTGCCAACGAAAACTGGAAATTAGGCTACAACTCCGACGGACAGCTGAATTACGTGCGACATACGTCAAACGACGAGGACGAGGAAACGCGCGCGACATACTCTAACGGAGACATTACAAGAGTGGTTGAAACCGACAACGATGGCGACGAAGTCTACAGCTACGACATTCTTTACACCAACGACGAGGTTACAACGCCCATAGAGAACAAAGGCAACGTCATGCTGTTTGACGAGACACTGTATTTTGATCTCGACCAGATTGGCATTGCCTACTACGCCGGACTGCTCGGCAAGGCGACCCGACACCTGCCCGTGGGATATTATGACCCGGAATATGACGACGGCTACAGCTATTCGTGGGGCATCGGCGAAGACGGTTTCCCGATATGGACTGATGCCAGCGGCGACCGTGAATACTTCGAGTGGTGATGTGGCCTGTAAACATCGGTTTTCCAAAAGACGGTCTTTTGCATTGCGAAAGGCCGTCTTTCAGCTTGTAAAAGGTGGCCTTTTAGACGCTAAAAGGCCACCTTTTGCAATGCCGATGGCGGACGCTTGGCAAAGCGTTGACAGTCAACGCATTATGAATTTATCATCCATAAGGGCAAATAATTTGGCTTTTTGTCGGATTTTTTATAATTTTGCCGACCGAAAGTAAATATTACATAAAATGATGACAGCTAACGAAATACGCGAATCTTTCAAGAAGTTTTTTGAAGGTAAAGGACACAAGATAGAACCGTCGGCACCGATGGTTATCAAGGATGACCCTACACTGATGTTCACCAACGCAGGCATGAACCAGTGGAAAGACATTATCCTCGGTACGCGCGACCCAGAACCGCGCCGCCGCGCGGACTCGCAGAAGTGCCTGCGAGTGAGCGGAAAGCACAACGACCTTGAAGAGGTGGGTCACGACACTTACCACCACACCATGTTCGAGATGCTTGGCAACTGGAGCTTCGGCGACTACTTCAAGGAAGGAGCGATAGACATGGCATGGGAATACCTCGTCGATGTGCTCCATCTTGACCCTGCCGACCTGTACGTTACAGTGTTTGAAGGCTCGCCGGAGGAGAACCTCGAGCGCGACGACGAGGCCGCCGGATACTGGGCAAAGCACGTTCCGGCCGACCACATAATCAACGGAAACAAGCACGACAACTTCTGGGAGATGGGCGACACCGGCCCTTGCGGCCCGTGTTCGGAAATCCACTTGGACTCACGCACGCCCGAAGAGAAGGCCAAAGTGCCCGGACGCGAGCTTGTGAACAAGGACGACCCGCAGGTAATCGAGATATGGAACCTCGTGTTCATGCAGTACAACCGCAAGGCTGACGGCTCTCTTGAAAAGCTGTCGATGAACGTTATCGACACAGGTATGGGCTTCGAGCGCCTTGTACGCGCCCTGCAAGGCAAGCACTCAAACTATGACACGGACATATTCCAGCCCGTAATAAAGGAAATATCGCGCCTCTCCGGTCTTGAATACGGCAAGGATGAGAAGACGGACGTGGCGATGCGCGTAGTAGCCGACCACCTGAGAGCCGTAGCTTTCTCTATTGCCGACGGCCAGCTGCCGGGCAACGCCAAGGCCGGATACGTGATACGCCGCATCCTGCGCCGCGCCGTGAGGTACGCATACACCTTCCTCGGACAGAAGGACGCATTCCTCTTCCGCCTCGTGCCGACGCTTGTCAGCGAGATGGGAGCGGCCTACCCCGAGCTTGAAGCGCAGCGCGAACTCATCATGAGAGTGATGAAAGAGGAGGAAGACTCGTTCCTGCGCACGCTGTCAAACGGCATCAACATGCTCAACGAGGCTATGGACGAGGTCAAGGCGGCTGGCAAGAGCGAGCTTGACGGCGCAAAGGCGTTCCGCCTGTTCGACACTTACGGCTTCCCTCTCGACCTTACCGAGCTTATATGCCGCGAGAACGGGCTGGCCGTTGACGAGAAGCAGTTTGACGAGGAGATGCAGAAGCAGAAGCAGCGCGCACGCAACGCCGCCGCCGTTGAGAACAGCGACTGGACCGAACTGCGCCAGGGCGAACAGACGTTCGTGGGCTACGACTTTACCGAATATGAATGCCACATACTCCGTTACCGCAAGGTTACGCAGAAAAAATCGACCTTCTACGAGCTTGTGCTCGACAACACGCCTTTCTACGGAGAAATGGGCGGACAGGTAGGAGACTGCGGCGTGCTGGTAAGCGAGAACGAGACAATCGACATAATCGACACAAAGCGCGAGAACAACCAGTCTGTCCACATCGTGAAGGCTCTGCCGAAGCAGCCTGAAGCCGACTTCATGGCCTGCGTGGACACCGACAAGCGCGAGGCAAGCGCGGCCAACCACACCGCCACCCACTTGCTTGACTATGCTCTGAAGCAGGTTCTGGGTGACCATGTAGAGCAGAAAGGCTCGTATGTTTCGCCTGACACGCTGCGCTTTGACTTCTCCCATTTCCAGAAGGTTAGCGATGAAGAAATACGTCAGGTGGAGCGCATCGTCAACGACATGATACGCCAGGACATTCCGCTTGACGAGCACCGTGACATGCCTTTGGACGAGGCTAAGAAGATGGGAGCCATCGCCCTGTTCGGCGAGAAGTACGGCGACAAGGTGCGCGTGGTACGCTTCGGCCCCAGCGTTGAGTTCTGCGGAGGCATCCACGCACGCTCTACAGGCCGCATAGGCATGCTCAAAATAGTGTCGGAAAGCAGCGTTGCAGCCGGTGTAAGGCGCATCGAGGCCAAGACAGGAAAGGAATGCGAGGAACTGCTTTACAACATAGAGGACGCCATGAAGGCCATCCGCGCGCTGTTCAACAATGCCAAAGACCTGAAAGGTGTTATCGAGAAATACATCGAGGAGCATGACTCGATGAAGAAAAGCATCGAGCATTTTCAGGCGGAAGCAGTGGAACAGACCAAGGAAAAGCTGTTGTCGCAGGCGAGGATGGTGAACGGCGTGAAGGTTGTAACAGCCGTAATGCCGATGAAACAGGACATGGCGAAAGACCTTGTGTTCAAGCTCCGCGCCGCAGCCGACGGCCATCTGCTTTGCGTTGTGGGCAGTGTCTATGAGGGACGGCCTACATTGAGCGTGATGATTAGCGACGACCTCGTGGCCGACCATAACCTGAACGCAGGCCAGATGGTGCGCGAGGCGGCCAAGCTTATCCAAGGCGGAGGCGGCGGACAGCCGCATTTCGCTACAGCCGGAGGCAAGAATCCGGACGGTCTTTCGGCGGCAGTCGACAAGGTTGTGGAGCTGGCAAAACTGTAAATCAGCCATACCTTTAATAATATGTACGGGCGGACGGGGCATCCTGTCCGCCCGTATTGTTTTCCGTTTGTCTACAACCGCACCGGCGGACAGCCATCCGTTGTTTTTTCAACCAATCAAGCACGAAATACGACCAGACAAGCACCGGCCAGCACAAACCGTTCCATTATGCCCAATCCGGTGTTTGCATTTGTAGCCGCAAAAGACTATCTTTGCATTGGGACTTTATCACCAAACAAAGATGAAAGGACGTAAACCGACACGGTTGTACACGGAGAAAATAAACATCGGCTCTGAAATAAAGAACAGGCTGAAAACAAGCAAACGGTCAGTGGTATGGCTTGCAGAGCAGTTGGAGTGTAGCCGGACCAACGTCTACAAGATTTTTGAAAAACAGACAATAAGCACAGAAGAACTATTTAGAATATCCGAGATACTCGGATGCGACTTTTTCAAGATATACAGCGACAGGCTTAACAGCAAGAATTACGGCCAATGACAGCATTGGTTCTTGTCCATCAACCAACACATAAACGCAGAATGCTTTGACGACGCAAGTCTTTAGGGCATTCTTTTTTATGCCGCCATGCTCAGGCTAAAGGCTTAACGGTTGCATGGAAGCGGTCATACGCTCAAATGTTTCATGCGTAACGACACGTCCTTTCGGCGTGCGTACTGTTGGAAAAGCGGCAAAAAACTCGTCGGACGACATATACCATGCGTGCGACTTAACGTCAGGCGAACGCCTTACGGCAGTGTCTATCGGCATGACATAGTTCCTTCCTACGACCGAAAACAGGCGTTTGCCGTTGTTCATAACCACCGCAAGCACTATCCGTTGCCGCTTTTTTGCCTTCAATCCGACAGCAGCCTTCATGCCTCCGGGCTTGGCCGACACGCTGATATGCCATCCGTCGGCGTTTATCCGGCACATTTCCTTGCGGAAAATCACGCCGTGCGGAGATGTGTCTTTCAACCTTCCGGACACTATGTACAGATGTATCATCTCATGAAGGAGCACGCTTTTGAACGTAATTTCGTCGGCGTCATAGTAGTTGCTGATGCGTATTGCGTATTCGCCGGGCTGCTTCGAGAACATCCTTCGCCTTAATTTCCACGTCAACGAGGCAAGACGCGTCCTCGACTTGCCTGCCGACAACGCAGGAACAGGCAGCATTCCGCCAAAATACTTTTGGTTGAACAGAGTGAACCAAGCCTGCAATATGTCCGTTGTTACCTGCATGTTTTAAGAGGGGAAAGGTAAAAAGGTGAAAAGGTAAAAAGGTAAAATCGTTGAATTGCCAAGCAGTTGTTTTACCTTTTTACCTTTTCACCCTTTTACCTTTTAATATTGTTCCTTGGCTGAGATGGCCTGCATGATTTGCGCTTCTATCTCTTCGCACAGTTCGGGATTGTCTTTCAGCAACGTCTTGGTGGCGTCACGCCCCTGTGCGAGCTTGCTTCCCTGATAAGAGAACCACGAACCGCTCTTCTGTATGATGTCATACTCAACGCCAAGGTCGACGAGTTCGCCAACCTTTGATATGCCTTCGCCGAACGTTATCTCAAATTCCGCCTTGCGGAAGGGCGGCGCAACCTTGTTCTTTACAACCTTTACACGCACCTGGTTGCCGACAATCTGGTCGCCGTCCTTGATGCTTGTCACCTTGCGTATGTCCAAACGGACGCTTGCGTAGAACTTCAACGCATTGCCGCCGGTGGTCGTTTCCGGATTGCCGAACATCACTCCGATTTTCTCGCGCAGTTGGTTGATGAATATGCAGGTAGTGTTCGTCTTGCTTACGGTCGATGTCAGCTTGCGCAACGCCTGGCTCATGAGGCGCGCCTGCAGGCCGACGTTGTTGTCGCCCATGTCGCCCTCGATCTCCTTTTTCGGCGTAAGGGCGGCTACGGAGTCAACAACGAGAATGTCGATGGCCGACGAACGGATAAGCTGGTCGGCTATTTCAAGAGCCTGTTCGCCGTTGTCGGGCTGCGAGATGAGCAGGTTGTCGATGTCAACGCCGAGCTTCGCTGCATAGAAACGGTCGAAAGCGTGCTCCGCATCGATGAAAGCCGCGATGCCTCCGGCCTTCTGCGCCTCGGCGATTGCATGTATTGCGAGCGTCGTCTTGCCGCTGCTTTCAGGACCGTAGATTTCTATTATCCTGCCGCGAGGGTATCCGCCTACGCCCAGTGCGGCGTTAAGGCCGATGCTGCCGGTGGGGATTACCTCTACGGATTCGATGCTTTCATCGCCCAGTTTCATAATGGACCCTTTGCCGAAGTCTTTTTCTATCTTGGCCATTGCAGCCTGGAGGGCTTTCAGCTTGCCGTCCTGTGCGCTTGCTTCTGCCGCGTTGTCTTTGTCTTTTGCCATATTTTCTTTATGTTTATTTTACTGTATAATTTAATGGTTCGGTAACGTATGTGTCCTTGGGGGTGCATTTCACGAACGGCAACACTCCCGACATGATCTCCCTGAAATAGCCGTTGCGCCTGCAATATTTTTCAAACGTGTCGGTATGGAAATCGAAGTCAGGCCGCCAAAGGAAGCCGGGCCGCCCGTAAACGTGCGTCAGGTCCTGTATGTGTTCGTTTGATTTGAGCCTGCGGCTCACCTCTCTTGGCGCTGTCAGTGCGTCAATATTGGCCTTTGAGGGTATTATCAGAAGCGTATCATGCTGTCCGGCATACTCTTTCAACAGGCCGAACACCTTGTCGTAGCATTGTTTTACCTTGTCAAGACGGAAGTTCTTGTAGTCCGAGTCGCCAAGGTTTTGCACCGGACGGACTTGAAGCACGTTGACTCTAAGCCCTTCGAATATCTTTGGAAACAGCTCAAGTTCCTCTACATTGTCTTCGTTTACTGTGTAGTTGATGCGCAATTGCAGGCCGGGATGCCGCTTCTTTACGGCCTTGATGGCGTCAAGCAGGGAGAGAAACCTGCTAAACCGCCCGTGCTGCATAAAGTATTCGTATGTAGGTTGGGTAAGTCCGTGGACTGAAAGTATAAGCTCGTCAAGTCCGGCACATGCCAATTCTTCCAGCTTCTCCTCGTCAAGCAGGTTGCCGTTGGTTGTCAGCGATATGTTCGGTATGCCCCTTTCCTTGCCCAACCGCACAAGTTCTGGCAAGCTTCGGTATAGCGTAGGCTCTGCGCCGCAGCCTATCTGCAACCTCAGTACCCTGTGGAACATCGCGTCGGCCATGCACTTATAGTCGTCGAGCGACAGCTGCGAGCGGTCTGCCAGCTTGTGGCTCTCGCCGCTGAAGTAGCACATCCTGCACTTCAGGTTGCACGCTTGGGTGGGGTCGAGGAACAGGCCTAAATAGCGTTTTCTTGCCAGATAGAAAGCCAATACTCCCATGTGCTTCACCCACGGGCTGCGCATGCGGCTGAAAACCTTAAGCAACGGATAAAATGTATTCATCCTTTTTCAGGTATTTAGGAGGGTAGGAGTAAGGAAACAAGGAGCAGGGAGAAATGTTTTTGAGCTGTATTCTATATGCGGCGGCATTGCCGTTGTGGCATATCTGCTTACTACTTCTCTCCTTACTTCTTTGCTGCTTCATTAAAAAATCAAAGTTCCAGGTCGCCGTCAAACACTTCGTGCCAGGGCAGTCCCTGCTTGTTGAGCTGCTCCATGAACGGATCCGGATCGAATTCCTCGACGTTCCACACGCCCGGTTTGCGCCACAGGCCCTTGAAGAACATCATCGCGCCAATCATTGCGGGCACACCCGTGGTATAGCTTACGCCCTGCATGCCGGTTTCCTTGTACGCTTCCTGATGCGAACAGTTGTTATATATATAATAGGTGTGCTCTTTGCCGTCCTTCTGTCCGCGTATGCGGCAGCCTATGCTGGTTTCGCCGTCGTAGTTTTCGCCGAGGTCCTGCGGGTTGGGCAGCACGGCTTTGAGGAACTGCAGGGGGACAATCTTCACGCGTGCGGTCTTTCCCGAGCCGTCGGCCAGCGGCGCTTCGTATTCTATTTCGTCGATGCGCGACATGCCGATGTTCTGTATTACGTCAAGATAAGTAAGGTATTGCTGGCCGAAAGTCATCCAGAAGCGTGCCTGCTTGATTGTCGGATAGTTCTTCACAAGGCTTTCAAGTTCCTCGTGGTGCATCAGGTAACTCTCCCTCGGACCTATGTTGGGATAGGTAAGCGGCTTGTGAACTTCAAGCGGTTCGGTCTCCAACCACTGCCCGTCCTTGTAGTAAAGGCCCTTCTGGGTTATCTCGCGTATGTTGATTTCGGGGTTGAAGTTGGTGGCGAACGCCTTGTGGTGGTTGCCGGCGTTGCAGTCAACAATGTCGAGATACTGTATCTCGTCGAAGTGGTGTTTTGCCGCGTAAGCCGTGTAAATGCCGCTTACGCCCGGGTCGAAGCCGCAACCCAGGATGGCCGTAAGCCCTGCCTGCTCGAAGCGTTCCTTGTAAGCCCACTGCCATGAGTACTCGAAGTGGGCCTCGTCCTTAGGCTCGTAGTTGGCCGTATCGAGGTAGTTGCATCCGCATGCGAGGCAGGCTTCCATGATGGTAAGGTCCTGATAAGGCAGCGCGAGGTTGACAACCAGTTCGGGCTTGTAGTCGTTGAACAGGGCCTTGAGCTGCTCCACGTCGTCGGCGTCAACCTGCGCCGTGCGTATGGGCATGTCCAGTCCGGCCTTGTGGATGGCGTCCACAATCTGGTCGCACTTTTCCTTCCTGCGGCTTGCTATCATGAAATCGGTGAACACGTCGGCGTTCTTGGCTATTTTGAACGCCGCAACGGTGGCAACGCCACCTGCGCCAATCATCAATACTTTTCCCATTGTTGTAATTTTATTGTTTGTTGTTTGTTTTCTTTTTCCGGGTCGGGAGGACGGGGAGAACTGGGAGTTATGGGACGGATGGGACGGAATGCAAGACGCTGTTGGATGTCAAACCGTTCTTCATCTTTTCAATTTTTCACCCTTTCACCTTTCTTTACCTTTTTACTTTTTTACCTTTTTACCTTTCCTCCAATTCCTCCGCTCTTATTCCGAGTGCGCTCATCAGCGAGTAGCCGAGTATCTCCTGACGGAAATTTCCGCCCGGCATGGGCTGCATGGCGAACACGGTTATGCGCTTGTCGTCGTCTGCGCGGCGCAGCGCATGGCGTACGGCGTCATACGCCTCGCCTTCGCCGGGCACAACCATGATGCGCTTCACCTCCTTGCGGCGGCACGCTTCGGCAAGCACTTCGCATAAAAGGTCGTCCTTGCCAACCATGTCCTCTACTGAAAGGGAGCTGATTGTGAACTCTCCGAGGTTGTCGCTGAACGCCTTGCCGTCAAGTTCAGAGGCGTGGACTGACGGCGCGAAGTTGTCCATCCGGGCATGCGCCTTGTCGTGGATTAGCACCACCTGCGTGTGGTTGTCGCCCTCACGCACGCCGCCGTCCAAGGCCACGCAGTCAATCCACCGTGCCATGTCGGCCTGTGGGATGCGGCGCATCAGCATGCGTTCGAAGTTCACTATAAGGTCGAACGCCACCTTGTCTATATGGTCGGCGTCGGCTATTATTATGTTTTCACACCACTCCGTGGTGCGTGTCAAATCGCTGTTCATGTATGCAAACTTACTAATTTTCCGCCTAACAAACGAACGTTTGCGGCAAAAAGCGGGAATTATTGCCTGGCTGTTTGCCGCATGCCGTAAAACCTCCCGCCAGCGCCAGCTTTGCCGAAGAATAATTTATCATTTTCCGCTGTTAATCCTTTATTTTCCAAAAGGCCGTCTTTTACGTTGCGAAAGGTGGCCTTTTGGCTTCTGAAAGATGCCCTTTTGCAGGCTAAAAGGCCACCTCTTGCAAAACAGCCGGTTGCGCTTTGCATAAAAAACGTCAACAAGTCGATATTTTGGCGGTTTTTGTTTGCCTTGTCGGCATTTAGTAATACCTTTGTAATCATTAAACAAAGAAAACAGAAACTGTAATGAAAAAGATTTTAGCTGTTGCCGCCCTTGCGCTCGGATGCCTCTCGGTCAATGCGCAAGACACGGCTTACAAAATTACGGGCACGGTCCCGGCGGATGTTAAGACGGTGTATCTCGGAGTGATGAACGCGCGCCAGCCTGTTGACAGCGCTGCCGTAACGGGCGGAAAATTCACGCTCGACGGCACGCTGCCGAAGGACGAAATAATGCTCGTCATCACAGGGAATTATTATCTGCCGGTGTTCAACGACGGTACGCCTGTTGACCTCAACACCGTAGCCAAGACGTTTTCGGGTTCGGAACTGAACAAGAAGATGTACGCTTACGATAACGAACTGTCCGTCTACACCGAACAGCTTAATGCGGCGGTGATGGAATACCGCGCTGCAGCTTCCGACACTACGGCTGCCGGAAAGGCCAAGGCCGAGAGCTTTATGGCAAAGTGCGAGCAGCTTCAGAATGAGGCTGTGACAAAGCAACTGGACATAGTGAAGGCCAATCAGGACAACCTTATACCTGTGTTTTTCCTCAGCCAGTTGTATTATATGCTTGACTACGACGAGCTGAAGGCGCTTATGCCCGAGACTGCTCCTTACTACAACCATCCTGCAATGGCGCGTGTAAAGGCGCAGCTTGCGGCTCTTGAGAAGCGCATGCCCGGCAAGATGTTCACCGACTTGTCGATGAACGACACAGAGGGACAGCCCCGGAAGCTTAGCGACTGGTGCGGAAAAGGCAACTATGTGCTGGTTGATTTCTGGGCAAGCTGGTGCGGCCCATGCCGTCAGGAGATGCCCAACGTTGTGGCGAACTATAAGAAATACCACGGAAAAGGCTTCGAGGTTGTAGGCGTTTCGTTTGACAGCAAGGCCGAAGCGTGGAAAGCCGCAATCAAACAGATAGGCATGGAGTGGCCGAACATCAGCGACCTGAAGGGCTGGAAGTGCGCCGCCGCTCCCGTGTACGGCATCAACTCGATACCGGCCAACATCCTCCTCGACGGCGAAGGCAAGATTGTCGCCTCTGATTTGCGCGGCGAAGCCCTCGGCGAGAAGCTTAAGGAGGTATATGGTTTTTGACGCTTTTCTATTTAGGAGTTAAGGAGTTAAAGAAGTTAAGGAGTTAAGACATTAGCTTGGTTGTGGCATTTCGATTATACCAACAAGGCATTTGTCTTAACTCCTTAACTTCTTTAACTCCTTAACTCCTAAAGAAAAATTATCCTACCGTTATCTGCCTGACAACGTTCTGCTCCTCTTTCTTGAGCTTGGGCAGCGTCACTGTAAGCACGCCGTCAGCCACTTTGGCCGATATGTTGTTGCGGTCAACGTCGTCGGGGAGTATCAGTGTCTGCTCGAACTTTGAGTAGGCGAACTCACGGCGCAGGTAATGCGCTTTCTTGTTGTCCTCGTTGTGTTCTTTCTTGCTTTCCATCTTGATGTGCAGGTCGCCCTCCTGGTTGAGGTGAACGTTGAAGTCTTCCTTCGTCATTCCCGGTGCTGCAACCTCCACTTCATAGTCAACCGCGCTTTCCTTCACGTTTATTGCCGGTGCCGTAGCGTTTGTACGGGGCATGAAGTCAGTGTCAAAGAAATCGTTGAATACGTCCGGTAACCAACTGTTTTTACGATTAACTGGTGTCATAATAATTGTCTCCTATTCATTAAATGTTTTGAGTTTCATTATTGTTTGCGGCTTCAAGCGTTGCTTTCCGCCTTCACCAAACGTATTGCAAGTAACGTACCACTGCGCGTAATGCGCCAAATTGTCTTATGGGCAAGACATTTTGACGCATTACGCGAATTGAGAATTGAGAGTTGAGGATGGAGAATTATGATTACCTTATATAGTTGTTGCGCTTCCAATGGCACTGCTCTAATAAATAAAGGTAATCATAATTCTCCATCCTCAACTCTCAATTCTCAATTAAGTTATCTTATTCCGCTGTCGTAGTCGGCGTTGTTCAGCCTGCGTTGTTCGGTCTGATACTTGCGTCCGTGGCTGAAGTTGTATGACAAGGTGATGTAAACCATGTTGCCGTTGTCCTCAATCCACGTCTTGTAATGCGACTTGTAGTAGCGGCTGTCGGTGTGTCCCGGGTATTCGTAGCCATGCGGATAGCCTACGAGTATCGCTCCGAGACCCACACGCAAGTCTTTCCACCTGTAGTTTACGCGCAGGTCCGACGAGTTCTCTCCTCCGCTCATGCTCTCTCCGTAGTAGCTTTTCGGCGTGTTGTAGAAGTCCGCCATCACCGTCCAGTTTCCCAACATGAGGCTTGCTTCGAAGCCATACCGCCAGCTGTTGAACGTATGCCGGTAAGTAAGTCCGCGGCTGTCATAACGCTGGAAAGCACCGTACAGGCTGAAGTCGAGCACGTCTTTTATCGCGTGCAGCGTGAAATTCGTGCGCGCCCATTTCTGAATCATCGACCGTTGGTTGTACGGCCGTGATACAACAAGGTATGTCCCGTCGGCTTGCTGTTCTGGAATGTAGCTCGACATGATGACGTCAGGCGCGTAAGCCAATCCTCCGTTGACCCACCAACTGAACGCAGGCAGGTTCCATGTAAAGACGAAGTAAGTGGAGTAAGAGGAATACGGCTTCAGGTTTACGTTGCCGTCGCCGGCCATGAGGTCGCTGCTCTGCTGGCGCACATCGCTAAGCTGTGAGAGCGAAGGCGTGCCTTGGTACATTTGTCCCGTAAGACTTAGTGAAACGTTTTTGATTGCCGAGGTCTGGAATGACAGCCTCGGGCGGAACGTCCACTTCTCAAATCCGATGTCGCCCTGGTGTATCGACGCCCTGTTTGCACCCACACCTACGGTGTAGTTGAGCCAGGCGAGCTTGCCTTGGAGCTGCGCAAAGAGGTAAAGGTTGTTCGAGTTGAGCAGCGCGTCGGTGTTAACCGCGCCGGTATAGTCGTTGTCCGTGCGGCTGATTGAGAACTCGCCGCCGGCCGAGAGGGTGGCTTTCTTGAACTCTTTGGCATATATCGCCTCTGCAATCAGCGAGTATTTTTTGCCCAAAGTGGAGTAACTGTAGTCGTTTACGGGGGCTGCCTGCATCGACTGTGACGGCGACTGGTCGAACAGGTACTGGCGCATCAGGTAGTCATAGTCGGTGTGTATGTATGTGCCTACGACGTTTGCGGCGATGCTTTGCTTGTGCGGCAGGTTGGCGGAAAAGTACAAGTCGAGTGCCGGGCTGTAGCTGCTTGACGCCGCCTTGTTGTACTGGTACAGGTCAGGCTGTCCCGTCTCTACGGCCAGCTGGTTGGTTCCGCGGTAGGGATTGTTGCTTATGTTCATATTGAAACGCGCGTTGAAGGTGTACTTGTCCGGTTCGGCAAGGTTGTAACCCAGCTGGAAGTCGTGCGTGTTATACATGAAAGGGCTGTTGTATCCGCGGTATTCGCGGTGGCGCGTCGTGCCGTCCGGGAAGTAATAGTCGGCCGTCTCGTCATACCGCCGCTTGTCGTAGTCGCGGTAACTGAAGTTGTAGTTGAAGCTGAACTCAGACTTCTTGTGGTTGAACTTGAAGTAAGCGTTGCTGTTGTTGAAGCCTGTCGTGAACGCCTGCATTGTTTGCACGCCGCCCACGTAGCCTGAATACCGTCGCTTGACGATGTAGTTTATCACAGCGTCGAGTGACGTGTCGGAGTAGCGCACACCGGGATTGTCGATGTATTCCACGCGGACTACCTCGTCGGGTTGCAGCGCGAGGATGTCCTGTGTGCCGGCTTTCACGTCGTTGATGCGCACCTGCACGCCTCCGCCGCGCAGCGAGGAGATGGTCTGTTGCGCAGGGTCAACCTTAATTCCGGGCAGCATCATCAGCTTGAGCAGGTCGTAGCCGTTGGCCGACGAGCGTGCCATCTTCTTTGTGGGGAGGAACAGTGTGCGGTCAACTTTCTGTATAGTGCGCATCCCGTTTACTGTAACCTCGCCGAGAGTGAGTGTCGTGTCAACGGCCAGCGAGTCGGTTTGAGCGGCTGCCGTGGCGCAAAATGTAATGGCGGCAAGTGTTGTCAATAGTTTGTTTTTCATCATTTTGCCTGTTATATGGTTGTGTTATGTTTTATAAATGTATTAACCTTTTTTGCAATTAATGCCATTGCAAAGATAGAACGTTTACATATTTTTATACGTTTTAAGGCGTTAAAATGTGACAATGCTTAACAATTGTTAAACAAAAGGAGGCTGCTTTATTTTCGGTTAGTTGCCATTGGCTTTGCAAAAGGCCGTGAATTACAATGCAAAAGGCCGTCTTTTAGCCTCTAAAAGATGACCTTTTGCAAGCTAAAAGACGGCATATTGGCAAGCCTCTGATTGTCAGGCAGTTAATCGGCTGTCTGACAATAGGGCTGATAAGGCCGATGGGACTGATAGGACTAATGGGCCGAATAACCCCTAACAATCAGCAAAAGCATGCCAAGCTCCCTCCCTTCGGGAGGGTTGGGGTGGGTCTCAGGTTGGGTTGGGGTGGGTATTTACATGTCCGATGCGGCGTACTTCGTCCTGTAAAGTCCGTCGATTATGCTGTCGGCCAAGCTGATGTTGGGCACTTGTATGCTGTCGCATCCTAAGGCTTCGGCGGCGAGCATGAAGATTTCAGACGCCGGAATGATGACGTCGGCGCGGTCAACCTTCAGTCCGTATTGCTCTATGCGCTCCTCGACGCTCAACACTTTAAGCTTGTCGTAGACGGCTTTGATTTCGCTTACGGCCACCGTGCGCGTAGCCTTGTCGGAGTTGGTGAGCTTGAACAGCTTGTTGATGTTGCCGCCGGAACCGATTATGCGGATGTCAGGCATTTCCTTGGCGAAGCGTGCAAGGTCGTCGCGCATCTGGCGTATTGACTCTTTCGACACCATGCCTCCGAGCATCCTTAGCGTGCCTATGTTGTAAGAGTGGCTGTGGGTCAGCACCCCGTCGTGCAGCAGTGATATTTCCGTGCTGCCTCCGCCCACGTCGATGTAGGCGTAGTTGCCTTTCGCGCTGCCGATGTTTTCCACTATGTTGTTGCACAGCAGGCGCGCTTCCTCTCGACCGTTGATTATCTCAAGGCCTATGCCGGTGTCCTCGTGCAGTTTCTTGAGCACCTTCTTGCCGTTTTCGGCGTCGCGCATGGCCGATGTGGCGCAGGCGCGGTAATCGTCAACCTGGTTTAGTTTCATCAGCTGGCGGAACGCCTTTAGCATGTGCTTCATCATGAGCGTGCGCTCCTTTGATATTTTTCCGAGTGTGAACACGTCGGAACCCAAACGCAGGGGCACGCGCATGTACATCACGCGCGAAATCTGTTGGCTGCCGTCCTGGGCTGTCCTGAAGTTCTTGATGAGCAGTCGCGCTCCGTTTGAACCTATGTCTATTGCTGCTAATCTCATGATTTTTGTTTTTTAGGAGGGAAGGAGTAAGGAGATGAGGAGTAAGTAGTAATGCTTCCGTTTCAGTCCTTTTCTCCTTCTGTTGCTCCGTTGTTTACTTTCAATTTGTTATCTTGCTGATTTCCAGCGCGTTGCGGACGGCTTTGCGAAAGGTGGCCTTTTACGCTGCGAAAGGCCGTCTTTTGTATTGCAAAACATGGCCTTTTGCATAGCGGCTGCTATTCGGCCGCCGTGCTTGCGGTTTTCGTTTCGGCCTCGTAAGCTGTGTAAAGCTCCTCCTGCGAGCGGAAAGGCCGGTCGCCCTCTACTGGCTGTATGGTGTTCAGGCCGGTGCCGTCAACTATCCGTCCGTTGGTGGTGTCGCGCAGTCCGAAGTCAACCGTGCGCATAAGGTCGCGCTGCATGTCGGCATCGTAGACGGGAGTCATCACCTCGATGCGGTTCAACAGGTTGCGCGGCATCCAGTCGGCACTGCCGATGTAGTACTTCGGCGCGCCTCCGTTGCAGAAGATTAGTATGCGCGAATGTTCCAGATAGCGGTCTATTATGCCAACAGCCTTGATGTTGTCGCTCACGCCGGGCACGCCCGTCACGAGCGAGCTGTTGCCGCGGAGCACGATGCCAATCTTCACGCCGGCGGCTGAAGCGGCATACAGCTTGTTGACAACGTCCATCTCGGTGATGTGGTTTATCTTTATCTTTATCCACGCCTCGCGGCCCGCGCGGGCGTTCTTTATCTCGTTGTTGATGAGCGAGAGTATGCGGTTCTTCATTGAGTTTGGCGACACCATAAGCTCCTTGAAGCGCACTTGGGAGAAGGGGCGGTCGATGAAGTCGAACACCTTTCTCACCTCCTGCACGATGTTTTTCCTCGCGGTCATCATCAGGTAGTCGGTATAAGTCTTGGCGTTGCCCTCGTGGAAGTTGCCCGTGCCTATGCAGGCTATGTTGCCCTGCTTCGACTCTATGTACAGAAGCTTGGAGTGAATCTTAAGTCCCTCCACGCCGAAGATTACGTTTATGCCCTCTTCCTGCATGCGCTTGCTCCATTTTATGTTGCTCTCCTCGTCGAAGCGCGCCAGCAGTTCCACCACGGCTGTCACCTTCTTGCCGTTGCGCGCGGCGCAGATGAGCGCCTTGACAACCTTCGAGTCTTTGGCAAGACGGTACAAGGTGGTCTTGATTGACTTCACTTCAGGCTTCAACGCGGCCTCGCGCAGCACGCGGATGTAGCCGTCGAACGAGTGGTAAGGCACGTGTATGAACAGGTCCTTGCGGCGTATCTGGTCGAGGATGCTCTCCTGCGACAGGAACTCGGGTTTCAGTATAGGCTTCCACTTGGGATATTTCAGCTCGTTGTGTCCGCAGTCGGGGAAGCCCATAAGGTCTTTGTGGTTCTGGTAGCGGCTGCTGGCGAGCGATGCATCGAGCTTACTCACGTCGAGCTTCGACATGAGTTTCTTTTTCATGTCCTTTGGCATGCGCCTGTCGTAGATTAGGCGCACCGGTTCGCCGCGCCGCCTGCTGCTTACGCCCTTGGCTACTTTTTGCAGCACGCCGTACTCAAAGTCGTTCTCCATCTCCATCTCGGCGTCCTTCGTGAACTTGAAGGAATAAGCCTCGAAGGTGCTCGGCTTGAAGCCGATGAATATCAATGGGAGGCAGTAGCGCACAACGTCGTCAAGATACATGATGTTGTCAAAGCCGTCAGACGAAGGCACTTTGACGAAGCGTCCGTGCTCCCTGTCGGGCACCTTGATTATCGCCAGGCTGCTCTTTGGCAGGTGCAGGCCGTCGGCAGGCTCAGTCTTCTTTATCAGGAGATAGATGCGGTTGTCCTCAAGCTGGCCGATTTCGTCGATTTCGGAAAACCAGATGGGGTTTGTGTAGCCGTTCAGCCGCTCGTGGTAGAAACTCTTGAGGAATGCCTGCTGCTCTTCGTTGAGCTGCGTTTCGTCAAGAAGTCGTATGTTGTGCTCCTCCAGTGCCTTGAACACTTCGTCGATAGCGTCGGCGTATTCATGGACGAACTGTGAGTTGAGCTTGTTTATTGTCTTGATGGTTTTGCGTATGTTGTCGTGCTGCTTGCGTATTTCCTTGTTGTCGGACTCAAGCAGGCGGTTGAGCGACGCCATGCGCACGCGGAAGAACTCGTCGAGGTTGTTGGAATAAATGCCGAGGAACGACAGCCGCTCAAGCAACGGTATGTTCTCCTTGCGCGCCTCTTGCATTATGCGGTGGTTGAAGTACATCCAACTTACGTCGCGCTCAACGTAGTGTGTTTCCTTGTTTCTCTTCTTTGTGGTTTTTATTGCCATGATGCAGGTTTGTTTCCGGTTGACGGCGGAACTGACGCTTCCGCTTTTGCAAAAATACGCTTATTCTGCAAGACCGGGGCTTCTGCCGATGTTAAAATTCTAATAAAATATTGTTACAAAACGGGTCTGTTGGGATGCAGGTCGGCATCGTCGTGTAACCGCCTGACTGTCAATGCGTTTGCAATATGCCACCTTTTAGGCTGCAAAAGGTGGCCTTTTAGCGTGTAAAACACGGCCTTTTGCATTGCAATATGCCGTGTTTTAAATTGAGAATGGAGAGTTGAGAATGGAGAATTATGATTACCTTTGCTAACAGGCGACCTCGAAGGTAATCATAATTCTCCATTCTCAACTCTCCATTCTCAATTTCCAAACTCTCCATTCTCAATTTAAGAAGTTTTTAATCTTGCGCTTAAAATCATGGCGCTCAAGGCGCATAGAATGAAATAAAATCCGTATCTTTGCCTTCCGATGGCAGTTGCCATGCTCTAATTGCATAAATAAAAACACTTATAACGTTATGGATATTGTTGAAAGATTTTTGAAGTATGTGAGTTTCGACACTCAGTCGGCAGAGGAAAGCGACTCCGTGCCGAGCACGGCGAAGCAGCTTGTATTCGCCAAATACCTGCGCGACGAGCTGAAAGACGAGGGCTTTGACGACGTGGAGATGGACGACATGGGCTACGTCTACGCCACGCTGAAGTCGAACATGAAGAAAGACGTGCCCACCATCGGCTTCATCAGCCACTATGACACGTCGCCCGACTGCAGCGGAAAGGACGTGAAGCCGCGCATAATCCGCAACTATGACGGGCAGGACATAGAGCTTTCGCCGGGCATAGTGTCGTCTACAAAGAAGTTCCCCGAACTGCTTGCGCACAAGGGAGAGGACATAATCGTGACCGACGGGCACACCCTTCTCGGCGCCGACGACAAGGCCGGAATAGCAGAAATAGTGCAGGCCATGTGCTGGCTGCGCGACCATGACGAGATAAAGCACGGCGACATACGCATGGGTTTCAACCCCGACGAGGAGATAGGAATGGGCGCCCACCACTTCGACGTAGAGAAGTTCGGCTGCGAATGGGCGTACACTATGGACGGCGGAGACCTGGGCGACCTTGAGTTCGAGAACTTCAATGCCGCCTCCGCGAAAGTAACCATAAAGGGAGTGAGCGTGCATCCGGGTTACGCCAAAGGCAAGATGGTTAACGCCAACAGGCTGGCGGCGGAGTTTGCGGCCATGCTTCCGGACGACGAAACGCCCGAGACAACCGAAGGTTACGAGGGCTTCTACCATCTGTTGGGCATCGAGTCGAACATCGAGCAGGCCAAGCTGTCGTACATCATACGTGACCATGATCGCGAGAAGTTTGAAGACAGAAAGGCGTTCATAGCCGAATGCGTGAGGAAAATGAACGAAAAGTACGGCGAAGGCAATGTTGTGGCCGACGTGAAGGACCAGTATTACAACATGAAGGAGAAGATTGACCCCAACATGCACGTAATAGACATCGTGCTGAAGGCCATGCAGGACTGCGGCGTAGCACCCAAGGTGGAGCCGATACGCGGCGGAACTGACGGCGCGCAGCTGTCGTTCAAGGGACTGCCGTGCCCCAACATCTTCGCCGGAGGCGTCAACTTCCACGGCCCTTACGAGTTTGTCTCCGTACAGGTGATGGAGAAAGCCATGCAGGTTATAGTGAAAATCTGCGAGATTACGGCTGGATATAATGATTAATTTGCAGCAGACAAGTAGACGAGTGACGAGCAGACAAGTTGTATTAAATGCTCGTCACTCGTTTTCTTAATAATGGTAATCACCTTGTCTGCTTGTTACTTGTAAACTTGTCAACTGAATAATGAGCGAACTTCCTTATCTTGTAAAAGACCTTGCGCTGATACTTGTCGTTGCGGGCGTTGTCACAATAGTGTTCAAGAAGCTCAAGCAGCCGCTTGTGTTGGGCTATATCGTGGCCGGCTTCCTTGTCAGTCCGCACATGCCTTATACCATGTCGGTGGTTGACAAGGCCGATATCGGCACATGGGGCGACATCGGCGTGATGTTCCTTCTTTTCTCTTTGGGGCTTGACTTCTCGTTCAAGAAAATCCTGAAGATGGGCATTTCGCCGATAATCGCCACGTGCAGCGTGGTGTTCTGCATGATGATGCTCGGCATATTGGCAGGACACGCCTTCGGATGGAGCCGCATGGACTGCATATTCCTTGGCGGAATGCTCGCCATGAGTTCTACTACCATAATATATAAGGCGTTCGATGACCTCGGCTTACGGCAGCAACGCTTCGCCGGATTGGTTATGAGCGTGCTCATACTTGAAGACATCCTGGCCATCGTGTTGATGGTTATGCTGTCGGCTTTGGCCATCGGCGGCAATCCGGACGGGGGCGAGATGCTCGGCAGTGTGGCTAAAATCGGCTTCTTCCTGGTGCTTTGGTTCGTCGTGGGAATATTCCTTATACCGTGGATGTTGCGCTCCATGCGCAAGCTCATCAACAACGAGACGCTGCTCATTGTGTCGTTGGGCTTGTGCTGTGCGATGGCCGTCCTGTCGACGAAAGTAGGTTTCAGCAGTGCTTTCGGGGCGTTTGTCATGGGGTCGATTTTGGCCGAAACGGTTGAGGCCGACAGGATAATAAAGCTCGTTGAGCCTGTGAAAAACCTCTTCGGAGCGGTGTTCTTCGTGTCCGTAGGCATGCTTGTCGACCCGGAAATCCTTGTCGAATACGCCGTGCCAATAGCCATTCTCGTGCTTACCATACTTGTAGGGCAGGCCGTGTTCGGCACGTTAAGCTTCATGTTGAGCGGCCAGTCGCTGAAGCCCGCGATGCAATGCGGCTTCTCGATGGCGCAAATCGGCGAGTTCTCTTTCATCATAGCGTCGCTCGGATTGTCGCTCGGCGTCATAGGCGAGTTCCTTTATCCCGTAGTGGTCGCTGTCTCGGTAATAACCACTTTCCTTACTCCTTATATGATACGGGCCGCCACTCCGTGTTACGGAATGTTCGAACGGCGGCTGCCCGGACGGTGGATTGCGGCCTTGAACAGCATAACGTTGAGCCGCCGTCCGGCCAATACGGGTAACAAGTGGAAACGGTTGCTCGTGCAGATGGCGCGCGTAACAGTGATATATTCAATACTTTCGGGCGCGGCGATAGCCCTGATGTTCACGTTCTTCCTGCCTTTCATACGCCATGTGCTGCCGCATTGGTGGGCGAACGCCGTGTGCGGGCTTGCCACCTTGCTGTTGATTGCGCCTTTCCTGCGTGCGATTGTGATGAAGAAGAACCACAGCGAGGAGTTCAAGGCTCTGTGGGGAGAGAGCGTCTACAACCGTTTTCCGCTGGTGTTCACCATACTTGTCCGCCTTGCCGTTGCCACGGCGTTTGTCTTTTACATCTGCAATTACCTCATGCCGTTCGCCAACGCGCTGCTGATAAGCATCGCCCTGGCCGCCGTCATGCTGATGGTGGTGTCGCGTTCGCTCAAGAGGCGCAGCATAAAGATGGAGCGGATGTTCCTGCAAAACTTGCGTTCGCGCGAGATTGCAGCCGAGGTCATGGGGCGCAAACGTCCCCTTTACGAGGGCAGGCTGCTTGACCGTGACATCCACATAGCCGACTTTGAAGTGCCCGAAGACTCCGTCTGGGCAGGCAGGTCGCTGCGCGAGCTTGCCCTCGGGAGCAGATACGGGGTGCATGTCAGCAGCGTACTGCGCGGCATACAGCGCATAAACATCCCCAACGGCGACTTTGTCATATTCCCGTGTGACAGGATTCAGGCCATCGGCAGCGACGAACAGCTGACCGCTTTCGGCTCCGCGTTGGTAAAGGATGTGCGCCAGAAGGACCCCGACATTGAGAAACGTGAGATGAAACTGCGGCAGGTTGTCATCAGCGAGGCCGGCGCTTTTGCAGGCAAGACGATGAAGGAGAGCAGGATAAGGGACAAGTTCAACTGCATGGTGGTTGGCATAGAGGAGGGCAGGGAGAACCTTTCGCCTGTCAGTCCGGCGCGTGTCCTCATGGCCGGTGACATCGTATGGCTTGTCGGCGAGGAAGATGACATCATGCGTTTTAACGCCGAGAATTAAGCCGCCGGCGCGCGGCGGTTTCCCGTGTGCCGGCAACTGGTTTTATGAAAGGTGGCCTTTTGTACGGAATAATCTTGTGAATGGCTATGCCGTTGGTAATCAATGGGTTACGGAATGGGTGCGTTTCGTGCTGCAATGAAACGTCAATACCACTGCACGGCGTTGCTGAAACCGCTGCGCTTGTCATATTTCAGCGCGTCGGTAAGTGTCGATGCGTTGCATCGGAACGAGAAGTTGTACGACGTGTATGGCGCAAGTACCACCGAGCAACTCATGTTGAAGCAGTGCAAGTCGCGCTGGAGCGACGCGGTAGTCATGGATATCTCGTGGTTTTGGAAGTCGTAACCTGACGAGAAACTGATGTTCCACCCGTCGCTGATGCGTATGTTTCCGCTGAAGTTCAGCGTCTGTGTGAACTCGTAGGGGTAGCGCATGGTCTTTTTGTTGAACTTCGAACGGTCTGTGCTTTCGCGCATGGATATACCGTAACCGAAGGTCAGCGACCATGGCATGGAGAACTTCATGTAGCCGTCCTCGTCGGTTTCGGCCTTGCCGGCGTTTTCCTTTTTGGCGCCGCGCTGGCCACGCACGAGGTCGTCGTCAACGTTCGACTCTATGTCGGTGTTGTCCTCTTCGTCGGTCTCTTCATCGGTGTTGTCCTCCTCGTCGTCTCCTCCGCCAAACCATTTCTTTATTTTCTCAGGCGTAAGTGTGAACGATATGTTCTGCGACATGCCCTGGAAGCGGCCGAAACGGCCCTTGCTGTACTCGGTGTGTGTGCCCACGTAAGGGTTGCCGTTCTCGTCAAGCTCGTATGCGTATGTGGCGAACACGGCGTTCATGTTGAACGTATAGTTCTTCCACCACTTCAGGCGCAGCCTCACGGTAAGGTCGCTCCACGGGCGTTCCTTGGCCGCAAGGTTGTAGCCCATGTTGAAGCCAAGCTCGTCGATGATGCTAATCTTCTTGAAACCGGTTGAGTCTTTGTCAGACTTTATCTTCATCTCGATGTTGTTCGACAGGTCGAACGTGAGGCTTCCCGTCTTTCCCCTTGACGGAACTCCGTACATGCTGTTGGCGAAAGGAGAGTATTCAACCAGTTCCACGCTGCCGTCAGAGTTCGTCCTCTGGTAGGTCTCATAGTATCGCGAGCCGTTGTCGGGAGCGTAGTTGAACGATATTTGCGGCGTGACCACGTGGCGTATTGCCTGTATTTTGTCGCCGAATATCTTGCGTGAAGGCGTCCAGAAGCCGTAGAGTTTTGTCGAAGCGCTCACGCTCATGTTCCAGTCGTACACGTTGTAGAAGCCGTAAATGGTGTCACGCGCTACTGCCTGGGCATCTGCGTCCCATGATTGCATCACCTTGTTGGTGTACATTCGGTCGGTGAAGTTGAACGAAGGGTTGATGTTTATGTAGTTGAACAGGGTGAAGTTGGCCTGTATCGGTATGTTGTGTCTGAAGCCGTTTTCCCAGTCCTTGATGAGGTTCGACTTGAACAGCTGGCTTTCCTTTGTGTCTATCGAGTTGTCAAACTGTCCGGTGTAGCTCATCGAAATCTTTTCGTACCATCGTTCCTTGCCCACCGCGTGTTTGCGCTTGAAGGGGTAGAAGCGGCTTACCGAGATGTTGAGGCTCGGCAAGGTGAGGCTAACGGTGGAGTCGAGCATGTTCTGGCTGAGGTTGGCCGTACCGCTGAGCGTCATGCCTATGCTTGAGAAGGTGCTGCTCCAGCTTACGCTTGAGGTGCGCAGGCTCTGTGTGTAGCTTTGCGGATTGTACATGCTGGAGAGGTTGTTGCGCTCGTATGAGGTCGACGCGAAGTTGACGCTTGCCGACAGGCTGGTGTACGGGTTGGCCTTTGCGTCCTGGCGGTGGCTCCATTGCAGCTTGAAGCTTGTCTGCTCGCTGTAGTCGGGCATGCCCTTGTCGCCGCTCTTGGTGTTCTGGTAACTGAAGAGGAAGCTGCCGCTGTACTTGTATCTCTTGCGGTAGTTCGACGCCACGCTGACTCCCCACGAGCCTTTGGTGTATATCTCGCCGAGCAGCTTCAAGTCCCATTTGTCGCTCACGGCGAAGTAGTAACCGCCGTCGCGCAGGTAGAATCCGCGCGAGCTTTCGTCGCCGTATGTAGGCATGATGAAGCCGCTCGAATAGCTTTTTGTGAACGGGAAGAAGCCGTAGGGGATTGCCAGCGGCAGGGGGACGTCGGCCACTACGAGGTAGGCCGGGCCGAAGACGACATCCTTGCCGGGGCGTACCTTGGCGCGTGAGAGGGCTATGTAGAAGTCGGGGTGCTCACGGTCGCAGGTGGTGTAGCGGCCGTGTTGGAGGTAGAGCACGCCGCTCGAGTCGCGCTTTGACTGCTCGCTCGACAGGAATCCGTCCTGCTGTGCCGTGTAGACGCTGTTTATGAAGCCTTTTTTCGTCTTGAAGTTGAACGACATCGTGTCGCTCTCATAAGTGTCCTGTCCCATCACGAACACCGGCTTGCCTATTACTTCGCCGGTAGTGTCGGCAGTTCCCGTGGCGTGAACCAGGTTGCTGTCGAGGCTCATGTATATGCGGTCGCTCTGCAAGTCCATGTTCTGATACTTCACGTTGGAGCTTCCGTAGAGGTAGGCGCGCTTCAAGGTTGCGTCGTAAACGAGCGAGTCTTCCGATGAGAAGTCGACCGGAGCCTCGAGGCTGTTCGACTTCCTGCGGTTTATGCTGTCAAGCCTTATGGAGTCGTCAACGTGCTTGTTGTGCTTGTATATGGCCAAGGTGAGCGAGTCCATCTTGGTAGTGTCAGGCTCGTCGGAGAGCTGTGCCGTGTCGCCATGCAGCGTGTCGCCTGCGGCAAGCGTGTCCACGATGGTGCGGACGGCAGTGTCGCTTACGGCCGTCGAGTCCGTTCCGCCGCCGTCTTTGCCGCCATTGTGGAAAAAAGGCATGGTAGGTTCTGCCATCACGAATATGAAAGCAGACAGCAGTATGAATATGACGGTTTTAGTTCTCATTGCAAATGCAGGGTGCAAATTTACGGAATTAAAACCTAATTATATGCCATCAGGCATTTTTTTCTTGTTATTTTAACTTTTTGGCTGATGCCGGGGAGGCGGTGCTTGACGTTCCTCGCAGGGCCGTCAGGCCGTGTGCCGTGGCATGTCAGGCGTCCTTTCTTGCAGCCATTCCGGCCTGTCAGGTAACAGTCTGGCAGTCAGCGCGTTTCCAATATGCCGCCTTTTACCTTGCAAAAGGTGGCCTTTTGGCGTGCGGTTGACGGCCTTTTGGCGTGTAAAAGGCAGCCTTTCGCAATGCGGCTGCACAGCATCCGTCAGTAAAAGAATGGCAATATCGTGGCTGGGTAGGGGTGAATGTCGGGAAAAATGACTAACTTCGCACGCTGAAAGGCATTGCGCCCACTGTGATACAAAGACATAACGAACAAGCAATATGACTATGAACGAAACGCAAACTACATCGAAGGTGTATTTCACCGACTTCCGCTGCCGCCCCGACGAGGGACGCGCCGACAAGCTGAAAAGGCTTATCAAGGCCGCCGGCATTGACAAAATAGACATGGACGGCAAGTTTGTCGCCATAAAGATGCACTTCGGCGAGCTGGGCAACATGAGTTTCCTGCGGCCAAACTACGCCAGCGCCGTGGTTGACGTGGTGAAGCAGCTGGGCGGAAAGCCGTTCCTCACCGACTGCAACACGCTTTATCCCGGCAGCCGCAAGAACGCCATAGAGCATCTTTACTGCGCATGGGAGAACGGCTTTACGCCGCTTACCGTGGGCTGCCCCGTAATCATTGGCGACGGCCTCAAGGGCACTGACGACATTGAAGTGCCCGTAGAGGGCGGCGAATATGTCAGGGCGGCCAAGATAGGCCGCGCCGTGATGGATGCCGACGTGTTCATATCGCTCACCCATTTCAAGGGTCACGAGATGGCTGGCTTTGGCGGAGCCATCAAGAACATCGGCATGGGCTGCGGCTCAAGGGCAGGCAAGAAGGAGCAGCACTGCAACGGCAAGCCGGTAATCGACCAGGAGGCGTGCCGCGGATGCCGCCGCTGCATGGCCGAATGTGCCAACAACGGCCTTGTTTTTGACGCGGAAAAGAGGAAGATGTCGATAAACCAGGACAACTGCGTAGGCTGCGGACGCTGCATCGGGGCTTGCAACTTCGACGCCATATCGTTCGCCAACGACGCTTCGGTGAAGGACCTTAACTGCCGCATGGCGGAGTACACCAAGGCCGTAGTGGCCGGCCGTCCGCAGTTCCATGTCTCCATAGTGTGCGACGTTTCGCCGCTGTGCGACTGCCATTCGGGCAATGACGTGCCCATACTTCCCGACCTTGGCATGTTCGCTTCGACCGACCCCTTGGCGCTCGACCAGGCTTGTGTGGACGCATGTCTCAAGCAGGCGCCCCTGCCCGGCACGCAGCTTACAGAGCACATGGCCGCCCCCGGCTTCTGCGACCATCACGACCACTTCGACAACGCCAACCCCAACACCGAGTACAAGTCGTGCCTCGCTCACGCCGAGAAAATAGGGCTGGGCAGCAGGCGGTACGAAGTTGTGAGAGTAAGATAAAGGTGGAAAGGTAAAAAGGTAAAAAAGTAAAAAGGTGAAATGTTGGCAATATTTGCAAGTTGCAGCGTTTTACCCTTTTTATCTTTCTACTTTTTTACCTTTCTACTTTTTTACCTTTTTACCTTTTTCTCTACCCTTCATTCAAAGATTTTTTCCATTTCTCTAAACCGCCGCAGGCCTTCCTCGCCGTGTTTTGCCACGCTGCGCTCGGCCTGCTCAAGCGTTTTCTCGCGGTCGAGCTTTGTTTTCGAGAAGAACTTGTCGGCGTAGCAGATTACTTTCTCCTCCAAAGTCTCGGGCAGCAGGTCTTCGTGCGGCAGCGGAAGGTGCTGCTCCTCAATCTCCTTCAGCGACAGCCCGGCGCCTGTGTGGCGTTCGCACACCCGGGCGTGGAGCGGAAAACCCTCCGCCCTCATCATCTCCGCGCCCATCACTCCGTGGCGTATGTACGGCTCCGCGCCGAAGCACTGTATGTCGGGAGCGTCGGTCTTGATGATGCCGATGTCGTGAACCATTGCCGCCTCGATGATGAACCGGCGGTCAAGATGCAGCTCCGGGTGGGCGTCGGCTATGGCCAGCGCCTTCTCGGCCACGGCCTTGCTGTGCCGCAGCAGTATGTCTTTCAGCTTGCCGTTGCCCTTGTAGTACTTGTCGATTATTGATTGGTAATCCATAATTTATGAAAGGGTAAAAAGGTAAAAAAGTAAAAAGGTAAAAAGTGCGACTATGTTTTCTTTTCACATTCCCACATTTTTACCTTTTTACTTTTTTACCTTTTTACTTTTAGTTTACGCATTAATCCAGTCCCTTTCGATGTAGGCGATGACGTCGCCGCGGTTCACTCGCGAGCCTTGCTTGGCCGCAATCTCGACCAGCTTGCCGCCGAGCGCCGCCGGTATGGCCTCGAACTCGCCCCAGGGAGTATGTATGTAGCAGAACGTCTCGCCCTCCTTGTAGTGCTGGCCTATGTACGGCTCAAGGCACGGGGTGCACTCGCTGCCGCCTTCGAAGTCGAAGAACACCTGGCCCTTGCACGGCGATACTATCGCGTCGGCCTTCGCATGCTTGAACGCCGCGATGTCTTCCGGCTTCAGCGTAGCGCCCAGTTTCGCGTCCTTGGCCTTCTGCAGGTCGGCCAGGAAGCGTTTTTTCGCCGCTCCGCTCTTGTAGTCGCGGTACTGCTCCGGGTGCATTGCGAGCTCGAACAGCTCCTCGTCG
The DNA here is from genome assembly GCA_900551055.1 of uncultured Prevotella sp. Classification (GTDB taxonomy): domain Bacteria; phylum Bacteroidota; class Bacteroidia; order Bacteroidales; family Bacteroidaceae; genus Prevotella. Next base: position 163,879 of record URUK01000002.1, on the reverse strand, counting down.
TCCTGTCCGTATTCCCATCCGTTCTCGTCCATTTCCTTGCGGAAGTCGTCCAGTGCGTCGGAAACGAGCGTGTGCGGGTCGGCGTCTGTGAATTCGCGTCCCTGCTTTTTTGCCAGCTCCACGAGTTCGGGGTCTATCTCTCCGGGTATCTTTCCGCTCTTCCCGAGTATCATTCCCCACATCGAGTCGTCCATCATCACGAAGCGTCCCTTGCCCTGCGCCATGGTGAGCAGGTTCAGCAGGGCTATGTTCTTGACGTATTGCGAGAACGGTGTCACGAGTGGCGGGTAGCCTACGCGCGGCCATACGTAAGCCACTTCGTCGAAAAGCTTTACGAGAAGGTCGTCCGTCGACAGCTCGGGCTGCCCTTTGGCCTTCAGTATCGAGTTGATAGAGCGGTGCACTCCGGCCAGGTCGGCCATCATGCTTCCCATCATTCCGCCAGGCAGTCCGCAGCCCAAGAGCAGCGAACTCATCAGCTTGTTGCCCGGGTTGATGAAGTAGCCCAGCCAGTCGTCGATGAACTCTTGCGTCAGCGTCCTTGCGCGCATGTATGCGTTCATGTTGATTTCGGCCACCTCGAAGCCCTCGTTCTTCAGCATGCTCTGCACGGAGATGATGTCCGGATGCACCTTTCCCCATGACAAAGGCTCGATGGCCGTGTCGATAACGTCGCCGCCGTTCTCGCACACTTCGAGTATCGACGCCATCGAGAGGCCCGGTCCCGAGTGGCCGTGATACTGTATTATTACGTCGGGGTGCTTCGTCTTTATTGCCTTGGTCAGCTTGCCGAGCATTGCGGGCTGGCCTATGCCGGCCATGTCCTTGAGGCATATTTCGGTAGCGCCGGCCTCAATCAGCTGGTCGGCTATGCCGCTGTAGTATTCCACCGTGTGTATTGGCGACGTCGTGATGCAGAGCGTCGCCTGCGGCGTCATGCCGGCCTCGAGCGCCCATTTTATGCTGGGTATGATGTTGCGCACGTCGTTCAGTCCGCAGAATATACGCGGTATGTCGACACCCTGTGCGTGCTTCACGCGGTACATCAGCCGGCGCACGTCGTCGGGCACGGGGTACATGCGCAGCGCGTTCAGTCCCCTGTCGAGCATGTGTGTCTTTATGCCCACTTCGTTGAAGGGCTTGCAGAAAGCCCTTACCGCGTCGTTGGGGTTTTCGCCGGCAAGCAGGTTCACCTGCTCGAAGGCGCCTCCGTTGGTCTCAACGCGCGAGAAGCACCCCATGTCGATGATGGCCGGGGCGATGCGCTCGAGCTGGTCTTTTAGTGGCTGGAACTTGCCTGAAGACTGCCACATGTCGCGATAGACGAGACTGAATTGGATTTTCTTTTTCATAATCAGATTTTTTAGGTTGCATGTCCCCTTCCGGGGGCATGTAGACATTAGACTTCTTGGTTGCAAAAATAGGAATTTTTCCGAACAGAAAAACGTTTGCCGCCTTTTTTTGTGCGCCTTTCGCCCTTTGAAATGATTTTTAACTAAAAATCGCCTCCGCTCCTTACGTTTTGTAAAACATACCTCGCAAACAGAGGGGTTACGGAAGGTTACAATCTGAAAGCGGACTTTTGTTTTTGGCGTATGTATATGCTTGATTTCCAACGGTAGGAATGCCGCTTTGTAAAAGACCGTGTTTTGCCTTGCAAAAGGTGCTCTTTTGGCGTGCAAAAGGTGGCCTTTTACAATGCGAAAGGCCACCTTTTGCAAAGCGCCTGGCTAATGCCTGTCTTTCTGTTTGCTGTTTTATTGTTGGCTTGACGGCCGTATCAGAACTTCAGCGTTGCGCTGAACATGACCGTCCTGCCCCTCAACGGCACGCTGAAATAGCTGTAGTTCGAGCCCCGGTAGGCGGATGTCCCGTAGCTTTTGCGGTTGAGCAGGTTGACGGCCGAAAGCGTGAAAGCAAGCGTTTTCATCACTTCCATGCGTGCTCCGGCGTTTACAAAGAAGTCGGTGGAGTAACGCCCGTGGGTTATCTCGCAGGTTGTCCCGGCTGCATCGGCGTATATCCGGAGCTTGGCCGACGGCATGAAGTCGAGCCGCAGCGAGCAGTATGCGTTCTTCAGGACGTTGTTCGAGGGCGAGAAAACGTCGCGGCGTTTCCACGTAATGTTGCCCGCGCAGGCGAGGTCGGCCGCAATCCAGCTCAGCTTGTCCCACGACGCGCCAGCCTGCACGCTTGCCGCGCTGTACCGCAGGTAGCCTTCCGTGCCGTTCTGCGAGGCCAACGCCTTGTTGTATGAATAGCTGCAAGTGCCCCTCAGGGTGAGCCTTGTGCTGCGGAACACCTTTTTCACATTGGCCGCCGCGCTCCATGACGTGCGCCTGTTGTCACGCCATACGGGCAAAATCACGGTCATGTCGCCTGCGTAAAGGTAGCTGTAATGGCGGTCGGCCTTCTCCTGCTGCCAGCCAACGTATACGTTCCACGACAGCATAGTGGCCGTGTTGAGCCACGACAGGCGCGCTCCGGCCATGGCGGTGCGGCTGAACGACATGCTGTCAGTGCCCAAGGTTACGGTTCGGTAGTTGTTGGCCATGGCGTCGCCGAAGGGTGTCGTCCGCGTGTCGGCGTTGCGGTTTACGCCTATGTTCAGGTCGATTGTCGCCATTGTGCCGAGCCTGTAGTCGATGTCGAGCATCGGCGAGAACATCACTTTGCGTGTTTTTACGCCGCGCCGGGGGCTGGAATACGAGATGTATTCAAGCGGAAGGGTGAGCGTAAGCGTGCCGCCGGGAAGGGTGAGTTCGTATTGCGGCTCCAAGGTATGCAGCCAATAACTGCTCAGCCATTTGCCTTCCGCTCCGCCGCCGCTGGCCGAGTTGCGTTTGTATTCCATGATATAGCCAAGGCTCAGGCTGCCTCCCAAGAGGCCGAAGTTGGTGCCTATGCGGTTGCGCGTGAACAGGTTGCGCAGCCTTACGGCGTAATCCGCGTCGCCGTTGCCGCCGTCGAAGGTTACTCCGAGCCGTTCACGTGAACCGTAAAAGCGGACGATTGACGACACGTCGAACAGCAGCGTGTTGGTGTTTACGGTGGCTTCGAGCACGTTCTGCACGTAATACTGCCTGCGCCTTACGCCCTCCTGCAGTGTGCCGAGGTTGCTTCCGCCCCGGTTCAGGGCGTTGCCAAGGCCGAGCATGGCCTGCGCTTCTTCCGTGAGGTACAGCCTTTTGGAGTTCAGCTCATAGCGCAATGCGCCCTTAAGAAGTTCCTGTTTGTCGTGTATGTCGTTGTTCTCGAATATGGCGACGGTGTCCTCTCCCGTTGTATATCGGTTGAAAGTGCTGTCGCGATCAAGGCTGTGGTCGCGGTAGTAGAGCACGTTCAGGCGCAGCGTTTGTTCCTGGGTGAAGGCGTGCAGGTAGTTCAGTCCGGCGTAATATGACTTGTTCCTAAGGTAATACAGCCGCGACACGGGCGGTGTCTGCGCCGTAGGCGAATAGAGGAACGGCTGTGGCAGCGGCTCCATGGCGTACATCCCGGTGTAGTTGTCCATGCTGCGCGTAAGGCTTTCAAGGCTCATTCCGCTGTTGTTCATCCGCCCGGTAAGCAGCAGTTGGTTCTTCTTGTTTATGTTGATGGCCGTCAGGTGGTTGTCCCATGCCGTGGGACTGCCGCCTATTCCGCCCTCCACTTCGCCGAAGGGGCGCGCCTTGTAGCCCTTCTTCAGTTTCAGGTTGAGCGTGGCGCGGTCGTTGTTCATGCGGCCTTCGAGGGCCTTTATGGGCTGGTTGCGTTCCATAATCTGCACCTGGGCCACGGCCTCCGCCGGCATGTTTTGCGTGGCTTGGTTGTATTGTCCGCCCATAAGGTCAAGCCCTTCGATGTTCACCTTGTTTATGGCTTTGCCCTGATAGCTTATCTGTCCGTCGTCGCTCACCTCTATGCCGGGCATCCGCTTCAGCACGTCTTCTATGCTGCGGTCTTGCTCCTGGCGGAAAGCGTCCACGTTATATAGCAGCGTATCCTTGCGCCGCGTTATCGGGTCGGCGGTCACGGTGACGTTTTCAAGCTCCACGGCGGTGCGCTCCAGCCGTGCTTCATACCGCGTCCTGCCCTCTTGCAGGGGCGTGCGCAGCGTCTCGTAACCGAGGAATGCGAACTCTATCTGCCGCCCTTCGGGCACGGACTCAAGCCTGTACGTGCCGTCACTCTTTGTCAGCGCGTAAGCCAGCAGCGAGTCCTTGCCGTCGAGCAGCTTGCACGTGACGTTGCCTACGGCCTTCCCCTCGCCGTTTGTTACAGTTCCGGTGAACATCGTTTTATCGCCTTGCGCCATGGCGTATGCGCACGGAAACAGGGCGGAAAGCAATAATATAACAAGGCGTTTTACCATTCCAGCTCAAGCATGTTGCTCGGACGGCGGGGGTTGTTGGCTTCAGGCGTAAACCATTTGCCATTCCTGTAGACCTTGACTTTTGCCGTTTCAATAAAAAGATTGTCAAAGTTTTCTATGTCGTTACGGCTTGAAGTAAGTGCTTCTTCACGGCTTACCTTTCTCAATTTTCCCCAAAAATCCTTTTTATAAAGATACATGTCGCGGAACGAATGGGCGTTTTCCATACCGGCGTATGTGAACACCCAGTTGTCCTTTTTGTCGCGTATGTCGATTACAAGGCCGGGCAGTCCGTTGAAGATGTACGGCCCGTAGGGCAGCGGTATGCTGTCAGCGTACCACGCGGTGTAGTCCCTTCCGGCATAGCGGCATGTCGCTTTCTTGCACCTTATGCCGCCTATCACGGTATCGCCAGGCACTAAACTCCAGTCGATGCGCGGTTCAAAAGTATATTCAAAGTTATAAATATCGTCATAGGTCTGGACTTTCGTCTTATATGTTGACAGGTCGGTAACGCTTACGTTGAAGTATTTTATCTTTTCAATGGCTCCATACCATAGGGCAATGGCTTGTTTGTTGCGCTTGTTCTTCCTGCTTTCATTGAAATATATGTCCAATGAGTCGAGCACAAGCTGGTGGTAATCGCCGTATTTTGCGTACTTGTCAGACAGTTGCAATACGGTTTTCGCCTTGGTATATTCGCCGGTCTTGGTGCTGTCTTTCAAGTATTTCAGGTCATAATACACGGCTATCTTGGCCGTGTCATACACTTCTTTTCTGACCTTTGGATATGCGTCCATGCCTCCGTCAGGGCTTGACATACGTGCCCGTTGCGCCAACACAGGCAACGGCAGGGCACACAGAATAGCGGTAAATACCGAAAACATCAGTTTCATACGCTTGTTGTTTAAGATGATATAATGTTGAATTAGCCTGTCCTCTACGGGCAAGCTGTATTTCAGAGTGGCTTGGAAAGCCTGCAAAAGCAGAAGCCGCTCGGCGTTGCAAACAAGTGATGCAAGGCTCGTGCATGGACTTCCAAGATGCGTCGGGCTACAACACTGATTGTAGATACCGGCTGCAAAATTATAAAATTATGGTAAGACAAGCAACATTTTGCCTGCGGATGGCTTGAAGTTAACAATGTTTCAACATGTTAAAAGCAACGTTTCCACTTCACGTCCGGCAGCTTTGGCTGAGCATTTTGCTGTTGTTGGAGAGTGATTATGTAACTTGTTGATAGCCAATAAGATACAAGCCGCTTTGCAAAAGGTGGCCTTTTGTCTTGTAAAACATGGCCTTTCAGCGTGTAAAAGATGGTCTTTTACAACGCGAAAGGCCGTCAATCGGAACATACCCCACGGCGACCGCTGATTTAAGCGGTTTTATTTGCGGTATAAGAGGAAAATCTGTAAATTTGCTTTCGGTATGAAACTATGACGAAATGAAAGCAATGAGATTGGTTGCAATGACGCTGCTGATTGCCGCCGTGGCGGCTTCGGGCGTTGCGGGTGGCGGCGTGCGGACGGGCATTCACCGCGAGAACGGCTGGTATCACATAACGCCCGGCAGGGCCGACAGCATAGCCCCGCGCCCCGTATTGGCGGTGAAGGAGTTTATGTACCTGCGGCTTGATACCAACGTTTTCGGCTACCCCATGATTGCCGGGCAGACATGCAGGCATAAGCAGAAGTCCTGGGCTGACGCGACGGAGCAGGCCATAGGCCGCAGGATAGGTCTTGTAATCGACGACACGGTGGTAACCGCGCCGCGCGTGAACTGCCGTATCGAGAGCGGAGCGTTCGCTATTTCGACGCCGGATGGGCGCGGCCTGCCCGCGCTTTACCGCCGCCTGCTGGCCGAGAAGCGCGACACGCTGATGCGCATTTGCGCGCATCGGAACGGGCGCAACCCCTTCCGGGGGCTTGCCCCGGGACAATGCGACTCGTTGGCCAACACGATGGACTATCACGACGTCAGCCGACGGTAGCACAAGACGGTCATCACCGGGTTGTAATCAGCGCCCCGTGTCGTGGCTGGCGAAGCGTTGTTCGGCCAGCCGTTCGTATTTAGTGCCGGGCCGCCCGTAGTTGGCGTAGGGGTAGATGCTTATTCCTCCGCGCGGCGTGAACAGCCCCGTCACCTCTATGTATTTGGGGTCCATGAGGCGGATGAGGTCCTTCATGATGATGTTCACGCAGTCTTCGTGGAAGTCGCCGTGGTTGCGGAAGCTGAAGAGGTATAGCTTCAGGCTCTTGCTCTCGACCATCTTCACGTCGGGGATGTAGCTTATGCGTATTTCGGCGAAGTCGGGCTGGCCGGTGATGGGGCACAGCGACGTGAACTCGGGGCAGTTGAAGCGCACCCAGTAGTCGTTCTCCTGATGCTTGTTCACAAAGGTTTCAAGCACCTCCGGGGCGTAGTCCGTGCGGTATTCGGTGTTGCGGCCGAGGCTTTTCAGCCCTTCGTCCTTACGTGTGTCGTTGTTTGTCATGACAGTTTAAATACTTTCCAGATGTTGTAACTTATTCCTTCGTCATATACGTCTTCGCCCTCGTGCCGCTTCGTCTTGCGCACGATGCGCACGGTGAGCGGCAGTATTATGATTTCATACAGCGTCTTGAGCACCACCTGCGACACTATGAGCGGCAGCATCTCGCCGGCCGGCACCACGCCGGAGAGAGCCAGGGGGAAGAATATGAGCGAGTCGGCAGTCTCGCCGAAGACGGTGCTCACCACGGCGCGCACGGAGAAGTGGCGGCCGTGTGACGATATCTTCATGCGGCTCATCACGTAGGCGTTGATGAACGAGCCTGCGAGGAAGGCTACGAACGAGGCGGCGGCGATGCGCGGGGCGAGGCCGAACACGGCGTGGAAGCCCTCGTCGTTGTGCCAGTAGGGCGCTCCGGGGATGGCGTCGGCAAGCGCGCCGAAGGCCACGAACATCAGGTTCATGGCGAAGCCCAGCCATATTAGCAGGCGTGCCTTGCGGAAACCCCACACCTCGCACACGCAGTCGTTGATGATGTATGACACGGGGAAGACGAGCAGTCCGCCCGTGATGTTGACCGCTCCGAATGAGATTTGCTTTGTTTCCAGTACGTTTGCCGTAATCAGGCAGACGCAGAACAGCGTGCTGAAAAGCATGAACAGCACGCTGACTTGTTGTTTACGTTGTTCCATTTCCTTGTTTTTAAAGAGGTTAGACAAGCACTCTTGTTTGCGGTTATGCGGTTATGGGGTTTTGCGGTTATACGGTTATTTGGTTGTAGGGTTGTGCGGTTATAAGGTTGTGAGGTCATACGGTTATGGGGTTCTACGGTTGTGTGGTGATAAGGTTTTAGGGGTATATGATTGCATGTGTACAACGCATTGGCTGACTTGTACTGCTGCAACGCCCAAGAACCGTATAGCCATACTGCCGCATAACCGTATGACCTCACAACCTTATGACCTCATAACCCTAAAACAGTAAAACCTCATAACCGTAAGACCTCACAACCTAAATTCTTTTCCGCGTGCAAAATTACAGCATTTTCCCGTATTTCACACATCTTGCGGGTGTATTTTTCATGCCGTGCCGTAACTTGTTGGAAGTCAGGATGTTGCGTGAGGCAATGCGAAAGGCCGCCTTTTAGCGTGTAAAAGGTGGCCTTTTAAGGTGTAAAAGATGGTCTTTTGGCGTGCGGTTTACGGCCTTTTGCAACAGCGTTGGTTGCGGGGCTGTTGCGCGTTGTCAATATTCGTACAGGCGGACGTGCAGTATCTTGTTGTCGCCCGACGATATGCTGACGTGGCGGCCCTGGTGGGTCTGGTCGCCGTTGAGGCGGCGCAGGTAGCTCATTGTGCCGTTCCCGTCAATCGACACTTCATCGACTGTGCCTATGCCGATGCGCTTCCCGGAGAACTTCTTGCCGCCTTCGGCTTTCTTGGCGGTGGCTTGTCCGGACAGTGCGAAGCCGTCTTCGCCGAGCGCACGGTTTTCTTCCTGCGCCTTTTCCGTTTCAGTCTGGAATTTCACCACTATGCCGTTGCCGGCCACAATGTAGTCGTTCTTGCCCAACTTGATGATGATGCCTCCGCCTTCGGGCCATGTCTCGGCCTTTGCCCGGGCGTCCCACGGCAGTGTGAAGTAGTGGTTGCAGGTCATCACAAGGCCGTCGTCGGTTATTGTGCGTCCGTTGTCGGCCTTGTCGAGTAGCAGTCCCCATGTTTTTTTAGCAGACAAGGCACGAGTTGACGAGTTGGCAAGTGATTTTGCCTCGTTGCCCGTCTGCTTGTCACTCGTCTGCTCCCCAATCAGCAGCGGTGCAAGCTGGTTGAGCATGGCGTAGCTTCCCTTGACCGAAGCCTTGTCTTTCGGTGACGCGACGTCGATGGCGAAGGGGCAGAAGCCTACCGCATGGTGCTCGCCGAAGGTGTACATGGCGCGCACTCCGCTGTTTTCGCAACAGCGGGACTCGGGTATGAAGAGCGGATTTCCGGGCAGGTCGTACTGTGAAGCCCAGCTTTTGAAGCCGGTGTCGTAGATGTCTGGCGACAGCATCGATATGCCCGGAGCGGCGCAACGCCACATGTCAATGAGGTGGGCGAGCGGCCCTGCCGACGGATATTCGCCCGGTTTGCGCCCCCGGCTGTTGAGGGCGGCGTTGACGTAAAGCGGAATGCCGTGTATGGCCTGTGCCTTCTGTGCAAGCTGCTCCACGTATTTGGCGTAGTGGTAGGCCATGAACATTTCCTCGGTATATATGTCGTCGCCGAACATTCCGCCCCATGTGCCGCCGCGCTTGAGCTTCTGCGAGAGGGCCTTGCGGCTGTCGGCGGAGTATGTTCCGCTGCCGGTGAGCTTCTTCAGCGTGTATGGATGCAGGGTCTTGGCGTTGCTTTCAAGGTATGAAAGCAGGTCTTGCGGCACGTCGGCGTTGTACAGCCGTGTGGCTTCCGGCGAGTAGTCGCGCGCGTTCTCAAGCATGCCTATCTCGTTTTCAACCTGCACCATGATGACGGTTGACTGCCCCTTGTCCTTCTCTGCGATGTATTCCATCAGCTTGGTGAAGGCGCGGCGGTTGGCCTCGAGCACGTTCTTCGAGAACGCGCTGGCTATTTCCATCGGCTTGCCCGTGGCGGTCATGGCGCGCGGAAAGCGCTTGGTGTCCTCCTTGAACCACATCGGGGCGTAGCAGCTCATGGAGTTTTTCCATGCGCCGAACCACAGGAAGACCACTTTCAGCTGGTTTTCGCGTGCCTTGTCGATGGTGCGTCCTATGAGCGAAAGGTCGTATTCGCCCTCACGCGGCTCTATCAAGTCCCACTGGGCGGGCACGAGGACGGTGTTCAGCCCGAGGCTTTTCATCTCGGGCATAACGCGGTCTATGTCCTCGAAACATGTCGCGGCGGAGTTGCTTAGTTCGCCGCCGAGTATGAGCATCGGCTGTCCGTTGACTTTGATGTGGGCGCCGTTGGCGCTTTTTTCAAGCACGGCCTGTGCCGTGGCTGTCGCCGCAGGACATAGCATGAGGGCGGCGACAATGGTTTTCAAGATGTTCTTTGGCATGGCTTTAGTATATGGTTTGTCCTGTGAATGAGCTGAAATAACCGAGGCAGATGTTGCGCCATTCCTTCGCGTTGCCCACCTGTTCCTTCATCAGACGGCTTACGTGGGCGAACCGCTCTTTGTCGACATACGGCTGCATGGACTGCCATACGGCAGCAAACCGCTCGGTCTCGCTTACGCCCCGGTCGTAGTGTGCGCAGAGGTTCTGCCACAGTGTGTTGCCGTTCTTCATCCTGTAATCCCAGCTTACGTGGTGGAACCACAGCAGGTATTCCTCCGGACAGCTTTCAAGGCTGTTGTATATGCTGTCGTAAGGGTGGCGGTACTGGCTTACGGCGTCAGTTCCCGAGCTTGTGCGGTCGAAGCCTATGCCGGCGGAGTCGGCCTTGTGGTAGTATACCGGGCACCACTCAATCGGGTATTTCGGGTAAAAACCTTGCGGCTCCGGGCCGTAATGGTGGTCTGCCTTGAATATGTGGTGCAGGCCGAGGGGCATCATGTAGTCGACGCAGGCTTCGCGGCTGGCTTCCATTACTTCGGCCATGGGGTTGACGAATGCCGTGTCGCGGGTGAACGTCTGCACCAACCATTCGCGTGCTATGCTGTCAGACGACAGTTCGGTGTTCCATGCCAGTCGGCCGAAAGCGTACCAGTTGGCCTGCGAGAAAGGATGGCCGCACCAGTTGGTGTCGTCGCCAGTGTTGGCGACTCCGGCTATACCGCGCAGCTGTTCGGGACTGACAAACTTGAAAAACTCCTTCCACATAGGTGCGAGATACACCAGGTGGCGGCTCTGCCCGAGGTATTCCTGCGTGATTTGCAGCTCTGCCCACATGGGCGTTTGCTTCATCTGGTCGAATATCGGGGCGTAAGGTTCGCGCGGTTGGAAGTCGAGCGGGCCGTTCTTCGACTGCAGTATGACATTCTTTGCGAACTTGCCGTCAAGGCCGTCGAACTCTGTCACGGCCTGCTTTACGCGGTCCTCGCCATCGTGGTTGCCGTAGACGAAGCTGCGCCACATCACTATCCCCTTGTGCGGCGCAAGTGCTTCGGCCAGCATGTTGGCTCCGTCGGCGTGCGTGCGGTTGTAGTCGCCGGGGCCGGGTTGGCCCTCCGAGTTGGCTTTCACGAGAAATCCGCCGAAGTCGGGGATTTCCTTGTAAATCTCTTTTGCCTTCTTCTTCCACCATGCTTTTACCCCGTCGTCGAGCGGGTCGGCTGTTTTCAGGCTGTCGAGCACCATCGGCGAGGCGAAGTTTACAGACAGGTAGGTCTTTATTCCGTAAGGTCGCAGCAGTTCGGCGATGACCTTCACCTTCTTTATATATTCCATAGTGAGGATGCTTGGCGATGCGTTGACGTTGTTCAGTACGCTGCCGTTGATGCCGATGGAGGCGTTTGCCCGGGCGTATGTGGTGAGGCGTTCTTTCAGGTCGATGCTCATCGTGCCCTTGTCGCCGTTTATTTCGTCCCACTTCCATATGCTTTTTCCGGCATATCCGCGCTCAACGCTGCCGTCAGGGTTGTCCCAATGGTTGAGTATGCGGTACTCGAAGTCAGGCTCGCTGCGCTCTTCTGCAATCACGCCGCTTGTCTGCTGCATCCTCAAAAGTTCGTATGCGCCGTACAGCAGGCCGGCGCTGCGGCGCGCCTTGATTACAATCCCGCCGTCGTTCCCGCTTTTTTCAATGGCAAACCCGTCGTTGTCCGGCATCTTTCCGTCCTTCTTCAGTGTCACGTCGCTTCCGTGCCAGCAAGCTGTAAGCTCGTTGACGGCATTCCGTGCCACTGCAGAATTGTCGTTGGTCTTTATCCTCTCAACATGCGTTCCTTGCGGAATGCCGAGCCAAAGACGTGAACCGTCGTCGGCGTTTGAGGCAAGGCAGAACGTGGCTGCCGCCATTACTGTTATGACTTTGTTTCGTATCATGGTTATGTCATTTGTTTGTTAGCTTGTCGTCGTTGTCGTTGTCAGCCTCTGCTTCTTTCCTTTCAGGCCCGGCTGCGTCCATTTTCTTCTCCGCATATTCAGTGGGGGACATGCCGAAGTGCTTTTTAAATATGGTGGAAAAGTGTGTCTGGTTGTTGAAACCGACGTTGTACGCCACTTGGGTTATGTTGATTTTGCCCTCGCAAATCAGCCTTGCGGCCTGTTCCAAACGTAGGTTGCGTATGAATTCGCCTGCCGATATGCCCGTAATTTCCTTCATCTTGCGGTGCAGTTGGGCACGGCTTATGCCAACGTCGTTGGTCAGTTCCTCAACGTTGAAGTCGGGGTTGGACAGGTTCTTGTTGACAGATTTCATTATGCGCTCCATCAGTGCGTCGTTGTTCCCCTTCACTTTTATTTGCTCCACCTTGCCTTCCTGGTTCTGCGCTCCTGAGAATTTGCCTCTCAGATGGCGCACGCGGCCTACCAAGTGGTCAATCATGATGCGCAATTCTACCATGTCGAACGGCTTGGGAAGATATGCGTCTGCGCCTTTCTTGAAGCCTTCAAGCCTGTCGGCGGCATCGGTCTTGGATGTGAGCAGTATCACCGGAATGTCGGATATGAGGCTGTTTGCCCTTATGTTTTTCAACAAGGCGATGCCATCCATGACCGGCATCATGATGTCGGAGATTACCAGGTCGTACTTGTTTGACAGCAAGGCCTGCAATGCTTCCTTGCCGTTCGGCACTCCGTTGAACCTGTACCATTCGCCAAGTTCGTCGCAAATGTATTTCAAAATCTCAGGGTCATCGTCCACAACAAGTATCCTGTAGCTCTTGCTTGCGTGATGTTTTTGCGTGTCGGCCTGCGGCTTCTGCACCGCCTGTTGGTCGTCTATTATTTCTTCAGGTTTCAGGTGCTTGTTGCCCGTTGGCAGTGTTATCGTCATCAGTGCGCCGTGTTTCCCGTCGGTTCGGTTGGACGCTTTGATTGTGCCTCCGTGCATCTGTACGAGCGTGCGGCATAGGTTCAGCCCGATGCCTGTGCCGGCTGAAGATGTGCCTGTGGTGTTTTTGCCCTGGTAGAAGCGGTCGAACAGTTTTTCGGTGTTCTCTCCGTTGAAGCCGATGCCTGTGTCTGCGACTTCTATTTTTATGTTTTCGCCGTCGTTTTTCAGCGTTATGCTGATTTCGCCTCCGTCTGAAGTGAACTTGAAGGAGTTTGACAGCAGGTTCTGGATTACCTTCTCGAAGTTTGTGCGATCAATCCAGGCATACACTTCCCCTTCGCTATTTACTGTCAGGCTTATGCCGTGTTGCCGTGCGTTGCTTTGGAACATGGCCGTAATGCCCTTCACGAGAGCCGTCACGTCGGTATGCTGGCAGTGCAGGTGCATCTGTTTTTTGTCGATGCGCCTTTCGTCGAGTATCTGGTTGACGAGCAGCAACAGCCTTTGCGCATTGTGGTCTATGGTTTCAATGTCGGCGCGGCTTTCCTTGTCGGTAATTCTCTGTTTCAGCTTGTTCAGGGGGCCGATGATGAGCGTGAGCGGCGAGCGTATGTCGTGTGTGGCGTTGATTAGTATGCGCATCTTGGCTTCTTCAAGTTCTTCGCGCTTGTTTTTCTCATACTGCCACATGATGTATGCTACGATGCTTATCAGCGCGGCGATGTAGAAGAGCCATGCCGTGGTTGACGAATACCATGGGTTTCTCACCGTGATGGTAATCTTCTTGGTCTCCTTCGAGTATTTGCCGTTACACTCGGCCCTGACGTAAATCTCGTATTTTCCGGGCTTGAGCTCGTTGAACTGGATTGAGTTGGAGCCGTCCCTTACGGTCTGCCATTCCTTGCTGTCGTTGATTTTATATTGGAACTTTATCTCGTTTGTGTGCTTGTAGTTGAGCAGTGAGAATTCCAGCTGCATCATGTTGCTGTTGTACGGTACCTCAAAGTCGTTTTTGAAGCAGAACGTCGGCTTGCCGTTTATTATGAAGTTGGTGAGATACACTCTGTCCATTTCGATGGTGCTGTTCTTCACTTCTTCGGGGTAGAACACCGTTACGCCGTCGTTCGCGCCGAATGCTATGCGGTCGTTGGCTGACTTGACTGCGGCCCCGAGCACGTATTCATGGTTTGAAAGGCCGTTGCCGCTGACGTGGCTGATGAAGCTCTGCTTGCCCTTGTCGTACATCAGGATGCCGCGGGATGTACTTAGCCAGATGTCTCCGGCCTTGTCTGTTACGATGCCGTACACCGACCTGTCGCGCAGCTTCTCAGAACCGGGGAAGAGTTCTATCTTTCCTGTCTTCCTCACGTACACGTACAGGCCGTTGTTTGTGCCTATTAACACGTCGCCTCCGGGCATCTCGCAGAACGAGAGGCTCTGCAATCCGGGCAGTATCTCGTCCTTCCAAAGCACGTTGAAGTTGAAGTCGCGCGTGTCCATGCACGACACCCCGTTGGATGTTCCTATCCAAAGCAGGCCGCGGCTGTCTATGAACATGGCTTTTATCCAGTTGTTGCAGATGGTGCCGAGACGCCTGCGGTCGGTCATGCTGAAAGTTGTCTGGCGGCCTGTGCGAGTGTCGTAGACGCACAGCTCCTTGCCGTAGTCGCAGAGGTACAGGCGGCCTTTGCCGTCGTCGGTCATGCATACGATGTCGTAGCCGCCGTATTCGTTCTTCAGCTCGTACGTGCCTTTGTACGGATTATACGAGTATATGGCGTTCTCCGTACAAAGCCAGAAGTCCCCGCGCTTGTCCTTGTAGATGGTGCTTGCGCCGTAGGGCGAGTCGGGATGGGCCGTGATGCGTCCGTGCTTGTCGAAGATGTACACGCCGGCTTTCTGCACAATGGCGAGTATGTCGCCGTTGTCGCCAGCCGAGATTGACGACAGTCCGCTGCCAAGGAAGTATCTCTGCGAGGTGAAGTCCCACTGGTTGAAGGCGTCTTTCTCGTAGTTCAGCATGTATATGCCGCGCTTGTAGCAGCTTATCCAGATGTTCTTGTCCTTGTCTTCGAATATGTCGTTGATGTTGGAAGTGGACAAGTCGAAAGTCTTGTCTTTCGTTTCCACCTTCTGCAGCTTCTTGCTGCCGTGAGGGATTACCATCAGCCCTTTGCCCGACGTGCCGATGTAAATGTTCCCGTCTTGGTCGGCTATGGCCTTCCTGATGGACACGTTGCGGTTGAGCAGGCTCATGTCGTAGTCGGCAACGGTAAGTTTGCCTGTGGCGTAGTCGTACTTCATTATGCCGTACAGGCAGACAATGATAAATCCCTTGTTGCCGGTGTCTATGAAGCTGACGGCCGAGCCGCACGGCGACTTGTATTCCTTTATTCTTCCGTCATTGTCGTCGTGGCTTGCCTTTGCTATGAGTTGCAGGTGGTTTGACAGCCATATGTCGCCGCGCCTGTCGATGAACAGCTTGCTGGAGAACTTGTATTTGCTGTTCCAGCCAAGGCGCTCGTCGGGCGTTATCACGTCGGTTCCTGACTTGATTTTGAACAGTCCGTAGCCTGCCGTGCCTATTATGATGTCGCCGTTGCGTGCCTGCAGTATGTCCTGCACCCTCGGTTTCAATCCTGTCGGGAAGCGGTAGTGCCTGAAGTTGTCGTTCTCGGCGTCGTATGTCATCAGTCCCAGCTCGCAGCCTATCCACAGGCGGCCTTGCCTGTCAGACAGGATTTTGGTTATGTCGTTGCTTGCCAGCGATGTGGAGTCCTTTTCGTCGAGATTGTCCTTCATGTAGTTGGTGAAGCGGTAGCCGTCAAACTTGTTGAGGCCGTTTTCCGTTCCTACCCAAATGTAGCCGTACTTGTCCTGGCTGATGCAGCTGATGAGGCTGCTGGTAAGCTCGTCTGCGGTGTAAAGGTGGCCGCTGTCGGCCACAGCGGTGACCGCGGCTATGAGGCAGGCTGCTATGGTTGTTATTACGCTTTTAGTCCGAACAGCCTTTCGGGGGGGGTAAATTGTAACATTTCGCATGAATATTGTTTTAATCCGTTGCGACGAACGGTGTCTTGCCGTGTGTTTGTAACCATCCGTGCCGTGTGTGCTTACGGTTTAATATGTGGTCTTTCGGTTTGCAAAAGGTGGCCTTTTACGCTGTGAAAGGCCGCCTTTTGCAGCACGGGATGCCGCCTCTTGCCAGCTTGCCGTTGCCGTCTTGCTTGGCGCTTGCGTTCGGCCGGCGGCCGGCTTGCAAGTGCGAAGTTAGTAAATTGGCGGTAAAACGGCAAGCGTTTGTCGTTAAAAAGTTGATATTCAGGGTTTCGTCCTTTCTTTCACGGATGCGTCCATGAAGAGGTATGAAGGCTTGTAGCCGCCCATGTCGACTACAATCTTCTCGAACACTATGCCAGGGTCGTTGGGGGTGATGACAAGCTCGTGGGTGCCGTCGTGCCCGTTGCCAAGGGGCAATGTGACAACACTTTCGACCACGCGGCGCGCCACCGTGGGGTAGTATACGGTGTAGGTGTTGTCCCCCTCTTCGTTGAGGTTCTTGTTGAAGTTTACCGTCTGCGGCCCGCCTCCGTCCAGAGCCACGCTGTATGTAAGGCCGCCCTTGTTGAGGAAGTCGAGCGTTGACTTCACGATGATGTGTACTTTCACCTCTTTTGTGTCGCCTCCGGTCTTTTCAGGCGTGGTGAAGCGGTAGGTCAGCGACGCGCCGTCAACGGGCTTCGTATAAGGTTGCAGCGATATGCCGCTCAACGTGCGTCCCATGTACGGTATCACCGTCCATGCCGCCTCGCCGCCGTCGGCCTTGCTGAAATAGTGCTCCGCCTCCATGGCCACGTAGCCTCCGGCAGCCTTGTGGGTGAATCCGCCGTGCGCGTTGCCGTCGATACGGTGCACTTCGGGCATCATGTCGCGTTCGAAGTTGTCGTGCCAGTCGGTGTAGCCTATGTGTTTTTGTATCATCATTCCGTTCCATTTGCCGCCGGCTATGTCGTGGTTGTACTGTGCGCAGAGCATGGAGTCGCGCCTGAAAGCCTCCGCCACGCGGTCGGCCCAGAGGTTGGCCGCCGGGTCGCCGAGCTGGTACAGCCTGTTGTTCATGGCCTGTGCGTAGTACATCTGGTACAGGTTCGACATGGCCTGGACGGGGAACAGGATGAGCTCGCGGTAAGTGTCCCTGTATTCTTCGGGCAGGGTTATGAACTGGCGCAGGGCTTCCGCTTCGAGCCGCATGTACTCGTCGGCCACCTGCCGCCATTCGCCTGTTTCAAGGTTGTACGTGTTTTTGTCAAGCAGTTCGGCGGTAACGCGCCCGTTGTATTTAAGGTAAAGGTTGAGTATGCGCGCCGCTTCTTCGGCCTGTGCGTCGCCGAACTGCTGGCGGCAGAAGTCCGCCGTGTGCTCCGTGACTGATTGCGCTTGGTGTTTCTTTGGTTCCCAAGCCATGTCCATGAACAGCGAAATGGCGTATTCCATAGGCTTGAGGTCGCCTACGTTGAGTATCCACAGGCGGTCTATGCCGTAGTCGTAGGCCAGCGTAAGCTGCTCGCACATGTTCTGCGGCGGCGTGTTGCACAGCCATTTCGAGTTTCTCGGGCCGCCAACGTAGTCAACGTGGTAGTAAAGTCCCCATCCGCCTTTGCGCTTGCGCTCCTTGGCCGTGGGCACGCGCCTGACGTTTCCCCAGTTGTCGTCGCACAAAAGCAGTGTCACGTCGTCGGGCACTTTCAGGCCGTTGTCGTAATATCCGAGCACCTCTTTATATAATGCCCACACCTGCGGACGCTCCTTGGCCGGGCGGCCGGTCACGTCGCTGATGATTTTACGCTGGTTGTCTATGATTTTCTGCATCAGCTTCATCATGCGTTGGTACTGTGGCACGAACTCATGGTCTTTGCCTTCCTCGCCTCCCATTGGCGCGTCGCCGTCGCCGCGCATGCCGATAGTGATGATGTCTTCAGTGTTTTTGGCGCGCTCTACGCCCTCGCGGAAGAAGCGGTCAACGGTTTCCTGGTTAGTGGCATAGTCCCATGCGCCGTACTTGTCGCGGTTGCGTGCCCACTCCTGGTGGTTGCGTGCCATCGGCTCGTGGTGCGATGTGCCTATGATAACCCCCATCTCGTCGGCAGTCCTGCTGTTCAGGGGGTCGTCGGCGTAGAACGCCCAGCCCCACATGGCAGGCCACAGGAAGTTGCCCTTGAGGCGGAGTATCAGCTCGAACACCTTTGCGTAGAAGTCGTGGCCGCCGTAATCGGTGCCGAAAGTGTTTTTAACCCATGTCGTAAGGCATGGCGCTTCGTCGTTAAGGAATATGCCGCGGTAGCGCACGGCTGGCTCCCCGTCAGTGTAAACACCTTTATTTATATATATGCTTTCGTGCCTTTCAACGGGCGTGTCTGCCCAGTAGTACCACGGAGAAACGCCGATTTGGCGCGACAGCTCGTATATTCCGTATATCGTTCCACGCCTGTCGCTGCCGGCAATGACAACCTTGCCGCCTACGGTGGTTATTATGTATTTCTCGCGTTTGCCCTTGAGCGCGCTACCGTCGATTGCGCCCGACTTCACCATCTTGTCTATTTCGGCAGAATGTCCTACCGTGCCTGCAATGATTTCAGCGTCGGCCTTGTCGGTCGTTGCCGTTTCGGCTCCGCATACTTTGTTGATGTCTGTGGCGAGGTTGGCAGCCGCAATGGCTACGCCTTTGCAGTCGTTGGCGTCAACATGGATGTGAACTTTCCCGTTGTTGTTCAGTTTCAAGTCGCCCGATTTGAAGCTGACGAACTGCCCTGCGGCGTTCAGTGATGCCGGCAAAAGCAGTAAAAGCAATGTGAAAATGATAGTGCCAATGTGTTTCATGATGGTTGATTTTCTTGCAAAAATAAACATATGTGAATGATTTTAACGAGTGATTTGCATGAAATAAAACGTAATGAGACAAATTGAAACGTAATAGTTACAAAAACCATGGTGCTTTATGTGGGAAAAGGAGTACTTTTGCAGCGTAGCCTTAGATTGCTATGCAAGTACATGGAAAATGTTTTTATACTTTAATAAGATATGCAAAATGAAATGAAAACACAGCCCGGAAGCCATGAGGCGAAAGGGTTTTACAAGCTGTCATGGATACAGCGGATAGGTTTTGGGTCGGGAGACTTGGCTCAGAATCTGATTTATCAGACCATATCCATGTACCTGTTGTTGTTCTACACAAATGTCTTCGGCCTCAACCCGACGTCGGCGGCCTTCATGTTCCTGCTTGTACGCATCGTGGATGTCCTTTGGGACCCCGTTGTCGGGACGTTTGTCGACAAGCATAATCCGAGGCTCGGCAAGTACAGGTCGTACCTCGTGCTCGCAGGAATACCGTTGTGCGGCTTCGCGATATTGTGCTTCTGGAACGGATTTTCAGGTTCGCTGGCCTACGCATACATTACTTATGTGGGCATGTCGATGCTGTACACATTGATAAACGTGCCTTATGGAGCGTTGAATGCGTCATTGACGCGTGACACAAATGAAATCACCGTGCTAACGTCTGTACGTATGTTTATGGCCAATGCAGGCGGACTTGCCGTAGCTTACGGCATCCCCATGATTGTCGCCGCACTGTCGCCGGACGGCAAGATGAATTCAAAGGACTCCGGCGATGCGTGGTTCACCACGATGGTTATTTACGCTTTGGTGGGTCTTGCGCTGCTTGTCTTCTGTTTTTCACAGACAAAGGAACGTGTGGTGATGGACAAGTCGGAGGCCGCCAACGTAAAGGTTAGTGACCTTTGGGTGGAGTTCAGCCGCAACCGGCCTCTCAGAATACTTGCCTTTTTCTTCATCACGGCCTTCGCGATGACATCCGTAGGCAACGCCGCAGGTTCGTATTACATGATTTACAACGTTCATGCCGATGCCGGACAGGTGGCTAACTTCATGGCGTTAGGCTCTATCCCGGCATTCATATTCATGCCTATGGTGCCCGCCATAAAGCGTAAGGTGGGCAAACGTGGAATGTTCTACATCTTCCTTTCTGTGGCTATCATAGGAATGGCTTTGCTGTATGTGATATCCGTCATACCAGCTTTGCGCTCGCAGATGTGGCTCGTTTATGTGGCTCAATTTGTAAAGTCAACCGGCGTAATAGTGGCAACGGGGTATATGTGGGCGCTTGTACCCGAAGTTATTTCATACGGAGAGTACACCCATGGAAAGCGCATTTCGGGCATTGTAAATGCACTTACCGGCATATTCTTCAAGGCCGGGATGGCTCTCGGAGGCGTTGTGCCTGGATTGGTGCTGGGCTTTGTAGGCTTCGACCAAACCAATACAGTGTCGCAGTCGCCGCTGGCCGAGCAGGGAATACTTTGGCTTGTGGCCGTCATACCTGCTTTGTTGCTTGTCCTCGCGATGTTGATTATCTCGAAATACGAGTTGAGTGACGAGGTGATAGACAAGATTAATATGGAAATAGAACAACGTTCTAAAAAATGAAATATACATGAATAAACGTTCTTTGTTGGTTACGGCATGTGCGGCGGCGTGCCTTGCGATGTGTGAAACCGTTGCGGCTGGCACACTGAAGGATGTGCTTGGCAAGTATTTCACAGTCGGAGCGGCGGTTAGTTCCGATGTTGTGTGGGGCAGGAATGGCGCCGAGGCCAAGCTGGTAACTGACAATTTCAACTCCATTGTGGCGGAAAACTGCATGAAAGGGGAGAGAATCCATCCTGAGGAAGACACGTATTTCTGGGATGATGCCGACCGTACCGTCAAGTTTGCAGAGGACAATGGCCTTGAGATGATAGGCCACTGCCTCGTATGGCATTCGCAACCGCCGAAGTGGATGTTTACCGACGAGAAGGGCGATACCGTTTCACGGCAGGTCCTTATAAGGCGTATGCGTGACCATATAACCACCGTAGTAACCCGTTACAAGGGCCGGATTAAAGGCTGGGACGTGGTAAACGAGGCTGTGAACGACGACGGCACAATGCGTGAAACACCTTATTATAAGATAATAGGGCCTGACTATATCGAGCTTGCATTCAAGTTCGCACACGCCGCCGACCCTGATGCGGAGCTTTATATCAACGACTATGCCATGGCGAAGCCCGGCAAACGTGCCACAACTTGCAGGATTGTCAGGGATTTGAAGGCGAAGGGATGCCGTGTGGATGCAATCGGAATGCAGTCGCACAACGGATACGATTATCCCGATTTGAAGGAATACGAGGCTTCAATCGACTCTTTCGCGGCATGCGGCGTGAAGGTTATGATGACCGAGCTTGACCTCAACATGCTTCCCAACCCTGAGAATTTCAGCGGCGCGGAGATAAGCCAGAACTTCAAGTATGACGAAAAATACAACCCGTACAGGAACGGACTGACATCTGAGGCTGAACGGATTTTCGAGCAGCGGTACATCGATATGTTCAAGATTTATTACAGGCACCGCCACCAAATATCGCGCATTACATTTTGGGGTGTGACCGACGCTACTTCATGGCTCAATGATTTCCCCGTAGTAGGGCGGACTAACTATCCGTTGCTGTTCGGCCGTGACAACAAGGCCAAGCCCGTTGTGGCCAAGATTATAAAGCTGTTCAAACAATGACGGCAGCTTGTTTATGGGGCGGACGGCGGCAGGGCGCATGATGTCAGACCGCCATCCTCCTTGTTTTTCCACATCGAATAAACCTAAAAACCTTTTATTATGAACAAAGCAAGGTATCTTTTCCCGAGTGATTACATGGCAGACCCATCTGCCAACGTGTTTAACGGAAGGCTGTACATTTATCCTTCGCACGACTGGGATTCGGGCGAAGCCTTTGATGATGACGGCGGACACTTCCAGATGAAGGACTATCATGTGCTTTCGCTTGATGATGTTGAGAACGGCGCAGTCACCGACCACGGCATGGTTTTGTCAGTAGAGGACATCCCTTGGGCAAGCCGCCAACTGTGGGACAACGACGTTGTGGAGAAAGACGGCAAGTATTATATGGTGTTTTGCGCCAAGGACAAGAACGGCGTGTTCCATCTCGGAGTGGCCGTTGCCGACCGTCCCGAAGGTCCGTTCACACCGCAGTCCGACCCGATACGTGGCTCTTACTCGATTGACCCGTGCGTGTTCAAGGACGATGACGGTTCAATCTACACGTATTTCGGCGGCATCTGGGGAGGACAGCTGCAGCGTTACAAGGACAACCAGGCGCTCGGCGTAGAGCATCTGCCCGAAGGCGACGAGCCGGCTCTGCCATCGCGCGTGGCAAGAATGTCTGGCGACATGCTGCAGTTTGCCGAAGAACCGCGCGCCGTACTTGTCGTTGATGACAACGGCGAGCCGCTTAAAGCGAGTGACCCCCACCGCTTTTTCGAGGCTTCATGGATGCACAAGATGAACGGGAAATACTATTTCTCTTACTCAACAGGCGACACTCACTTCCTGTGCTACGCCGTGGGCGACAATCCTTACGGCCCGTTCACGTACAAAGGCGTAATCCTTGAGCCTGTGGTGGGCTGGACAACGCACCACTCAATCGTAGAGTACAAAGGCAAATGGTACTTGTTCCACCATGACTGTGTGCCTTCGGAAGGCAAGACCTGGTTGCGCAGTGTGAAGGTGAAAGAGCTTGACATCGACGCCGACGGCAACATAAAGACGATGAAAAGCGAATAAGGAAATCCTTAATCAAATGCTATATTAAACACGTTTTACGGCCACGCGTGGATTTCTCATGCGTGGCCGTTTCTGCGAAATGCGGCCTTTTGCTTTGCGGAAGGCCGCATTCCACGTTGTAAAAGGCGGCATGTCAGAGCGTGAAAGGCAACCTTTTGCAATGCGGCAAGATGCACCCAGTTAAGAGGGTGGAAATCAGTATTGTAGCCGTCTGCGCCGCTGAAGTGTGTTAATTATGGCTAAAAACCGCGCCTGTGTTTGTTTTGTGCCGCATAAACCGCTATCTTTGCAAAGATTTACGGCGTTGTTCCGACGTCCCGTTTGGGGTTGACTGGATTTGACAGCGGGTTGGAATGGTACGTAAGCACGCGGAGCGTGGTCTGTTTGCTCCTAAATCTCAGCGGTCATAAATTTATCTGGCGAAAACAAGTACGCTCTCGCTGCCTAATCGAAGCATAGTAGATTACTGGCTTAATCCCGTCACAAGGTGACAGGACGAGACATCGCCCGGAAGCTGTTGTCCCGAAGCGTTCCGAACCGGCGGTGCGGTTAAATCGGGAATAGTCACGCCCGGCCCCACGTGCGTGGTGAAGTTTCAGGGGATAAGGTCGCCGTTGGTGGTCCGGGTCTTGCGGCGGCACGAAAACCGAAGGCCGGAATAAGCGTGTAGAAAGCGTATGGTTTCCCTGTTTGGACGAGGGTTCGATTCCCTCCAGCTCCACGAACAATATTGATTATCAATGGCTTACAACAATAGCACCCAATTTTACACCCTAAAAATGTAAAGTTGGGTGTTTTTGTTTTTATTGAAATGAAGGTCAGCGTATTAACGTGGACACGTTCTAAAACGAAAAAGTGTTAATAATAAGACAGGCGAAGGTAAAACATTTAACCTCCGCCTGTCTGAATTATACTTTGAGCACTATCAGAATGTCAGGCCTATTCCAAAGGAAATAGAGTGACGTGTGCTATTGCTTTTGTAAAATTCAGTTTTATCTGTAGCCTCGTCATAATAAGCCGTTGTTATATCGCGAAAGTTTTTTAGGTCATACGCAATTTGAAAATTCAATCCGAAATGTCGCATTATCATCCATGTATAACCAACACCTAATTTTCCTGAAAAGCCGGAATTGCTGTCATCTGCCAACTTCAGGCCATAGCCTAAATCAGTAAACAGATATGCCTGTGGCAGTTTTCTTACGGGCTTATAGCGCAATGTCGCAAACACTGGGTATGTATTAAAGTCAGGTTCGGTATAACGAGCCAATCCCATGCCTATGCCGACAGACCATTGTGTCGCAACATCGTAACGTGCGGCTACTTGCAACAAGTTGCCACCCATCTTATATGAGCCTCTACTATAAGTATTTCCTGCGAATTTTTCAGACATGCCCATACTGTATTGGTAGTCCAAGTCAATGTGTAATTTGGATTGGGCTAAAGCAGTTACAGAAATGAGACTTGTCACTATTGTTGATACAAATAATCTTCTTGTCCGTCCCATAGATATATATGCTTAATTTTTCTTGATATACATTCCACCCCAATGATTTCCTAACCTCCCTGCTAAAAGGGCTTCACCACCAATAAGTTTTTTAATAGGCATCTTATAAGTACTTTTTACAGATGCAAGTACTGTTGACCATAAAGAAGAACCTGGTGTATATGTAATGCACAGCTTTGTTCCTGCATTAAATACCTTTCTAAATTTTTTTGTGTTTTTGGGATTATAAGTATCATCTGCAATAACGACATATACCTTATCAGGAGTTAAAATTCTAATTGCCGGAACTTGTCCTGTTGTCCCATAATGTTGTTCTAATGCACTGCGATTACCCAACCAATTTCTCAAAATATTATAAAGTTGTTTAGAACTTTGTCCTATGAATTGATTTAAATCTTTTTCTTTAACATTGTAACCCAGTATATCAACTGTGTTATGGAAAACATTATCAAATCCCTGAACACGCATATCTGAATACGATGCCATCTCAGGCTTTTTATTTGATGGAACTGTCGGAAGGCTACCTTTTGGTATATCTATATTCAATTCCATAACAACACCATTATATTGCATGAACAATTCATCAGCATTTATGTCTTTCCATCCATTTATAAATTTAAAAAATCCGCCTCTTTTTTTACTCATTGAAACAAAGCATCCTGTCTCGTAATACACCAAATAATTATAAGAATACAAAGACCCATTAACACGATATCCTTTTGAAAATTCATGATGCTTAACTGAGCGATCTCCAAATATCGCTCCGAGGATTTTTCCAAGAAAAGTGCTACTTTCAGCTGAATAATGTTTGAAATTACTTGTCGGTATTTCAGATGCTGTTGTACGCGTTAAAGGTTGACTACAATCTTTCAAATAAACATTTTCCTTGTACGGATGAAGAACAACACCTGCTGTAACAGGAATGAAATCCTCATTTTTTAGAGCCAATGCCGTATCAGCTTTTAACACCTTATATGCTGTTTCAAGATGAAGTCGATTTTTAAAATCAGCTCTTAGTGTTCCAAATTCAGTAATTTTATAAACAGAGTCGTTGAGTTGTATTTCACGATTAGAATTCAATAATTTAGCAAAACTAAGACTCGGAATATAATCTTCACACCCAAACATATCATAATAAGTCATACCCTCATCCAAGATTATTTGTTTTTCTTCCTCTGAAACTTCTTTTAAGATAGGGTCATTAGCTTGTACTTTGTCAGTTAAAGATAAGATACTTCCTGATTGACTGTTTTGAGTCAAAGCACGTGTCGCAATTCCTGTTTCTGATTCAACAGCCTCTTTAATGTCCTCTTTGCTAGAAAAAGCCAACATTGCATTCTTGTTTATGGGGCCCACAGAATCCGAAGATTCTTGTGAAATTGATTCGTCATCTTCGTTACATGAAGTTAGAATAAATGTACCTATGAATAAACATAAGAGTACTACTTTTACATTGAAAATTTTTTCCATTTCTTTTGTTTTTAAATTTACTATTATTAATAGTCCTTTTACATCGCGATTTCAAAAGACAGCGCAAATATATAATAAGGCAAACATAATTGGACATATAAATGAAGTGAAATGGAAATATTTAGATATAAAACAGACATTATTGCAATTGAAAAAATTTCCAGCCGTCTGTTTATTTTCACTATTAAAAATTAAAGGAATTGTTTTCTTACAAGTGCAGCTATGTTCATTAATTATCACCTGCTAAAAATCAAAAGCAACGGTCATGTATACGCCATGAACGTCTTTTGCTTTTGGATAAAAGCTGCTGAAGGCAAGATTTTCATACGCCATGTTTCTGCGCATAGCATAAACGTCTAACGTAGAGAAAATATAACCGACAGAGATATTTAGCGGTTCTATCTTTGCCGAAACTCCAATCCGCGCATCGAAAAAACACCAGTTGCCTTTGTTGCTGCTGACGTATTTGTAGGCATAAGGGATAAGGTATTCATCCGAGCAAACGTCGATACATACTTTATCGTACGGAATACCGAGCATCAATCCTGGCTCGGCAAATAGCCTGACCGCAAAATCGCTTCCCTTCACTACCGTAGGCGAAAAGAACAGCAATGACGGATGGAAATATAAATTAGACGGCAATTGATATTTCTCGTTCACCCTCCAATACTTGCCTTGTGGAACTGCATCCGTGCTGAACTGTTTCCAATAGCCGATACCGCCGCCAATGCCGACATAGCGTATCGGAAACCAATGGTAAGCAGCCTCAAGCTGCCAAGTATCGCTTGAGGTTATTGCCGCGTTAATTCCTGCGGAATGCATATTACGCGAAACCGCTTCATCCTGCGCATTTGACTTAAAATGGGCAGATATAAAAAGAGTCACTATAAACAAGTATTTATGCAATACCATTTTTATAAATTTACATATTCAGCCATTCTTTCAATCGTGAACTTTTCTCTTTACTGACAATAATATGCTCATCTTGGCAGTGGTAAAGTTTTACAATAAGTTTGGAGTTGAAAAATGTGCTGACTTTTTTCAACGCTTTTATATTAATGAGATATTTGCGGTTCAAACGGAAAAAAGTGGTAGGATTCAGCATATCTTCCATTTCTTGAATCGTAGATGATAATTTATATGAATTGCCCGTACTATCCATAACCGTTGTGTAGCCTTCATTCTTGCAAAAATAAAAGATGTCGCACACTGCAAGCGAAACCATGTCGTCGCCCTTATAAACGAGTAGACGTTCTTTATACCTGTTTCCAACATCCGCGACAATACTTGACAGATTCTGAGGTGACGGGCGCAGCTTGACTTTATTTATAGCCATGCGAAGTTCGTCTTCGTCTATCGGTTTCAACAGATAGTCTATCCCATTGTTTTTAATGGCCTGCATGGCATATTCATCGTAAGCGGTAGTGAATATGACAAACGATGACGGCATAACATAACAATACATTTCCGTCAAGAAGACGTATGTCAGAAAAAACGAGGTCGTAGTCGTCATGCGACTGTAAGTAATCGACAACCTCCTTGACACTCCTTAACGGACCGTCAACTTGCAATGTATCGTCTATGTCAAGTATCTTATTCCTCAACCGTGTTGCACTAAGCAACTCGTCTTCTATAATTACGACTTTTTTCATTTTTCTGCTTTTATTATTGGAATATAGACTTTAAAACTATCCGAACCGTTCTTGACAATTATATTCCGGTGGAGTTTCGTTTTATGACGTGCCCTTAGGTTTGCCAACCCTACTCCAAGTCCACAGTCATTATCGGCTTCGTCTTGCCGATGCAGGATGTTGTTACTGACAACAATATAATCTCCTTCCCTGTTGATACGGATTATAAGTTTTTCGTGTGAATTAGGAGCATTGTGCTTTACAGCATTCTCAATCAATATTTGAAGGCTGAACGGCAAAATGCTTTCGCTGTCATCGTATTCAAACTCAGGTAATTCCATCTCGATATTTTCAAACCTCAATTGCAACAATGCGACATAATTCCTTACAAAAGCAATAGCCTCTTTGATTGTTACAGTATCTGTGTCCATGTATCCAAGAATATATCTGTAAATCTTGGATAATCTTATTACATACTTCTCCGCTAATTTAGGCTTTGTTTCAATTAGGTATGCCAATGCGCTGAGACTGTTAAACACAAAATGGGGGTTAAGTTGCATTTTCAAAAGCTGCATCCGAAGGTCAGCATTTTCCTGTTGTCTTTTTTCAGACATTTTCACATAATGATCGACCGTGAAAATCAACGACACCACTGATGATATCAGCCCCATAAAATAAGCGTTTCCCAACGTGTCGCCATCATCTATCGGTTCGGAAAATATATCCATTATACCTTTTTCAAAAAGAATCGCTAACAGCATATTGAATGCAAGCAGAATAAGGCCGAACGTCATTGTACGTCTGTGCTTTATCTTTTTTCCTGACAAGTTACTCCGTATGATAAAAGCACTGACTAATATACAGAAAAACGAGAACAACGCACTATATGCCAGGTCAATCCATAATGGAGCAAAACCGTCTACGGATTCTTCTCTCACCAAATCATTATTTGCAAATACCCAAATAATATCATAAAGGAAAAAAATAAGTATGGTAAACCATACCCAAGTTATTATGTAATGTCCACACCGTTTCATGCCGCAAAGTTACATCTTTGTCGCTTAAATCAGTCAAAATATGAATGAAACGACATAAAATCTTGCCCAAGCGGTAATCTTTTACAATGAAATGTTGTTTCATGTTCATAATATCCAAAATTATCTACTATTATTTTGAATTTTGAAATGATAATTTCAAGCATATATTATATTTTAAATCCTTTATTTTGTCTTTTATTAATTTTTCCATCATACAATCCCATTGCAACATCATCTACCTCTTTGAGTGTATGACGATGCTTTATTTGGTCAAATGGTTGTCTATGTTCTGCGTAGCCACAAAGCCATTCGCCGACCGCTTTATGACATTCGGTTGTTTCTCCATATTCTTTCATTACACTCTTGATGTCTGAGGCTTCGGATGATGTGAAAAATGATTTATGCCGTTCCGTTCCAAAATGGATAATCGCATCTACAGCCCGTTTGAACATCTCGTTTGCCTTATAGAGGACGTGTGCAAGTAGATTCAGAATATCACGATATGTTTTCAGTGCACCTTGCAACTGGTGGATGGCCTTGTCTTTCTCTGCCGTGGCCCGGCTTACAGCAAAGTCAATGCGATGCCGCTCACCGTCCTTTTGTTCTTGAAGTTCCCTTATCGCCCTATTCCTCTCAATAACGAGTGAACGGTTTTGTGCTATAACCCTGTCACGCTCGGCTTTGACATATTCTTTTTCCTCAACCAATGCCTTTGTAATTTTGTCAACATTGTTCTTTACGACGATAGGAAAAGCTTTTCTGATACGCTCGTTCTCGGTCTTTAGCTTGGCTATTTCCTTTTCCAGTGCAACGGACTTGTCTACACCGACAATACTCCCCACGCTGTCGAGTATGCTGTCAACCTTGCTTTTGCGTTCGTCTTTGAGCCGTTTCTCCTTTACGGCAATTTCGTTGTCAAGCGAATTGCTGTATTGTTCCTTTGCCTTGTTGCCGTCCTCGATTGACTGGCGTTCCGCATCAGCTTTCTCCTTTGCGGCAAGGGCGGCTTTCCTGTCGACTTCCGCCTTTTTCGCCTCGCGCTTCTGCTTGGCGATGATGAAGTCTGTCCGCTCCAAATGCTCCTTGCCCGTAACCGATTTCGAGATGCCCCTTTCCATGCCAAGGCATTCAGCCAAAAAGGTCTGCATCTCGCTCATGGCTTTCTCGTCCAGCTTGTAGGACTTCCCCGTATCGTGGTTCATCCAATCCCACACTATGTGAGTGTGCAGGTTTGGTTTCCATGTGGCGGTGTCGCCAGGCGTAGCGCAATGCCCCTCATCGCGGTGGATGAACACTTGAAGTGCTGTTATCCCCCAACGTCGGTTACATACCTCACAAAATTGCCGCAACTGCTCCATTGTGGTATCATCCTTGATGACGACCACGCCCTCTTTCAGAGGAGTGCTGCCACGGACTATAGTAACCTTTCCAGTTTTCTTATTCACCCGTTCACGGTCTTTGGTCTGCATCGCCCGACCAGTCTTTTCCTTGACTATCGCAGCAATACGGTTGTAACGGTCGGTGAGCGTGGCTTCGCCGAAATCAGGTGATACCCACGTCTCGTTTCCTGCCATGAGGTCGGTACGGATGTAGAACTTTTCCTTGCGGATGTTGGTGAGGTATTCAGCTGTCCGCCTGTTGTGTGCCTCGCTACTGCCGATGTTGCACGGCTTGATGTTGATTGATGTCTTTGCCATAAGGCTTGTCTGTCTTTTAGATTTCACAAAAAGGGTTATTAGGGCTGCGCCTTAATCGGAGGGTGCAGGGAGAGGGTCACTTCCTGCTCAGGGTTCTTAGGAGGGGAAAACACTAAGCGGAGTTTCCAAAGAGAGGGTCACTATTTGGTCGGGTTGCAGAGGGCTGAAAGCCCTTGCCGGGTTCTTAGGGCGGAGCCATGAGTGGGACGGGGCAAATCCCAGCCCCTCGGGAGAGCCCACAACTTCGCAGCTTGCGGAGAAGTTATAGTGGGCTATAACCGAAAACGACTCGGTTCTTCCGGCCATGTTTCTCAGCCATGCCTGACGGATTTGACTTTTCCTTTCTTCCGTTGTTGCAGGTATTCGTTCAAGTCCTTGCATCCGCCGTATGTGTCCGAAGCATCAAGTATGCAAATGGTGCTGCCGTGTTCCTTACGTATTTTACGCACGGCTTCTTTTCCTGCACGATCGTTGTCTAGGAAACAATGTATGCGCCCATAGCTTCCCAACAAATAGAGTGTCTTGGCAACATTGCTTACGGAGTTCAGGACAATGTAATCCTGCTTGTCGAGGTCAGGTGATTGGGGACGGCTTTCAAGTCTTAGAGTAAGGAATGAAAGATAGTCGATGAAACCCTCGAACACATAACATTCGCGTTTCGGCTCTTCAGACTGTCTGATGTGGGATATTGCCTTTGGCGCGATGCATCCTTTGAAATACCTGTTGCGGATTTCATAGCCACCCAATATGTTCGGAAAGGCGATAGCAAAATACCGTTTCCCGTTGTTGGTGAAATACGCTTCCTTGCATTCTCTTTTCGCCAGTTCCGTATCTATTCCCCTTTCCTGAAGGTAGGCGAGCAAGGCAGGAGAAGAAAGCGGCACGATTTCCAACTGTCTGAAACTTGGTTCGGAAGACGTTTGCTTGCGAAAAGAGAAAGGTTTTGGGCGCACATGCGGTGCCTGTTCCCCAATCTTGCGCAGCAAGCAAGAAACTCTGTCGGAACGGTAAAGCTCCTGTGCCAGCGCAATGATGTTGCCGCCCTTTCCCAAACCGAAATCGTACCATTGGCTGCGCTCCATGTTAACCTTGAACGAAGCTTCGTTTTCTTCCCTGAATGGCGATTTGTACCAAAGGTTCACGCCCTGCTGTCTGACGGGGCTATAACCAAGACTGTGAAGGTATTCTTCCAGCCTTATTTGTTTAGCTGTCTGTATGTCCATAAATGATTTTCTTTAATGGTTATTGATTGTTTTTCTTTTCGCCCATACCTGTCCTTGCAGGTTACGGACTGGATAACCACTTCACTTTATTTTCGTATACATAGGATACGGCATTAAAGTGAAGCGGTTTTCCGTGTTCGGCATCCGCTTCGCTTTATTCCTAATATATAGACCCCCTGAATAAAGTGAAGTGATTGCGGTGGGCTGCGTCAATAGCGGAAGTCGGGCTTGTACCTGTATTTCCTGCTGTTTTCCTGCACTATTATTCGCTTGTCCTTCAACACCGTGATAAGGCTTACCACCTTGTTGTCACTGAGCCGGATACCGACAGAGGCGTAGGCTTCTTTCAACGCCTGTGCCAAGTCCTTGTAGCCGTATTCGCTTTGCTGCGAAAATGCGGCTTCCAATGCCGCCCTGTGCTGCTGTTCGGAAATGTCCTTGTAGGCATCGAACTTCTCGCCTTTCGGCCTGCCGGACTCTTTTGCAGCCATACGGTAATCCTCCACCAATTCGGGCAAAGCTTTGTCGTTGATGCGGAAGGCGAACGGCTCAAAGTCAACCGCACGTATGTGCATGGCTGAAACCTTGCTTATGTCGCCGCAGCTCTTGTCCTTTTCCACGAGCAGGACTGTCTCGGCCTTGTTGTTCAGCTCCGTGCCGATGTGCCCTCTTGCGTTCTCGTCGCCCTTGTTCTGGTGTAGTATCGTGTGGATGTGTATCTGCCTGTCGTCCGTCCATTGCATCAGCTTCGATATGATGCGGGTCGATTCGGCAGGGCTGTTGATGTCATACACCATGTCGCGGATTCCGTCTATTACCACAAGCCCGATGTTCGGCGTATGGTAGATTGCATGTTCGACTATCCTGATGCGCTGTTCGGGCGTGTACTTCCGCAGGGCGAGGAACTCAAGGTTCTCGTCGTCCCTGTCATCGGGCAGGCCCACCATTTGCATTATGCGTCCCATGACTTTCAGGCAATGGTGGGGACTTTGCTCCGTGTCCACATAAAGGACTTTCCTCTTAGTTTCAGGAAGCTCTGCCGCATACCTGAGCACCGTGCCGTTCTTCAATGCCGCTGCCACGATGGCCGACACGTTGAACGTCTTCTTGCTCTTGGCCTTGCCTATTGACGCGCTGAAATTGCCCAGCGTCCCGATTACGGAGCCTTTCACCTTGAGAATTTCGGGGGCTTCCTCGTATTTCGCCGAAAGGCTCAGGCGCGAGGCTTGCCAAAGGATTGCGGCCTGTTCGTCGGATATTTCCCTATGGTCTCTCATATAGTCCATAGCGATGCCTCCCTTTATTTGCGCCCTCCTGTTTTCTTTCCTGCCAGTTCAAGGGCAAGTTCCGCGTCCACGATAATCTTGCGCCCTATCTGGGTAACGGCCTTGTCTATCTTTCCGCTTTTCTTTATGCGGTTCGCGGTAGGAAGGCTGCACCCGAACAGCCTGGCTATGCCGGCTATCCCGTACACGTATTTCCTGTCCGTTTCCGTTATTGGCTGCGGCTGCTCTTCCGTCTTGTCGGAAGCGTGCCTGCTCAACATTACGAACTCCTCGCCTGTCATTTGCCAGACGGGTTTTGATAATAACTCTTGAAGGTTTGCCATCTTCATTTATTTTAGAGGTTCAACATTCAGCCCTGCGCACTGGCTGCTATTACTGTTCTCGAACGGTGCAAAGTTAAGCATGGTTGTAAGTGGTAAGGATGTGGATGCGCAAATTGGCAATCACCGTAACTCATTGAATGTCAGGCAATAAAAATACCACCCAAAATTATTTTGAGTGGTATAAGTGGAACTTTCGTAAAATATCTGTCCGTATCACTGATTATCGGAATATCCGTTCCATTTCTTTTGCAAAATCACGGTTGCTGTAGCTCGGGAAATCGGAAACAGGTTCTTTGTATTTTGACTTGTAATAGTTCCCGTCAATATCAAGCCGCTTCAGTATCTCGTTTTTCCATTTGTCCCTGTCCTGCTTGGGTAGTGTCTCCGCCATTAAGTATATGAGGTAGCACACTCGTATTTTCTCTCTTGGCTTGCTCTTCAGTTTTTTACCGCAGTCATGCAGGTTCATGTTGGAATAGAAATCCAATTCTGAAATGTCCTCGAATTGCTCGCCTACGCACGCCTCGTGGATTAGCGAGAGCAGTTTCATGCTGAAATATTCATGTTGCTCTTCTTGCGTTTCCTGTTCCCTTGCATCGGAGTGTTCGTTCTGTACGTTTTGCGGTTTTTCTAATGTTGTATACTTTTTCAATATATCCCTGAAAATACAGCTTTGACGGTATATGTCCCCACAATGGCTGTCCATGTATTGCAACGCTTCTTTCCTTGCTGCCTTTTGTTGGGCGTAGAGTCCGTCCAGCCTTGCCTTTTCCTCGTCATACTCGGCCTTGCGGTGTTCGTACTCGTTCTCTGCTTCCTTTTCTTCCCTTTCCGTGTGCTCCCTGTAGCCGATGGAATCATACCTGTTGTACGCTTCGTTCAGCGACGTGGTCAAAGACCTTGTGATTTTCAGTTGCATCCTTATGGCCATGTCATACTTCCGCATGTATCGGTCGCATGCGAGTTTTATGCTTTTGTCGTCAGGCAGGAGACCGCTTTCATAAGTCGATATGTTCTTTTCTATTTCCGTCCTCAGGCTTTCAAGAACTATTGAACATTGCTCTTTTCTGCAGCCGAGCACCAATTCAAGGATGGCTGCTTCAAAGGCTTTCGTGTCCTTGTGCCGTTGCCAGAAGTCGGTTATGAATTTCTGCTTTTCAAAAGAGAAATCCTTGTTGTTTATGAAGTCGCTGTATATCCTGTTGAGTTTCCCGTATTGGGGAATCAAGTCCCGTATGTTTTCTTCCATAATCTTTGCCCTATGCGTTCTTGTCCTTGTCGAGAAACGAGGTCAGTTCTTCCTCCACTTCTTCTATGCTCGGCAATGCCGATTTCAGGTTTTCGGGTACGGCCTTGCTCAACTGGTAGTCACTGATGCCGATAGGCTGTCCGTAGCCTTTCAACGCATATTGCGCCACGACCTCGTCTTTGCCCCTGCATAACAACAGCCCGATGGTTTTGTTGTCGTTCTCTCCTCGTAGCTTGTCGTCAACCACGTTGATGTAGAAATTCAGCTGTCCTGCGTATTCCGGCTTGAAAGGTGTGGCTTTCAGTTCCACGACCACGTATGCGTGGAGCTTTATGTTGTACAGAATTAAGTCGGCATAGAAATCGTTGTCGTTAATCTGGAAATGTTTCTGCCGTGCGACAAAGGCGAAACCATTGCCCATCTCCAACAGATAACGGGTAACGTGCTTTACCAATTGTTCCTCTATGTCCCTTTCGTCCGCACGTTCTTTTGTTCCTGCCAAGTCGAAGATATACGGGTCTTTCAACAGGTAGTTGGCAAGGTCGCTTTGAGGTGCGGGAAGCGTGGCGTTGAAATTATTGACCTTGTGGCTGTTGATTTGCCTTTCGTACAATTTGCGTTCTATCTGCATTTTTAGGACGTTGCTGCTCCAGCCCATTTCCACTGATTGTTTCATGTACCAATATTCCACGCCCAATGGAAGAGAGCTGTCGAGTATGACCATTTGGCTCGCCCAATTAATTCTTGCGACAGGCGAGGCAAGGAACAGTTTTTCTATTTCTCCTATGTCTGCTTTATAAATGGCTGATACTGTTTTGGCAACATTGTGAATTTGCGCAGGAACTTCCTGCGTAAATTCAAACCCTTGAAAATCAACTAATTGTATTTGCGCAGTAAGTTCCTGCGTAAATTGCCCGTCGTTCAACTTCAAGACTTCGTCAGTCACATTCTGTACGTTTGGAAGAGACAATTTTGCATCCGTATCAATAAAACTTCGTAGTACGTTCAATGGATACGACCTTGCGAATTGGCACATATAAGTAAGGTTGCGTTCCGAATACCCTTTCTTTTCGGGGTAATTGAACCGTATTGCCTGTGCCAGCTTCTTGATAACCTTGCCGCCCCAACCTTGCAGGCTCTGGTGGTACAGTATGAAATTACCGACCTTCCAGTAATGGAAAAGCATCTGCGCGTTGGCCGCGCTGATTAGCCGGACTTGCGCCTGTTCTATCTCTGACCCGATGGCATGTACAAAAGCGTCAAAGTCCTTTTTCCCTATTTTACTAAGTTCGTTATTGTTCATTTTGATTGTGCATGTGTATTGATTCTGCAAAAATAATGCAAATGACGCTCATTCCCTGAAATTCAATGATATTTTAGAGCTTATTGAATCTGGCCATTGCGTTTGCCTTTATGTCGTCCGCTACGTCGATATAGGGTTTCATTGCCTTATAGTCGCTGTGCCCCGTCCATTTCATGACAACCTGTGCTGGTATGCCGAGAGCCAATGCGTTGCATATGAAAGTCCTTCTTCCTGCATGGGTGCTAAGCAATGCGTATTTCGGTGTGACTTCATCTATGCGTTTGTTCCCTTTATAATAAGTTTCCCTTATCGGTTCGTCTATTCCTGCCAATTCTCCCAGTTCTTTCAGATAGTCGTTCATTTTCTGGTTGCTTATGACAGG
Organism: uncultured Prevotella sp.; assembly: GCA_900551055.1. Taxonomy (GTDB): domain Bacteria; phylum Bacteroidota; class Bacteroidia; order Bacteroidales; family Bacteroidaceae; genus Prevotella. Next base: position 128,293 of record URUK01000002.1, on the reverse strand, counting down.
CAACGCTATATTGTTTTCAAAGTGTACGTCCTTGTATTTTTCAAGAATTGCCTTGCTGTGGTCGTTCAACTCGATTACCAAGCTGTCGGCAGTCTTGACCGTCGTAACTTCGATATGGTCGGGCTTGACGTCGCTTCTTTTCAGGTTGCGGACATCCGAATATCTTAGGCTTGTGAAACAGCAAAACAGGAATACGTCCCTGACACGCTCCAGATATTGTTTGTCTTTTGGTATCTGATAGTCTTTTAACTTATTCAACTCGTCCCAAGTCAGGAATATTACCTTTTTGGGCGTTGTTTTCAATTTCGGTTTGAAAGTTTCGTATGCGATGTTATGATTGTAGCCTTTCTTGAAACTCCAGCGCAGGAACCATTTGAGAAATCCTATTTGTTTGCCCACACTGCTGTTCCTCATGTCTTTCTTCTCACGCAGGAAGTTAACATACTCGTTAAGTCCGTTTTCGTCAAAATATTCAAAGTTGGCGTTTTTCTTAAATTCACGGATATGATTTTTTACAGTAGAAAACTTCTTGTACGTGGAATCAGTCCAATTGTTCAGGCTGCCGCATTCTTTGACAAACTCGTCAACCACGTTCCAAAAGCTTATTTGAACTTCCTTTTGTTCGTCTTCAACCGTATTTCTCACTCGCATATTGAATGTATCTTTCAGTTGTTGTGCTGTGGGCATGGTCTTCTGCACCTCAAATTCCTTAAAGATGTTCTGGACTTCGGTGTAATATCTTAGCAAGTCCGCATTGATTTCTGACGCGCTTTGCTTCAGTTTGTTTGTGCATCCGTTTTTCACACGCTGCTTGTCGGCATCCCATTTGGATACGTCAATCCTGTAACCAGTTGTAAACTCGATGCGGTGTCTTGCGTATATTACGCGCATACGGATGGGCACGTTCTTTACGATTGGTACGCCGTTCTTTTTTCGGCCTTCCAAGGCAAAAATGATGTTGCGTTTGATATTCATAATTGGGTGCATTGAAAATCTACACCCAAAGTTACACCCAAAAATCGGAATATCAAGCGATATTCAGAAATATTTAAATTTAATTATGATTGTAACAAACTGATTATCAATGGGCATTTGCGCCTGTATGACATTTTGTGAAAGAATGGGTGCAAGAGCCTCCAGCTCCACCTCTTTTGGCTTATGGCCTTCGGATGCTTGGCATCCGAAGGCTTTTTTTGTTCCCTGGCGGAAGTTGCCGGTTGACGGCGGTGTTGTTGTGCTGTTGCGATGAATACGGAACACCCCGGCGGCATGTGTTGTGCCGTCGGGGTGTTGTTCGGTCAATGTCGTCGGGGCGTTTCATTTCTTGTTCATGAAAGCCTTGCCCTTTTTGACAAGCACGCCGCGCGTGTTTTCATCCACCCTTCTGCCCGACAAGTCGTAAACGGGCTGCTTTCCGGTTGTGTCAATGGTGACAGATGTCATGCCTGAAGGCACGTCGGCATTGGCAATCTCGATTATGTCGCCGGGCTTGGTCTCTATGTCGTAGAGGTTGGTTTCAGGCCGTAAGCCGTCCTCAGACAGGAGCTCGTCGTACATCTGGTCGTCCACGTCGGCGTACCCGTCGCCGGTTGTGATTGTCGTAGGCATCGAGTATGTCGCGAACAGAGGGTTGGGATTGTCGCCCTCGGCCGCCTTCAGTTCGTGTGTGGCCGATGTCAGCTTGGCCGAAGTGCGCAGTCGCAGGTTGCCGCCGAGTGTGGAGCGCAGGCGCGCGCTTGTTAGTTTGCCTCCGTTCCAAACCATGTCCTCGATTACGAAGCCGCCTATTGCGCGGAGACCTTTAACTTCTCCGTCAGCCCATTCTTCAGGTATGGCCGGCAGTAGGTATATGAAGCCGTCGTGGCTCTGCATCAGCATTTCGGCTATGCCTGCTGTGCATCCGAAGTTTCCGTCGATTTGGAATGGCGGATGGGCGTCGAACATGTTGGCGTATGTACCGCCGTCCTGCCCTTCGAGCCTGTCGCTTGGCACGAGCGAGAGCTGGTCCTTTATCAGCTTGTAGGCGTGCCAGCCGTTGAGGCAGCGAGCCCAGAGGCACACTTTCCATCCCATGCTCCATCCAGTCGACTCGTCACCGCGTGCCATCAGCGACGTCATGGCGGCGAGGAATGCGGCCGGAGTGCGGTAAGGCGAGATGGATGTGCCGGGGTAAAGTCCCCAGAGGTGTGACACGTGGCGGTGATGGTCGTCCATGTTGTCCCAGTCGTCGCGCCATTCCTGCAGCTGTCCGTACTGACCTATGCGCAGCGGCAGGATGCACGAGCGCAGCTCGAGCAGCTGCGAGGCGAAGTCGGCATCGGTGCCAAGCACCTCTGCGGCACGTGCAGTGTTGGTAAGCAGGTCGCTTACGAGCTGGTTGTCCATGGTTATTCCGGCAAAGATATTCTGCCCCTTGTACGCTTTGGGCGAGTTTTCGGGCGAAACTGACGGGCAGACTACCATATATTGGTCGCGTGGGTCTTCCACCATGAAGTCGAGGAAGAACTGCGCCGCGCCCTTCATGAGCGGATACACCTCTTGCAGGTAATCAGTGTCGCCGTTGTAAAGGTACTTGTTCCACAGGTGTTGGCACAGCCATGCGTTGGCCATCGGCCACACTCCGCTGTACGCCTTGTCCACGGCTCCTGTCATGCGCCACAGGTCGGTGTTGTGGTGTAGCACCCATCCGCCGCAGTTGTACATGTTCCGCGCGGTTTCGGCGCCTATCTCGCTGAGGTCCTTCACCATGTGTATGAGCGGTTCGGCAAGTTCGGGCAGGTTGGTGGGTTCTGCCGGCCAGTAGTTCATTTCAGTGTTGATGTTTACGGTGTAGCGGCATTTCCATGCCGGGTTGGTGTTGCCGTTCCACTTGCCTTGCAGGTTGGCCGGCTGGCATCCCGGCTGCGACGAGCATATGAGCAGGTAGCGGCCGAACTGGAAGTACAGCTCTACCAGTTGGTTGTCGCCGCCTTTTGCGAAGTTCTCTATGCGCTTGTCCGTAGGCGTTGTCGTGCTGGCGCTCGCGCCGAGGTTGAGGCTTACCCTGTCAAACTGTTCCTTGTAATATTCCATGTGTCCGGCCAAGGCTTCTTCGTATGTACGGGTTGCGTTCTGCATGTATGCGTCGACGCGTTCCTGCGCATCTGCAGATATGTCCTTGTAGTTTACGAAGTTCGTGCCTATCGCCACGTGGAAGGTCACTGCGTCGGCGTTGCTTACCACGAGCGAAGTGTCGTTGGCTGTGACGTTTCCTCCTTCATTGCTCACTTTGGCGTTTACGATGAAGTTGAGTTTCCCCGGCACGTTGTTGGCTGCTTTGGCCGTAGTCCCCTCCAGCGTGAGGATGTTGCCGTTCACGCCGCGCGCCACTTTCACCCCGTCGGGGTAGTAGAGGCTGGCGCGCAGGTTTATCGCTCCACGCTTGGAGGCCGTTACGCGCACGATGAGCAGCTGGTCAGTGAACGAGGTAAAGGCTTCTTCCTTGTAGGTAACGTCGCCTACGTTATATGTCACTGTCGACACGGCGTTGTCCAAGCTCAGCTGCCTGCGCATGGCGGAGTAGTTGTCATGCCCTTGGTATTCTATCCGCAGGTTGCCGGCCGGCTGGTAAGATGCGCCGAAACCGTTGTCTGTGTCGGCAAGGATTTGCGTCTCGGCCAGAGCCTGTGCCTCGTCGCTTTTGCCACTGAACACCAGCTGCCTGATGTTGTTAAGATACTTTGGGGTGTCGGCGTTGTAGTTCTTGTAGGGCGAGCCTTTGGATATTGTCTCCTCGTTTAGCTGGTAAACTTCGTTTATAGGGTCTCCGAATACCATGGCCGCTATGCGTCCGTTGCCCAGTGGCAGAGCCTCGTTCCAATGGGAGGCGGGCTTGTCGTACCATAGCTCAAGCGGTTCGCCGCCCATTGCTCCGATTGTGGTCGCCGCGGCGATGACTGTCATAATGATTTTTTTCATTTGTGTTTTGTTTGTTAAGTTATTTAGATTTGTTTTTCATCCGCAAAGTTAAGGCAAACGGCATTGCGTGTGGTGGACAAATGTCTTTTTGGAGTTCAAAATCGTTTTTTTTGAAGGCGTACGGGGCGGATTATTGTTATTTTGATTACTTTTGCAGCGGCAATCCGCTGCGTCTACAGGCGGCTTGCCAAGGTTAAGGTGTTATCTTGGTTTACTTAATATGAAAAATATATTATCCACATTATTGGCTTTGTTGTGTTGTGCCGTATCGCAGGCGGGCGACGGGGTCGGAATAACAAGGTTCGGGGATGACGACGGACTGTCCCACAGCATCGTCACTTGTGTGATGCAGGATTCTTACGGTTACATCTGGTTGAGCTCGCGTGAAGGCCTTATCCGTTATGACGGCTACAACTTCGTTACCTACAAGGCTATGCCGGGCGACGGAAGTCCGCTTCTTACAAACAGGATTGACATGATTGACGAGGCTCCTGGCGGAGACATCCTGTGCAAATCTGTTGACAAGTATTATTATGTGTTTGACCGCCACACGTGCAGGTTCAGGGTGTATGACGGCCCGAAGCCGCCCGTCATGCACCGTTACAAGGTCTCAGCCGCTGAAGTAGGATGGATAGCCGGCATGGAGCGGTATGCAGGCATGGAGGTACGTGTCCTTTACCGTGACAGACAAGGCGGCTACTGGGTATGGTCCAACAAGGGCATGGACCGTGTAGTGAAGGTAAGGAAGCCGCTTAAGCCTGTGAGGCTCGGCGGCGGCAGCGGGGACGAGGTGGTGAGGGCGATGATGCGTGACAGCCACAGCCGTGTTTGGATAGCCGACAAGAACGGGTATGTGCATGTGATAAAGAGCGGTGAAAAGCCGATGTGCCTGGGTGCTGACGGCCGTCTCGTGGCGGGCGGTGCGCGTTTCGGGCATAATGTTTACTGCATGGCTGAAGACGGCGAAGGCAACATATGGCTGGGTACGAAGCCGGGAGGTTTGTTCCGCCTGCGTCCTGATGGGGCAGGGTATGCCGTAGACAGATACGTGCATAGGCGTGGCGACGCTTACAGCTTGAGCTGCGACGAGGTGTACAGCATCTGTTTCGACGGGAGCGGACGCATGTGGGTAGGGACGTATGGCGGCGGCGTGAACATAGTGGAAAAGCCCGGAGCCGGCCACATTTCCTTCATAAACAAGAACAACCGGCTTTCGGGTTATCCGGCCGAAGCGGTAAAGGTCAGATGCCTGCACCCGTGGCGTGGGGGGACGATGCTGATTGGCACGGGCGGCGGACTGTATTCGTGCAGGCTTGTCGGATGCGGAAGAGGCGTTTCTGCTGTATTCACAGCCAATCGACGTGACCCCTACGACACGCACAGCTTGAGCAACAACGAGGTGATGGGGATGGCCGCCGACGGTCTTGGCGATGTCTATGTGGCGACGTATGGCGGCGGTGTGAACAAGGTGCTTGCAGGCTCGTTCAGAGGAGGGCGGCTGCGGTTTCAGGCTTATACAATGGCCGACGGGCTGGCCTCTGACGTGAACATAAACATCACAGCCGACGGCCAAGGTGCTTTGTGGGTAGTGTCGGAGAATTCCCTTACGTGCTTTGACACGAGCAAGGGGAGCATGACGAATTACGCCCAGGGCTTCATGGCGGAGGGGTTCGCGTTTACAGAGGCTCGGCCTTTGGCTTTCGGGGCAGATTCGCTGGCTTTCGGCACAACGAGAGGCGTGTTCTCGTTCGGCCGGGAAGATGCGCGCAAGAGCGGCTATGTGCCCAACATCGTGTTCGGATGCGACAGCACGGTGTCATTGAAGCCAGAGGAAAAGAGTTTTACGATAACGTTTTCAGCCCTCGACTACAACAAGGCTGAAGACATATGGTATGCTTACCGCATGGACGGGGTTGACAATGACTGGGTGTTCACCAAGAACCATGAGATAAGCTACGCCGTTATACCTCCCGGGTGCCATGTGTTCAGGGTGCGTTCGACCAACGGCGACGGCGTATGGGTGGACAATGAGCGCACGGTGACGATAAGGCGTCGTCCTGAACTGTCTGAGATGCCCGCCACGTGGGTGGCTTTGGGCGTACTGTTGGTCGGTATGGCGTGGCTTGCGGTGAGGACGGTGAAGTATGTTAGGCGTTTGCGTTGTGAGATGGATGAGGTGCGCAGGCTCTCGCGTGAGAAGGTAGACATGATGATGGCGCGCATACACGAGCTTCTTGCCGAAAGGCGCGGCGCAGGCAGTGACGGGCAGGACAATGGCGACGGCACGCCTGATGAGCGTTTCAGAGATGCCGTCATCGGCATAATATCGGCCAACATCGGTAATGCCGACCTTTCCGTAGACATGCTGTGCAGGGAGCTTGGGGTAAGCCGTACAGTACTGTACTTGCGCATGAAAAAGGTGTTCGGCCGTTCGCCCAACAACCTCGTGCTCGAGATGCGTGTAAAGAGGGCTTTGGCGTATATGGCAGAAGGCGGCATGAGCGTGGCCGACGTGGCTTACAGGTGCGGCTTTTCAGACCCTAAGTATTTCAGCCGCTGCTTCAAGAAGATAATGGGTTGCAGCCCTACGGAGTATATCCGTAAGGCCAATCCTGACGTGTGAGCGCGGCTCTCCGCGCTTGGCGCACGGCCTGTGGCGGGTGATGGGGTGCGGAGTGTATGGCGTTGCCGGCACGGAAGCTTGCGGCACGTTTTGCAAAAGGCGGCCTTTCGCGTTGCGGAAGGCCGTCAATCGTATTCAAAAAGGCCACCTTTCACAACCTGAAAGGTGGCCTTTTGGTGTACGGCAGTTGGCCGCGTGTTATTTGATAATCCTCTTTACGACTTTTACTGTGCCGTCACTCGCCTTCTGACGTATGATGTTGATGCCTTTTGCAGGAGAGGCGAGCCTCATGCCCGAAGCGTTGTAGTATTCCTTTTCGACAACGTCGGTACCCTCCACATTGTCTATGCCGGTTGCCACATAGGTGGACGAGCCGAAGCTTAGGCTGCCGTATTCGTTGACGGCTTTCACCGTGTATGTGGCTCCTCCGGCAAGTCCTTCGGAGTATTCGGTGTCGGTTGTGAAGCCTATTACATTGTCGTTGCCGTCAATCACGATGTAGCAGATGGCGTATTCTGACGGCTGCCATGTCAGCATTTCTGCCGCGGCGTCATATTTCAGGCCTGCAGGGGCGGCCACCTTCTCCATGAGCTTGCGCGGATTCCAGCCGTCAGAGCCTCCCGTTACTGCTTCGTATGTATAGGCTGCGGCTTCCTCGTCGGTCAGCGTGGCCTTGCAAGTGCCGGTCACGGTCTCGCCTGTCTCGCGGTCTTCATAGCTGTATTCGGTGCGCCTGTTGCTCAAGTCGATAGGGTCTCCGTCGGCGTTCTTGCTGTTGTATTCGGCGAAGATTGCGGGTATTGCGCCCATGTTGTTCCATCCTTCGGGCTTTATTCCTATTTTCATGGTTGTGTTCAGCCATACGGCTTTCGGCGCGTTCTGCCACGGGCGGCCCAGGGCAGTCGTGTTTTTGCTTGCCGCCAGCTCGTTGCCGTCAACGGTGCAGTTGTTGAAAACGTATCCCCATTTTGTCCCTTCCTTGTGGCTTGGCGCAACTATTACCGAACCTTCGCGCACGTTGTACATCGTGCAGCTGTCAAGCAGCACGTCGCCGCCACCGTAGAAGTAGTCCACCGCGCCTTCTATGAAGCAGTTTCGCACATAGTGGCGGTCGGCGGCATTGCGCGACGATGTCTGCCATGTGTCCTGGTAAGAGCGGAACTTGCAGTTGAAGAAAGCCTGGCGGTCGTTGCGCGAGTACATCGCGAGCCCCATCGGGCCTGACTGGTTGTCTACGCCCCAAGTGTCGATGTATGATATGTTCTCCGTGTAGAAGTCGCTCGCCTTAACCTCCACTACGCTGCTGTATCCGTAGTTGTCAGACTGGGGGTTGTTCGTCGAGTATTCATATCCGAGGTCGCTCTCGCCTCCGTTGTTTATGCAGTGCTTGATTATCGTCTTCTCCTTGTCTTGCCCTATGAGGTGGATGAATGTCTTTTCCTCGGGAATGACAATGAGTTCGTCGTACTCACCGTTCTTCACGAATATCAGGTAAGGGGCTGCGTTGTTGTCGGGAGCGTTGTCGATGGCTTCCTGTACTGATGTGTAGTCGCCTGTGCCGTCAGCCGCCACTACTGCGTCGAAGAGGCGAGCCTCCGGCTGTGGGCGTTGCATCGTGGTGAATTTGAGCGTCGTGCCGTCGAACGGGTTGCCGTTGATGTCGGTGAGTGCGCCGGCCGGTACAACAAGCTCGCAGGCCGTACCGTAGCCGATGTTGCTGTATGAGAACGACGCCGTTTTGCTGCCGAACGACGGCTCTACCGTCTTGCCGTTCAGCGTGATGTCGCCTTCGCCTGCCTTTACGCGCTCGTTGAAGTAAAGCACCACGTTGCCTGAAGCCGAAGCTACGTCAGAACCTTCTTTGGGCGAGGTGGAAACAAGCTTCGGGGCTTCGTGGTCGTCAGCCGAAGTATTGTCTGCGAAGATTACGATGTCGGCCAGGTAGAAGCCCTCCGTGTCAGAGCCTGACGGCTGGCCGACAAGCTCGCTTGACGTGTCGCCAATCCAGCGCACGTACACCTGCCCCGTAAGTCCTTCTGGGAGGGTGGCGTCAAACGTCATCCACTCGCTGCTTTCCATGCCGTCGCCCATGTTGAGCGAAGCGATGTCGTTCCAGCTTTCCCCGTCGGTTGAGTATTGTATCTTCTGGATTTTGTGTACGCAGGCGTTGTCAAGAGCGGCAAGGCTGTGCACCCTTATGTTCTTGTATCCGTCGGTAAGGAACTTTGCCACGAGGTATCTCGGGTTGTCCATGTCGTTCATCTCGGTGTACCTGCGTATGCACTTGCGCTCAACGCCGCCAAAGGTGCGTGTGCTCGCGCCCCAGTTCGTGGTGCTGCCGTCGCCGTTGTAGAGTTGCAGGTTGCCGGTGTTGTCTGTCGTGAAGCAGTAGTCTCCGGGGCGGTTGCCTCGCGGTTCGTCTTCAGCGAAGTCCCAGCCTACGATGAACGGGATGACATCGAACGTAGCGGTCACAGTCTTGTCGCTGTTCATGACCACGGTCCGTTGGCTTTCGCTGCTTTGGTCTTCCCAGTGCAGGAACTGCGTGACAGAGTTCGGTTCTACCGTTATTGTCACCGTTGTGCCTGTTTCGTATTTTCCGTCGGTAGGCTCTGGATTGAGCTTCACGTTGCCCCATTTCCCTCCGTCGCCGTCGCGGTTGACCGTCAGCGTGTATGTGTCAATGGCGTTGTAGACTGCGGTTATTTTCATGTCCCTTTCAATGTTGAAGGTGTAGGGGTTGTCAGTTGAAAGGGTTTGCCCTTTCTCGTCTTGCCATTCTTTGAAGCGGAAGCCGTAGTTGGCTTCAGCCGTGATGGTGACGGGCGAGCCTGCTTCGTAGTCGGCCTTGCCCGGTGTGGCTGTGCCTCCGTTCTCAGGGCTGTTGACAAGTTCCATGTGTACTGCGTTCTGTAGGTTTTTCAGCCAGCGGGGGGCGCCTATCGCGCCGCCGGTGGTTGACGCGGTGGCCAGCGGAGACTGCGATGTTATGCTGAAGTCTCCGTTGTCTGGGTCGGGAAATGACAGTTCCGCAAGCCCGAGCCCGTCAAGTGTCAGGTCGTCAATGTCTTGCGTTATGGCGCTTGCCATCACGTAAGTGCCGTAATCTACTACGAGGTTTTTCTTCGCCGTCAGCCTTCCTCCGTTGGCGTTCAGGATGTTGGGCGTCTGCCCATCTACGCCGGCTTTGTAGAAGATGTTGTCCTTGAACTCGTACTTTGACAGGATGTTGTTTACCTTGCTCTCAACGTTGCATATTGCGTATTTCGACGCTTTTGACCATTTGTAGACGGTGTTGTTGTTGAAAGTGAAGCTGAAGCTTATGGCAGTGTTCGTCGAATTGGGTGAAAAGAAGCTCTCCCCGTTGAGATAGTTGTACAGTGTGGAGTTGGTGACGGTCACCTTTTTCACCCCGTGTTTGGGATATATGAAATTGTAGCCGTTGGCTCCGCAGTCATGTATTACGCAGTTGTCGAACTTAATCTCGTCGATTATTGCGCCTTCGTTGTTAGAGCGGATGAAGCATCTCCCTATGCCGGAAATGTCGCAGTTGAGCATCGTGATTTCCTTGATGTCGCCGTAGGTGATGTCCATGAAGTAGTTGCCGTCGTATTGCACGGTGATTCCGTCGAACACGATACCACCGCCGGTGTCGGACGCGTCGCTGTTTTTTACTGTACCCTTGAAGATTACTTCCGCTTCGTCGGCAGCCTTCAGTGTGACTGTCTTGCCGTTAGGCAGGCTGATGTCGTCCCCGTATGTGCCTGTGTCCATTACAAGGATGTCGCCGTCAGCGGCGGCTTCATACTTGTCCTTGAACGTAGACGGGTCGACAGGAACTTCTGCGGCTCCGCACAGCAGAGGTGTGAAAGCCGCGAGTAAAAATGTCTTTAGTCTCATTTTTTTTAATTGTTTTAGGTTATGATTACAGTATGCAAAGATAGCTGGTTATGGCTCCCGGCGTGGTTCAAAATAGTCCTGAAAAGGTGGATGTCCGTGCTTTTCATCGTGCATCCCTGTCTTTTGCCGGTCAGGATTCTTGAAAATGCAGTTTTTGATGGCTGATTTGTGCGGCATGATACAAATACAAAGTATTTATATACAAATAAAAACCACGTGTAGGCCGTTTTTGTCTAACTTTGCAAACGGGTTTCGGCTTGCCTGTATGTGAAGTTCCGCAGTCGTGCCGCCAGGCGGGAAAATGACTTTTTATTACATTACTTATATATCATGAAAAGAAACAATATCTTCAAGCTTGCGGCTTTTGCCGTGTTCGCGTCGGCTGTTCCGGCTCACGCCTCGACAGATGACGTGCTACGTGAAACGTCGTCAGCCAAGTTCGATTATTTCGAATACCGCGGCGATGACGACTTTTACAAGAACAATCCGTTGCCCGACGCGTCGTCTTTTTACAACCCGATACTGCCCGGGTGGTATTCCGATCCGAGCATCTGCCGCGTCGGCGACGATTATTACATGGTTACTTCAACCTTCTCTTTCTTTCCCGGCGTGCCCTTGTTCCACAGCAAGGACTTGGTAAACTGGAAGCTCGTGAACTATGTTCTTGACCGCCCGTCGCAGCTTCCGCTTGACGGCCAGCATGTTTCCGGAGGCATTTTCGCTCCTGCCATATCATACAATCCCCACAACAAGACGTTTTACATGATTACCACCAATGTGGGGTGGGGCAACTTCTTCGTGAAGACGAAAGACCCGCTCGGCCAGTGGTCGGAGCCGATACGCCTGCCTGACGTGGGCGGAATAGACCCTTCGTTCTTCTTCGACGATGACGGCAAGGCGTACATCGTTAACAACGACGAACCGGAAGGGCCTGCCGAATATGACGGACACAGGGCCATCAAGGTGCGCGAGTTCGATGTGGCTACCGACAAGACTGTAGGCCCGACCAAGGTTCTTGTCAACAAGGGCGTGCATCCCGAGGACAAACCAATATGGATTGAAGGCCCTCACATGTATAAGATAAAGGGCAAGTATTACCTGATGGATGCCGAGGGCGGCACCAGCGACATGCACTCGGAGGTGATATTCAGGAGCGACAGCCCCTTCGGCCCGTTCGTTCCGGCCAAGCAGAATCCCATACTTACGCAGCGCCACCTGCCTGCCGACCGTCCCAACCCCGTGACCTGCGCCGGCCATGCCGACCTTGTTGAAACGCCGGAGGGCGACTGGTACGCCGTGTTCCTTGCCTGCCGCCCGTGTGAAGGCAAGTTCGAGAATCTTGGACGCGAGACGTTCCTCATGCCGGTAAGGTGGAACAGCGACGGTTTCCCGTACATGACCGAGGGCGACGAGACCGTGCCCCTCATCTCGAAAGTCAAGGGCGCAAAGCGTGGAAACGATGTGACTTTCGGCAATTTCTCTTACCGCGACGATTTCAATGAAAGCAAGCTGCCGCTTGACTGGTTCTCGCTGCGCGGCCCGGTCGACCATTTGGTTTCGCTTGGCGGCACTCCCGGCTATCTTACCATGCAGTGCGCAGCGGTCAAGTCGTCAGAGAAGAAAGTCCCGGCATTTGTCGCACGCCGCATCAGCCACCACAAGTTCGAGTGCGTGACGCGACTTGATTTCAATCCCGTAAACACCGGTGAAAAGGCCGGTCTTGTGCTATTCAAGGACGAAACCCACCAGTATATGCTTTGTGTAGCCATGACTGACGGGGGCAAGCAGGTGCAAGTGATACGTGTTGGAGAGGGCGGCAAGGAGGAGACCGTCGGCTTCTCGCCGTTGGAAAAGGCTGCTGACGACATCCGCCTGAAAATTGTTTCGCGCGGACTTTGCTTCGATTTCTATTACGCCAAGGCTGACGGCGAGTGGCTTCCGCTAGCCAAGGACGTCGATGCCGGCTATCTTTCAACCAAGAATGCCGGCGGATTTACAGGCACGGTGATAGCCCTTTACGCCTCGTCGAAATGACATCGAGGCCCTGATGCGCCATGCTACGGTGCATGGCGTGGGGCCGGTATAGGTTCTTTAGTATGAATGTTGGTGTGTTTTTTGCCGCCGGCCGCCGTTAAGGTAGGCCGGCGGCAGTTTCATTTCTGCCCCTTATGCCGTAACGGCGGACACGTTCCAAAGAGTAATTCTGCGGCATTTTGTTCCAGTTGCAGTGTTATTTTACTTGCCGTTATGCAATATTTATAACGTTTTGCGGTTTATTGTATTAGGATAAAAATATAAAAACCGTCGTGAACATATATATATATTGTATGATAGGGGTGTTCGTGATAAGCGTAATTTGCGGCTTCGTCTTCATCCCGGCAATACTCAACTTCTGCAAAGCCAAGAACCTTTACGATATGCCCAACGCACGCAAGGTGCACAAGAACGCCGTTCCGCGGCTTGGCGGAATAGCCTTCATGCCGAGCATGTCTATTGCTTTCGCCTTGGCGTTGCTCGTCATCAACTCGACGCAAGAGCTTATTTCCATAAACGTATGGAGCCTTTATTTCCTCATAAGCATACTTATCATTTACGTTACCGGCATCGTCGACGATGTTCTGGGGCTTCCTGCGCGCGTCAAGTTCGTCATGCAGGTAGTAGCCGCCTGCCTGCTTCCGCTTGCCAGCCTGTATCTGAACGATTTTTACGGCTTCATGGGAATACGCGAAATACCTTACAGCATAGGCTTCCCACTGACGGTGCTTGTCATCGTGTTCATCGACAATGCCATCAACCTTATCGACGGTATTGACGGCCTTGCGGCAAGCCTTGCCATATTGGCGTTCTGCGGTTTCATCTACATGTTCGCCGTGCAGGGCATCTGGTCTTATGCCATAATGATTTCGGGTCTTGTCGGCGTGCTGGTGGCTTTCCTTTATTTCAATGTTTTCGGCGACGTTTCCAAGAACCGGAAGATATTTATGGGCGATGCCGGCAGCCTTACCTTGGGGTTCATTTTGGGTGTGCTCTGCGTAAAATACTCGATGAACAACGAAAGCGTGATGCAGCGCCACGACTTCGACTTCATAATGCCTTACACGCTGCTCATCGTTCCCATTTTCGATGCCGTAAGGGTTTCTCTGGTCAGGATGTTCCACCGAGTGTCGCCGTTCCAGGCCGACAAGCGGCACATCCACCACAAGTTCATCCGTGCCGGCCTGTCCCAGCGCCACTCCCTGCTGTACATCGTGTGCATCGCAGTGGCTTACATCGTGCTAAACTGCCTGCTTCTGAAGGTGACATGCAACACAGCTGTGTTCATAATTGACGTGGCATCGTATGTCGCCCTGAACCTTGTTCTCAACGTGTTCATACATAAAAGGGAGGCAGCCGCTGCCTGACTGTAATCCGGCTGCAAGCTGTCCGTTTTCCGAAAGGCCGTCTTTTGCATTGCGAAAGGCGGCCTTTTGCGTTGTAAAAGATGGCCTTTTGCAGTGCGTTTTGCCGCCTTTTGCAAAATGCCTTGCCAGCCGCCGTTTTCCGCGTGGCGTGCAGCCGCCTGCCGGCTTGTGGCATACGGATATGTTTCAATGCTGTTTCCAATGTTTGGCGAACGTGTTTCCTTGGCCTCAGAAAAGCAAAAAAAGGCGTTTTTGTTTTGCCGTTAACATTACATGACGTATCTTTGCAGAAAATAAGCTGTGCTTGGAAACGCACAAGCAAGCTCGCATTACGACATTAAAATGTTATTATGAAGAAACTTACTTTTATTTTCATACTGTCGTTCTTACTTGTGGCAGTATGCGGATTTGCCCAGAAGAAGTATTCGGTTTACGCCGTAGGGTTTTACAATCAGGAAAATCTTTTTGACACTTGCCATGATGACGGCAAGAACGACTATGAGTTCCTGCCTTCCGGCTCGTACCGCTGGAACGGCATGAAATATTCGCACAAGCTGCGCAACATGGCGCGTGTGCTTGCCGACATGGGTACTGACGTGCTTCCGCAGGTCGGCTGTGCGGTGATAGGTTTGTCAGAGGTGGAGAACTCTAAGGTGCTCGACGACCTTACCGCGCAAGAGCCTTTGCGCGCGCGCGGATATAAATATGTACACGTGGAAGGGCCCGACAGGCGCGGTGTTGACTGCGCCATGCTTTACAACCCGGCACTGTTCAGCGTGGGTACGGTCAGGCTTCTGCCTTACGTGCCTGACGGGTCGATGAGGCAAGATTATGTTACGCGCGGCTTTCTTACCGTTACCGGCGAGATGGGCGGCGATTCGGTGTGCGTCATTGTATGCCACTGGCCGAGCCGTGCGGCAGGCCCTGCTTACAGAAACCGTGCCGCAGAGCAGGTGAAGGCTATCAAGGACTCGCTTTTGAGGGTAAATCCGGCCATGAAAGTAATGGTGATGGGCGACATGAACGACGACCCGACGAACAAGAGCATGAAAGACATTCTCCGCGCACTGCCTGAAAAAGATGATGTGGGCGAGGGCGACATGTACAACCCCTGGTACAACCTGCTTGCCAAAGAGGGCACTGGCACACTGTCATATCAAGGCTCGTGGAATTTGTTTGACCAGATTGTGCTTACGCCGAACATGATTGACAAGAAGGGCAAGAGGGACTGGACAACGCTTAAGTACTTGAAAAACCAGATATTCCGCCGTGACTACATCATCAACAAGGACGGCCGTTACAAGGGCATTCCCAAGCGTACCCACGCCGGCGGAGCATGGCTTGACGGCTACAGCGACCACCTGCCGGTTGTTGTCTACCTTGTAAAGGAGCGGCAATGAATGGCGTAGAAAGCCATCCGCTGCAACCGTTCTTGCCGCCGAATGCGCGCCTGCTGATGCTCGGCAGCTTCCCTCCGTCGCGCCGACGCTGGTGCATGGACTTCTTTTACCCGAACTTCATCAACGACATGTGGCGCATTTTCGGGCTTGTGTTCTTCGGTGACAAGGAGCGTTTTGTAGACGTTGGGCGGTCGGTTTTCCGTCGGGACGACATAATAAGGTTTCTTGAAGAGAAGGGCGTTGCCCTGTATGATACGGCAAGTGCCGTGCGGCGGACAAAGAATACGGCTTCTGACAAAGACCTTGAAATAGTAACCCCGACCGATATTGAGGCCCTTTTGCGCCGCATTCCGGCGTGTGTCGCTGTGGCGACTACCGGACAGAAGGCCACCGATGTGTTCACATCCAGCTTCGGCATACGGCAGCCGAAGGTCGGAACGTCGGAGCCTTTTACCTTTGACGGCCGCCAGATGAGGCTTTACAGAATGCCAAGCAGTTCGCGGGCATACCCAATGAAGGTGGAAAACAAGGCCGCATACTATGAAAAAATGTTTGAGGAAATAGGCTTGAAAGACTGATTTTATGACAATAATAGGCATCGCCGGAGGTACTGGTTCCGGCAAGACAACCGTAGTAAGGAAGATTGTGGAGGCGTTGCCGCCGCATTATGTCGTGGTTGTACCTCTCGATTCGTATTACAATGACACGTCGCACATGACGGAAGAGGAACGTCATGCCATAAACTTCGACCATCCCGACGCTTTCGACTGGAAGCTTCTTGTAAGGCACATGAACGACCTTCGCAACGGCAAGGCCGTTGAACAGCCCACTTATTCATACCTGCTTTGCAACCGGTTGAAGGAGACTGTCCATGTAGAACCGCGTCCGGTAATCATCATCGAGGGTATAATGACGCTGCTGAACAAGAAGCTCCGCGACATGATGGACCTCAAGATATTCGTCGATACCGACTCGGACGAGCGCCTGATACGCAACATACAACGCGACGTTTTGGAGCGTGGACGCACGGTTGAGATGGTAATCGACCGTTACCTTGGCGTGCTGAAGCCCATGCACGAGCAGTTTATCGAGCCGACAAAGAAGTACGCCGACCTGATAATACCGCAGGGAGGAGAGAACCATACAGGCATAGACATACTCTGCAAGTATATCGAAAGCATCGTAAAATGAAATGTTTTCAATTAAGAATTAAGAGTTAAGAATTAAGAAAACATGTCCCGAATGCCGCCTGCAAAAGGTGCTTTTCTTAATTCTTAACTCTTAATTCTTAACTCTTTGCTTGTTTCCCGGTATATTTTCACTGCGTTGACACACTCCGTAACGCCGTAGAACAGCAGGCACCAGCCGAGGATGAGGAGCGGAACTGTGGCCGAATCCATGGGCTTTACCATGACGAATATTCCGGTGATGAGTATGACCGATGGGCACACCCAGAACCATGCAGGCACACGGAACATACGCCTTGCCCCGGCAAGGGCGATGAACTGGTTGATGGCTCCAAGTATGATGAGTGCGCCGAGCACGTACATCAGCGACTTGACGAACGTGTCTGGTATGACGGCAAGTATCAGTCCGAGCAGTATGCTGCCAATTCCCACGAGGGGGAACGGCGGCCTCGGCGAGGCGATGAGCCGTCCGTCAGCATCGTAAATCTCCGCTCCGGCGGAGTTCTTGCGCGCATTCAGGTATGTGGCGCACGATATGACGCCTGACACGAGGAACATGACACCGATGGCGATGGTTATCCCGCGCACCGTGCTGTCCGGGTTGTTGATGAGCAGTATGCCTGTGACGATGGCGCAGATTGCGCGGAAAACCGCACTTCTTAATATCTTCATGGCTAATCAGAATATGTTTGTTAGCCCCAAAGTTAAGGAAAATATCATATAGAAGCAAGACTTTTCATCACTTTTACGCAAAAATATGACAACACTTTACCTTGTCCGCCATGGTGAGACTGTGGACAATGCGAACCGCATAATGCAGGGACAGACGCAGGGAGAGCTTACCGTCTGGGGTAGGGAGCAGGCGCAGGAGGTGGCCTCGAGGATGGCCTCCGTACATATAGACGCCTTTGTTTCAAGCGACTTGAAGCGGTCATACGACACGTGCCGCATTATCGCCGCACCACACGGAGCAGCCGTAACAACCACTCCCTTGCTGCGAGAGAGGGACTGGGGCGGCTTTACCGGCAGGTACATTCCAGACCTGAAGGACGAGCCTTGGCCTGACGACATCGAGTCGCTGGAGGCTTTGAGGGTGCGCGCCGCAAGGTTTCTTGATTATGTCAGGGCGGAGTTTCCCTCGTCGGTAGTGCTCGCCGTAGGCCACGGCATAATCAACAAGGCGGTGCAGTCGGTGTTTTTCGACAGGCCGATGCAGGAAATCAAGCCGATGACAAACGCCGAGGTGCGCGTGCTTGAGTTGCGGTGACGTGCCGGCAGGAGTACTGATTACGAGAGGGTGACATGCCATTACGGCGCGCCACCCTCTCTTCATAGACAATCAATATATATTAAGGTACGTGTGTGCGTGTTTACCTGCGTCCGCCGAAGTGGCCTCCGCCGCTCCTTCCGCTGCTCTTTGCCGTGCCGCTACGCGACCCAGCCGTGCGGCTTATGCTGCCGGTTGTCCGCGTTGGGCGGCTGTTTGTCCTTATTGTTGGGCGTGAAGTGCTGCGCTTCGGGGTGAATGTGGCGTTCGGCTTGCGCTGTGTCGTTGTGGTTGACGGGCGTTTTACGATGTTGCGGTTGAAGCCGTTTCGGTTCGTTACGTTTGGCCGTGCCGTCTTGCGAGTGCTGCTTTCGCGGTTGTTGCGGAAGTTGTTGCGGTTGCCTTTGAAGTTTGTCGAGGGACGCCTGTTGCTGTTCTTGTCGGTTTGCGGTTTGCGGTTTGTCGTGCCTGCGGCGTTTATTCTGCGGTGTCCGGAAAAGTTCCCGCGTCCAGCCGACGGCCTGTCGTGTCCTCCCAGGTCTTTTTTATGGAAGTCGCCGCGGTCGAATCGGTCCCTAAGCCCGTGTCCTTTCGATGCCGCTCCGTGGTGGAAGGTGCGTCCTTTGTACCAGCTGTGGCCGCCGTTGTGGTGCCAGCTGTGGCCTCCCCGGTAGGTTATGTATATGCGTGGACGGCCGAAGTAGTAGAAGTGGCGGTGCGGATAGTGTGAGTAGACGGCAAAGTGCCATACGCCGGCGGTCCAGTACAGCGGTCGGTAGAAGTACGTTGCGGCGCAGAAAGCACGGTATTGCCAGTCGAGCAGGATGTAGCTCAGGTCAAGGTTGCGCTGCCTCCAGTACGTGTCGTACAGGTCGTCGGGCGTGTTGACGCTCATCAGGTAGTCAAGGTTCACTTCGTATGCGGCGTCATACTGCTCTTCGGTCAGGTTCAGCTCGTATGCCATCTTGTCTGTGAGGAACAGCGCCTGCTCGCGTGCCTGCTCGTAGCTCATCGCGCTTGCGGTGGCCGTTATTGCGGCGAGCACCGTGATTATGGTAGCTATGCGTTTCATGATGACAATATGTTTTGTTATGTTTCCTGCTGCAAAGTAACATATAATCCGCCTGACGGCGAAAGGTTTTTCCCTAACTTTCGTGGGGAATTTCCCTATTCTTTATGTTTGGCTGTGCCCGTAGTGGCGTGCCGCAGTGTTTGAAATCCGCAGGTGTGTGGCCGTGTTTTGAATGCCGTTGCCGCTTCGTTTGCAACCTGTTGATATTCAGCGCGTTGCGGACGGCGCAGCAAAAGGCCGTCTTTCGCGTTGCAAAAGGTGGCCTTTCAGGCGGTAAAAGACGGCCTTTTGCACGGTGAAAGGCCACCTTTTGCAAAACTGTAAGCGCCGGACGGCCTTTTGTTTTTGTTGGATATGTTACGCCAGCGTTAAATTTTTCCCTTGCTGCAATACAAATTTCAACATTCGTTTTGAAGTTTACCCGATTTCCGTTAACTTTGCAACGAGTATTAACAAAACAAATTATCTATGCAGAACAAGCTGAAATTAGCAGTGATGGCCTTGTGCTATTCGCCTTTGGCGTTCGCCCAAAGCGATTCGATAGGACTGAAGGGCACTGTCATGAGCGAGTCGGCATTCACATTCACGGAGGCTCAGTTGGGCGAAGATGATGATATGTCATCGAACGTATCAATCATCAACTCCAACTCGAACATCTACGCGAGCGAGGTGGGATACCTCTTTTCGCCGATGCGTTTCCGTTATCGTGCGTTCGACCAGAAGTACAACGACATCTACATCAACGGTACTCCAATCAACGACATGGAGTCGGGGCAGTTCAGATACTCATGGGTAGGCGGACTAAACCAGCAGACGCGCAACATGGAGTCGGCGCTGCCCTTCGAGACAAACAACTTCTCCATGACGGGCATGGGCGGCTCGAACAACTACAACTTCCGCCCCGCGTCGATGCCCGTAGGCCACAGGTTCACCCTTAGCGGAGCCAACCGCAGCTACACGCTGCGCGGAATGTACACGTTCAACTCCGGCCTTAACAGCAAGGGATGGGCTTTCTCGGCCAACATCACCTACCGTTGGGCCAACGAGGGATACGTCGAGGGCACGTTCTACAACTCGCTCTCTTACTTCCTCGGAGTGCAAAAGGTGTTCGGGGACGGCAGCCACTCGCTCTCGCTCGTCACATGGGGCAACCCTACGGAGCGCGCATCGCAGGGTGCCGGCACCGACGAGATGTACTGGCTGGCCAACGACCGCTACTACAACCCTTACTGGGGCTACCAGAACGGCAAGAAGCGCAACTCGCGTATAGTACACGACTATTCGCCCACCGCGCTGCTCACGTGGGACTGGAACATCAACAAGGACATGAAGCTCACCACCTCGCTGCTCGGCAAGTACACCATGTATGAGAGCACCAAGCTCAATTACAACAACTCGAGCAACCCCCATCCCAGCTATTGGAAGAACATGCCCAGCAGCTACTACGACGTTTGGTACGACGACCCGGCCAACCGCACGCCTCAAGCTCTCGAAGACTGGAACCGTGCGTATGCTTTCTGGACGGGTTCTAAGGCTAACCGCCAGATAAACTGGGACCAGCTGTACTACGCCAACGGCATAGCCGCACAGCAAGGGCAGGACGCCATGTATTACATACAGGCCAAACACAACGACGCTTTGACGCTGACCTTTGCCTCCACGCTGAACATGCAGCTCGGCAAGGACAAGCAGCTAAACGTCGGCATAATAGGCTCTTCAAACAAGGGAATGCACTACCAGACGATGGAAGACCTGCTCGGAGCCACCACATACCACAATATCAACACCTACGCGCTGGGCACTTACGACCGTAACTCCGACGAGATACAGTACGACCTCAACCACCGCGACAAGGTGATAGGCGTTGGCGACAAGTTCGGTTACGACTACAACCTGCTTGTAAACAACTCGAAGCTGTGGGCAAGCTACACCGAGAACTTCGGCATCCTGCACTATACGCTCGCTGCAAGGCTGGGCTACACCTCGATGCAGCGTGACGGAAAGATGCGCAACGGACTTGCCGCCGACAACTCTTACGGCAAGAGCAAGACGGCTGAATTTATCGACGGAGGCTTCAAGCTCAACACAAACCTCAACCTCGGACGCGGCAACACGCTTACGTTCGGTATAGGTTACGAGCACCGCGCACCGCAGGCGCGCACGGCGTTCGCATCTCCTGAAATCAACAACGACTTCGTTACCAACCTCAAGAACGAGCAGGTGTTCAGCACGGAGCTGGGCTATCAGTTCGAAAACGCATGGCTGCACGCCAACATCAACGCATATTACAGCCATTTGAGGAACGTTACCGACTGGCAGAACTACTACTTCGACGATATCAACTCGTTCTCATACGTCTCGCTTACGGGCATCAAGAAGGAGTATTACGGCTTGGAGGCAGGACTCAAGTTCAAGGTAACGAGCGCGTTCGACGTGAAACTTCTCGGAACAATCAGCGACGCGAAAATCCGCAACAACTCGCATGTGCGCTACATGAACTCCACAAGTGCCGAGTACATCGACGAGATTGTATATAATAAAGGTATGCGCGACTCAGGCACGCCGCTCACTGCTGCAAGCCTCGGTCTCAGTTACCACAGCGGCGGATGGTACATCGACCTCAACTGTAACTACTATGACCGTATCTACCTTTCTTACTCGCCGAGCTACCGTTACGAAAGTACGCTTGGGGCAAGGGACAACGCTTATATGGAAAACTCTGCTGGAACAGACCCCGTTTATGATAATGACGGCAATATATTGCCGTCTGCACTTGAACAGGCGAAAGGTCATGGCGGTTTCATGCTTGACGGCTCAATCGGTCGCAGCATCTACCTGAAGCGCGGTATGTTGTCAATCAATCTCATGGTAACCAACATCCTGAACAACCAGAACCTCTGCACCGGCGGTTACGAGCAGAGCCGCAGCGACTACACTAACAGCGGAAACCTGCGTGCATATAAGTTCTCGAAGAACCCGATGAAGTTCTACGCTTACGGTACCAACGGTATGCTGAACATCACTTACAGATTCTAAACACGAAAGAAGATGAAGACATTAAAGTATATAAAACTTGCAATGATGGCTCTTGTCGTCAGCATGGCGGCCACGTCGTGCATGGATGACGACTGGGACAACCCCACTGGAGACATTCCTCCGTATGGGAACAACGACTTGCAGGAAACCAACGTCGTTACCATTGCCGAACTGAAGAACATGTACTCGTATGCCTTGCAGGAACAGACGGACACCGCACGCATAACGGACGACATACAGATAAAGGCCCGTGTGACAGGAAACGACCTGGGAGGAAACCTGTACAACCAAATCGCTGTTGACGACGGAACGGGCGCTTTGCTTATCTGCATCAACAAGGGCGGCCTTTGGGGTTACCTGCCCGTCGGTCAGGAAATACTTGTAAGCTTGAAAGACCTTTATATAGGAACTTACGGCAACCAGCCGCAGATAGGTACACCGTACACCAGCAACAGCGGATATACATCGCCGAGCCGCATGAACCACACCCTGTGGCTTGAGCACGTGAAGCTGCTGGGCACGTTTGACGAAGCGTCGGTTACGCCGAAAGAGTTTGACATGAGCCGTGTTAACGACGCCGATTACATGGCGGAGAACTGCGGAAGGCTGATGGTTGTGCGCGGAGTAACGCTGCCGCAGGCCAACGGTGTGCGCACCTTTGCGCCTGAAGATGTCGCAACGTCGGGTAACGCCGTCAACCGGATGATAGCCGGAACAACGTCAATCGTTGTGCGCACGAGCACATACGCCGACTTTGCGGGCACCGTTATGCCCGAGGGCAAGGTTGACATTACCGGCATATTCACGCGCTACCGCGACACATGGCAGATACTCATGCGCCAGGACGGCGACTTCAAACAGTCAGAATAAGGCAATAACAGACAACAGTTTTATCAACAAATAGAAAACATTTAGTTATGAAAAAGATATTGTATTCAGTGTTCGCCCTTGCCATTGCGGCGTTCACATTCACGAGTTGTGAAGACGTGCCGGCTCCGTATGATGACCCGAACGGTACGGCAGAACTACCCATCGTCGTAGAGCCTGCCGGTGACGGTACGGCGGCAAGCCCTTATAATGTTGCAAGAGCTCTTGAACTGGCCGGAACATTGGCATCAGGCGAGAACCTGCCCGAGAAAGTTTACATCACGGGAGTTGTAGTAAACATAACTGAAAACTACAATTATGTAAACGAAAACGGCCAAACATTCGGTAACGCCACATTCTACATTGCCGACAATAGGGAAGATTCAAGTCCGCAATTCTATGTTTACCGTGCAAAATACTTGGACAATCAGAGCTGGAAAGAAGGTCAGGATATCCTTGAGTATGGCGACTCTGTCGTGATATATGGTACGGTTACCAACTATAAAGGCACTATTGAGACGGCGCAGAACGACGCTTATCTCGTTTACCTCAATGGCCAGACAGGCGAAGGCGGAGGCGGAGACGAACCTGATGAACCGATAACAGGCGAGAACCTTCTTGAAAACGGAGACTTTGAAACATGGTCCAGCACATCGCAGCCAGACAACTGGAAGTCAACCACAACGGCTTCAAGCGCAACGCTGAAACAAAGCACAGATGCCCACGGAGGTAATTATTCTGTGCTGATAACGGGTTCTACTTCATCAAACAAGCGTCTTGCCTATAAAGAAATAACCCTTAAAGCTGGTACTTACCAGATGTCGTTCTACGCTAAAGCTGTTGAAAATGAAGGTACGGTAAATATTGGATATGCCCCAGTTATTGACGGCAAAGTTGGAGATTACCAATATAAAACTAATGGATATACAGACCTTAGCAACACAGAGTGGACTGAAGTGACAAATACATTTACTTTGGATGCTACTACTACGGTGAACCTTGTAGTTATGAATGCGAAGTCGCCGGGCAAAGATGTACTTGTGGATGACTTCTCGCTTGTTACCAACGACGGAGGACTTACAGACGAGCAGCCTGAAGAGCCAGTTGTAACTACTGCCACATACGCTTTGACAACAAGCATAACAAGCGGCTCAAAATTCGTTATCGCAACACCTTCAAGCGGCAATACTTACGTGGTAGCCCAGCCGTTGTCAAGCTCTCAAACATACGGTTACCTGGATGTTGAAGATGCGACAGTAAGCAACAGCACACTCGAAACATCAGAAGACAATGAGTTTACTATAACAGAGGTAAGCGGAGGATATACAATCCAAGACAAATCTGGACGTTACTACTATGTGACTGGTACATTCAAAAGTTTCAATGTATCTGATGATATGCCGTCATCGGGTGCTGTTTTTGACATAACATTCAATGGTGATAACACTGTAAGCATAAAGAATATTGAAAAAGAAAAGACATTACAGTATGATGAGAGCTATGATAGTTATGGTATTTATACAGAGGTTACCCATCAGTTGCCATCTTTGTTTGTTAGGCAATAACATTACTTGCTAACTCGCTTATAATCAGCGGTTTCCCAAAAGGCCACCTTTCGCAATGCGAAAGGTGGCCTTTTAGCGTGTAAAAGGTGGCCTTTTGCATCGCAATTCACGGCATATTGCAAAGCGGCTGGCGGCGTTATCATGTGTTAAAAGTTTGGAAGTAGGTAGTAAAAACACTATCTTTGCATTGTAAGACGCTCATTTTATGGTGATGAACATTGTAGACAAGATAAAGGAAACGGCTTCAGCCGTGATGCCAAAGGGCGCAAAAGTTATACTGTTCGGCTCTCGTGCGCGTGGTGATTGGCACGAAGGGTCGGATTGGGACGTGCTTGTGCTGTTGGACAAAGCCTGCATAAGCGAGGGCGACCATGAGCGGTATTCTTATCCTTTTTGGGAGCTTGGCTGGACTGCGGACGCAATGATACACCCCATGGTTTATACTTTTAAGGAGTGGGACGCACGCAGCGGCAGTGAGTTTTACAAAAACGTAACAGCGGAAGGGATACGGATATGTTGACGGCGGAAGAGCGTAGGGCAATCATCAGGTTCAGGATGGAAAAGTCATACAAGAGCTTTGACGAGGCCAAGGCCGTGGCCGGGCTTGGCTTTTGGAACCTGGCAGGCAACAGGTTGTATTATGCCGTGTATTACATGGCTTCGGCATTGCTTCTTGACAAGGGCATATCGGCGAAGACCCATGCCGGCACCATACACCTGTTAGGTCAGAAAATAATAAACGAAGGCATGCTTGACAAGTCTTATGGCAGGCTGTTCTCGCGGTTGTATGAGTTGCGGCAAGCAGGCGATTATGATGATATGTTTGACGCAACGGAGCAAGAGGTGAAGCCGTATATAGATAAAATATCGACTTTTCTGGGAGAAGCGAAAGGCCATATTACTTTCAAGTGAAATGCAATAAATCTTCTGATTAATTTTGAAGTTCGGCAAAAAAGCAGTAACTTTGCAGCCCGAAAGTGTCATTATAAGGACAGAACAGATTAACATTCAATTATAATAACGAAATGAAGAAAGGTATCCATCCCGAAAACTATCGCCCCGTCGTATTCAAGGATATGTCCAACGGCGATATGTTCCTTACACGTTCCACATGCAAGACAACGGAGACAGTGGAATTTGAAGGTGAAACTTACCCAGTGGTAAAAGTCGAAATCTCAAGCACTTCGCACCCGTTCTATACGGGCAAGAGCAAGCTCGTCGACACGGCAGGCCGCGTAGACAAGTTCATGAGCCGCTACGGTAAGGCGCGCAAATAATATATTCACATATATTTTGAAGGCAAAAGAAAATGCGTTTTGGCGTAGTCGCATATGCGCCAGAACGCATTTTTTGTCTATTCAGGCAAGTTTCTCCTACTAAACAAATAACGATATGAACAGGTTTTATTATTTTCTCATTCTGCTTGCCGCGGCCTTTTCGTTCGCATCGTGCAGCGATGACGACGGCGGCGGCTCGCAAGGCGGTGGACGCAATGCCAACAGGAACATCGTCACTGACGAGCCGGCGGTGGCACGCCTTGAGTTTCCGCGCCTGAAAGAAGGCAACAACAAGGTTATAGTTTACCGTACAAGCGACAATCGGACGTATGATGCCGACCGTGTGAACTTCGCCGTTGAGTGGGACTGTGACAAGAAGTCGCAACGCTGGTCATGCTATCAGATGCACCGGGGGTATAGCGGAAGCTTCAGCAGAGTTGTCGATGGCTACTTTAATGACACGGAGAATCTTGACCCGGGTGACTATTATGAAACGGACTATATTTATCGTTCAGGTTATGAGCACGGGCATATCTGTCCTAATGCGGACAGGACGTATTCTAACAGAGCCAACTACCAGACATTTTATATGACAAATATGCAGCCGCAATATCATAAGTTCAATGGTTACACTAATAGCGGTTCAGATCGTGGCGAGGGGCTTTGGGTGAGAATGGAGAACTGGCTGCGCCGCATTACTCCGGACAATACGACGGACACTTTGTATGTATGCAAGGGTGGAACAATCGACAGTGACGAAAACATAATTGAACGTTTGCAAGGCAGGCTGATTGTACCGAGATATTTCTTTGTGGCCTTACTGATGAAAAATAGCTTGGGGTATAAAGCTATTGGACTGTGGTTCGAACAGGATGAAAACAATTGGCATGACGACGAACCACTGTCAAATTTCGCCATGACGATAGACGATTTGGAGGAACTTACAGGCATAGACTTCTTCTGTAACCTGCCTGACAATATAGAAGAAGACCGCGAAAGCACAATGGCAATCAGGACTTGGGGACTAACTGACGGTTAATTCATAATGCAGAATGCACAATTCATAATGGGGCGGACGCCGTGCAAACTTAATGAAAGTCATTGATACAGACTTGTTGCACGGTGTCCGCCCCATTATGAATTGTGAATTATGACTTATGAATTTTATCTGTGTTGGCCTTGATTTCCTCGTCTGATATGGCATAATTCATCAAGTCGCCGTTGAGGTACTGCTCGTAGGCGGTCATGTCGATAAGCCCGTGGCCGCTGAGGTTGAACAGAATGACTTTCTGTCGGCCGCTTTCCTTGCACTTGTTGGCTTCCCTTATCGTTGCCGCTATTGCGTGGCAGCTCTCCGGGGCGGGCACGATGCCCTCGGTGCGGGCGAAGAGCAGGCCTGCGTCGAACGATTCCAGCTGGGGTATGTCGACGCCGCGCATCAGCCCGTCTTTAAGCAGTTGCGAAACGATTACGCCCGCTCCGTGGTAGCGCAGGCCGCCGGCGTGGATGTTGGCGGGCTTGAAGCTGTGGCCGAGGGTGAACATCGGAAGCAGCGGTGTGTAGCCGGCCTCGTCGCCGAAGTCGTATTCGAACACGCCGCGTGTAAGCTTGGGGCAGCTTGCCGGTTCGGCTGCTATGTATTCGGTTTTCGCCCCTTCCTTTATGTTGTGCCGCATGAAGGGGAACGCTATTCCGCCGAAGTTCGAGCCTCCGCCGAAGCATGCGATGACGGTGTCGGGGTATTCGCCGGCCATTTCCATTTGTTTTTCCGCTTCAAGTCCTATTACCGTCTGGTGCAACGCCACGTGGTTGAGCACCGAGCCGAGTGTGTATTTGCAGTGGGGCGTGGTTGTTGCCAGCTCTATTGCTTCCGAGATGGCCGTGCCGAGCGAGCCTTGGTGCATGGGGTCGCGTGTTATTATGTCCTTGCCTGCACGTGTCGACATCGACGGCGAGCCTGTAACCTCCGCGCCGAAGGTGCGCATCAGTATGCTGCGGTACGGCTTCTGCTTCAGGCTTATCTTGACCTGGTATACTGCGGCTTCAAGCCCGAACACTCGCGCGGCGTAGCTCAACGCGGCTCCCCACTGTCCCGCGCCGGTTTCTGTGGTTACGTTTGTGGTGCCCTCTTGCTTGCAGTAGTAGCACTGTGCGAGTGCGGAGTTGATTTTGTGGCTGCCCAGCGGATTGGTGCTTTCGTTCTTGAAGTAGATGTGTGCGGGCGTGTCGAGCGCTTTTTCGAGCGCGTATGCGCGCACGAGCGGCGTGGGCCGGTAATACCGGTACTTGTCCAGCACCTCGTCGGGTATGTCGAGCCATGCGTTGGTCTGGTCGAATTCCTGCCTGCAACACTCCTCGCAGAACACGGGGAAGAGGTCTTCCGCCTTCAGCGGCTCGTGCGTTGCCGGGCTAAGCGGCGGCAAAGGCTTGTTCACCATGTCTGCCTGTATGTTGTACCATTGTGTCGGCATCTCTTTCTCTTGCAGTATGAATTTCTTTTGTTTTCCCATTTTGCGATGTTGTTTGTCGGTTTGTCACTTGAAAAATGATTATTGCTGCAAATATAATGTGTTTTTGATGGTAATGCAAAACTTTATCAAGTTTTTCTTGCAAAATGTGTTGTTTTTGTCAGTTTTGGCCTTTCTTGCGGCGTAATAAGTATGCGTTTTCGTAAGTGTTTGATTTCCAATGCGTTGTAAAAGGCCGTCTTTTGGCTTGCAAAAGGTGGCCTTTTACAACATGAAAGACGGCCTTTTGCATTGCAAAAGGCCGTCTTTCATAAATCCGTTTGCCGTCAGCCGCGGCGCCGGTCACCGTTTTCCGGCAAGCAGTTCCTTTTCCGCCATGAGGTCGTTGCCGGTCATGCGTGGCGCCGGAACGTCCCTCATGCGCACCGCGTCTTCGTCGCCGCAGGTGTATTTGTAGTAAATCTGTTCCTTCTCGTCAAGTTCCTCATACTGTTTCAGGCATCCTTTGGCTTTGAGAAAGTCCTCGCGCGACGTGCTGTCGCCGGCTTTGACGAAGAGTATGCGCCTTGCTATCGGGTTGTGGTTGTAGTCAAGGCAGGTGTATATTCCGCGCAGGTATGGCGGCCGTTCGAACATTGGCAGCTTCAGGCAGATGTTGAACAGGGCGAGTTGCGGCGGCCGGTTCTCGTTGAACATGATGTACATGTGGCTAAGGCCGTTCATCAGTGCGAAGCCGTGGTGTGTCGAGCCGTATGCGTTGTTGTGGATTACTTCCATGTAACTGCCGTCGGCCGACGGCGTGATGAGGTAGGGCTCGATTTTCATCGCGCTTGAACTTGACGACACGCTGTAGCTCATGTACATTCCGCTGAAGCCCGTGCAGCCGTTCACCGCGTCTTTCATCGCCTGCGATATGATGTCTGCGTGCATGTTGCCAGCACTGCTTGCGGGCGTTTTCGGGGCTGCGTCCATCGCGAAGACGGCGGCCTTCATCTTGTCGAGTTGCCCGAGCAGCTTCTTTTTAGACACGTTGTTCACCCACACAAGAGCCTCGTCAAGGGCCTTGTCTTCGTCCATCCCCTTGTCCAGGTTCTTGAAGAACTCGGGCATGACGGTGGTGAAAAGTGCCGACAGCACGCTCGGCGTAAGCCCCGTCTGCGAGGCTATTTCCTTCATTTTCACACCCTTGCCGCGTAAGAACTTTATCCTTTCGTATATTTCCTTGAGGTCGTCCATAATTTGTTTTGATGAAAAATGAAGAATGGACAATGAAAAACCAACCTTTGGCGTGTGCCCTATTGTTTGTTTTTCATTGTTCATTTTTCATTTGCTTGATTTCCGTTGCAAAGGTAAGCAATAAACTTAACAACATGTATTGCAGATGTGTTACATTGAGATTGCAATGTTTTTTGCATTGCCGCTAAGTTACGTTTTCATTCATTTTAATGAATTGTTACGGACATATTATTCATCCGATATTCATTTTTTCACCGTCGTCGGCGGAGTAATTTTGCAGCGTCAAAGAAAGCGGAGCAGACGAGTAACGAGCAGACAAGTAGACAAACGGATATGTGTTAAGCCTTGTAGACTCGTCAACTTGTCACTCGTCAACTAAAAGAACATAACATGAAACAAGTTATCAGCAAATTTCCAAACCTGCGGACGGCGGCCTCAAACATGCCCGACTGGCTCTTCGTGCTGTGGGCCGGAGGCACTGCGCTGCTGTCGTATTCGCTCGTCTACGCCCTTCGCAAGCCGTTTACTGCGGCCGAGTTCGACGGGTTGCAGGTGGCGGGGATGGACTATAAGATTGTCGTCAGCATCATCCAGCTCATCGGTTACGTGTGCGCCAAGATGCTGGGCATTAAGTATATATCCGAGCTTAAGCCCGAAGGCCGCCTCAAGTTCATCGTCGGTTCGGCGGCGTTGTCAGAGGTTTCGCTCGTCGCTTTCGGTCTTCTGCCTGCGCCTTACAATATCTTCGCCCTGTTCTTCAACGGTCTTTCGCTGGGCTGCATGTGGGGAGTAATCTTCAGTTTCCTTGAAGGCCGCCGCACAACCGACATTCTCGCAAGCATCATGGGCGTAAGCATGGCGTTGAGTTCGGGCGTTGCCAAGTCGCTCGGTCTTTACGCTTTGAACGACCTCGGGGTAAGCGAGTTCTGGATGCCGGCCCTTGTCGGGGCGGTGGCTTTTCCACTGTTGTGCTTCATGGGATGGATGATGACCAAGTTTCCGGCGCCCACTGCGGCCGACATCGCCGCCCGCACCAAGCGTGTTACGCTCGACGGACGCCAGCGTTGGCAGCTTTTCGTCAAGTTCATGCCGCTGCTTATAATGCTGTTCGGCGCAAACCTGCTGCTCACTGTGCAGCGTGATATAAAGGAAGACTTTATCGTCTGCATAATAGATGTCAGCCAGGTGTCGTCCTGGGCGTTCGCCCATCTCGACTCAATCGCCACACTTGTGCTGCTCGGAGTGTTCGCCCTGCTGTCGGCTGTGGGCAACCATCTGCGCGCCTTGTGCCTGATTCTCATCATGTCGGCCATCGGAATGGGCACGATAGCATTCCTCGGAGCTGAAGCCGGGTCGTTGAACATGCCGGTAACAGCATGGCTTTTCTTGCAGACTCTTTGCATAGACATAGCCTATTTGAGCTTCCAGACCATCTTCTTCGAGCGTTTTATCGCCTGCTTCAAGGTTCAGGGAAATGTCGGTTTCTTCATAATCACAATCGACTTCATCGGCTATCTCGGCACGCTTTGCCTGCTCCTGTTCAAGGAGTTCCAAGCTCCGCACATCGACTGGACGTCGTTCTACAACGGCATGAGCGTCTACATAGGTATTGCCTGCTGCCTGGCGTTTGCAGGGTCGATAATCTACATGATAAACAAAGTGTACACAGTAAAGGGGTTTAAGATAGTAAAGGGCGGCGCGGAGAAAAGCAGTGAGCATCACAACTGCGACCTTTCCACCACCCAGCAGCAAAACCTTACAACCGCATAACCCGGTAACCACATAACAGTAAAACCTCAATTACTACCGTAAAACCGTACAACCTTACAACCGTAAACCCCCAAATACACCGTATAACCGTAAAACCCAATAACCGTATAACCCAAAACAACAGATATGAGAAAGATTGAATGTGTGATAATGGACTGGGCGGGAACCGCCGTTGACTATGGATGCTTCGCCCCGGTGGCGGCGTTCGTGGAGAGTTTCAAGGCCATCGGAGCGCCCGTGTCGGCTGCAGAGACGAGGGCGCACATGGGACTTACCAAGATAGAAGAGGTGCGCGCACTGTTCGCCATCGACCATGTTGGGGCCGATTTCCGTGCCAAGTATGGCCGCGAATGGGGCGAGGAGGACGTACAGAAGTGCTACAATATGTTCCAGGAGGAGCTTTTCCGCACACTTGAAGACTACTCAAAGCCCATCATGGGAGTAGTTGAGACCATCTCGGAACTGCGCCGCAAGGGGATAAAGGTTGGCTCGACGACCGGCTATACGCGGCAGATGATGGACGTGGTCATACCTGCTGCGGCGCGTCTCGGCTACGTAATAGACAACTGTGTGACGTCCGACAACCAGCCCGGAGGCCGCCCAAAGCCCTACATGATATTCCAGAACATGTGCGAGATGGACGTTCCCTCGCTGCAGTCTGTCATGAAAGTGGGCGACACAATATCCGACATCAAGGAGGGTGTGAACGCCGGTGTGTGCAGCGTAGGCGTAATATTGGGCAGCAACGAGCTTGCGCTTACCGAGGACGAGGTGGCCGCCATGCCTGCCGACGAGCTGAAGGCGAGGATGAAAGCGGTGCGTTACAGGATGTACGCAGCCGGCGCAGACTATGTGATTGATGACATAACGGAGCTTCCGGCATTGATAGAAAGCATGTGTTAAATTAAGAATTAAGAGTTAAGAATTAAGAAAATATGTATTGCTTTTGAACAGATGGCAACATGCCTCTCTATCAGCATAAAGTGATTTTCTTAATTCTTAATTCTTAACTCTTAATTAGCATAAAGTGATTTTCTTAATTCTTAATTCTTAACTCTTAATAAAAAAAACAATGAGACCATATTTATTGCTTACCCCCGGACCGTTGACTACAACGGAGACAGTGAAGAACGCCATGATGAGCGACTGGTGCACATGGGACAAAGACTATAACGAAGGTGTAGTGGAAGTAATTAGGAAAGAGCTTGTCGGCATCTCTTCGAGCCGCCCCGAGGAATATACGGCGGTGCTGATGCAGGGCAGCGGCACGTTCTGTGTCGAGGCTACGCTCGGCAGCACGGTGCGTCCTGACGACCATCTGCTCGTTGCAGCCAACGGCGCTTACGGCAAACGCATGGGCGTGATTGCCGAATATTACAAATTGAACTGCCACGTGATGAAGTTCGACGAGACGGAAGCCGTTGACCCTTCGGCCATCGACGCTTATCTGACCGAGCACAAGGAAGTGACCCATGTGTCGGTAGTCCACTGCGAGACGACCACCGGCGTGCTCAACCCTCTTGAAGAAATAGCTGCCGTAGTGAAGCGTCACGGCAAGACGTTGATTGTCGACGCGATGAGCAGTTTCGGCGGAGTGCCCATAGACATGGCAGCTCTCGGCATAGACTTCCTTATCAGTTCGGCCAACAAGTGCATCCAGGGCGTGCCCGGCTTCGGCTTCATCATAGCCCGCCGCTCGCTTCTGGAGCAGTGCAAGGGCGTTGCACGCTCGCTCTCGCTTGACATTTACGACCAGTGGGAGACAATGGAGAAGGGGCACGGCAAGTGGCGTTTCACGTCGCCTACACACGTAGTGCGAGCCTTCATGCAGGCTCTGACGGAGCTGAAGGCCGAGGGTGGGGTGGCCGCACGCCACGCACGCTACTGCGAGAACCACCGCGTGCTCGTAGAGGGGATGCGCTCCTTGGGCTACAAGACGCTCCTGCCAGACGAGTGGCAGTCGCCCATCATCACTTCGTTCTACTATCCCTCGGCATCGTTCGACTTCCAGTCGTTCTACCAGCAGCTCAAGGCAAAGGGCTTTGTCATCTATCCCGGCAAGATTTCACAGGCCGACACGTTCCGCATCGGCAACATAGGCGACGTGCATCCTGACGACTTCCGCCGCCTGGTAGATGCCATACGCGGGCTGTAGTCGTAGCGCACTGAATGGCGTATTTGGATGATTTGACATGCCGGAGCAGTTTGCCGGCAAAACGAAAGGCCGTCTTTTAGCTTGTAAAAGACGGCCTTTCGCGTTGTAAAAGGTGGCCTTTTGCAGGGCAAAAGGCCACCTTTTGTATGGCAGTTTGCAAGCTGCTGATAATCAGATGGTTGCCGGGAGGACAGGGAGAGCTGGGAGGTGTGGGAGGAACAGGGATGGAAATATACCTCAACAGCATGTCAGGCTCCTTCCCTTCGGGAGGGTTGGGGTGG
The DNA here is from genome assembly GCA_900551055.1 of uncultured Prevotella sp. Lineage (GTDB taxonomy): Bacteria > Bacteroidota > Bacteroidia > Bacteroidales > Bacteroidaceae > Prevotella. Next base: position 94,831 of record URUK01000002.1, on the reverse strand, counting down.
GTTTACCATATTTTTTTGTATCTTTGCACCATGTTGATGATAATCACTGTGCTGGCGTATTTCGCCGTGCTTTGCCTTTTAGGCAGGCTCACTTCGAGGCGTGCCACCAACGAAACGTTCTTCCGTGCCGACCGCAAGTCACCTTGGTGGATGGTTGCTTTCGGCATGATTGGCGCGTCGGTGTCGGGCGTCAGCTTCGTCTCCGTGCCCGGAATGGCGGTCAGGTCAGACTTCACCTACCTTCAGGTGTGCCTCGGCTTCATCCTCGGTTACTTCATTGTGGCGTTCGTCCTGCTGCCCGTTTATTACAGGCTGAACCTCGTAACAATATACACTTACCTGCTTAGGCGGTTCGGACGGCGGTCGTACAAGACGGGGGCGGCCTTCTTCATACTGTCCGACCTTTGCGGCGCGGCGGTCAAGTTCTACATAGTGTGCATCATCCTGCAACGCTTCGTGCTCGACGGTTACGGCGTTCCGTTCTTCGTCACCGTGCCAGTGCTGATGCTGCTCATCTGGCTTTACTCGCGGCGCGGCGGCATAAAGACTTTGGTTTGGACTGATTCTTTCCAGACGTTGTGCATGCTCGCCGCCCTCGTTCTTATTATAATAAAGGTGGCCGGGGCATTGGACATGAGCCTTGGCGAAGCCGTCAAGGCCGTGGCGGCCAGTTCTCACAGCCGCGTTTTCGAGTTCTCGGACTGGATGTCGCCGCAAAACTTCTGGAAACAGTTTGTCAGCGGCGCGTTCATTGTCGTCGTTATGACCGGCCTTAACCAGAACATGATGCAGAAAAACCTTACCTGCAAGACGCTGCGTGAAGCCCAGAAAGACATGTGTACGTATGGTTTCGCCTTCGTGCCGGTAAACCTTTTGTTTTTAAGCCTTGGCGTGTTGCTTATTATGCTGGCGCAAAAAGATGGGCTGGCGACGCCCTCAAGTCCTGACGACCTTCTGCCGATGTTCGCCGCAACGGGGCGTTTGGGCGACTTGGTGGCCGTGCTTTTCACCATAGGTATTGTGGCGGCGTCGGCCAGCACGATAGATTCTTCGCTCACGGCGCTCACCACTTCTTATTGTGTAGACATAAAAGAGCGTCCCGGTGACGAGCGTCTGCGCCGCCGTGTGCACCTTGGCATGGCCGCGGCGGCCGTGTTGTTCATCATAGCTTTCCGCGCGTTGAACTCCACAAGCCTTATCGATGCGGTCTATATTCTGTGCTCTTACACCTACGGACCACTGCTCGGACTCTTCGCTTTCGGTCTTTTGACAAAGCGCAAGGCCGACGACCGCATCGTGCCTTACATCGCCGTGGCCTCTCCCTTGCTCTGTCTTGCTCTCGATCACGTCACCTCCCACTTCACGACTTACCGTTTCGGCTACGAGCTTCTGCTGCTTAACGGCGCGCTGATGTTTGGGGGACTGATTTTAAAAGGTAGAAAAGTAAAAAGGTGAAAAGGTAAAAAAGAAGGTGAAACAACAAGCTCACATCCTCCTTTTTTACCTTTTCACCTTTTTACTTTTTTACCTTTCACACGATGCCTTGTTCCCTAAGATACCTGTCGGCCTCAATAGCTGCGCGGCATCCGCTGGCCGCTGCCGTTATGGCTTGCCGGTAGTGAGGGTCTGCCACGTCGCCAGCGGCGAACACTCCGGGCACTTTCGTGCGTGTGGAATCGCCTTGGGTGACGATGTATCCGGTCTCGTCGGTGTCGAGCCAGGGCTTGAATATGTCGCTGTTAGGCTTGTGTCCGATGGCGAGGAAGAAGCCGTCGATGGGCAGTTCGTACACCTGTTCGTCAGCCTCTCCTTTGCGTTTTACCAGGCGGACGCCTTCAACGCTGCCGTCGCCGAACAGTCCCAGCGTGTTGTGTTCAAACAATATTTCGATGTTTTCGGTGTCTTTCACGCGCTTCTGCATCACTTCCGACGCGCGCAGGAACGGCTTTCTTACTATCATGTACACCTTCTTAGCCAGTCCGGCGAGGTAAAGTGCTTCCTCGCATGCCGTGTCTCCGCCGCCCACTACGGCAACTGTCTTCTTGCGGTAGAAGAACCCGTCGCACGTGGCACACGCCGAAACGCCGCCGCCTTTGTACTTTTCCTCGTCGGCAAGGCCGAGGTATCTGGCCGACGCACCTGTGGCGATGATAACCGTGTCGGCCTCGATTACGTGCCCTTCGTCGGTTTTCAGCGTGTAGGGAGCTTTGCCGAGGTCGGCCTTTGCGATGACTCCGTCGCGAATGTCGGTGCCGAAGCGTTCGGCCTGTGTGCGGAAGTCAAGCATCATCTGGTTGCCGTCCACGCCGTCGGGGTAGCCGGGAAAGTTCTCGACAGTTGTCGTCTGTGTGAGCTGTCCGCCTGTCTGCAGGCCGCAGTATATTACGGGATGCAGGTTGGCGCGCGCCGCATAGATGGCGGCTGTGTAGCCTGCCGGGCCGCTGCCGATGATGAGGCAGCGGATATGTTCGCAATTTTCCATAGAAAAAGAGTTAAGAATTAAGAGTTAAGAATTAAGAAAATATGTTTTGTCGGCAGTTTTACCGTCAAGGCATATTTTCTTAATTCTTAACTCTTAATTCTTAATTATTCAGTAGTTCCACAATCTGTTTCTCTATGTTCTCAATCTTCTCTGTCGGCTCGAAGCGTGCTACTACCATGCCCTTCTTGTCGATGAGGAACTTGGTGAAGTTCCACTTGATGTCCGATTTGCTCTTGTAGTCGGGGTCTTCCTTCGACAGCATGTCGTCGAGGATATGCGTAAGCGGATGGCTCTCGTCCCATCCTGCAAAGCCCTTCTGGCTTTTAAGGAACTGGTACAGCGGCTCGGCGTCGTCGCCGTTTACCTTTATCTTCTTGAAGCGGGGGAACTCCGTGCCGTATGTCAGCTTGCAGAACTCGTGTATGGCCTCGTCGGTACCGGGAGCCTGCTGGCCGAACTGGTTGCAGGGGAAGTCCAATATGTTGAACCCATCGGCGTGATGGCGCTCGTAAAGTTTCTCCAACTCCTCGTACTGTGGCGTGAAACCGCACTTTGTCGCGGTGTTTACTATCAGCAGTACTTCGTTCGCATACTCTTTCAGCGATACGTCCTTGCCTTTCCTGTCCTTGACAGTGAAATCATAAATAGTCTTCATCTTATTTGTCGTTTAATAACATTTGGTTTGTCATTGTTGCCTGTGCATGAGCCGTGCAAGCGGTCGTGAGGGTGTGTCGCCCGTCTTTCCTGTATGCAGGCTTGCGTTATGCAAAGATAGTGAAAATACGTATCAAAGCAAAATTTAGTGCTGTTTTATTTTCATCTTTTAACCCTTGGAGGCTCCGTTTGCGGCGCATTGCCGGACGGTTTTGCGCCCCTTTGTAACCCGTTGATAATCAGTGCGTTTGCAAAAGGCCGTCTTTCGGCTTGCAAAAGGTGGCCTTTTAGCGTGTGAAAGACGGCCTTTTGGAAGGTAAAAGGTGGCCTTTTGCAGGCACGGAGGACTCCCCACGTAGGGAAAACGATAAAGGACGGTAGGGGATTTCCCCGTAAAAATATGGACGTATGCTTGTAGAAATACTACGAAAACGCTAATTTTGCAGCAAAGACATTAATCAAATAACACTGCGGTATGAAAAAGTTTACTTCTTTATCAGTTATAATAATGATGATGGCGGCGGCGTTCACGCTTGCAAGTTGCAACGAAGACGACTACATAGCGGACACCCTGTGGGGCGTATGGCAGGGTGACATGCATGTATGGAGCGAATGGAGCGGGCATTATTATGAGTCGCATGACACGGAGATAGCCTTCGACCGCAGCCCGTATGAATATTCTTCGGGCAGCGGTTACTGGGTTGACTTCTACAGCAATGCGCCTTGGGACTATTATGCAAGCAACATATCGTGGACTGTTGACGCTGGAACGATTACGATTTATTCCTATGAAGAGGGTGTGTATTATTACATTTACGACTATTCTTTGTCTGACAACTACTTCAGAGGGACAATCGAAAGTGACTGGGGCGACCCTATGGACTTCCGCCTGCACAAGGTGTCGTCGCCGAGATGGGACGGTTATGACTGGGGCTGGGGTAACTGGTACGGTTATGACAACCCGTGGTACTCTGCGTCAGGTACACGCTCCGGCGATGCCGTACAGGACAAGCCGGTAAGGCATATTGGGAAAATGAGGGAATAATACATGCGCCCCGGCTGTTCGGAAAGGAATGGCCGGGGCGCTAAGTATTCATGTAAGCGTATGCTGCTCATGCGTTGCTGCAGCGCTGTTTCCTGCGTTCAACGGTGAACATGATTGCCGCTGTCACCGTTGTAAGCAGCTCTGACACTGACAATGCCGCCCAAATGCCCTTTACGCCGATGGCTTCGGGCAATATCAGGAAGCATGGAACGAGGAAGATGAAGCCGCGAAGCAGGGCGAAAACGGTGGCGGGCCGTACACGTTCAACGCTCTGGAAGTAGCCTATGATGGCAAGGTTGAGTATGAAGAACGTGAACCCCAGGGCAAAAAACGGGAAGCCGTCAATGGCCAGACGGGCGGCAGGATTGCTGGAATTGATGAACAGGCCGACAAGCAGATGGGGACAAAAGGCGAACACCGCCGTAACAGTCAGTCCGCACACAATGGCAGTAAGTAGTGCAATCTGTTCCGCCTGGCGTACACGGACATGGTATCCGAGGCCGAAATTGTAGCTTATGATGGGTTGTGCCGACTGTGCAATGGCGTTGCCAATCATGAACACGAACGGCGTGTAATAGCACGCAATGCCGAACGCTCCGACGCCGTTGTCGCCCAAGTACCTCATGAACACGTAGTTGCCTGTAAATATCAATACCGCCATTGTGGCCTCGGTCAGCAGCGCGGATGAGCCGATACGGCACTGGTAACCAAGGTTGCGCTTCGACAGGCGCAGGCTCTTGAAGCTCCACTTTACAGGGTAAAGGCGCAGCGTATTGGCGTATTTCAAGAGGTAAACGATGCCCATGCAGCCGCCGGCAAACAGTCCGATAGTGGCCGCGAAGGCCGCGCCCATCAGTCCCCAGCCCAGCGGAAATATGAAGAGCCATCCCAAAACAACACTTATCACCGCGGCCGTTACGCTGCACATCATGGCTAATTTAGGTGCTCCGTCGAGCCTGATTACGAACAGACATACCGAGCACCACATCTGGAACATCAGCTGGGGAGCGAACCACAGCAGGTATTCGCGCACCAACGGGGTAAGGTGTTCCGATGCTCCGAGCAAATGAGCCGTGGCAGAAGGATAAGCCATCATCAGCGCGATGGGTAGTAATGGCACGAGCGTAACGAACAACATGGCTTGCGTTATGTTGATGCGTGCGGCCTTTATCTTGCCGTGTGACAGGTGGATTGATGCCACGACGGAAGAGCCTGCGCCAACCATCAAGCCCACACCGGTGAAGAACATGAGCACCGGAATGCAGATGTTGATTGCCGCAATGCCGTCGCTGCCTATGCCGTGGCCGACAAATATTCCGTCGATGGCCGTCACTGCCGAGGTGCTTAGCATTCCGAGCAGCGTCGGGATGAAAAACTTTCTGAACAGTTTAAACACGTTCAATGTACTCAAGTCAATAGCGTCTCTTTTCATTTTGATGTTTTTTATTTGGTTGTATAATGTCTCTTACGTACTGACAAACGAAAAAGTGCCGGACAAGATGATTGGTTTTACCCAGTCATCTTATCCGGCACTTATGTCAATGCCCTCCGATGAGGATTACAAAACGCTTTTCCGTTAAGTGGCGGCAAAGGTAGGTATTATGTTTGGAGTTGCCAAATTTAATGCCTTCTTTTTTGAAAAAACACGCTTTTATACGTCTTCCGGCTGTGCGGTCATTCTCCTTAGCACGTTTACCGCTTCCTCAACCGAGGGAACGTTGCTTACAGTCATCATCCTCTTTCCTGCTATTTCCTTCAGGTTGCAGCGGCGAGGATTGTGCCCGATGAAGTTCAACACATTGTCGAAAGCCTTGCTCTTGTAGTACGCGCTCATTGGGTTTGATACGAATTGCATGCGCATCTGCCCCTGCCGCAGCATTATTTTCTCGCATCCGAGGCTGCGTCCCAACCGGCGCAGTGGAACAACCTGCATAAGCTCCAGTCCCTCGTGGGGCACCGGGCCGAACCTGTCTTCAAGCCGTGAGCGGTATTCCTGCAGTCCGGCGTCGTCCTTTATGTTGTCCAGTTCGCGGTAAAGCAGCATGCGTTCGCTGCTGCTCGGCACGTACAGGTCGGGCAGGTACATCTCCAAGTCGCTCTCTATGGCGCAGTCTTCCACGAACTCGTCGCCGGCGATTTCCTGTCCTCCGGCCATCTCTTCTTCGTACATCTCGCTGAACTCGTCGTTCTTCAGCTCCGTCACAGCCTGGTTAAGGATTTTCTGGTAGGTCTCGTAGCCGAGGTCTTCCATGAACCCGCTCTGTTCCGCTCCGAGCAAGTTGCCCGCTCCGCGGATGTCAAGGTCCTGCATGGAGAGGTTGAATCCGCTGCCAAGTTCGGAGAAAGTCTCAAGTGCTTCGAGCCTTCTGCGCGCCTCTTGGGTGAGCGCCGACATGGGCGGAGCAAGCAGGTAGCAGAACGCCTTGCGGTTGCCGCGACCCACTCGGCCGCGCATCTGGTGCAGGTCAGACAGTCCGAAGCGGTGCGCGTCGTTTATTATTATGGTGTTGGCGTTGCCTATGTCAATGCCGTTTTCAACGATAGTGGTTGACAGAAGCACGTCGTAGTCGTAGTTGATGAAGCCCATCATTATCTTCTCAAGCTCCTCCGGCTTCATCTGTCCGTGACCAATCGCCACCCTCGCATCAGGCACATACTTCTTTATCAGGCCGGCAATCTCGGGCAGGTTGCTTATCCTGTCGTTGACGAAAAACACCTGACCGTTGCGGCTCATCTCAAAGTTTATCGCGTCGGCGATTACCTCTTTGTCGAACGTATGCACCTCGGTGCTGATGGGGTAGCGGTTAGGCGGCGGCGTCTGGATAATACTCATGTCCCTTGCGCCCATCAACGAGAACTGGAGTGTCCGCGGAATGGGGGTCGCCGACATTGTAAGCGTGTCAACGTTGACCTTCATCTTGCGCAGCTTCTCTTTCGTTGCGACGCCGAACTTCTGCTCTTCGTCGATGATAAGAAGCCCCAAATCCTTGAACTTTACACTCTTCCCGATGAGTTTGTGAGTGCCTACGATGATGTCTATTTTGCCTTCCGCCAGGTCGGCGAGTACCTCTTTCGTCTTCTTCGGACTGCGGGCGCGCGACAGGTAGTCGACTCTTACCGGAAAGTTCTTGAGCCTTTTTGAGAACGTCTGGTAGTGCTGGTAGGCCAGTACGGTTGTAGGCACGAGCACGGCAACCTGCTTTGAGTCGCACGCAGCCTTGAAAGCGGCGCGCACCGCCACTTCGGTCTTGCCGAAACCAACGTCTCCGCACACCAGCCTGTCCATCGGACGGGGGCTTTCCATGTCGGCTTTCACGTCGTTGGTGGCCTTGAGCTGGTCGGGAGTATCTTCGTACATGAAGCTCGCTTCGAGTTCATGTTGCATGAAGTTGTCGGCCGAGAAGGCGAAGCCGCGTTCCTTCCGACGCGCCGCATAGAGCTTGATAAGGTCGCGGGCGATGTCTTTTATCTTCTTCTTCGTGCGCTCTTTCAAGCGTTCCCATGCGCCGGTGCCGAGTGTGCTGAGGCGCGGCGGCGTCTCGCTGTCGCGCCGTTTGTACTTCGATATTTTGTAAAGCGAGTGGATGCTCACGTCCACCTTGTCGTTGTTCTGGTAGATGATGCGGATTACCTCCTGGTAACTGTCACCCGAAGGGACGCGCACCAGTCCGGCGAAACGCCCTATGCCGAAGTCTACATGTACGATGTAGTCGCCCGGTTCCATCTCCTGAAGCTCCTTCATAGTAAGCGCCATCTTGCCCGAACGGGCAGTGTCCGAACGCAGGGAGTACTTGTGGAAGCGGTCGAATATCTGATGGTCGGTGAAGAAGCAGGCTTTCATCACGTTGTCGGCAAAGCCCTCGTGGATGGTTTTCGACACGGGAATGAAGGGAAAGCCCCCCTCAACTCCCCCGGTGGGGGAGCTTTGGAAAGCTATGCCAAATGTGTTTTGCGCTTTCCCGTGGGAAGAGTTGAGGGGGCTTTCCTTGTTTCCGAATATCTCCTTGAGCCTTTCGTGCTGCTTGGTACTGTCTGCAAGGATGTATATCTTGTAGCCTTTCAGGATGTAGTCTTCGAGCGCACGGGCAAGCAGGTCGAAGTTCTTGTGGAACAGCGGCTGTGGACTTGCATTGATATGCAGCACCGCGTCGGGCGTGCCGGTTGGTTTTTGGCCGAACTCTATGCGGCGGAATTTCAGCGCGTCGTCGGCAAATTGTGCGCCCGTTGTCAGCGCGTTGTCGGCCCGTAGCTCTTTCATGGCCGCCTGCTGTTCCATTTCGGTAAGCCCTTCGAGGCGGTCTTTTACTGCTTGCGACGAGAAACCGTCGCGGTATATCTGGTCGATTTTCTCGCGGCAGAACACAAAGTCCTTCATCACGAGCACTGTGTCGGCAGGCAGGAAGTGCAGGAAGGGCACTTTCTCGTCGACAAGCGTAGCCACTTCGGGCACAATCTCGATGCGTTGCCGCTTGTCGCGAGAGAGCTGGCTCTGCACCTCAAAGGTGCGGATTGAGTCTATTTCGTCGCCGAAGAAGTCGATGCGGAACGGGTATTCGCTGCTGAACGAGAACACGTCTATTATGCTGCCGCGCACGGCGAACTGCCCCGGCTCGTAAACGTAGTCGACCTCGTTGAAGCCGAGTTGGCGCAGCTGTTTTGCCAACTGCATTATGTCGTGCGTGCCGCCGGCATCGAGTATCACGGTGCGCTCGTCCAATTTGCGGCGCGATACCACGAGTTCGGCCAACGCTTCGGGGCAGGTGACGATATAGAGGAGTGAAGAGGGAAGAGTGAAGAGTGAAGAATTCTCTTGACCTGACGTATTGTTAGCGCCTTTTGTAATAAATTCTTCACTCTTCACTTTTCGTTCTTCACTTTCTCCCAGCAGCCTTCCCAGCACCTCGGTGCGCAGTATCTCGCTGGCAGCGTCGCGCTGGCCGTACTTCACCTGTCGGCGGAACGACGAGGGAAAGAACAGCACGTTGGCGTTGCCAAGCATCTGCGTAAGGTCGTGGTAGAAATAGCCTGCCTCCTCTGCGTCGTTCAACACGAACAGGCACGGACGCCCGACGCTGCCCGCCACCGATGCGAACAGCACGGGAACGGCCGATGCCAGCGCGCCATCGATGTAGCCGGTACGTGCCGACTTGTCACAAAGCATTTTCGCCAACGCCGCCGACTGCGGCGACTTGGCGTACAAATCCAATACTCCTTGTATTTCCATTTCTAATTAAGTGCAAAGGTAATGCAAATCGAGTGCAATGCAAAACAATTTTGTGAATATCCGCTTTGCTTCTATTCACGGGAGTTAAAGGAGTTAAAGAAGTTTTTTCGCTTCGCTCAAAGGAACTCTCACTTCGCTTCGCTCCGTTAGGAGTTAAAGCCGAATGTCTTGTCATGTGTTTGCGGTACAACATTTGTCTTTAACTCCAATAACTTCTTTAACTCCTTTAACTTCTCAACGACTTTTGTCGGTTTCGACGGTGTGCCGAAGCGTCATTCAATTCCGCTTTAAATGCACTTTGCCATGCCTTTGTAAGTCGCTGATAATCAGTGGGGTTGTAAAAGGCCGTCTTTTAGCTTGCAAAAGGTGGCCTTTTAGCGTGCAATTGGTGGCCTTTTGGAAGGTAAAAGGTGGCATATTGCAAAGCCGCCTGCTGCCGTGCTCACTGCAAGTGACGGCCAACATTGCCGCAGAAGGAGAAAAATATGAGTGAAAGTTGCCTGTGTTTCGCATAAAAACACTATTTTTGCAGTGGGTAATCATGCCCTGTATATACGTTGAGAAATGAACGGAAGCGACAGCATTGTAATCATACCGACTTACAACGAGAAGGAAAATATCGAGAAAATCATACGTGCGGTGTTCTCGTTGGAAAAGTGTTTCCACATCCTTGTGATTGACGACGGCTCGCCCGACGGCACCGCCGCCATCGTACACCGCCTCATCGGCGGCGAGTTTGGCGGCCGTCTGCACATCATCGAGCGTCAGGGTAAGCAGGGGTTGGGCACGGCTTACATTGCCGGTTTCAAGTGGGCGCTGGCCAACGGATACGACTACATCTTCGAGATGGACGCCGACTTCAGCCACGACCCCAACGACCTGCCGCGGCTTTACGCCGCCTGCCATGACGAAGGGTATGACCTTGCCATCGGTTCGCGCTACGTCAGCGGCGTGAACGTGGTGAACTGGCCTATCGGCCGCGTGCTGATGAGTTATTTCGCGTCGCAGTACGTCCGCCTGGTGACTGGTTTCAAGGTGCACGACACTACTGCCGGGTTCAAGTGTTACCGCCGCCGCGTGCTCGAGACAATCGAGCTTGACAAGATACGTTTCAAGGGTTACGCCTTCCAGATAGAGATGAAATACACCGCATATAAAATCGGCTTCAAGATAAAAGAAGTGCCCGTGGTGTTCGTAAACCGCCGCGAGGGCGTGTCGAAGATGAGCGGAGGCATATTCGGCGAGGCGTTCTTCGGCGTCATGCGGCTGCGCTGGGACGGGTGGACGAGGAAGTATCCGAAGATTTAATACCCACCCCAGCCCTCCCGAGGGGAGGGAGCTGGATATGCTTTGGCTGCATATAGATAAGTTGACAACAATAATATTGCTTAACATCCACGTCCGGAAGTCAAGCTCCCTCCCGTCGGGAGGGTGGGGTGGGTGTCATTTGAATTATGAATTACTTATACCGCATTTATCAAATTGTCATCGCCCTGCCGATAATCATTGTGCTGACGCTGCTCACCGCGCTGACAACGAGCGTGGGGTGCATCATCGGCAACGGCCACTTCTGGGGCTATTATCCGCCTGTGATATGGTCGAAGTTAGTGCTTATGGTGCTGTTCCTGCCAGTGAAAGTCACGGGCAGGGAGAACCTTAAGCACGGAGAGTCATACGTGTTCGTGAGCAACCATCAGGGAGCGTTCGACATTTTCCTCGTGTTCGGCCACCTTCACCGCAACTTCAAGTGGATGATGAAGCAGCAGCTGCGCAAAATCCCGTTCGTAGGATATGCCTGCGAGAAGTCTCACCAGATATTCGTAGACCGCCATGCGCCGAAGAAGATACAGGCGTCTTACGACAAGGCGCGCCATACTTTGAAGGAAGGCATGAGCGTTGTGGTGTTTCCCGAAGGCTCGCGAACGTACAACGGACGCATCGGAGCTTTCAAGCGAGGGGCTTTCATGCTGGCCGACGAACTGCAGCTGCCCGTAGTGCCGCTTACAATCAACGGCTCGTTCGACGTCATGCCGCGCACAAGCAAGTGGTACTGGGTTCACCGCCGCAGGCTCACCCTTACCATCCACAAGCCCGTTTATCCGCAGTCAAGGGGCGCGGAGAACGTCAGCCGCCTGATGGAAGAAAGCCGCAAGGCCATTGAAAGCGCGCTTGATGAAAAATATAAGGTGGATTGACAAATGTTCAACTGCTCCCGGAGAGAGAGGATTTACTACCTTCTTAATATATAATAAAAGCAGGAACTGATTGAAAAACGTCAGTTCCTGCTTTTGTTTTTATATGGCAATACATTCCAAACTCACTCCCATCGGGATGGCAGGGGTGGGGTGTGCTTGCTTATTTTCCGCTTTTCAATGTTATCACCACAATCTCGTTGCTTGCCCCGAGGCGGAAAGGTATGAAGCCGCCCATGCCGTATGACACGTTCAAGGCACGCTTCCCTTCATGGTACATGCCGCCCCATTCCTTGTAGTTGATTGCCGCCGGCGACCAGCCGAATATCTTTAGCTGCCCTGCATGTGTGTGTCCGCTCAGCGTCAGCTGTGCTCCGCTCTTGGGAAGTATTGTCTCCCGCCACGACGAAGGGTCGTGCTCAAGCATCAGCGTGAATGCTCCGGGTTGCACTCCGGCGAGCGTCTTGCCTATGTCTCCTTTCTTCGGGAAGCGCCGCCCGCCGTCGTTCTCCATCCCGGCCACGACAATCGAGTCGGCTCCTCGCCGTATTACGCGGTGCTCGTTCATCAGCAAGTCCCAGCCAAGTTGCCGTTCGAGGCTGATGAGTTCGCGCTCGTTTGCCACCTTGGTTGCGCTTTCCGCGTTGATGTACATCGAATAGTCATGGTTCCCGAGGACGGAGAACACCCCGTCCTTGGCCTTTATCCGCCCTAATGTTTCCATGAAAGGGTAAAGCTCTTTTGGTTCCATGTTCTGCAAATCGCCCGTAAACACTACCATGTCGGCATTCTGTTCGTTGATTAGACGTACCGCTTTTTCTGGCAAGTCGGCGTATCTGCTGCCGTAAGTGCCCATGTGGGCGTCGCTGAAATGCACGATTTTGTAGCCGTCGAAAGCCTTGGGCAGGTCGGCGGAAACAAATGTTTCCTGCCTTACTTCAAGCTTGCGGAAACCCCATGTGCCTCCATACGCCACGGCGATTATGGCAGCCGTGCCAAGCAGAAGCCCCACAAGGTTGCCCCAGTTGTTGTGGGTGTGGTGGTATTTGCAGTGCGCCCAGCCGAGAAACGAGCAAAAGGCGAACAGGAACTTTGGCACTATCATTATTCCGAACAGCAGCAGGTAGAGGTGCAGCAGTAGCAGGTTGTCGGGCGCGAAGTTGGGTGTTGTCGCGAGAAAGATGGTGTAGAAGAACATGAATGCTCCCGGAATCCACCATAACACGCGCTGCCACCACAGGTATCTTGTATGCTTTCGCAGTATGCGCCGTTCCATATAAAGGTCCGGAAGGGTTATGAATATGATTAGATAGATGAAAAATTTGGCGATCATAGGTGTGCTTTATTATCTGAAAATGACTTCTTCACCGCGGCATTTGTCGTCGAAACGGCCGTTGTCAAGTATGTGGCGGCCGTTGCAGAAGGTGTGTTCCACGCGCCAGTTGAACGTATGTCCTTCCATCGGGCTCCATCCGCATTTGCTCTGTATGCAGTCTTTTGTCACCGTCCAAGGGCTGTCCGGCCTCACAATAGCCAAGTCGGCTTTGTATCCTTTGCGGATAAATCCGCGGCGGCGGATGTCGAACAGCATTGCCGGACGGTGGCACATAAGCTCTGCAACGCGTTCGATTGGCAGCACGTCGTGGTCAACAAGCTCGAGCATTGCCACGAGTGAGAACTGAAGCATCGGTATTCCCGATGCCGCCTTGGCGCATCCGCCGTGCTTGTCGGCCAGCAGATGCGGTGCGTGGTCAGTCCCGACAACGGCTATCCGGCCGTCAGTCAGCGCCTTGCGGAGCGCGTCTCGGTCGGCTGAAGTCTTGATGGCGGGGTTGCATTTGATAAGCGTTCCGAGTCTTGTATAGTCCTTGTCGGAGAACATCAGGTGGGCAATGACAGCCTCGGCGGTGATTTGCGGCATGGTGTCCGTCCACGGTTCGAACAGCGAAAGCTCACGGGCCGTTGTTACATGTGCCACGTGCAGCCTGGCGTTATGCTTCTTGGCAAACCTTACGGCAAGTTCTGTCGATTTGTAGCAAGCCTCCTCGCTGCGTATTTCGGGATGATGGATTACGGCTGGGTCGTCGCCGTACAGTTCTTTGGCTTTCGCCATGTTGCTGTTGATTAGCCCAGTGTCTTCGCAGTGAACCATTACAGGTACGGGCGCGGTGGCGAATATCTGGTCGAGCGCGGCTTCCTTGTCAACGAGCATGTTGCCTGTCGACGAGCCCATGAAGAGCTTTATTCCGGGTGTGCGGTGTATGTCGAGACGGTTGAAAAGACCGGCGTTCGTGTTGGTGGCGCCGAAGAAGAAAGAGTAGTTTACGTGGCTGTCGCGTGCCGCAATGGCGCGTTTTACCTCGAGGGCGACGAGCGTTGTGGTCTGCGGAACAGTGTTCGGCATGTCGAAGTATGTCGTAACGCCGCCGAAAGCGGCTGCCCGGCTCTCGCTTTTGATGTCGGCCTTGGCCGTAAGTCCCGGCTCGCGGAAGTGTACGTGGTCGTCGATTGCGCCCGGAAGGACAAAACACCCCGTGGCATCGACGGTTTTGTCGAACGTGCCACGGGGTGTTTCGCCTTCGTATATGTCAGATATGCAATCGTCTTCGATTACGATTGAACCGTTGAACGCTTTTCCTTCGTTTACTATTGTAGCGTCTTTTATCAGTATTGTCATAATAAATGTGTATGCCTGCGGTGTGCGGCCACGGTGTCATTCGCCCGTAGTTGTGGCAATCGAGTCGTTGCCTGTAGTGCCGGGTGCGGCCAGTTCGTTGGGTGTGGGCACGTCAGCCGGCTGCGCGTTGATGTCTCCCGGAATGGCCGTTCCGTTCATTATGGCCTGGTTCTGCTGTGCCTTGCGGTAGTAGTCGCTCACGTATGGGTCGTTCTTGAACTTGTCGGTGGCCTTGCTCATTATGTCTTCTATCCACGGAGACAGTTCAGGATAGCGGTGGCTTGCTGTCATCATGAAGAACACTCCGGGCCCCAGCACGTTGTCGAAGTTCTCGACTATGAACGATGTTACCAGCTTGTCTTCGCGCTCCGCTATTTTGCTGGCTTTCTCGGACAGCTGTATGTTCACCTCGTTAAGGTCTTTTCCGTCCATTATCGCTTGGCTTTGCAGGTGGCCGAGTTCGTTTACTTCGTTCTCAAGCTGTTTGTACTTTTCTATGAATACGAACAGTTTTTCGTTCAGAGGTGTGCCGCTTACCTTCTGTTGTGTATTGTCAATCTTGATTGATATTTCGCCTTTTTCGAGCACTACGGGCATAAGTCCCTCATCGTCCATGAACAATGTGGCAAGCAGTGTGGAGTCAAGCGGGCCGGTGAAGTGGAACTGTCCGTGTACGATGTCGCACGAGTCGATGTCTTTCATGTCAGTGCCGTCGTAAGCTTTCAGGTACAGCATCCTTCCGTCAAGCGTGGGGACGTTTGACGAGCCTTCGATATTGTATGTGCTTGCGCATGACGCAAAGGCCACGACTGATAGCAATGCGTGAAGAGTCTTAATCATAAATGAGTATTGTAATGCAGGCACAAAAGTACAACCTATTGCCGATGTATGGAAAATTTTTTATGCAATTTAAAACAAATGTGCCGTCTTTTATAGTTTTTTTAGCCGCCTTATGCCTGGCTTGCAGGGGGCTGGCCGTCTTTCTTCAGCTCGCTTGATATGCGGTGGGTGGTGTATATTTCGAGTATGGCGGCTATGAGCAGAAGCACTACCCAGTTGTTGTGTATATAAGTAAGGTAGTGGTAATAGCCGTTGGGAATATAGTTGACGAAGAGCGGCAGCAGCGCGTTGTATGTGTTTTCGAGCATCAGCGCGGCGGAGATAATGAACAAGGCGTCGCCGATTGACATGATGCGGCGCAGCCTTTTTATTGTTATGTTGCGCCCCTCGTAGGTCTGTTGCAGCTGCATTGCGGCGAAAGCCACAGCTCCGACGGCGAACAGCCATGCAGTAAAGGCTTTCGCCGTGAACACGTAGATGCCTGCGCCCACAACCATGAGGAACGCCCCGATGAGCATGGTTACGGCCTGCGCCTTATTCAGTTGTTTCATTTTTGCTTTCCTGTTGTTTGTTGTCGTCGCTTAGGACGAAGATGTCTTCGTCGTCAGCTTTCATGAAATATTGTTCCCGTGCGATTTTCCTTATGGCCTTGGGGTTGCGTTGCAGTTCCTTGAGCGTATGCTCGTCTTTTTCGTATTGGGTGTTGTAGGCTTCGATTTCGGCCTTCATTTCGCGCACGAGCATGCGGTTCTGCACGTGCTTGAGGATGCTGTTTTCGCCTACGAAGCCGATTATCACAATCCCGAGTACAGATACGATGAGGTATTTCCTGCGGCTGACAAATCGTAAGAATGTATATTGCCGGTTCATGTATCGCGGTGTTTTTGGTTGCAAAGATAATGCAAACCGAGCGCAATGCAAAAGAAATTGGTGAATATTCGCTCAGCGAATATTCACAGGAGTTAAAGGAGTTAAAGAAGTTATCACTCCGCTTCGCTTCGTTAGGAGTTAAAGCCATTACCTTTGTTGGTTGTGGCGTGTGGGGTGAAGTTAAAGAAATTAAAGGGGGTATCACTCCGCTTCGCTCCGTTAGGAGTTAAAGCCAAATGCCTTGTTGGGTGTGTCTGATGGGGCGATGGGTTATTATATTAATGAAGCGCACTTGTCAACCTAACTGCGGTTTTTGCTTACACATTGATTTCCCTTGACGCTTTCATACGGCGTTATTTGAAAAATCAGGACGTTTGGACGCAAATAACGCCGTGTGAAGTGTGCAAAGTCAAAAGGCTGTATGCCAGCGGCTTGCGCGTGTCTTGTGTCGTTTTGTGCAGCGGAATGCGGCGTTTGGCGGTGCGAAAGGTGGCCTTTTGGAAAGCAAAAGGTAACCTTTTACACCGTCAAACGCCGTATTTCATGGCCTCGAAAACGGCGTTTTGAGGCCTTTTTGATGGTCGGCGGCGTTGCTTTTTGCTGTCGGGTTATACCCGTTAGGGTGCGTGTTGCCGTATTTTTGGCTGCTATACGGCTTCTCGTTTTTCTATTTTGCAGGTTGAGGAGTACATTTCAGATGTAACATTTTGCAGGATTTCGGCATTGCAGACATTTCATCTTGACACTTTCCTCGTGCCGCCTTATCCGGTAGTTGAAGCCCTGCCGCAAGATTACTTTTTGGTAGTTACGGTGCAGCATGTCGTCGTGATGCGGCCAGATGCGTGCTTTGACAGTGTTAAAAATACGGCGCGTGGCTTTCATTATGTATAAAAAGGCGCTTGAAAAATACTTGCTTTTTCTTGCTGTTATGGTGCAAATGCACTATCTTTGCAAGTTGTAGGAGGCTGCGCGGGCGGGCGTTTGCATGGCTTATGCCGCGCCTGCGCGCTCCGTTAGGTTTTAGGTTGACAGTAATTAGATTTGATGCTATGGTAAAGACAAGGCAGATTGTTGAGTGCGTGCCCAACTTCAGCGAGGGACGCGACAAGGCGGTAATCAAGCAAATCACAGACGTAATAGAGGCGTCGGACGGCGTAAAGCTGCTTGACGTTGACCCGGGCGAGGCCACAAACCGCACCGTCGTAACTTTCGTCGGCAGTCCCGAGGCAGTTGTAGAGGCGGCTTTCAGGGCGGTGAAGAAGGCCGGCGAGGTGATAGACATGCGCCGTCACCACGGCGCGCATCCGCGTATGGGCGCGACAGACGTGCTGCCGCTCGTGCCGGTAAGCGGCATAACGCTTGAAGAGTGTGCCGCTTTGGCGCGCAAACTGGCGGAGCGCATAGCCGCGGAGGCTGGCATACCGTGCTATTGCTACGAGGCTGCCGCGCTGAAGCCGGAACGCCGCAACCTTGCCGTTTGCCGCAAGGGCGAATACGAGGCGTTGCCAGAAAGGATGGCCGATGCCGCAGAGCAGCCCGACTTCGGTGCACGTCCGTTCGACGAGGGCGTGGCGCGTACAGGCTGTACGGCTGTCGGCGCGCGCGATTTCCTTATCGCCGTGAACTTCAATCTCAATACAACGTCAACGCGAAGGGCTAACGCCGTGGCCTTCGACGTTCGCGAAAAAGGCCGTCCGGAGCGTATCGGCAACCCCATAACGGGCGAAATCAAGCGCGACGGGAACGGCCGTCCCGTGATGCGTCCGGGCACGCTCAAGGGTACGAAAGCCATCGGATGGTATATCAAGGAGTACGGTATCGCCCAGGTGTCGATGAACATCACCGACATCAACGCCACTCCGTTGCACGTTGCTTTCGACGAGGTAAGCCGCGCGGTGCAGGCTCGCGGCATGCGCGTTACAGGCACGGAGATAGTCGGTTTGGTGCCCGAACGCGCCCTGATTGACGCTGGAAAGTATTTTCTCCGCAAGCAACATCGTTCCACCGGCATGCCGAAAGAAGACATACTGAACATCGCGATAAAGTCGATGGGGCTTGACGACCTGCGTCCTTTCGTGCCCGAAGAGAAGGTAATCGAGTACATGCTCGATGCCGGAAACGCCGCACAGGACAAGCTGACGGCACTCACTGTGAAGGGCTTTGCCGACGAAACGCTGCGCGAGTCGCCGGCTCCCGGCGGCGGTTCGGTGGCCGCTTACATGGGTGCTTTGGGTGCTGCGCTCGGCACGATGGTGGCCAACCTTTCCGCCCACAAGCCCGGATGGGACGACCGCTGGGAAGAGTTCAGCCGCTATGCAGACAGAGGTGTGAAGCTTGAAGAGGAGCTGTTACACCTCGTCGATGAAGACACTGAAGCCTTTAACCGCATAATGGCCGCCTTCGGCATGCCTAAGAACACTGAAGAAGACAAGCGTCTGCGCTCCGAGGCCATACAAAAAGCTACATTGTTTGCCGCCAAAGTGCCGCTGGAAACAATGAAAACATCGTTCAAGGCGTTTGAAATCTGCAAGGCGATGGCCGAGACGGGCAATTCCAACAGCGTGTCAGACGCAGGCGTAGGCGCACTTGCCGCACGCGCGGCTGTGCTCGGTGCCGGGCTTAACGTCAAGATAAACGCCTCTTCTTTGAAAGACAATGCACAGGCCGAAGCCCTTATCAACGAGGCCGACAACCTGATGGCGGATGCCGACAAGGCTGAACGCGAGATAATGGAGATTGTAGAAAAGGTAATTCATAATTCATAACAAGTAGTTAAAGTAGTTAGAGTAGTCAAAGTAGTTAAAGTCAATACCTTTGCAGGTGATGACAAGACGACACCACACAAGGGTAATGACTTTAACTACTTAGCGAACGAAGTGAGCGCTAACTACTTTAACTCCTTTAACTACAAAAATCAAAATACAATGACAAAAGAAGAATTTGCTATTGACATACGCGCCGGAATACCCGACGTGTTGCCCGAGCCGATGCCATACGACACCGCCATCAACCATGCGCCCAAGCGCAAGGACATACTTACAAAGGAAGAAAAGAAACTGGCGTTGCGCAACGCCTTGAGGTATTTCCCAAAGAAGTTTCACGCCACGCTGGCGCCGGAGTTCGTTGAAGAGCTGGAGAAATACGGCCGCATTTACATGTACCGCTTCCGCCCGAAGTATGAGATGTATGCACGTCCGATTGACGAATATCCGCACAAGTCGCTTCAGGCGGCGGCAATTATGCTGATGATACAGAACAACCTGAACCCTGCCGTGGCGCAACATCCGCACGAACTCATCATATACGGCGGCAACGGAGCCATCTTCCAGAACTGGGCGCAGTACCGGCTGACGATGAAATACCTAAGCGAAATGACCGACGAGCAGACCCTTGTGATGTATTCCGGCCATCCGCTCGGCCTCTTCCCGTCGCATAAGAACGCTCCTCGGGTTGTCGTAACCAACGGTATGGTGATACCAAACTACTCCAAGCCCGACGACTGGGAGCGCATGAACGCCCTCGGTGTGAGCCAATACGGCCAGATGACAGCCGGCTCTTACATGTACATCGGGCCGCAGGGAATAGTCCACGGCACGACAATCACCGTGATGAACGCCGCCCGCATGCAGCTCAAAAAGCAGCCCGGACGCAAGGATATACATGGAATGCTGTTCGTGTCGTCGGGTCTTGGCGGCATGTCGGGCGCACAGCCTAAGGCCGGAAACATAGCTGGAGTTGTCAGTGTGGTGGCCGAAATCAATCCGCTTGCAGCGCAGAAGCGTTACGACCAGGGATGGGTTGACGAGCTGCATACCAGCCTTGACGAGCTTATTCCTTCCGTACGCAAGGCCGTTGAGGAGCGTAGGACGGTGTCGATGGCTTATGTCGGCAATGTGGTTGACCTGTGGGAGCGCCTCGCCGAGGAAGACATTAAGGTGGATTTGGGCAGCGACCAGACCTCGCTTCACAACCCGTGGGCAGGCGGTTACTATCCTGTCGGCATGTCGTTGGACGAGTCAAAGAAGATGATGGCCGACGACCCGGACGAGTTCCGCAACCGTGTGCAGGCTTCATTGCGCCGCCAAGTGGCAGCAATCAACAAGCTGACGGAGCGCGGCATGTACTTCTTCGACTACGGAAACGCCTTCCTCCTTCAGTCAGAACGTGCCGGAGCGGACATCATGTTGCCTGACGGCAGGTTCCGTTATCCGTCATACGTGCAGGACATCATGGGCCCGATGTTCTTTGATTACGGCTTCGGCCCGTTCCGTTGGGTCTGCACTTCTGGCAATCCTGACGACCTCGCGGCTACTGACCGCATAGCAGCCGAAGTACTGGAGGAAATCAGAAAGACCGCGCCAGAAGAGATAATAGGCCAGATGGACGACAACATCCACTGGATAAAAGAGGCCGGACGAAACCACCTTGTGGTAGGTTCGCAGGCACGAATCCTGTACGCCGACGCCGAGGGACGCACCAAGATAGCCCTCGCTTTCAATGAAGCTATCAAACGAGGGGAAATCACTCGTCCCGTTGTTCTTGGCCGCGACCACCATGATGTGTCAGGAACCGACTCGCCGTTCCGCGAGACCAGCAACATATACGACGGCTCGCAGTTCTGCGCCGACATGGCAGTGCAGAACGTGATAGGCGACTCTTTCCGTGGCGCAACGTGGGTTTCGCTGCACAATGGAGGCGGAGTCGGCTGGGGAGAAGTCATCAACGGCGGCTTCGGAATGGTGATAGACGGCGGTGAAGACAGTGCCCGCCACATCCGTGAGATGCTTTTCTGGGATGTGAACAACGGCATAGCACGCCGCAGCTGGGCGCGCAACGAAGGCTCGATGCACAGCATCGTGCGCGAGATGGAGCGCACTCCGGGGCTTAAGGTGACAATGCCTAACATGGTAGATGACTCCATCTTGGAGAATTTATAGAATGAATAGAAGTTATAGAAGTTAAAGCCAAATGCTTTGCAGACGGAGGAAAAACCGGCAAGAGTAATGGCTTTAACTTCTTAGTGAGCGTAGCGAACGATAACTTCTTTAACTACTTTAACTTCTAAAAGACAATAAAAGAATGAATATTCACCAAATATCAGCCGAGCACTTGACAATCGAGCGCATCGGAGAGATTATCAGGAACGGCTACAAAATCAAGCTGAGCGACGATGCCAAGCAACGAATTGTGTGCTGCCGGGAATATCTTGACAAGAAGATAGCTGAGACGGAGACTCCCATTTACGGCGTTACGACTGGTTTCGGGTCGCTCTGTAACGTGTCAATCGGTAAAGACCATCTTGCCCAGTTGCAAATAAACCTGATGATGTCGCATGCCTGTGGCACTGGCGACCGTGTGCCAAACGAGATTGTAAAGATAATGATGCTTCTGAAAATACAGTCTTTAAGCTACGGATATTCAGGCTGCAAGCTCGACACAGTGGAGCGTCTTGTCGATTTCTTCAACAACGGTGTTTACCCTGTTGTTTACATGCAGGGCTCTCTTGGGGCATCGGGCGACCTCGTTCCGCTGGCTCACATGTCATTGCCTCTTGTCGGATTGGGCGAGGCGGAGTATAAAGGCAAGGTCATGACGGGCGCCGAAGTGCTTAGGAAAAACGGCTGGAAGCCAATCCAACTGGCGTCCAAGGAGGGGCTTGCCCTGCTCAACGGAACGCAGAACATGAGCGCCTTTGCCGTCTGGGCGATATTGAACAGCCAACGGTTGAGCGACTGGGCCGATGTTATCGCAGCCATGTCGCTCGATGCTTACTGCGGACTTGTTGAGCCGTTTACCGATGCCGTGCATCAGGTTCGTCCCCACAAGGGGCAGGTTGATACGGCGCGGCGCATGCGTGAGCTGCTTGAAGGCAGCGAGATTGTGGAGAAGCCGAAGTCATACGTGCAAGACCCGTACTCTTTCCGCTGCATTCCGCAGGTTCACGGTGCGATGAAGGACACGCTGGACTACGTCCGTTCGGTTATCGACACGGAGATAAACTCTGCCACGGACAACCCTACCGTATGCCCCGACGACGACCTTATAATATCAGCCGGCAACTTCCACGGCGAACCGATTGCGCTGCCGATGGACTTCCTGGCTATCGCCGTAAGCGAGCTTGCCAACATTTCGGAGCGCAGGATATACAAGCTTGTGTCGGGAACGCGCGGCCTTCCCAGCTTCCTCGTAGCCAATCCGGGTGTCAACAGCGGCTTTATGATAACGCAATATACGGCGGCTTCCGTTGTAAGTCTCAACAAGAGCCTCTGCACTCCGTCGTCGGTTGACAGCATCCCGTCAAGCCAAGGACAGGAAGACCATGTTAGCATGGGTGCCAACGCCGCCATTAAATTATATAAGGTGGTGCTCAACACGCAGCGCGTGCTCGCCATCGAACTGTTCAACGCCGCCCAGGCGTTGGAGTTCCGCCGCCCGTTGAAGTCGTCACCGGCCATCCAGCGCGTGTTCAAAGCTTATCGCGAGGTGGTGCCGTTCATCGTCAACGACGAGGTGATGTACCCTTACATAAAGCATTCAATAGACTTCCTTGAGAACAATGCGCCTGCTTGTAACTAACATAAAGACTCTTGCCGGCATTTCCGGTGGGGATAAACCGCGCCTGCAAGGGGCTGGGATGAAGAGCCTCGGAACGCTTGACGGAGCGTGGCTTCTTGTCGAAGACGGCAGGTTTTCGGCGTTCGGCAGGATGCAGGACATGCCTTCCTGCGGCATTGCGGCCGATGAAACGGTCGACGCGCAGGGCGGAACGGTGCTTCCGTCGTGGTGCGACCCTCACACTCACATAGTCTATGCAGGCAGCCGCGAGGGCGAGTTTGTTGACAAGATAATGGGCTTGAGCTATGCCGAGATAGCCCGCCGTGGCGGCGGCATACTCAATTCCGCCGACCTGCTGCACTCCATTTCGGAGGACGAACTTTACCGTCAGGCCATGCGCCGGGCAGAGGAAATAATGCGAAAGGGCACCGGCTGCGTAGAAATCAAGAGCGGCTACGGACTCAATACGGCAGACGAGATGAAGATGCTCCGCGTCATCCGCCGCATAAAAGAGAGCGTGCCGATGCGCGTTGTGTCTACATTCCTCGGTGCGCACGCCGTCGGACGGCAGTACGGTCACGACGAATATGTAAACCTTATAATATCGGAGATGCTGCCAGAGGTGGGCCGCGAGCGTCTGGCCGACTATGTAGACGTGTTTTGCGACGAAGGTTTCTTTACGCCGGAGGACACCGACCGCATACTCGAAGCCGCCGCCAAGTGGGGACTGAAGCCGAAAATCCACGTTGACGAGCTGGCCGCCACGGGCGGACTTCCTGTCGCGGTGAAGCACGGCGCGCTGTCGGTTGACCATCTGGAGAACATGCCCGAGACGGAGTTTGACATATTGAAGAACAGCGGAACGATGCCCACCGTGCTGCCGGGCACGTCGTTTTTCCTGAACATGCCATACGCTCCGGCGCGCAAGATGATTGACGCCGGACTGGGAGTTGCCGTCGCCAGCGACTACAACCCCGGCTCTACACCCTCCGGCGATATGAAGTTTGTAGTGTCGTTGGCCTGCATCAAGATGCGCCTTTTGCCAGCCGAAGCCATCAATGCGGCTACAATCAACGCCGCGTATGCAATGGGTTTGAGCGGCGACTACGGCTCAATAGCTCCGGGCAAGGTGGCAAACTTCTTCATTACCGAGCCTATACCGTCGGTCGATTACATTCCTTACGCCTACACGTCGCCCATTGTCCGCCGCGTGTTCATTAAGGGCAAGGAAGTGGATTGAGTGGAGAACGAAGAACGAAGAGTCAAGGATTCAAATGCCTGCAAATTGTCCAAGCACATGAATCCTTGACTCTTCGTTCTTCGTTCTTCACTTATTCTGTGGTTTATACTTTATCCATTCAATCAGGCCGGGCGTGCCTTTTTGCGTGCATTTGTATGTGTACGTCTCGCCGCAGTCGTTCAGTTTTATTTCGTCGGGCGTGTGGCTCTGGTACGACCAATATATGAACCCGTCGCCGGCGAAGACGCATTGCTCCGGCTTGCACTTCTACTTGTCTATCTACAAACGCTCTTTCCCATAACTGAAATTTGTTTTTGAGGTATGACAAATATACGTTTCAGCACGGTTAAACATGACAACAAAGTGGCAAGTTTGTATTTATTAAACACGTGTTTGTCTAATTTTAACAGACTGAACGATTGTGTCGGCCAAGTAAATTCTTGCTTGAAAAAGGCATAAAGGCATGTACCTGACATACAGAACTGGCTTGATGGGAACGTCATAAAAAAACTGTTTTGTAACCCGTTGATTGTCAGGGGCTTTGCAAAAGGCCACCTTTTGCATTGTAAAAGGTGGCCTTTTAGGCGGTAAAACACGGCCTTTTACATTCCAAAAGGCCGTGTTTTAGAGTTCATCCGCGTGATTTGTGGAATTTATACCTTAGCCATACCACGCCGTGCGGCATCGTTTCGGCTGACAGCAGTTCAAGGCTCTGCCCTTGTGCAGGCCGTGCTTCGTTGCCGATGTACTCAAAGATTGAGGGCGACGAGGCTGCTCCGTCGATGCCGGGATAGACAACAAGGCTTAGTTCGGCAAGCAGTCCGGCTTGCAGGAACGCGCCGTCAATGATGCCTCCGCCCTGCAACGAGACTGCTTTAACGCCGAACACGTCGCCGATAGTCTGCATTGCCGCTGCCAGGTTGAGACCGTCACGCCCGGCAAAGAGGTAGGATATGCCGTGCCGCCGCAGCCACTCCAGGTAAACGGCTGGGGCTGTTTCGGGCAGGATTACGGCGATGTCGTCGCCGCGCACGGTCGCCGATTCGTAAAGGATGTCGGCTTCCGGGTCGGCCACAATGAAGAGACGGCTTGATTGTCGCCGGGCAACAAAAGGCTCGGGATGCTGCGCCGGCGTGGTGTCGGCTGCATGGAATTTCTTTGGGAAGAAGCCTTCAACAAGCGTTTGCTTGCCGAACATCCATGCGTCGGTGTCCAGCTTGCGCCCTATAGCGGCGTAGGCGCCCATCAGTTCGCCTGTAGGCGTGCCGTCAAAGGGCGGCGTCCAGCGTTCGGGAAGCAGTCGTCCGTCCACCGAACTCATGATGTGACAGATAATTTCCGGGTACATATTGCTTTCCTGTTATAACCGTTTGCCGAAAAATCCGGTCAGCTTTTTCACCGCCGTGTCAACGTATTCGGGCACCCAATAAGTCTCGATGTGTGTGGCTCCGGGTATGAGAAACAGCTCCTTGTCGTGCGTACCGGTGGCGCGGCTGTAGCATTGCTCGGTCATGTAGAACGTGTCGGCCTTGCTTCCGGCCATCATCAGCAGCGGCTGGTTTATCAGGTACATGCCTTCGCTGGCGTCAAACGCCATCAGGTCGACAAGGCTGCTCTTGGTATAGCGGAACGTCGAGCCGGGATGTGCGTGCGTCTGGATGTAGTATGTGTAGCCGTCGCGGTAGAGGTCGAAGGGCAGTTTGGCCGCCTGTTCCGGCGTTACGCCGCTCATGTCGCCTACGTATTCGGGCGCTTGGCCGTCGGCTTCCTTCTGACGGGCGGTGCATGCGTCGGCAAGCCGTTGCTGCACGTCGTTTATCTGGGAGTCGAGGAAACCGTTGCGGCGCACCAGTCCCGTGTTGAACATGCTCAACGTAGCCACCGCCTTGAAGCGTTTGTCTGTCTGGGCGGCCTTCAGCGTGTAGCCTCCTCCGCCGCAGATGCCGAGTATTCCGATGCGCTCTGCGTCAACGCCGGGATACTGCGCCAGTATGTCACACGCCCTGTGGATGTCCTCAATGCGGTAGGCCGGCTTGTCAACGTTGCGCGGCTGTCCCTCGCTTCCGCCCTGATAGGCAGCGTCGAAGGCAAGGCAGATGTAGCCCTGCTCGGCCATCCGCTGGCTGTAAAGCCCTGCCACCTGCTCCTTGCAGCCGCCGTTGGGGTGGGCGACGACGAGTGCCGGATAAGTCTTGGATGCGTCATAACCGGCCGGAGTGTACACGTTGGCTACTATTTTAAGCCCGTTCAATGGGTATGTTATGCGGTGGATGTTCACCTTGCCGGCCTCGTTCCGGGTTATCGCTCCTTTGTAAACCAAGCCGAAGGGGTTGGCGTTGGGGCTTTTTATTGTGGCGAAGTCGGCTTCGGTGAACGCCGTCTGCGCCTGTGCAAAGGTTGTTGCGGCCAGCAAAGTTGCGGCGCAGCATAGTGTTTTTATTGTTCTTTTCATATAGTTGTGCTTGTTTACATTCGTTCTTTTAGTGCTTCGAAAAGTTCGTCACGGGTGAACTGCTTGCAGCATCCGGACATCAGCAGGCACGTGTCGGCGGCCTTGCGCATCACCGTCTCGTCGGTGATGCCAATCTCGCTCCAGCGTGTCGGCATGCCGATTTCACGTATGAAAGCCTCCAGGGCATCGACACCGAGCGCGGCTGTAGCCTCCACCGTGTCGCCCTTAACGCCCCATACAGCTTCTGCCATGCGTGCAAACTTCTCCTTTCCGAATGGCAGCATGCGGCGGTAAAGGGCAGGGTGGATTATGGCCAAGCCACAGCCGTGGTTGCAGTCGGTGTACGCCCCTACGGCATGCTCAAGCATGTGGCACTGGAAGTCGGTCTGTTTGCCGAGCTTGAGAAGGCTGTTCTCCGCCATCGCCGACGCCCACATAAGCTCTCCACGGGCAAAGTCGTCGCTTGGATTGGCAATCAGTGCGCGCAGGTTCTTAATCACATTACGCATTACGGCCTCGTTGATTTCGTCGGATAAGTTCGTCTCCTGCGGCTTTCCCATATACGTTTCCATGCAGTGGCTCAGCGTGTCGAACGCTCCGCTGACAACCTGTTTCATCGGCAACGTCAGCGTAAGGTCGCTGTCAAGCACTGCAAACGAGTGGTAAGCACCGACGAGCGGCTGCTTCAGATGCAGCTCCGTGTTGGTTATTACCGCGCCGTTGTTCTGCTCTGCGCCCGTTCCCGACGCCGTTACGACTGCTCCCATAGGTATGAACTTCGTCGGGAATTGGTGGTTGGTGTACTGCATTTCCCACACGTTTTCGTCTGTGCATGCCTGTGCGGAAACAATCTTGCAGCAGTCGATTACAGAGCCTCCGCCAACTGCAAGGATGAAGTCGACGTGCTGTTCGCGTGCTATGCGCACCCCCTCCTGCACCTTGTTGTATGTCGGGTTGGGCATTATGCCGCCGAACTCAACCACTTCCTTGCCTGCTTCTTGCAGCCAGCCGGTGACCTTGTCGTACAGTCCTGTACGCTTCAGTGAGCCTCCCCCGTAGGCCAGCATTATCCGCTTGCCTACGTGTTTCATCTCATCCTTGATAGCGCTTTCAGCGCACCCCTTGCCAAAATGCTGGCGCACTGGGTATTGATAGTTAAATTTTTCCATAGTGTAATGTGTTTTTTTTGAAGTTAAAGGTAGTTCGGGCGATATTTCAGACGTGAAGTAAACGTTGGCCGGAGTCTGCGCCGTGCCGACGCACCAGCATGCTGCCAATGTACAGGCGGCCACGGACAGTCTTTTAATCATCGTTACTGTCATAGTCAGTTGCTTTTTAACGTCATGCTATTTTATTACCTTTATTTCCTTCAGCCACTGCTCTATGCCGTTTGTGCAGCGGTTCACCGCGCCGAAGCCCTTTAGGTGCTTGGCGTCTGGAGTAAGCTCTGCTATCTTTGCAAGGGTCTCGTCGCGGTAGGTGGCGGCGTATGTACAGAATGGCACCACAGTCTTGCCCTTGAAGCTGTAGCTCTCGGTGAAGGTGTTGATAATCATCGGAGCAGTCCACCACCATACCGGGCAGCCTATGAACACAATGTCATACTTGTCCCAGTCGGCCACCTTGTCCTTTATGGCAGGGCGCGCGTTCTGCTCCTTCTCGGCCTTTGCCACCTCCGTGCAGGGTGTGTATTCGGTAGGGTAGGGCTTCGAGGGGGTGATGCGGAAGAGCGTTCCGCCGGTTTTTTCGGCGATAAACTTGGCAACGTGTTCGGTGTTGCCGCCCCAGCTGAAGTATGCTACGAGAATGTTTCCGGCCTTTTCTGTGGCCTGTGCGCCGATGCCTATTGATACGGCTGCGGCGAGCAATAAATATTTCAGTTTCATATCGTTTGTTTTTAATCTGTTGTCATTCGATTACGCCTATCTCGCGAAGCCAGCTCTCTACGCTGCTCTCGCTGCGTCCAGGCATGCTTATTCCGGCATCGTCGTTCTGTGAACTTTGTATGTTTTCGGGTTCAATGTCTTCGGGCAGTGTTGCCGGTATGTGTGTTGAATTGGGTGTAGAGGCGTATATGCGCTGCATGGACTCGTTAAGGTAGGTCGTGGCTCCGTAGGTGAAGAACGGGATGACAACCTTTCCGCTGAGGTCGTATGCCTCGAGGAAAGTGCATACCACCATTGCTGGCTGGTGCCACCAGATTGGCGAGCCTACAAAGATAGTGTCATAGGCAGCTATCGTTTCTTCGTCGGGCAGCGTCTTTACGTCGGGGCGGCGGTTGTTGTACGCCTCGTCCTGAATTCTGTCGCTGTCGTCATAAGGATTGGCTGCGTATTCATCGGCGGTTTCTATGCGAAAGATTTCTGCGCCGAGAATGTCGGCTATGTGCTGCGCTACAGTCTGTGTGTTGCCGGTGGCCGAGAAGCAGGCTACAAGGGTTTTGCCGCTTCCCGTCGGCTCGTTGGTGCCATCGTTGTTCCCGGGCTGCTCTGTTCCGGGGCCGTCCTGCACGGTGTCATCGTTTCCGCAGGCATTCAGCGTGGCTGCAGTAAGGGCCATCGCCAGGCAGATTAGATACTTTTTCATTGCTTTATGTTTTTTGATTGGTTGTTGTAACTCGCTGTTTTAAGTTCCGGTGCAAAGTTACAACGTATGCTGCCGCCAGTCCATACACAGATTACTGATTGATACACCAATATCAACGGACGGGGGTGAAAAACGTATTTGACAGTCAGTTTAGGCCGGAGTGATGCCCGTTGAACGCCTTTTCAGGGCTGCGCCGGCCATTGTTGGGATTTTATAAAGCAATGAAGTTGAATTTTACCTATTTAAAATAAATAGGCCAATCATTATGCAAGGCGGTTGGATATTATGGGATTCATGTATGTAATACGCAACAAAAAGTCTTTATGCAGCCCGTTGCAGTGTGAAATTTCCGCACAGGCAAGGCTTGCTGCAGTCCAAAAACAAAGAGATTTCCACAAGGAAGCCGCTTTGACTTGAACCTCTTGGAAATCTCTTTTGTACGCCTGCAGGGGTTCGAACCCTGGACCCTCTGATTAAGAGTCAGATGCTCTACCAACTGAGCTACAAGCGCATCTGCATCTGGCATTTCTCAAATGCGAGTGCAAAGGTACGCATTATATTTCAAACGGCCAAACGTTTTTCAAAATATTTTCGGTGTTTTTCAGTTTTGTTTCAGGCCTTTGAATGTGGCGGTTTTATGCCGATTGCGTAATGTATTGATAATCAATGTGTTGTAAAAGGCCGTCTTTCGCATTGTAAAAGATGGCCTTTTGTAATGTAAAAGATGACCTTTTGCGTTGTAAAAGGTGGCATATTGCAGTGCGGTTGGCTGTGAACTGTTTTCCCGCTGATATTTTTATAAGCAGGTGTAAGGTCACTTAAAAAACGTTTAATGCTTGGAAATGTCTTAAAGTTGCTGTATTTTTGCAAAATCAGTAGATAAAACTTATAAACTAATCAACAAACATGAGGAAAATCATTTTATCATTCATCGCTGCCACGTTGTTGGCAGGCGTGGCGTGTGCGAAAGACTACGGGGCGTATTACAGCAACATGCCGGTGCAGATGCCGGTGGTTTCGGCTCCTTCGATTCCTGACAATACGGTGAACATCAAGGACTTCGGCGGGGTTGGCGACGGACAGACTCTCAACACGGAGGCGTTCCGCAAGGCGATAAGCGCGCTCGAAAAGCAGGGTGGGGGACATCTTGTCGTACCTGCCGGGATATGGATGTCGGGCCTGATTTCGCTGAAAGACAACATCGACCTGCATCTTGAGAAGAACGCGGTGCTGATGGCTTCGCCTGACAAGACCCTCTTTGTGAAGGAAAAGAACGGCAAGAAAGACACCAAATGCACGCCGATGATTAACGCGAGCAAGCGCAAGAACATCAGCATCACCGGCGAGGGAGTAATCGACGGCAACGGTGCTTACTGGCGGCCGGTCAAGCGCTCGAAGGTGAGCGACACCGAGTGGAAGGAGTTTCTGAACATGGGCGGCACGGTGGTGGAGGACGGCAAGCTGTGGTTCCCGTTCAACCTGAATGGTTACGCCAACATTGCCGACACGCCTGAGAAGCAGGAGAAGATGCGCACGCACCTCATCAGGCTCACGGATTGTGAGAACGTGCTCGTTGAGGGCGTGACAATCCAGAACTCGCCGAAATTCCATCTCATCCCAACGCGCTGCACGAACGTGATTGTTGACGGCGTTACAATCCGCTGTCCGTGGAACGCGCAGAACGGCGACGCGCTCGACATAAGCAGTTGCAGGAACGTTCTTATTGTGAACAACACGATTGATGCCGGCGACGACGGCATCTGCATGAAGGGCGGAGCCGGCGAGTCGGGTGTCAAGTACGGTCCGTGCGAGAATATCCTGATTGAGAACAACGCCGTGTTCCACGCCCACGGAGGCTTTGTCATAGGTTCCGAGTACTCGGGAGGCATGAAGAACATCGTTGTGCGCAACAACCGTTTCAGCGGCACTGACACCGGCCTGCGCTTCAAGAGCGGCATTGGCCGTGGCGGAAAGACCGAGGGCATATACATCAGCGACATCTACATGATTGACATAAAGGACGACGCGGTGGTATTCGAGTGTACTTACATGGACAAGAAGTACAGCGTTAAGGAAGACAAGGACGGCGGACAGGCTGCTGTTCCGGCTGACGCGCCGTTTGTTCCCGAGTTCTGCGACATTCATATCTCGAACGTTACATGCCGCAACGTGAAGACGGCCGTGTCGGTGACCGGCCTTCCCGGCAGGACCTGCGTACACGACGTGACAATAGACAACTCAACGTTCTATTACACTAAGCAGGCAAAGGAGATAAAGGACAATCCTGACATAACAATCACAAACACCGAGTTTGTGGAGATTTAGTTGGCAGACAAGAAGCGAGTTGACAAGATACAAGGGACGAGTTGACAAGTAAACAAGGGGATTTGCCTTGCTACTTGTCAACTTTTTTGTTGGCTGAAGCAAATGCAAATCCCCTTGTTTACTTGTCAACTCGTTTCTTGTTAACTTCTCAAATGCCCTCGTCTGCTTGTCAACTCGTATCTCGTAAACTTTAAGTCAATAAGCTTTGTCGTCGCCGTGGATGGCGTCAGACACGGTCTTCATTATAATCTGGATGTCCAGCCAGAAGCTCCAGTGCTCGATATACCAGATGTCCTTTTCTACGCGCCGCCGCATATCGTCAACTGTTTTCGTTTCGCCTCGCTCTCCGTGTGTCTGCGCCCAGCCTGTAATTCCCGGCTTCACGTAGTGGCGAATCATGTAGTCAGATATTAGTTCTGAGTAGTAATCGGTGTGCGCCAGCATGTGGGGGCGAGGCCCTACGATGCTCATGTCGCCTTTCAGTACGTTGATGAACTGCGGCAATTCGTCAATGTTTGTATGCCGCATTAACGCTCCCCATTTTGTAATTCGTGGGTCGTTCTTCACGGCCTGTACAGTGTCGGAGTCCTTGTTCACCTTCATGCTGCGGAACTTGTAGCAGTAGAAGTCGCGCCCGTCATAACCGGTCCGCTTCTGCTTGAAGAACAACGGGCCTGGCATTGTTATCTTGGAAACAATGTAGACGATGGCAAGTATGAACGGGAACAAGGTGCAGAGGAACATCAACGACACCAAAATGTCGAATATCCGTTTCTTGATCCTGTTGTTGACGTTCATCAAAGGCTCGTTGTATTGCGACAGTACGTATATGTCTCCAAACTCTTTTACCTTGGCTTTCCTGAACTCCCCGTAGAATATTGACGGCATGTAGTACATTCGTATCATTTCCTTGTCGCACAGTTGCATGAGCTGTTTGAAGCCTGTCGCTCCCGATGGGACTTCGCTTATGTATATTTCGTCGACACGGTTTCTCTCTATGTAGTCCATTATGTCGTTCTTGTCGCCGAGCCGTTCAAGTTTTTCCCCGTCGGGCCTGATGTTCAGCTGCATGCTGTCGGGCCGTGCGAAATACCCTAAAAGGTGGTATCCGTTCCAGTTGTCGCCCATTACGTAGGCAGCCTTCTGTGCCATTTCGCCGCTTCCGAGTATTACTGCGTTTACCGTGTCACGGCCGCTGTTCCTCAAATGGATGATGTATGTGCGCAGGAAAAGTCGCTCAATGCTGGTGGTTAGGAACACAATTGTCCCGAAAAAGAGCGACTCCCAGAAGTCGGGTATGCTTACTTGGGTGAACATACCGAGGAAAGACGTGTACAGGACTGTGAATATTAAAGACGTGCGCGACGTGTTGTTAAGCACTCTTGCCGGTTGGGCAAGCCTGTGGTGCAGGCTGATTGTTATGGCCTGCAGCGCTATTACATACGCCACGTTTGCGGTTATCATGTACGTGGTGAAGTGGTTGTCCCAGTCAAGTAATGGGAACCAATTAAGATAATAGGACACTAAAAAGACGATGTTGAACGTCAGCCAGTCTATTATCGATAATAAAATGCCTAGTTTAAATGTTCGGTCGAATGCGGATGTCATAAGACTTTTAATGCTTGTTCCTATGGGCAAAAGTAATAAAAAAACGAAATATGGCAAAGAAAAAGTATAAATTTTTTATAATATGGCGATTTGCCGGGTTATGTTGTTATGTCAGAAAATACTCGTTTAATACTCTTTTATTTTGCATTTTGCTTGTCTTTCACTATCTTTGCCTACTGGAAACAAATCAAATAGAAGCTTTATATGGAAGAACAAAAACAGCTTTTTCAGGAAGTTAACGAAGGCTATACCATGCTTGAGGCCATAAACGAGGCCAAGAGATGCCTGCATTGCAAGATTCCGCAGTGCCAGAAAGGATGCCCGATAAGCCACGACATTCCTGACTGGATTCACGAATTGTCGATGGGCAATTTGGGTAATGCGATGAGGATTATCAACGACAAGAGCAATTTGCCTGCCGTATGCGGCCGTGTATGTCCGCATGAGAAGCAGTGCGAGGGGCATTGTGTGCTCGCCAAGAAAGGGCAGGGCATACACGTTGGCAAGCTTGAGAGGTTTGTTGCCGACTTCGACGGCGACATGGGGCTTATCCGCGACAAGCTTAAACCGAAAACGCGCGGCAAGGTGGCGGTAATCGGTTCCGGTCCGGCCGGGCTTACAATAGCCGGCGACTTGGCACGACAGGGGTTCAGCATCGAGATATTTGAGATGGAGCCGGAGCCGGGCGGCGTGCTCATGTTCGGCATTCCGGAGTACAGGTTGCCCAAAGACGTGGTGCGCCGGGAGATTAAGAAGATAGAAGAGCTTGGTGTCGTGTTCCACTGCAACACGACGATTGGCACTGATTTGAACATCGACCAGTTGTTTGAACAGGGCTTCGACGCTATCTTCATGGGAACGGGTACGGTGAAGCCGCGCAAGCCCGACATCCCCGGACGCAACCTCCGTGGCGTGCGCCAGGCTGTTTACTTCCTTCGCAAGGTTAGCCTTTACAACGAGGGGAACATCGAGAGGGAGGACGTACCCGTGCAGGAAGGCGACCGCGTGTTTGTGCTTGGATGCGGCAATACGGCCATGGATGCGGCCCGCACGGCCATACGCATGGGTGCGAGGAGCGTGGAAATAATCTATCACAAGACCATCGACGACATGAGCGCGCTGCGTTCGGAGTATGACGAGGCCGTGGAAGAGGGCGTGAAGTTCAACTGGCAGTCGAACCTTGTAGAGATACTTGACATGGACGGGACGCTTAGCGGCGTGGTGATAGAGCACGACGGACAGCGGCGCACGGAGAAGGCTGACAAGGTTTTGATGGCAATCGGCTCCGTTCCGGCCAGCCGCATAGTGTCGACAACCAAGGGCATTGACGTTGACGAGAGCGGATATGTGCTAACGCGCGATACGCCTTGCGGCATGACAAGCCGTAAAGGAGTGTTTGCCGGTGGCGATGTTGTCAACCGTCCGTCAACCGTAGTGCTTGCCATGCGCGACGCAAAGAAGGTGGCCGAGGGCATAGCGCAGTATGTGGACGCGATAAAGCTGCTTGAGGCCATCAACCTGAAAGACCATCTTGCGAAGGAAAACGGCTGATGGCGGCAGGACGGCGTAATGCCGTTCTGTTTCGGCCGGTACGCTGAAAGGTGCTCTTTCGCAATGTGAAAGGTCATCTTTTACTTTGCAAAAGGCCGTGTTTTGCATTGCAAAACACGGCCTTTTGTAATATGCTCAATGTCAGGCGATTATGAGAAACACCCCTGCCTGGACGGTTACTTCCGTCTTCGCAGGGGCGCTTTTATGCTTGAAAGGCTTGTAAACGTCAGTCCTTCAGGGGGTTCCAGCCCTGCGCTTTAAGCTCGAACTCGTTGTTGTCGCGCGTCACGAGCATCTGCCCCAACTCTTTCTTCGTGATGTGTCCGATTAGCTTTACGCCTTCAAGCTGCTCTATTTTCTCATGGTCGCCGATGGGAACGGTGAACAGCAGCTCGTAGTCCTCACCTCCGTTAAGGGCGCAGGTGGTGACGTTCATGTTCATTTCTTCGGCCATCACGGCTGTCTGATAGTCTATCGGGATGTTCTTTTCGTAAATCCTGCATCCGCATCCGCTCTGCTTGCAGATGTGCATCAATTCGCTGCTGAGTCCGTCGCTGATGTCGATCATTGCCGTTGGGCGTATGTTCAGTTCGCGTAGTCGTTGCAGGATGTCGCCCCGGGCCTCTGGTTGCAGCTGGCGTTGCAGCAGGTATTCCTTGCCGGCGAAGTCGGGCTGGAAGTGCGCCAGCTCTTCCAGTGCGCGCTTGTCGTTCTTCTTGCGTGCCTCGTCCACCTGCTGGTAGTACACGCTCTTCTCGCGTTCGAGCAGTTGCAGGCCCATGTATGCCGCGCCGAGGTCGCCCGACACGCATATCAGGTCGGTGTCGCGTGCGCCGTTGCGGTACACAATCCCGTCCTTCGGACATTCTCCGATGCAGGTTATGCTGATGGCCATTCCGGTGTACGACGACGTGGTGTCGCCGCCAACGATGTCGACTCCCCACTTGTCGCAGGCCGTTCGCAGGCCGCTGTAAAACTGCTCCATGTCTTCCACGGTGAAGCGTTTGCTTAGCGCGATGCTTACGGTTAGCTGGCGCGGAGTGCCGTTCATGGCGAATATGTCGCTGATGTTCACCATGGCAGACTTGTAGCCCAAGTGCTCAAGGTCAATATAGGTAAGGTCGAAGTGTACGCCCTCCATGAGCATGTCGGTCGTTACGAGAACCTCGGTTTCGGGGTAGTGCAGCACGGCGCAGTCGTCGCCCACGCCGTATTTCGTAGCCTCGTTCTTCGGTTTCAGGCCGTCGGTAAGGTGGTTGATTAGTCCGAACTCTCCAAGTTTTGCTATGTCGGTCATTGTGGTAATTCATAATTCATAATTCATAATTCATAATTCATAGCCGGTTGTCGCCGTTGCCGCTGTCTGCAAATACGGCGTATGCCCCGATTATGAATTATGAATTGTGAATTATGAATTGATTAAACGGTTATTCAATAATGGCGTAAGCCCCGATTATGAATTATGAATTGTGAATTATGAATTGGTCAAGCGTTTCGCCTGATCATTTCCCTCATAATTTCGGTCATTAGCGGCTGCGCCTTGTTTGCGGCTATTTGTACCTCCTCATGGCTTACTTCCACGGGCTGGTCTTCAAGTCCGAGGTCGGTAATGATGCTTATGCCGAATGTCTTTATGCCGCAATGGTGTGCCACGATAACCTCCGGCACGGTGCTCATTCCTACGGCGTCGCCGCCAAGGCGGTGGTACATCTTGTATTCGGCAGGCGTCTCGAACGTCGGGCCTTGCACTCCTACGTATACTCCGTGAACCACTCGTATGCCCTTTTCCTTGGCTATCGCGTCGGCCTCGGCAATCAGTTTCTTGTCGTAAGCCTCGTGCATGTCGGGGAAACGGGGGCCAGTCGGCAGGTTCTTTCCGCGCAGAGGATGCTCCGGGAACAGGTTTATGTGGTCGGTGATAATCATCAGGTCGCCTATTTTGAAGTCTGGGTTCATGCCTCCCGAGGCGTTGCTTACGAAGAGAGTCTTTATGCCCAGTTCGTACATAATGCGTATGGGGAAGGTCACTTGCTTCATTTTGTAGCCCTCGTAGTAGTGGAAACGGCCTTCCATCGCCATGATGTCAACTCCTCCGAGCTTGCCGAATATCAGTTTGCCGGCATGCCCTTCCACTGTTGATACGGGGAAGTTGGGGATTTCCTCGTAAGGAAATTCGTAACTGTCAGTTATTTCTGAAGCTAATTGTCCCAGTCCGGTGCCGAGTATTATCGCCGTTTTTGGACTTGTTGTCATCCTTTGTTTTAGCCAGGATGCTGTTTTTTGAATTTTTTTGTACATAGCCGATGATTTTATTGTTGAACTCTTCTTCCTGTCCGGGCATGAACTTTATCCTGACGGGCAGCATGTAGATGTGTTGCCTTACTTCGTCGGTCAGTCCGTCCTTGCCGGCCAGTCGTGCGTTGTCTTTTTCCGTTGTGATGATTATTTTGGGTGAAGGCATTTCGGCGAACACCGTGTTTATCCGCTCGATGTCCCTGTCGGTAAACTGGTGGTGGTCGGGAAAGGTCAGCGGAGTGATGTTCTTGGAATGTTCTTTTAGGTCGTAAACCATTTGTTTCGGAGATGCGATTCCTGTCAGTAACAGCACGTTCGTATCCTTGCCAATGCAGCGTAACGGCATTTCTTCGCCGCCGAATATGCTGCGTAGATTGTCATATTCAAGCGTGGTGAAGAATAACTGCTGGTACGGATACAGGTCCATCGCCTTGATGATGACCCTGTATTCCATCGGCTTCAGGTCTTTGGGGCATTTCGTTATGATTACTATGTCGGCCCTGCTTTTGCCGCTTTGCGGTTCCCTTAGCCGTCCTGCGGGCAGCAACTTGTCGTAGATGATGAGTCTGTGGTAGTCAACAAGCAGGATGTTTATTCCCGGTTTGACGTATCTGTGCTGGTATGCGTCGTCAAGCAGGATGATGTCCGTGTCGCTGCTTTCTTCCATTCCGGTCAGCATGTCAATGCCGTGGCAGCGGTTTTTGTCCACTGCCACGTGTATGTCGGGAAACTTTGTCTTCATCTGGAAAGGCTCGTCGCCGATGTCTTCCATCTTTGTATCCGCCCCGGCAAGTACGAAGCCTTTGCTCTTGCGCTTGTATCCGCGGCTTAGTACGGCCACCTTCACCTTGTCTTTAAGCAGCCTTATCAAGTATTCCACGTGTGGGGTCTTGCCCGAGCCGCCTACCGTTATGTTGCCAACCGATATGACGGGAATGTCGAAACTGCGGCTTTTCAATATTCCGAGTTCGAACATCTGGTTGCGCAGCTTTACTCCGAGGCCGTACAGCCAGCTAAGGGGCGTCATCCATTCGTTTATCTTGATAAAATCGCCTTCCATGCTTTTAGTCATTCACCTCATTTTATGTTCATCATGAAAGGCACACGCGCCTGTATCGCCGACTGGCTGTTGATATTCTTCAGGAGCATGAACGGCTCGTAGTATTCGCCGAGGCTTTGGCGCATTTGGGCGTTTATGTAGCT
The DNA here is from genome assembly GCA_900551055.1 of uncultured Prevotella sp. Taxonomy (GTDB): domain Bacteria; phylum Bacteroidota; class Bacteroidia; order Bacteroidales; family Bacteroidaceae; genus Prevotella. Next base: position 57,032 of record URUK01000002.1, on the reverse strand, counting down.
GCCCCCAGAGGTCTTGTTGAGCAGCTGGTCCAGCCAGTCGGCCTTGCCGGGATATGCCGACGTGTGATATTCCTTAAGCTTTGCCAGCTGGGCGGCTTTCGCAACGGCCTTGTCGAGGCCGCCAAGCTCGTCGACAAGCTTGATTTTCAAAGCGTCTTGTCCGAGCCATACGCGCCCTTGGGCTATTTTCTCAACGTCCTCAACCTTCATCTTGCGCCCTTGCGCCACGCGCTGGCGGAACAGGTTGTAGCCGCGGTCTATATATTTATTAAGGTAGTTCATCTCCTCTTCGTTGAACGGACGTGCCGGAGTTCCGAATGCGCTGTGCCTGTTGGTCTTCACCTCGTCGAACTTTACTCCGAGCTTCTGTGTAAGCAGTTCACTCATGTCGGGGAACATTCCGAATATCCCAATGCTGCCGGTAAGCGTCGTAGGCTCGGCTACAATCCAGTTTGCGCCGCTGCTGATGTAGTATCCTCCCGATGCGGCCATGCCTCCCATTGACACCACCACTGGCTTTTTCTTCTTTAGCATCTCAACGTAGTGCCACATTTGCTCTGATGCGTATGCGCTTCCTCCACCTGAATTGATGCGCAGCACAACGGCTTTCACGTCGTCATCGTCCATCAGGTCTTCAAGATCCTTGCATACTTTTTTCCCGACGATGCTGTTCCCGTCAGACATTAGTCCGCCTGCTTCACTGTCAACAATGTCGCCGTAGGCATAGTAAACGGCTATTTCCTCGCCCTTATTCTCCTTGCTTTTAACGACTTTCATTTCTGCGAGGCTTACCGTGTTGATGTCGTCGTCGGCGTCTTTCTTAAGGAGTTTGTTGATTTCCGCCTTGATTTCGTCGGTGTAGATGAGCTTGTCCACGAATTTGTATCTCACGAAATCCTTTGCGTCGCTAAGCGTAACGAAGCTGTCGGCGTAAGCGTTCAGCTGCTCTACACTGATTTTACGGCTTTCGGAAACGCCTTTGCATACGTTCTGCCACAGGCCGTTTACGTATGCGGTCACCTGTTCGCGGTTGGCATCACTCATCTTGTCGGCGGTGAACATCTCGGGAGCGCTCTTGTAAGCGCCTACCTTTGCAAGCTGCATCTTTACTCCGAACTTGGCCATGACGTCCTTTAGGAATATCGGCTGCGATGCTATTCCGTGCCAGTCAACCTGTCCGCTGGGGTTGAGGAACACCTTGTCGGCAGCCGATGCTACGTAATATACGCCCTGTGTATACACGTCGCCGTATGCCACAACCCACTTGCCGCTCTTCTTGAAGTCAAGCAATGCGTTGCGTATCGCCGCGAGCGATGCGTAAGAGTCGGCCGAAAGCATGCCGGCCTCTATGTATATGCCCTTTATCTTGTCGTTGCCCTTGGCCTTGTCTATGGCCGAGAGCACGTCGTCAAGCCCTATCGTGCCTACGGTGTTGCCGTTGATTTCGTCCATGAATGTGCTCTCGGAGCGTTCGTCGAGCATTCCGGAGAGGTTTATTACCATGACGCTGTTGTCGCTTACGTCCTTTGCCGAACTGCCAGAAGCTATCATGCCTACTATGCACATGGTGCCGATGACGCCTGTTATGAGCGTGAATACAATCAGTCCGACTACCGTGGCTGACATATATTTGAGAAAGTCTTTCATAAAAATGTTGTTTTGTTGTAATTATTGGAAATGCTGTATGCTAATCAGCCACAAAGATAACGATTTTATTTTATTTTGCTTTAAAAAACCGGCAAAGTTTTACTGTATTGCCGAATATTGCTATTTTCGCGCTTATGAAACGTGCAATAGTAATCGGGGCGTCTTCGGGCATAGGGCGCGAAGTTACCAAACTGCTGCTTGCCGACGGCTGGACGATCGGTGTTGCGGCGCGTCGTGAGGACCTGCTGTTGGAGCTTAAGGCTTCCAGGCCCGACTGTGTCGAGGTAATGAGGATTGACGTTACTGCGGCGGATGCATCCGCGCGCCTGCTGGAACTGGCAAAAAGGCTCGGCGGAGTGAGCCTCTTTGTTTACTGTTCGGGCGTTGGCTGGCAGAACGCGGAGCTTGAGCCGGAGCCGGAGCTTGCCACTGTTGATGTCAATGTAAAGGGCTTCACCGTGATGGTTGGCACCATGTTCAATTATATGGCGGCCAATCTCGGCGGCGACATAGCCGTAATATCGTCGGTCGCAGGTACAAAAGGACTGGGCGCGGCGCCGTCTTACAGCGCATCGAAGGCATATCAGAACACGTATATACAGGCGCTTGAGCAGCTGTCAAACATGCGCCGGCTGCACATAAGGTTTACCGACATACGCCCCGGTTTCACAGATACCGACCTGCTGGCAGGCGGCGGACGTTATCCGATGCTTATGGACAAGACCGCCGTGGCGCGCCATATCGTGCGTGCCATTTACGCCCACCGCCATGTGTGCGTAATCGACTGGCGCTACCGCATGCTTGTTGCTGCATGGAGGGCGATGCCCTCATGGCTTTGGCGCAAGCTGAACATACATTCGTGAAGTAAACATTTTATCACATTAAATCTATTTACATGAAAACAAAAAGAATTTGTTTGCCGGGAGTTTTTGCAGCCACGCTGTTGGCCGGTGCTATGTTGTCATGCAACGGCAAGGCAGGAATTGAGGGCACGTGGGTAGAGCCAGTGCCCGGAATGGAGCACATGACGCAGGGCTTCAGGCTTGATAGCGGAGGCCGCGCGTCGTCGGTCAACATGGCTACGTTGCAGTATGAGTCATGGAAGCGCGACGGCAGCCTGCTCATACTGTCGGGCAAGAGCATCGGAAACGGTGTCACCGGCTCGTTTGCCGACACCCTCGTGATGGTGAAACTCACTGAAGACAGCCTCGTTCTGAGGAGAAATGCGCTTACGTTGAGGTACGCCCGTGACAACGGACAGCAGGCGAAGGAGAGCGTGCCGATGACCAAGCTTACTCCGGCAAAGCGCAAGAGCTTCGTCACGGAAGGCACTCTCGTAATGGCGCACGAGGTGCGTTCGTTCACGCCGAATGGCGCGGAGGAGGCTTACTGGATAGCTGACAAGTCTGGCGAGCTGGCACGTGAATACGACAAACTTACCCACGTGACGAAGAACGGCACGCCCGTGTATGCCGAAATAGAGGTTATTGACATGGGAAAGGCTGACGAGGGCTTTGCCAAGTCGTATGCAGGCGTGTATGAAGTGGTGAAGGTCAACAAACTGTCGCCTGCCTCCAAATAAGGCCGGTAACGGCGCTTTGCTGCGCCTTCAGTTACTGCGGTCTATGCAAAAGGCCACCTTTCATCATGTGAAAGATGGCCTTTTTGCTTGTAAAAGACCACCTTTTGCAGGCTAAAATGCCGTCTCTTGCAAGGCGTTGGGTAAAGTGTTGGCATTCAGGCGGTTTTTAATTAATATGAGATATGTATAAAATTCTGTTATGTGTGTTGGCCTTTGCCTTGTCGTCAGGCAATGCGGCAATGGCTGACGATGGCCGGTTTCCGAACGGAGAGGCGGTGCCGGAGTGGTTTAATGACATGTCGCGCGTCAACGTTGACACGCTCGGACCGAAGTATGTGCTGACCGATTATGGCGTTGAGGCTGACTCTACGTTGCTACAGACCGAAGCCATACAGCGCGTAATCGACCTCGCAGCCAGCCGCGGCGGCGGTGTAGTGGTTGTGCCGAGGGGCACGTTCCTCAGCGGTTCGCTGTTCTTCCGTCATGGCACTCACCTGCATTTGCAGGACGGCGCAGTGCTGAAGGGCATCGACGCGATAAAGCATTATCCGCTCGTAAAGACGCGCATGGAGGGGCAGACGCTGCTTTACTTCGCTGCGCTCATAAACGCCGACGGCCTTGACGGCTTCACGATAACCGGCAACGGTACTGTCAACGGCAACGGACTGCGCTTTTGGGAGGAGTTCTGGATAAGGCGGCGCTTCAACAAAGACTGCACCAACCTCGAGGCGCTGCGGCCGCGTCTTGTGTATATGTCGAACTGCAAGAACGTGCAGGTGCAGGACGTGAAGCTCATAAACAGTCCTTTCTGGACTAACCACCTGTACCGCTGCCACCACGTGAAGTACATCGGCTGCCACATCTACGCGCCTACCACCGGCGTTAAAGCGCCCAGCAGCGACGCGATAGACATTGACTACTGCCACGACATACTTGTCAGCGGATGTTATATGAACGTCAACGACGACGCGGTAGTACTGAAAGGCGGCAAGGGAACGTATGCCGACAAAGACCCGGACAACGGCCCTAACTACAACGTAGTTGTGCAACGCTGCACGTTCGGCACAGTGCACGCATGCCTTACGCTGGGCAGCGAGAGCCTGCACGACTGGAACATCGTGATGCGCGACTGCACCTTCACCAACGCCGACCGCGTGCTTTGGCTCAAAATGCGCCCCGACACGCCGCAGCATTACGAGCATATTACGGTTGAAAACGTCAGCGGACAGTGCGGCAGCTTTATCGTAATACGCCCTTGGACGCAGTTCTACAAGATGGAAAACCGCCCCGACATGCCACTGTCGCAGTGCAACAACGTAACCATACGCAACGTCGACGTAAGCTGCAAGACATTCTTCGATGTAGGGACATCTGACAAATACCGCCTAAAAGACTTCCTTTTCGAGAACCTGAACTATCCCCGCAGCGCAGGCGGAATAGACAAGTCGATGATTGAGAACTGCGTTGTCAAGTGAAAATTAATAGCGAAAAACGAAGGGTGAAAAAATCAAAAAGCAAGATAAATGGATTTTTCACTCTTCGTATTTCACTATTAACTTAACTTCGTTTCATCTTTTCTTATAATTGTAATAGTGTTTTTTCAACACATGTTTTGTACCGTTTTCATTAAAGTATTCTTCTATAAGCCGTCCTGATGTGTCATATTCATAATATGTAGTGAAGCCGCGTGGGTCGGTAATAGACGTGATACCTACAAGAGGTTTGTAAGTTGCGGTTGTAATGTTGGCTTCTGGAAATGTCTTACGCAGACGGTCAAGGGTCGATAAGTCAGCATCCTGTAGTTGGTCTTCATCCTCAATATTGTTAATGAAATTGCTTCCCAAGATAGATGCTACTTGTTGATATTCACAGTTGTCTATGATGGCTATGGGATACATACCGTTATATCCCCACAGTATTACGGACTGTTTTTCATTTGTAGTAACCGCTCTTGGATTGCCATAGGATGAAAACATGCCATACGTAGTTTGTGTCTTGTAATAGCCGGTATATCCTGTGGCTGACATTAAAGCCTCGTTTTCAGTCCTGCTTTCAGTTGATGGCAAAAACATATTGTTGAATTTCACATAGTCAGTCTTTGCTGCGCTGATGGTTTGCGAGCTTTGCCTTAATATTGTCTCTACAGGAATGCCAATCATGTATTGTGATTTCATTTCGTCGTAAGGGCTGCCTGATTTGTCACTTGCGTAAATATGCTTTGTCTTGTACAGTTTGCCGTCAGACATAAAGCTTTCCTCCATTGGCTGAAAACATGTGTTGTAAGTGTATGATGTCTCTTCTGTAAAGTCTCCGTTGCTCTCACACGTGGTCTCTGATTTTTTTGACAGACACGGCCATGCTATGTCATATCGGTAAAAGTGTGGGGACGTTTCATTTGTCTTATAAGTAAAGCCGTAAACCGTATGTACTGCCAGTGTCGTGTAATTGTATTCCGTTTTGTGCAATGGCTTTGTGCCATTGCTGGCCGTTTCGCTTATAGGCAACCCATTGTAACAGTTGAGTGATGATGGAATGAACGGATAATCATGATTGTATTCTTCAGGTTGATTGTGGTATGTGTAGGTTATCCGTGTTCCGCTGCCGCGGCTTTCGGTCACGCTATCATATCCGTATATGTATCCGTATTTCAATGTACTCATTGGAGTTATTGGCTCGGAACATTGCACAATAAACTCATGATAGTACTGGTTGCCTTCGTCCATGTAAAAGCATTCACCGTATTTATAGCTTGTGTTTGGAGCAACAAGCAGCTTGCCGCCTTCGTAAGTGAAAGTCCTTTTGTCCGTTCCGCGTATTTCTTTGATGCGCAGTCCGCCCAGACTTACCGTCTCGCCTTCTTCCAATACTGTTGCTTTGTATTTGAAATAAACGGCGATGTACAAATCGTTGACAGGAGCGTATGCTTCAAAGCTGTATGTTCCATTGGGTAAGGTGCATACGTATGTTGGATAGTTGTATTCGCTTTCGGTCTGCATTTCTCCCGGTACAATTAAGGAATAATAAGGTTCGTCGTCCTTTTCGCCGTTGCTTTTAATGCGGTATATCCTGAATATGGGATAAGTCTCATTGTTGTATAAGTATGTTTTATCGGCTTTGCCGGTTGTGTTTTCCAAGTGTGCCCATATCTCAAAATTTGTTCTTTCGGCTATAGTAATAGTTCTTGTATTTATTTCAGGAATGTTCTCATCTTCGTATGCGTCAGACTCGTATCTTTTGAAAACACCTAAGCTTCCTGTTACGTCTCTTACTATAGGTGTGGGAGCGGTTGTGCTTGTAAGAGTTTCATATATATAGTCTTCTTTTTCGCCTGTGGGGTAAGTCAAGGATTTCAATGTTCCTGTACGCATATAGTTTAGGTTGCCGGTCTTGTCGGCACCGGCATATATCTGTCCGTTGTATGACGCAGAGCAATAATAATCATTACCTTGAACCCGTCCGTTGCTGTAGCCCCAATAATCGGTGTTTTTTGAATTTTTGGCAGGCATTTGATGGTCGTTGTAATAAGTCATATCGTATTTTATGCTTGTGTCCAAGCAATCGGTCAGGCCGTCAAGCATTAGGCGTTTGAAAACATAAGCGTAATTGCCTGTGCGCGTGTTGTTCATGTACGTATATGAAAATGCGTATTGCTTCACGATGTCGCCAAGGTTGTTCCTCACGGTAATTCTGTCGAGTTTTTGTGGCTGATAATCGTCTTCCCATGTCGTTATGTCTTCGCGTGGCGAGGCTTCAAAAGTTACAGTGCCCCCGTTCCATGATATGTTTGTCAGTCGATAGCTTTCCACCACGGTTTTATTGCATGAGTATTTTGTGCCAAATGTATTCCCACCTGAACCCCATCCGTCAATGTAATTGTATTTTACTGCCGCTTCTTGAGTTGGGAGTTGGTATGATTCTTTTGTGTAATTAAAAGAAACAGATTGTCCTTTGGCAGTAATGATTTGCGTCAGAAGCCATGATGATGTATATTTCATTGGCACTTCATATCTCATTTTGACAGTGCTTTCATTCTCGTCCCAAACTGTAGCATTAGGATTGTTTAGGTTCAGGTCGCCTCCGCGTGAATATGACCATGTTATTTCTTTTTTCTCAAAATAGAAGCTGTTGCCATACACATCTGTAATTTTGAATGCATATGAACCATGTTCTCCAATTTTGCTTCCTACCAATTCTATTTTCACGTTTGATGCTCCAATTCGCGAGAAAAGTACCGGACCGCGAGACTTGTCTATCATGAATTTGCCGCTTGAGCCGGGTATGCTGTAAAAGAAAATGTCTGGTTCAGAGTCTTTTTGCAGTTTCGTGTCGCCGTATAGTTGGATGTTGAAGTAATCGTTGCTAAGAGGCTCTTTGGCTTCCGGTGCATCATAGTAACCTTGTTTTATCATGTCTTCATAAGAATCTACATATTCGTGGAAGTCATCGCTGCATTTAACGGTGCGTGCCACCATGCCTCCGCAGTTCAGGTTCCAGCCTAAGCCCACCCATGTTGCTTCCTGCGCAACCCTTATGCCAGAAGCGTGATAATTTAGTGTTATTGGAATTTTCAGTCCTTGCGCATCTATTTCATATAGGGGAATGTTTATTTCCGGTGTGCCGGTATAATATGAAACAGGGCAGTCTACATATTGAACCAGCCCGGCAGAATTTGGAGCTTTGGGCGTGTATGATACCATTCCGCTGTTTGTCACATCGTAAAAGCCTGCATCCGCAAGCATTGCTGTGTTGCGCTTGCCGGCAAGTGTGTCTTTGGGCAGGGACACTGTGTCGGGCGTGTTGCCCATTGTTGCGCTTGCAAATATGATGTAGTGGGATAACAGTATCAAGGTTTGTTTCAATGTGTTCATGGAAGATGTGTTTTAAAGTTCGAAGTCATTGTGGTTTTAATAATGTTCAAGCGTTGTGGTGTGGCGTGCCGTCGCTCATGATGTGGATACGGAGTAGTGGCTCGTTGTTCGTTTTGCTGTTTTTTGATATATGTTTTGTTTTCAGTTTTCTCTGTCATCTGTCAGCTTGTTCTCTAACGTGGTGTGTGCCAGGAGGTTAGATGGTGAAATAAGGCTGACACTTTTCTCGTTTGTCTTTCATTTGCTGTTGATTGTGCCTATATATTTGGTGTATGGCTGACAGATGAAGAAAGAAGTGTCAGTCGCTGGTTGTCGTGTAAGTCGTTGATGTTCAATGTCTTGCACCGTAGGCTGACAGATGAAGGAGAAATACATGAAAATATTTTTATTTGTCAGTATGCAGGTGGAGTAGATGCGGTGTTCTTTCCCTTGCATCCTTTTTTCTTACTTTGTAAAATGCCGCCTTTTGCTTTGTAAAATGCCGTGTATTGCATTGCGTTTGGCGGCTTTTTGCAAGACGTAAGACGGTATTTTACAACGACACGAGATTGTGGTGCTTGGGCTGTATGTCTTTTTGTATTACCAATTTTCAACATGGTCAATCAATTTAATTTGTTCTCCTTTGATGAAATACATCCATGAAATCACACCGTCAAAGCCGCTATAAGGTTTTGAGTAGCATTTTATATTCCTATAAATGTTCTTTTTGCTTTTTTTTGCATAAAGATATGCTTCTTCTCCTGTTATAATAAATATAAAGCCATTGATTTTGCAGTAACCAAGGTCGCCATGTTTAAAACCTGGAAATTCGTAATAGTCCCGATTGTCAAAAATTAGTATATTTGAAAATGTTAAACCTTTGTATTTTTCTGAATATTCAGAAAAAGATACAGACACCATGTATTTTTCGGCGTCATATTTTTTAGAAACTAAAAATGGAATGACATTTTTTTGTATCTCTTCAAAAATAGTTTTGTGGGTAAACTCAATACTATCAAGTTTGACATAATTAAAGTCTGTTTTATTTTGTCCGTATGTAAGGTGTATGCTTAGATAAGTGAACCTTATAAACATTAAAGATTTATTTTTCATGTTTTTTCAATTTTCTATAAGTTCTATATGTTTTGTTATAATGTCAAAGACAGTTCGTTCCTTGTTCGCGTTCCATATTATCACATCTTTGCATATTGCTTTGATGTGATTGATTATGTTTGAGGGTATTTTGTTTACGCCTTTGTCTTGGCGTACATAGGCATTTACGGTATTCCCATGTTTGTCAACGTTGCATGAAATACAGATTATTGCGGAGCTGTCTTTTGTGTTATTCTTTAGAATTAGAGGCATTTGTTCTCTTAAATAATTTATCAGGCTGTCTTTACCGGAAATGATGCGGTCGGCATCTTTTCTCATCTGTTTGCTTTCAAAGATTTTTGCTTTATGTTTGTTTGTCATTTTGTCGATAGTCTTCCGTAAGCGTGGCGTGGTCTTATAATAACTGCCGTTCAACAAGGTTGTGTGATAATCAATGCAGGCTGTAAATGCAATAGTGTCTGATGTGTAAAAATATAGTTTGCACCTTACGTCCATCACTTTAGGTTGGGATGTTGGCATATTCTCCAGTTCTTTGCATAATTGTTTGATTTCTTTTATGTGATGTTCCTTGTTTATAATGTAACCTTCCTTCGTGCCGTATTCTTCGAATGTGGTGCATGTCAGTGGTGGGTCTCTTAATTCGTTTATGTTCCAATACATTTTCTTGACGAATACGCTATCTATGTCCTTGAAGTTTATGGCTTGAGCATACGTTTGTAATGGCAGAAACATAACGAGTAGGCAAATAATAGATTTCATCATTTTTTGTATTCTGGAGTTATTGTTATTCTAAGTAAATCGTCAATAGCTTTATTTGAAATGGGGCTTTCTGTCTTTACAGGAATACCGCCATGTCCATTTCTTGTAATATCATCTTCTTCTATCTCGCCCAAAGCTGTTGCGGTATCTTTTTCAGAACCTGTAATTACGCGTTTTTCTTCCATTGTATGATATGGAGAGTCCGGATTGCCATCGGGTATTGTCTTTATATTGTTTTTGAATATATTTGGTTTTGTTTGATATTCTGCTGCATGGTCTAATTCGTGATTTAATCGAGTCGCAGGGGATAAAACGGCAAATCCTGTATCTAATCCCATGTTCGGATTCCATTCAATTAAGCGATTAGTCCAAAGAAAACTGTTCTTATCAGATTCTTTTATTGTATATATTTCTTTAGCGTCATTTAATATTTTTAAAAAATTACCGCATCCATTGTCCGTTAAATATTTTGTGACAAGATAGTAGGCGTTTTTAAATTCGTCGGAAGAGTTTAGTGCGAATACGATTACACGTCCATCCGGGTCAATCCTGTTAACCGGATTGTTCCCACAATATGCGTATGGGCTTACGTGGTAATATTTCTCGCACAGAGGGTCGACTGTTGTCCAACGTCCGAGAGTCACGTCGTACATCCGTGCGCCGTAGTCATACCAGTTCAGGCCGTGAACCCTGTCAAGTTCCTTTCCGTTATAGAGGTACGGCTGAATGCCTGTGCCTGTACTAAGGTCGGGTATGATTACTCCGAACGGGTCGTATGCTATTGACTGTTCTATATTCCCGGCTTCGTCATATACGGCGCGTACGTTTCCTTGGTGGTCTGTCGAGAAGTAGTGGTATGTCTGTTCTGACAGGTCTGTCTTTCCAAACGTTACGTAGCCGCCGTTGAAAAGCACCTTATCAAGTTTCACATTGCATATGACGAACGGGCCGATGTATTCGGTCGTGTCCCTTATCTTTATTGTCCGTGTGGGCCAAACCGGCCTTGTAGGGTCAGTTGAAACAAAGGGTATAGACTTGTTTACTACGTGCGTCACCCTTATTTTCTCTCCGTCGGGTGTATAGGTGTATTTAGTCGAGTCCATTGGAATTACGAATACCATAGGCTGTGGTGTTGCCGCTTCTTGTGTAGTTGAAACGAACCCCGTTTCCGCGTCGGATTCTACCAATATTTTCCGTGGGAGGTTGAGCTTGTCGTATTCGATATACGTTATGTTCTTGTTCTTGTCGCTTGTAAGTGCTCCCACTCCATTGAAAGTGTAGTCTTGGAAGTAGCCATTGTTCCCGTCCTTGAAGTCAGTCGAGCCTTCGGTATTGACGGGGTCGGCATGGTCTGTGGCGTTTACGGGCTGGTTGCCGTTGTAAGTTATTGTGAGGTCGTCCACGAGTCCGAACGTACCGTCTTGCTTCAGTCCGTACCTGCGCATGGCTGTTATGTTCCCGTTCGGGTCGTAGCCGTCAATATGCAGCGAGTACCGCTTGTCTTCCGGTTCGCTCCAGTCGCTTCCCTCGTAATATGCGTGTGTCAGCCGGTTGCAATCGTCGTAGCTGAAGTAATAGCAGTGTTTCACGCCGTCCACGCCCGTCCATTCAATGTTTGGAATGTTGCCGTTGTACATCGGGCTGCCATCCATCACCTCGTAGTTGCCGAATAGGAGGGTCTGCTTGAAGCCAGGAGCACTGATGCCTGTAGTCCATCCGCGTATGTTGCGCGTGTAGTTTGTCGTGAGCGACGGCCTGATGATTTCAGGGAAAGGTCTGTGTATTGATGAATCCGGCCTTATCGCAATGATGTTGGCTCTTTGAATGATTGGGGTTATCGGCCTTATAAAGAGCTGTGTCCCTTCCCTTGTAACTGACTCAACACGTCCTACGGCGTCATAGATGATGTTTGCGGTGGTGTGTGTGTTCTGTCCGTTGACTGACAGAGTCGTTTTCGTGAGTTTGTCTCCCTTGCTGTCGTAAGTGTAAGTCGTACAAGTGCTATATGTTTGTCCATCGTTTTTCAGGACAGTTACCGTGCATTCCGGCTTGCCTGTGAAGCTTAAGCTTGATACAGTGGACAATGTCCGTCCGTCAGAGTACACATCGTTCGTGCGCACCAACCGCCCTCTATAGTCGTAAAACATTGCGCTGTACCTCATGCTTCCATCCGACAGCTTGACTATGCGTCCTGTCAGCAGGCCATGTATGTGCGTCGTGTCAATGTCGGCCGTAACCTGTTGCGTGCCATAGTTCAGTGTGCCGGCATCCAAAAGCGCGTCCTTGTCGGGGCAGGCGTCGAACAGGGTTGTCCCGGTGAAGTCGTATCTGCCATAATAGTTCACGATTTCAATTTCCGGGTTAGTAATTACATTAAGGCATGGCGAGTTATATCCAGAACCTGATATGCCTGGCTGTGATTTGTCGAAGCTCACGCTTTCATCCTGTCCGTCGCCGCTTGTTGCGGTGCATGTACCCTGTACGCAGAGGTGTCCGAGGCCGTCGTACAGGTAGAAACGGCTTAATCCCTGCTTGCGCAGTGTCGCGTCCTGCATTGTTGTGAGGCGGTCGCGCGAGTCGTATCCGTAACTTGTCGGTTCGCATCCGGGCAGCGTCTTTTCCGTAATCCGTCCCCTTCCGTCATACTTATATGTGTACGCAGTTGTGGCAATGTCACCGTCTTCTTGGAAATTCGGCGTAAGTACGATGCGGAGTCGTCCGAGTTCATCGTGTATGAAATACGTGTCGGTGTAATTGCCGGTACTTCCGCGCCTTTCGAGTACAGGTAGCCCGAGGCGGTCGATGAATGTTTCTACACAGTTCCAGTCCTCGTCATACACTGCAACCGAATGCAAATCTCCTTTATTGTAATATGTGTTCGGAGACGACAGCGAGCCGTCCGCTGTGCCGACTCCATATTTATACACGCTGTTGTCGTCGTTGATTTTGAAATAGTGCCTGATGTCTCGCTCGTCGTCAAACCATTCAAAGCCCGGCCCTAAAGCAGAAGTCTCCCTGCCTATTGCATCATATTGATATTCAGTCCATCCGTATTCGTCGCCGTTGTATGTGTTGCTTGACTCAGACATTAGGTCGTAACTTTCTACATACGCAGGTGTTGAACCTGCATCCATCGGCAGTGAAGCCTTGCTTATGCGTCCCCATGCGTTGTATTCGGTGTATGAGCGTACATAGCCGGTTTGTCCCACGCCGTCCGTCACAAGCTGTGACGGCCGCCCTTTCTTGTCATAATATTGCACGGTAGTCTGCTTTCGTGTTCCATTGGCAGACAGCATGGTTTCGGTTTTCACATAGTTTGCCATCGTGGTTTGTGCCCGTAGTAGGGCAGTGGGTGCAAAAATGACAGACATTCCGGCCAATACATGTATATTATGGATGATTGTTTTCATGGTTTGTCGATGTTTATTTTGTAGTCGTTTGTATTGCCGTTCACGCTTATGTAGATTACGTAGCTGCCCCGTCGTAAGCCTGATGTGTTTATATGCACTGAATATCCGTCTCCGGCAGGGCATGTCCGTCTGTCACTGAAGTAGGAAATTCCTGCAACGTCGCATAGCGTCACCGCCACATCTGCAGTTTCTTGCAGATTGTAGTATATCGTGATAGCATCGCCTTCATTTACTATGTTGCAGTCTATAGTGTTGTTGTCGCCGCGTCTGTCAATATTGTTTTCTTGCTTGTCGTCATTTTGTAATGTATTGTCTTTTATTGTTTCGTCAACTGTTATGAATTTGAAACGCACGGTTCGGTCGGCTTTTGATCCTGTACCGGTGCTGTCGCTGTAAGTTGTCATGTCATATTTATATATAGGTAACCCGGTTCGTTGGTTCAGCCATATATACGTTTCGCCGATTTTCTGCATGTCTTCTGCAATAGTGTCCGACTGGTCTGGAAGAGATGTAGCTATATTAGCTTTATCTGTACAATGTATTAGCAGTACGCCGGTTATCGTGTCGCGCTCATTTTCTATTATTGTTCCGTATGCATCGCACGCCACGGTTCTAAGTCCATTACCTCTTAAAGGATATTTTTTGCAGTATTTGCCGGCAATGGAAAATGCGGCGGAAAGCGAGTCGCCATACGATATGGTTGCAGGTAGAAAAAGCATGGGAACTGTGAAAACAATCTTTGTCAGAGGGTTTTCATGCGACAATATTGATATTTCGTTATTGCCTAATGACAGGCGGCTGATGCTTCCCGGTAGGTATATTGATAGTAATGTGTCACCTGCAATTGTATATTCAACGGTTTCATTTTTGCCTTTGTCAAAATTGAACCTCCATACCGTTTCTTTTCCTTCTTGTTTAGCGTTAATGTATTCGGCGGAATACAGGTTTATTTCTCCTTTTGGTGTGGCGTGCAAGTCACCCAACGGATGTGTCGTAAGCTGGCTCCATGCACATGTATAATGCAATAAAACGGTTAAGGTAAAAAGCAAGTGTCTCATGGTTTTAGTAATTAGTGTTAACGTTTACAAAGATAAACGTTATTTTAGACAAAAGCAAGTTTTTGGTATATAAAATATTCTCGACAAGCAGATATTTTTATGTTTGCAAACATGCTTCTTACTGCTTGTCTGGAATATTGCGGCTGCGGACCGGCTGTAATGCCTTGCCGCTATTATCAGCTCCTCGTCACCGAGAACGATTGGCGGTGGAAATTAAGTGAAGAGTGAAGAACAAAGAGTGAAGAATTAATTTGCTTTACACATTGCAAACATATTCTTCACTCTTCGTTCTTCATTCTTCACTCATCTCGTTCTTCATTCTTCACTCATCTCGTTCTTCATTCTTCACTCTTCGTTCTTCACTCTTCACTCTTCTCGTTCTTCATTCTTCACTCTTCGTTCTTCACTCTTCACTTAACCGTTCTTCACTCTTCACTCATCTTTTTTCCTTGTCACCGAGAACGACTGGCGGTGGAAAATAAATATCGGGATGATGCAGCCCACCACCATTCCGAACATTATAAGCACCGTGAGCGACGAGTTATGGAAAAAGCGCGAGACGTATTCCATCGTGTATTCGTCGGGCAGGCGCACTATGTTTATCAGGTCACGCACGGCCTTGTAGGCAAACATTCCGGGCACCATGGGCAGCAGCGAAGGGAAGGCGAAGCACTCCGCAGGGCAGTGTATGCGCATGGAGAACGGCACGGCGAGCAGCCCTATCGTGAAGCCGGCTATCGCGGAGGCAGTTACCTGGTCGAGCGCGATGCCTGCATTGTGCATCAGAAAATACCTTACACCATGCCCTATGCAGGCCAGCAGGGCGCAGACAATCAACGCCTTGCGCGGCGGATTGCTGATGACGGCAAAGCCCACGCCTGCCACGGCGGCAAACAAGCCGTCGGCTATGGCAGCCCGGACAACGTCGGGACGCATCACCTTGGTGAACGTAGTAGGGTCGATGTCGAACATCACGACCGTGGCCGACAGCCCTACAGCTATGCAAATTATAAGAAGTCCGGCGTTTATCAGCCTCGCCACGCCATCGAGCGCATGGCCGTCCACAATGTCCATCACGCCGTTAATCAGCGGAACGCCTGGCACAAGGTATAGCATCGACGTTCCGAGCGATATGTCCTCCGTTCCGCCGTGGAAGTAAAGATAGTCCGTAACGCCAATCATCGTCGACACGAAGGCGCAGATTACGAACACGGCCAAGTGGTTCATCTTCCTCCGGGTAAGCTCCTGGCGGATGAAAAAGCCGACAAGCGTCGCAACGAAAACTATGCACATCGACGTAAAATTGCCGTCGAACAGTCGGCAGAAGCAGGCGTTTGCAAGCGAAGCGAGCAGCAACACAATCCACCGGCTCTCGCGTTTCTCCTTCACAATAATCCTGAACAGACGCCAAAGCTCACGCAGCGGCAGTTTGTTGTCGAACGCCCGCCACGACAGTGCCGACAGCTTCATGTTCACTTTGAAGTTCAGCGCCATGCCCGGCGTCTTCTTTATATAGGTGTACGAGCGGTTGTGCCCGGCGTCAAGCAGCGTTATGCTCAATGTCTTGGGGAATATAAGCAGGTTGATGTGATAGCCGAACGAGCGCGCCATGCGCACCGTATTATACTGTATTCGCGACGTCTGCGCACCTACGGCCATCATCGTCGCGGCGTATTCTGCAAGGAATATCGCCGTGTCCTTCAACGCCTCGTGTACGTTCTCTTCTTCTTTCTGCTGCATTGACATGGTGTTCTGAAAACCTGTTGTTGTGCCTATGTTTCGTAAAACGCCTGCAAAGTTATACATTTTTGCCGTCAAACATTCCATGTAATCATGTATTTTCTCACTGATATGTGATTTAACGTAAGTTCAGCATAAGAATAATCATTCTTTGAAATTAGATAATTTATATAGTTTTGCATTTCAAATAGTCGGTTGGTAACTATCATTCCGCGCTCAGACGCGGAATTCAGTGATGACAGCCGGATTTTTCTTATGCTTTTCGTACTGGATTCCGCGTCGTAGCGCGGAATGACAGTTACCAACTGACCGCTTGAAGTAAGAATACTATAACATTCTCTTATATCGAACTCTCGTTAATTTCATGAAGTTTGTAAAGCCGTAAACGCAATGTAAATCCAACGGTGTGTGAAAATTTGCAATATGATGCAATATCAGTCGTTCTGCTTTCTTTTTGACACTTCAATTATGTACAGGTTTTTATGCAAACCAGCTCAACTATGTTAAAAGCATTAAGTTAATTTGTAAAGAAATAATTACAAGAAAATCGTGCGATAAGCCCACGACAATCGTGCGATAAGCCCACGATGGTCGTGCAATAAGCCCACGATGGTCGTGCGATAAGTTCACGATGTTGAAAAACATGCTTTTTGTGTTAAAAAAGCACGTTTCCGTTAACACACATAAATATAATTTAAGCACAAATCGCTTGTTTTTAGCATAACTTATTGATATTCAGACAAATACTTTTGCACACTCCACAGCGCGTTATTTGCGGCCGAATGTATTTTGTTTTGAAATACTGCATTCTCAGAGCGTTAACGTTTTCCAACTTGAAAGCATTTCATTCAAAGCTGCATCATAATGTAAAAACTATAATTGTGCATGCTGTAAAAAATTTTTTACAATATGTTTGCAAGTTTCAGAAAATATCACTACATTTGGCGCAGGCATTCTTTTCAATGCCTAAACAAACTACATTATATGTTTAACTTTAAATTAAGAAAACTATGTCAGTAAAGTACAAGCTTTATCAAGACACAAGGAAGACATCCGCACACCAAGGTAAATGGTATGCAAAGGCTACAGTATCTAACGTTGCAACAATGCAGTCGATGGCAGAAAAGATAGAAAGGGCGACTACCGTAACACGCTCTGACATCCTTGCAGTGCTCTCCGGCCTATCAGATGTAATGCGCGACGAACTGCTTGCAGGCAGCCGCGTAATACTTGACGGCATCGGCTCGTTCAAGGTGGGTATGAAGACACGGCCTGCGGACACACTCGAGGAATGGACTCCGTCACGCCATCTGAAAGGCTATCGCATAGTGTTCCGTCCTGAAACAATCGACAACGTGAGCAACGGCGTGCGCACGCGCAGCGCCAAAGCCTTGCAGGGCATAAAGTTCGAGGAGATGGGACGCTACAGCGTAGAGGAAGTAAGCGAATAGAGTGGAAGCCCCTTCCAAAAACATAGTAGAAGCCCCCTCCCAACCTCCCCGAGGGGAGGAGAATAATTGATTATGTTTGCTTTCCAGATTGCTTCCCTCCCCTCGTGGAGGTTAGGAGGGGGATTCCGCCCGATACAAGTGTATCGCGCACAGCGAAAATAATGTAGCCTGCCTTGTAAAAGGCGATAAATTGCAGTCAAAAAAGTGGCCTTCCGCACTGCGGAAGGCCACTTCTTTTAATCCGGAACGTGATGTTGCCAGTCTCGTAAGCATTACTTCACAAGCACTTTCCGTACCTGCGTGCCTGCGTTTACGATGTACAGTCCGCGTGCAAGGCTTATCGTAGTGCTGCCGTCAACTGTCTCCCTTGCCACGAGCTGACCTTCCGCAGTATATATGGCGACTGCCGTTTCATCGTCGGCAGTTATGGTTACGCATCCATTGCCGACAACTATTGCAGTTCCTTCAGCCGTCACGTCGGTGATGCCGGATGACGTGTTGGGCTTCAGCATCACGTTGTCCAATAGGTAATCGGCGGCATTGGTCAATATGCCGAGCCGCAGTTTGAAGGCGTTGCCTATTGTGTTGCCCTCGGTGGGGATTGCGTATGAATGCTCAACCCATATGTCCTCTGTGCTCTTAAATGAGTAGTCGTCGTCTTGATGGATGACGAATTCGTCCGCCCAGACAAGCATGTTCTTGTTCTGGTTGTCAGCTCCCTCTGTGCTTCGGGCATACACGTCGAAGACAATGTCTGTGTAGTCTTTGAGTGTTTTGCCGTCGGGCAGAGTCACGTCGAGCTCAATTACAGTGTTGTAGTCACCTCCCTCGAACTGCGCGGCCTTGTTTTCCGACAATGCCGGGTTGTCAACGATCGAGGCTGTACCTACCAGCGAGTAGCCTAAATAGTTAAACATTCCGACTGTCTGCACAGCCTCAAAGTCTTCAACCATCAGCTTTCCGTCGATAATCTCTCCGTTGTGCGACGTGCCAGGCTCCTCGTATTCTTTCAGGCGGACGTTGTCAATCAGGTAGTCGGCTGCGTTGTCAAGCACGCCGATACGCAGTTTGAAAGTATTTCCGATATTGTTTCCGTCAGTGTCGATTACGTACGACTTTGTCGTCCATGTTTCCGGGTCGGCCACTTTGGGATAGTCTATGTCTTGGTGGATAACGTAATCGTCGGCCCATACAAGCATGTTCTTGTACTGGAAGTCCTTTGCCTCATTGTCGTTCAGGTAGATATCAAAGGCTATTTGCGTGTAGTCTTTCAGCGTCTTGCCGTTTGGCAGAGTGATGTCAAGCTCTATTACGGTGTTGAAGTCGCCGCCGACGAATGATGCAACCTTTTCTCCTACTGCCGTCGGGTTTGCAGTTATCGACGCTGTTCCTTTCGGATCGTAACCTTGATAGTTAAATGTATTCACTGTTTGTGCGGCCTCAAAGTCTTCAACCATCAGCCATCCGTCGTTCACTTCGCCGTTAGCCGCGGCTGTCATTGCGAACAGCGCGGACGCGAGAAAAGTAAAAATCTTCTTCATAATGATAAAATTTAGATTGTTGATATTAGGTTATTTAATGAACTTAAGCGTTTTTCCGTCAACGCTTATTGCGTATATGCCGTGGGGAAGGGCGGCGATGTCGATTGTGTCATGCTGCGCCGTGCCGCTCATTATTACAGTTCCGCTGCCGAGGTTGACTATCCTGTAGCGTCCGCCGGTGTTGCCGCCAAGGTGTATCATGCCGCCGTCGATGTGTATTCCGGGCGTTGCCGGCACGTCGGTTATGCCTGTGCCGCTTTGCGGTTTCCATATGCGGAAGTTGCCTGAAGCGTGGAGGAAGTTAAGGAAATACAGCAGGCCGTCATAATATCGGTAGCGGCCTGTGGGTATGGCGGTGGCCATGAAATCGTCGATGAACTCCCATGCTACCATCTGGTTGCTTGCCAGCGTGCCCGTAGCGTTGCATGCCACGAGCCCGGGGGAGTGGTCGGTGTTGCCGTTTTTCTGCTGTCCGTCAAGCGTGTAGACGCTGTAATAGTTGGGAACTCCGCCGTTTACCGTCGCGAGGAAGTTGTGCTGCCTGTTCACGAGGGCGGTATAGTCAACGTCTTCGGGCTGGAACCACGAGAAGTCCACAGCCATGTTCATGATGCAACGCCAAGCGTCGTAAAGGAAACCGGAGTGGTCGCCGTCGCCGGTATGCGGACTTCCGTCATATTCGGCGTAGTCTGGCATCAGGCCTGTTTCCGCATGTGCGAACTTGGGAAACATCTCGCGGCTCTTCGCGGCGAAGTCCTTGAAATCCTGATTGTGCTCCTTAGCCCACATGGCCCACAGCTCGTAGAATGCCGGAAGGTGGTAGGACGGGTCGGTAAACTTTGCCGACGAGGCGTACGGAACAAAGGTTATCTGCTTCTCGTCCATATTGAAGAGGTTGGTAAACGATGAGTAGGGAGATACTTCAGTCATGGGCTTGTTGAAGCAGTTTTTAATTATGTAGTCTGCTTCAGCCTCGTAATCGTATATGCCCTCGCCGTTCCCCCAGCGGTTGGAGGCGAACATCAGCGCCATGATAAAGTATTCCTCGCCGTCGGAAGCGGGTGTATTCGCAAGGCTGCTTGCGTCTGTCGGCAGCTGCCACGAGAAGTAACCTTCGCGCTCGTCGCCGGGTTTGAACTGCATGTATGTCTTCGCCCACTTCCATATACGGTTGAATTCGTCCTGCCGGTCCATCTGCACGCATATCATCATGCCGTATGACATGCCCTCCGTCCTCACGTCGTTGTTGTTGGCGTCGAGAATGTATGCCATGTCGTCGCCAACCTCGTAATACAGGCGTTCGTTGTCCTCGTCGCCCTCGAAGTAGGTGTGCCACAGGTCGTCGAGCCGTTGGTCGATTTGCTCTTGCGTGTATCCTGCTTCAAGAAAGAGGTTGCGGTATTCGCCTGTGTAATATGCGCCTTGCGCCGGGAGCACAGGCGGAGTGGTGTTGTAAGGGTATTTCAGGGAAACGTTGTCAAGGTAGTAATGCAGCCTGTTGTCGTTTAGGCCAACGCCGAGGGTGAACGATGTCAGGCTTTTCTCCTCTTCAGTAAGCTGTAGCGCGGCTGTGCTTACTGTTATGCTTATCCATGTGTCTTTCTCTCCTAACTTCGGATAAACGTCGTTTCCTTGTTCGTCGGTGTCCTTATATTTAAGGATGCCGTTCAGGTAGATGTGTTTTTGCTTGTAGTTCGCGGTCCCGTCACTGTTGCTTGAAGGGATGTATAATGAGAAAGACACGGCTGTGCAGTCGCCAAGTGTTTTCCCTTCGGGCAGCTTGAAGCTTATTTGCGGTACGGCGTCGTAGTTTGAGTTTGTAACGTCGAGAATTTTACCCTCCCCTATGGGGTTTTCAGCCACTGTGGCCGTGCCGCCCTGCGCGGAGGTCATTTCAAACTCCGTGCCGGTTGCAAGGCCGTCAAAGCTTTCTGTAACGTCGGCCGCTGATGATGTGGCGCAGCATGCGGCTAAGGCCAATATGGCGGAGAATAGTTTTTTCATGGTGCTTTTCGTTGTTGTTTTTTTTGCAAATATACCGATGTTAGCTTACAGTCTCGTTTTAGAATGTCGCAACATCGTTTCAATTTGTTTTGGTGTTGTTTTTTATGGACGTATTGCCGCCCTTTTGCGGTGTTGTGCGGCGGCATGTTTTGCAAAAGGCGGCAAATCAGACAGCAAAAGACCGTCTTTTACCGTGCAAAAGGTGGCCTTTTGGACGGTAAAAGGCCACCTTTTGCAAAGCCGTTGGCAACTTGCTGGCAGCCAATGCGTTGCCAATGGCATTGCGGCACGTCGTCCACATTGGCATTACGCACCGTGAATTGTGCGAAGTCAATATGTTTTTTAACGATAAAACACAGACGGAAACGTCTGTGTGTATTGATTTTTGCGTACCTTTGCAGTGAAGTTTACCAAGGCGAAGGTATGCGCAACAAGGACAATTTCACATTTCTTACATCCGCGCCGGTTCACCGCGTGATACTCACAATGGCCGTTCCCACGATAATAAGCATGCTCGTAACGAGCGTGTACAACATCGTTACGACCTTCTACGTAGGGCGAATCAGCACGCAGGCCACGGCTGCCGTTGGCATAGCCTTTCCCGTAATGTCGATAATCCAGGCCGTAGGCTTCACCTTCGGACAAGGTTCAGGCAACTACATCTCGCGCGAGCTGGGCGCGAAGCGGCACGGCAACGCACGCCGTATGGCATCCACCGGCTTTTTCAGCGCAGTGGCCGCAGGCATCGTGCTCTGCCTTGCCGGACTGCTTCTGCTTGACCCTTTGGTCCGGCTTCTCGGCTCTACGCCTACCGTCCTGCCTTATGCCAGGCGTTACCTGGCGTTTATCCTGCTGGCGATGCCGTTCATGTGCGGCGCGCTTTGCCTGAACAACCAGATGCGTTTTCAGGGCAATGCGGCCTATGCCATGTTCGGAATACTTACAGGAGCATTGATAAACGTGTTCCTTGCGCCCGTGTTCATCTTCTTTATGGGCATGGGCATAACTGGCGCGGGGCTGTCAACGTTTGTCGGAGAGGCGTGCAGCATGGTAGTGTTGCTGGTCATGACACACAAGGGCGGCACCATCCGCATACGTCCGCGCGACTTTTCGCTGCGCCCGGCGTTGTTCAGGGAAATCCTTGCCGGCGGCACCCCGTCGTTCACCCGGCAGGGGATGGCAAGCATAGGCGTTGCCCTGCTCAATGTGGCGGCAGGCCGTTTCGGCGATGCCGCGATAGCCGGCATGTCCATAGTGAGCAGAGTATGTTTCGTGGTTTTTGCCGCGGTAATCGGTCTGGGGCAGGGTTTCCAGCCCATGTGCGGCTTCTGTTACGGTGCGCGTCTTTACGCCCGGGTGCGTGAGGGCTATTGGTTCATCGTGCGCCTCGGCACGTCGTTCCTCGTGCTTGTTGCCGTGCTGGGCTTCGCTTTCTCGGCTGAAGTGGTGGCGGTGTTCCGCCATGACCCTGCGGTGGTCGAGGTGGGAAGCGTTGCCTTGCGGTGGCAGCTGCTCACGTTGCCGCTCGGCGCGGTGGTGATGTACACCAACATGATGATGCAGACGATACGTAAGCCTTGGCAGGCCAATGTCCTTGCCGCCTCGCGCAACGGCCTCTTCTTCATCCCCCTGATAATAATACTTCCGCATTTCCTCGGTCTTCAGGGCGTGGAGATGTGCCAGGCGTGCGCCGACATGCTGTCGTTCGTGCTGGCCGTGCCCATCGCCATGAGCGGATTTAAGGCGTTGAAATGAAGTGAAAAATGAAAAACGAAAAGTGAAAAATCCGTTTGCCATTGACTATATGAAGGCAAACGGATTTTTCACTTTTCGTTTTTCGCTTTTCACTTACTCTTATTCAGTCATTCTTTTCTTTAGTTCCTCTTTGCGCAATTGCAGTTTCCTAAGTTCTTCGGCTTTGGCCTCTATTGCCTTGTCAATGCCTTCTTGTTCGATGAACTCACGGAAGTGCTGCAGCTCTTTGTAAGGAACGCCAGTGTTGATGATGTCGATTACGTCGTTGATGAACTGTCTGTCATCGTCTGCAAGGTTCTCAACCTTTTCCTTCAAATCTTTTACCTTTACCATTGTTTTGTCTCCTTTCGGTTGTTTTTATTAGCTATTAGGAGATATGCAAATAACGTGCCTGTATGCCATTTTGGCACAACGAAAAAATAAGGATTAAGAGTTAAGAGTTAGAATTAAGAAAATATGCCTTGCAGGCGGTGTCATTATGGCTAATTCCATAACACCCTGCAAGGCATATTTTCTTAATTCTAACTCTTAACTCTTAATCCTTTTCAGTTTTTCTTCCAGAGTTTTGTCATGTCTTCAAGCGTCTTGCCCTTGGTCTCCGGGACAAGTCTCCAGACGAAGATGGCGGCGAGTACGCAGATTGCGCCGTACAGGCCGTAGGTAAACCAGTGGCCGAAGTTGGGGTCTGAAGCGGTCTGCATGTTGAACATCGGTACGAACGTGGAACTTACAATCCAGTTGAATATCCATTGGAAGGCCACTGCAATGGCAACGGCTTTGCCGCGGATGGTGTTCGGAAAGATTTCGGATATGAGCACCCAGCAAATCGGTCCCCATGACATCATGAACGAAGCGCTGTACACCATGATGCTAAGCATCGTAACTATGGCCAAATCCATGTTGCCGAACGTAAGCGCAACGCCGAACGCTCCGACTGCCATGCCGATAGAGCCGGTGATGAGCAGCGGCTTGCGTCCCCACTTCTCAACGGTGAAGATGGCAACAAGCGTGAAGAGGATGTTGACTACGCCCATGATGACTGTCTGCATCATCGGGTTCTCCATGCCCATGTCGCCGAAGATGCGCGGTGCGTAATAGAGCACGGCGTTGATGCCGACGGCCTGCTGGAACACGCTGAGCATGATGCCGACGAAGATAACCAGTATGCCGTAGGTGAACATCTTTTCGGTCTTTTCGGTCACGGTGTTCTTTATCTCATGGAGGATGTTGCGGCCTTCAGCCTCTCCGTTAATCCTTGTGAGCACGGCGAGAGCCTTGCTGTCCTGTCCGGCCATGACGAGATAGCGCGGTGTTTCGGGTACGAAGCATATCAATATGGTGAACAATCCGGCGGGAACGGCCTCGCTACCGAACATGTAACGCCAGCCGGTTGATACTGTCCAAGGGTCGTAACCGGGTACTAATTTGCTCATGCCTTGGCCTATCGACTCGATAACCGGGTTGGTGTGGTCGCCGAGAATCATGAAGTTTACCATGTAGACAACCAGCTGGCCGAAGATGATTGCAAACTGGTTCCACGATACGAGCGTGCCGCGTATGTTCGAAGGTGCCACCTCCGCGATGTACATAGGGCATATGGCCGAGGCCAGACCAACGCCTACGCCGCCTATGACGCGGTATATGTTGAAGGCGATGAGCAGTGGGTAGTCGGCATGTCCGTGCTCGAAGAAGAGGAACTCCGGTTCCATTGAGCCGAGGGCGGAGATGAAGAACATCACGCCGGCAAAGATAAGCGACTTCTTTCTGCCCCAGTTCGATGCCAGGTAGCCCGATATTGCGCTACCGATAATACAGCCGATGAGCGCGCTGGCACACGTGAAACCGTGCCACGCATCGGTGTAGGTGAAGTCGGTAGCACCGAGGAAGAATGCTTGGAGACCCTTTTCGGCTCCGGAGATTACGGCGGTGTCGTATCCGAACAACAGTCCGCCCAACACGGCAACAAGCACGATAGAGAACAGGTAAGCCTTGCTGCCTGATTGATTTTGGTTCATGGTAATTGTTTTTTGTTAATGTTGTTAATGTTGTTAATATAGGTTGTTATCAGTAATAACGCGGCTTTCAGCGGTTTATTATATGCACGTGCGCGTTTTTAAGGTGTCTTAATGGTGCAACGTTTTCCTTGGTATCGCCTTCTGTATGGTTATTTGCCGACAAAGATAATCGTTTTTGTTGGAAAAACGCACGTTTCTCGTGTGCAAATGTAAAATTCATTGTTTCAAAGTTATACGCCGCTTTGCCGCCGGTGTGTGCAACGCTTGCGGCAGGCGGCTTTGCAAAAGACGGCCTTTTGCGTTCCAAAAGGCCGTCTTTTACACGCTGAAAGGTGGCCTTTTACAATGCGAAAGGCCACCTTTTGCAAAGTCACCGGTTTCCGTAGAAATTCCTGTACCAGTCATAAAAGCGTGCAATGCCTTCTTCCACGCTCGTTTTCGGGCTGTATCCGCACTCGCGGCCGATGCGCGATATGTCGGCGTAAGTACACTGCATGTCGCCAGGCTGCATGCCTTCCATGTGCATTACTGCCTTGTGCCCTGTCACGTTTTCTATCACGCTGATGAATTGCAGCAGGCTTACGGGGTGTGAGTTGCCGATGTTGTACACCCTGTACGGCGTGTCGCCGGTGGGCGTAAGGGCTGTGGCCTTGCCCACGCCGTCAACGATGTCGTCGATGAAAGTGAAGTCGCGGCTCATCCGCCCGTGGTTGAACACGCTGATGGGGCGGCCTTCCAGTATGCTTTTCATGAAGATGAACGGAGCCATGTCGGGGCGTCCCCACGGGCCGTACACCGTGAAAAAGTGCAGCCCGGTTGTCGGAATGCCGTATAGCCGGGCGTAGGCGAAGGCCATAAGCTCGTCGCTTTTCTTCGTCGCAGCATACAGGCTGACGGGTGTATCTGTGGCGTCGCTCTCGGCGTAAGGCGTGCTCCTGTTCGTCCCGTAGACGCTGCTCGAACTGGCGAACACCAGGTGTGACGTGCCGTTCTGCCTGCAACATTCAAGTATGTTGACAAAGCCCACGATGTTGGAGTTGACGTAAGCCCACGGGTTCTCTATCGAATAGCGTACTCCGGCCTGCGCCGCGAGGTTCACAACGGTGTCGAAACGCTCCTCGGCGAACAGCCTGCCAAGGCCCGTGCGGTCGGCGATGTCGAGCTTGGCGAACCTGTAAGCCGTGTCCGTCCGGCTTCCTGTCATGCGGTTTTCGCGTATGTCCTCCTGCTGTATGCCGGCCTCGCGCAGCCTCGCATACTTCAGGCGGGTGTCGTAGTAAGAGTTGATATTGTCTATGCCAACCACCTCGTGTCCTTCGGCCAGCATTGCCTTGACCGTTGCGCTGCCTATAAATCCGGCGGCGCCAGTAACCAGTACTTTCATCGCATGAAGTCTTTTATTGTCCTATCGTAGTCACAATATATTTTCCTACGGCCTTCCTCTCTTGCCGTTTCAACGCAGGCGGCAGCCTGTCCGCGTCTTTTCCGCGCATCATCAGCA
The DNA here is from genome assembly GCA_900551055.1 of uncultured Prevotella sp. GTDB lineage: Bacteria > Bacteroidota > Bacteroidia > Bacteroidales > Bacteroidaceae > Prevotella. The sequence goes on along the minus strand of URUK01000002.1, from coordinate 30,609 downwards.
CACCCTTTGGCAGGCTGCCGCGCGTTAGGTCTTCGTCGTCCAGCTTGATTACGTCCTGCTTCAGGTAAACGTCCATGTTCTCGCTGCGCTTCACATTCCACGTGTAAAACCGCTGCGTGCCGTGCCGTCCGGCTTCCGCCTGCGCCGCTGTACACAGCTCCTTGTAGCCGATGAGGCCGTTTACGCCCGGCACGGCGAGACCCGTGAAGAACACGGCGGCCAGCATTCCGCAGGCAACAGGCTTCACCGCGCCGTCGGCCTTACGCTGTTTGCGCAGGCGGAAGAGCGCGGCGCAGCCTCCAACCGACAGCGACGCGGCAGACAGACCGATACGGATATCGGCCATGTAGGGCACGTCAAATGCCGCCGCAACAGCCCATCCGGGCAGCGCAAGGGCGAAAATTGCGGCAGGAAAGGCCGTCGACAACACGGCAAAAGGCGTGCGTCCGACTCGCGGAAGCAGCGTGGCCGCAAGATAGACGGCAGGCGGAAACAAGGGCAGCATGTACACCTGGATTTTCGAACTGACAAGAGAGAGCATCACGAACGTGCTGCACACCGCCGCCAGCAACAGCTTCTGCATGTCCGTAAGCACGCCTCTGCGCCACGCTGCGTAAACCGTCATACCGACAATCAGCAGCGTCCACGGTGCCATAGAGTACCATATCGCAATGAGATAATAGTAAAACGGCTCGTCATGGTGAAACGAGTTGACCGCCCGGTCGACCGTCTGGTGCAGCAGAAGGTTGCCTAAATAGCCGCTGCCTCCTTCCCAATAAACCGCCGCGAACCATGCTATGCACGGCAAGGCGAGCACCGCCCACGTTGTTTTCCCCCAGTAACGGCCTATCGTATGGCCGCGGCCTGTCGCCACGAGAAACGTTACCGTCGTGACAAGCGGCACGAGTATGCCCATCGGGCCCTTGCTGAACACGGCCAGGAAGATGTACACCGGGAACATCACCGCATTGACCCGGCGCCGCCCCCGGCCGCGAAACATGTTGTAAAAGGTGTGTAGCGCAAGCGTGATGAACATGCACATGAGCATGTCCATGCGCAGGAATACCGCCATTCCGGCGAACAGTCCGCATGTAATAAGCATCCATCCGCCGGTCTCCGCGCAGTCTTTGCCGCAATCTTCGGCCACCCACCGGCTCATTACCGACACCGTTACGAGTGCCGGAATGAGCGAGAACAGCGACAGCAGCCACATCTGATGGCTGCCCGAAAGCGTCTTTGCGGCCATCAGCAGCCACAGGTAGAGCGGCGGTTTGTCGGCGTATGGCACTCCGTGGTTGGTGAATGCGAACAGAGTTCCGTTTCTGATGGCCTCGTCGGCAATGCTGAGATAGCGCAGCTCGTTGTCGGGTGAGAAGTCCCTTAGCACCATTACGGGCAGCATTGCCGCCAATACGGCTATGTAAAAACTGCGTTTCATGCTTCGTAAGTTTTGCTGTGACTGCCTATCCACAGGTTGCGGGCGTAGGCGGCGATGCCGAACGACTGGCCTACTATCAGCACGGGGTCGGCCCTGAGCAGGCCGTACACGGCTATCATCGTGGCTCCCACGAGGCTGATAATCCAGAAGCCGGGCGGCAGCACCGACTCGCCGCGGCGGCGTGAGCATACAAACTGGTAGACAAAACGCAGCGTAAATAGCACCTGTCCGGCAGAACCGAATACGATGAGCCACGCCGGTATGCCGTCGTTATGGAAAAAGTCGGCGGCGAACTCGGCGGCGTTCTCTGCCACGAACACCATCGCCGCCACCGGCGTAGCAAGCAGTATGAGCCTAATCCAGCGTGGAACGCCGCCCCAAACGCCCTTCTCCTTCAAGTTCCACAGGTACACATAATAGGATATGAACTGCCCCATCACGATGGCGAAGTCCTTGCGCAGCCATCCGTACAGGCACAACAGGTAAGCCCCGGCAAGGCTCAACGCCCAAAAAAGGGTGGGCGAGAGCACGCGCCTTGCACGCTCGGACATAATCCACTGTACAAGGACGCGCGCCGAGAAGAACAGCTGCGCCATGAAGCCAACAGACAAAACGGCAATCGTGTTCATGTCAGTCATGCGGCAGATTGCCGTCTTTTATCCTGTAATTAATGTACCTTTTGCGCATCCACCGGTAAGCGAAACAGTCGATGAACGGCGCCACAAGGCGGTTGCGCAGGTGGTATTTCGACTTGCCGGCGGTTCTCGGAAAGTGCCTCACTGGCACCTGCCTTACCCTGCAACCTTGCAGCATCACCAGTGCAGGGAGAAACCTGTGCATGCCCGTGAAGAACGGAATGCGGCGCGCGCAGGCCGTGCGTATCACCTTGAGGGGGCAGTCCGTGTCCTTCATTCCGTCGTGGTCATCATGCGGCGGAAGCCGTTTGCAATCTTCGACTGCAACTTCTTGAAGGCCGAGTCGCGTCGTTCGGCGCGTATGCCCGTCACCATTTCGTACTCGTTGATGTGTCCGAGCAGCAGGTTGAAGTCGTCCGGCGTGGTCTGAAGGTCGGCGTCCATGTAGCCCACGAGTGGTGAACGGGCCGTGTCGATGCCTGCCTTCAGTGCCGCGCTGAGGCCGGAGTTGCGCTCCAAGGCTATGTAGAAAAAGCCTTCATGCCTGCCGCACGCTGCGGCGATAAGGTCGAGGCTGCCGTCGGTTGAGCCGTCGTCAACGAACAGAACGCACGTGCGGCGTATTGATTTTGGCATGAAGTCGGCGAGCCGTTGCTCCAAAGCGGCAATGTTTCCGGCCTCGTTGTACACTGGAATGATGATTGTAAGCTGGTAGTTTCCTGTCTTGTTCATAACCTTTCGGTTGTATTATACAGGCGCAAAAGTATCCGCCAATTTTGTAGAAATTTTGAAGATACGACCAAAATTGCCGTTGAAATGTTTGTTTTTAACGTCGTTTTCATGTGTGTTGCCTGTATTGCGACAGGGAATTTTAGCACGTCTGCACAGGCTGACAGAATGCAACCGCAACTGGCATGTCGGCTTTCACATTGTTTTCCGATGGGCTTCCGTAGGTGCGTTATTCGTAAAATAAAATGCCGCAGGCCAGAATAAGGCCGTTTTTCGTGTGCAAACGTAATTGCGTGAGTTGTAGGATGTTGCGGCGTTTGCAGGCTTTTGTGTGCAGTGTCCGCGGCTGTTTGCTTTGCAAAAGGTGGCTTTTTGGAAGGCGAAAGGCCGTCTTTTGCATCGCTGAAGGCCGTATTCTGTGTGCGCATTGGCGGTCTTTTGATGTGCCGAATGGCATGTTTTATTGTGCTCTCTGGGTGTATTCGCACTTAAAACGGCCTTCCCTGCTTGTTTGGGAGACCGTTTGTTGCAGTGCCGTTTTTCTGTTTCGTGCTTTTATGTGGACATTTTTCAAATGACATGTTGATGCTGATAAGGCAGCCGTGAGTTGCATAATGTCATGTGTGGCAGTATGTTTTTCTGCGTAAAAGATGGCCGGAAACATGTCTGATGTTTGGAATTTGTTGTATCTTTGCAACTGTTTATCGTGAAAAATAACAGACATCCATGACACATTACCAACCGTCGTCGTTGCCGAACACGCGCATCGACGCTGCCGACTTGCTGCGTGCCGTGGCCGTGGGCGGCATCATTCTCGTGCATTTTCTCGAGCATCTTAACTTTTACAGCTTCCCTCCTTTGACCAAGTTCGACGAGGCCGTGTGGGACGTAGTGTTCTTCCTGCTGTCGAACAAGATGTACGCCATCTTTGCGATGCTGTTCGGGCTGACGCTGTTCGTGCAGCATGACAACCAGGCGCAGCGCGGTTACGACTTCCGTCCGCGCTTCGTGTGGCGCATGGTGTTGCTGTTCGGCTTCGGACTGCTCGACCTGTTGTTCTTCAACGGCGACATTCTTACGGTCTATGCCGTGTGCGGCCTGTTGGTGTTGCCGCTCGTCCGCGCAAGCAACCGCGTGCTGTTGGGCTTCGCCCTGCTGTTTGCGTTGCAGCCGATAGAGGTGGCTTATTTTGTCGGAAGTCTGATAAATCCGCAGCTTCAGCCGCTCAATCTTGGCTCCGATGCCATGTTTGTTGAGATACTTCCTGCGCAAGAGGGTGGCAGTTGGCTTGATGTGGCAGTGGCGGGACTGCGCTACGGCCTGCCCGTAAACTTCACGTGGGCCATCGAGCACGGACGGTTCATGCAGACGCTGTTCCTTTTCCTGCTCGGCCTTTGGCTCGGGCGGCGGCGCATGTTCTATGACGAGGGGCGCAACGCGGCGGTGTGGAAGCGCACTATGCTGTGGTCGTTAGCGGCCTTCGCCGTGCTCTGTCCGCTGCGTTATACTGTGCCGCAGATGTTTGCTTCGCCGTGTGCCGAGGCGTCGTTGACGGTGATGCTCGACATGTGGAAAAACCTCGCGATGACGCTTTTCTATGTAAGCTCCATCACGCTGATGTACCACCGCACGCGCATGCGCCGCTATCTGTCGAAGCTGTTGCCGTATGGCAAGATGAGTTTGTCGAACTATCTCGGCCAATCTGTCGTGGGCGGCTTCATCTTCTACCACTGGGGGCTTGGCCTTTACACGGTCAGCGGCCATGCCATGAGCCTTGTCCTTGGCATTGTTTTCGTGCTGTTGCAGTACACGTTCTGCCGCCTGTGGCTTGCAAGCCATAAGCGCGGACCGCTCGAACAGTTGTGGCATAACGCCACGTGGATGGGGACGCGCAGGCCGAAAAAGTGAGATTTATTTTAGAAGTTAAAGAAGTTAAAGGAGTTTCCTTGAGCGAAGCGAAAAACTCCTTTAACTTCTTTAACTCCTAAATAAATGGCAGTTCTGCTGCCATTTATTTTAATATAAGGTGGATTTTTAGTAATTTTGCACCGATTTGACTTGTTGTCGGAATGAAGTTCAGCGACGTTATAGGCCAGGAAGAGGTTAAGCAGAGGCTGCGGCAGATGGTCAGTGAAGACCGTGTGCCTCATGCGATAATGCTTTGCGGACCGCGAGGTAGCGGCAAGATGGCTCTTGCCTTGGCTTTCGCTTCTTACCTGCTGTGCCGTGACAGGAGCGGAGGTGATGCGTGCGGAGCGTGCCCGCAGTGCGCCATGACGGCCAAGCTGGCTCATCCCGATTTGCATTTCTCCTATCCCGTAATCCGTCCTTCGGGCACCGGTTCGGAGCATAAGATGTCGAGCGAGGACTTTGCTTCGGAGTGGCGCGGACTGCTTTTGCAAGGCCCTTACTTTACTATAGAGCAGTGGCTGGCCTGCATGGGCGCGGCCAACCAGCAGGCACAGATGGGTGTAGGGGAAAGTGACGCGCTGTCACGGGCGTTGAGCCTGAAGTCAAGTCAGGGCGGATACAAGGTAGCTGTACTGTGGTTGCCCGAGCGGATGAACGCCGAATGCGCCAACAAAATGCTCAAATTGCTTGAAGAACCGCCGCAGGCTACGGTATTCATACTCGTCTGCGAGGAGCCGGAGATGCTTATCGACACTATAAAAAGCCGTGCGCAGCGTATAGATGTGCGCCGTATTGCCGACGAAGACATAGAGCGTGCCCTCGTTGAACGCCGCGGAATAGACCCCGACGGGGCGCGGATGCTGGCACGTGCGGCCGGCGGCAGCTGGCTCGGAGCACTTGAAGAACTTGATGCCGGGAACGAGAAGAAGGAGTTTCTTGACATGTTCATCTCGCTGATGCGCCTCGCATACATGCGCAAGATAAAGGATTTGAAGAAGTGGAGCGACACCGCCGCCGCACTCGGACGTGAGCGGCAGAAACGTATGTTGGAGTATTTCCTTCGCCTGGTGCGCGAGAACTTCATGTACAACTTCCGCAATCCGCAACTCTGTTATATGACACGCGATGAGGAAAACTTCGCCCGTAACTTCTCTCCTTACATCAACGAGGCCAACGTTTTGGAAATTTCAGCGATGATGAACCGCGCCATACGCGACATCGGACAGAACGCAAACGCCAAGATTGTGTTCTTCGACATGGCTACAAACATCATCGTTGCCTTGATAAGAAAACCTTAGGTTTACGTAATTACATATATAAACATATTCTGATATGGACTTCAAGAACAGGAAATACATGATATACAACGGCTGCGACCGCGGCCTTTGCATTCGCGGTTGCGGACGGCAGGACCGCCAGTTGAACACTTATGACTGGCTGGCCGACGTGCCGGGCAACGCCAAAAGCACGGATCTTGTGGAGGTGCAGTTCAAGAACACACGCAAGGGTTATTACCATAACGTCAACAATCTCGACCTGAAGAAGGGCGACATCGTGGCCGTTGAGGCCAGTCCGGGGCACGACATAGGTGTCGTTACACTGACAGGCAAGCTCGTGGAGCTGCAAATCCGCAAGGCAAACATCAAGTCGGCAGATGACATCAAGCGCATATACAGGATAGCGAAGCCCGTCGACATGGAGAAGTATCGTGAGGCAAAGAGCCGCGAACATGACACTATGATACGCAGCCGCCAAATCGCCAAGAGCCTGAATCTTGACATGAAGATAGGCGATGTGGAGTATCAGGGCGACGGGAACAAGGCCATCTTCTATTACATTGCTGACGAGCGAGTGGACTTCAGGCAGCTAATCAAGGTGCTGGCGGAGACCTTTCATGTGCGCATAGAGATGAAACAGATAGGTGCAAGGCAGGAAGCCGGACGCATAGGAGGTACCGGGCCGTGCGGCCGCGAGCTGTGTTGTGCAACATGGATGAAGAGCTTTGTGTCGGTAAGTACGGGCGCGGCGCGCTATCAGGACATATCACTCAACCCGCAGAAGCTGGCTGGAATGTGTGCAAAACTGAAGTGTTGCTTGAACTACGAGGTAGACAATTACATGGAGGCGAGCCGCAAGTTGCCGAGCAAGGAGGTTGTGCTGCAGACGCAGGACAATGACTATTACCTGTTCAAGAGCGACATTCTGGCCGGCATGGTGACGTATTCCACCGACAAGAAAGTGCCTGCCAACCTTGAAGTGATTACCGCAAGGCGCGCGCTTGAGGTGATAGAAATGAACAAGCAGGGCGAAAAGCCGCTGTCACTTCAGGAAGACGGTACGGCAAAGAAGCAGGAACGACCCGTTGACTTGCTTGAAAACGAGAGCCTTACACGCTTCGACAAGAACAAGAAAAAACGCAAGTCGAAGAATAAAAACGGCAAACAGACGGCCAAAGGACGCGGCAAACAGCCCGATGCACAAGCCAAGAAAGGCGGCGGAGGAACAGCCGAAGGCAAGGAAGTGAAGGCGTAATGATGCTTAGGCGCACATTATATATATTGTTGCCGGTCATGTTTGTGGCGGCGGTAGTGTCGGCTTGCGGCGGCGAAACGGTGTACGACAAGTTCGTTTCCATGCCTTCCGACGGATTGGAAAAGAACGACACAGCTGTTTTCGACGTGCCTCCGGCTGCCTCGTCAGGGCGTTACATCCGGGAGGTAGGCTTGCGGATAGCGGCGGCTTATCCGTTTACAAGCCTTAGCCTGGAGGTCTGCCAGACTGTAGAACCCGGCCATCGTGTGAGCGTTGACACGCTTGACTGCCGCCTGTATGACGACGACGGCAATGTGCTTGGTCACGGAATTAGTGTTTACCAGTACGGTTTTGCGCTTCCAGACATCGACCTGCAAAAGGGCGATTCGCTGCATGTGCGCGTGCGGCACGTGATGAAACGTGAAATCCTGCCCGGCATAACGGACATCGGTTTCAGTCTGAAAACAAATTGACAAGATACTTTTATAACGACGAAATGCGGCATACAGTGCCGCATTTTTTCATTTATCATGGCCCCGTTGCTTACGTCCGGCCATTATTTCTTGTGTCTGTTGGCGCGCTGTTCGCGGTATTTTGCCTTCTGGCGTGCCGACCCGCTGCCGTGCGCTCCTGTGATATACTGTTTTTTCTTGGCTTTGGTCTTCACCTTGCCGCTGTCGTTTCCGTTGTCGCTTTTTGCCTTGCGGAACACTATTCCGCCGCCAGCAATGATGTCGTCGATGTCTGCCATTTTTATAAAGGTAAAAAAGTAAAAGGGTAAAAAGGTAAAAAAGCAAAGAGGAAACGCTAAAAAACGTGTTTTACCTTTTTACTTTTTTACCTTTTTATTTTTATCAGTGGTGGAACAGCCTTACGCCGGTGAAGGCCATGGCTATGCCGTATTTGTCGCAAGTCTCTATCACGTTGTCGTCACGAACGGAGCCGCCGGCCTGCGCTATGTACTCAACGCCGCTCTTGTGGGCGCGCTCTATGTTGTCGCCGAAGGGGAAGAAAGCGTCGCTGCCGAGGCTTACGCCCGTGTTCTTGGCTATCCATTCCTTCTTTTCTTCCATCGTCAGAACCTCCGGCTTCTCCTTAAAGAACTTCTGCCATGTGCCTTCAGCCAGCACATCGTCATGCTCCTCGCTGATGTAAACGTCTATTGTGTTGTCGCGGTCGGCGCGGCGTATGTTGTCTACAAAGGGCAGGTTCATCACTTTCGGGTGCTGGCGCAGCCACCAGATGTCGGCCTTGTTGCCTGCCAAGCGGGTGCAGTGGATGCGGCTCTGCTGGCCCGCGCCTATGCCGATGGCCTGTCCGTCCTTCACGTAGCATACAGAGTTGCTCTGTGTGTACTTCAGGGTTATGAGGCTTATGATGAGGTCACGCTTCGCTTCGGGCGTGAAAGTCTTGTTCTGTGTGGGAACGTTCTCGAACAGTGCCGGGTCGTCCAGCTTTACCTCGTTGCGTCCCTGTTCGAACGTTATGCCGTAAACCTGCTTGTGCTCGATGGGATTGGGCACGTATGAAGGGTCAATCTTGATTACGTTGTAAGTGCCCTTGCGCTTGTCTTTCAGGATGGCGAGCGCTTCGGGAGTATAGTCCGGGGCAATCACACCGTCGCTTACTTCGCGCTTGAGGAGCGTGGCCGTTGCCTCGTCGCACGTGTCGCTAAGTGCCACGAAGTCGCCGTAGCTGCTCATTCGGTCAGCGCCGCGCGCCCGTGCGTATGCGCATGCCAGGGGCGAAAGCTCTATCTTCACGTCGTCAACAAAGTAAATCTTCCTCAGAGTGTCGCTAAGCGGCAGGCCGACGGCGGCTCCGGCCGGCGACACATGCTTGAAGCTGGCGGCGGCAGGCAGGCCGGTGGCGGCCTTCAGCTCTTTTACGAGCTGCCAGCTGTTGAGCGCGTCGAGGAAGTTGATGTACCCCGGGCGGCCGTTAAGCACCTCGATGGGCAGTTCGCCTTCGTCCATGTAAATGCGCGAAGGCTTCTGGTTCGGATTGCATCCGTACTTCAATGCTAATTCTTTCATATCTTGCAGTTTAACTTTTCGCGGTGCAAAAATACGGCAAAATGGGCGTATTTCAAAATAAATGGGCTTAAACCGTGCGTTTTGCGGCGTCGCCGCGTCGTGTGCGTTGATTGCTCATGCCTTGTCGCCGGTGCCGTCCTTCTTCTTGAACATGTGCGGAGCAAGCAGCCCTATGCCCACGCCGAGGCACAGCCACACGCCCAGATTGTCGAAAATAATGCCGAAAGCTACGCCCAAACAGATACCGATTGTCAGATAACTGCCTGCTGTCTGCAGGCTTTTTCCGTTCTTGTTGTCTTCTTCCATTATGCTTTTGGTTGTAAGGTTAGTCCTGCAAAGATAATGCAAACCGGGCGCAATGCAAAATAAAAGTGCGTGAACATACTTTTATTTTCATTGCCGAGGTGCAGCTTATCTTGTCTGAAGACAGGCGAAATATCGTTGTCATCAAAGCCGTGCGTGGTGTTTTTTACGGCGTGTCGCGGCCTGCTCGTAACTTGTTGACGGTCAGGCGGTTTCCAATATGCCACCTTTTGCATTGTAAAAGGTGGCCTTTTAGCGTGCAAAAGGTGCCCTTTTGGAATGCAAAATACGGCATATCGCAAAATAATTGAATTTTAGCCGTTGTTTCCTTTGCCGTTTAAGATACATTGACTATCTTTGCACCGTCCGTTCAGCGGACATTTACGTTTATTACAGTCGTGTAGGTTCGCCGCACGTCCCGACGGGCGGAGGCGATTAAAAGGGAATCAGGTGAGAGTCCTGAACAGTCCCGCTGCTGTAAGTTCCTTTTTTGTGACGGCAGGCAATAATGCCACTGGACATGGTCGTTCGGGAAGGCGTTTGCCGTCAGGAACAAGTCAGAAGACCTGCCACACCGGCTTTTTGCATGCTCAACGGCTTTCGCGGAAAGGCTGTGGGGGAACTTCAAGGCGTGCGCCTTTGCGGCTGCGCAAATCCTGTTTCATCCATACGTCACGGTGCGAAGCGTTGTTTTAGGAAGGATGAAGCAGACAATGACATTACGAAACACCATAATCTGCGGCCTGTTCGGCCTTGTTGCGCCCTGCATTTACGGTCAGGAAGCGCTTACCGACACGGTCGTCTCGTCGACAAGAACCATCAGCGAAGTTACCGTTACGGCGCATCGCGACGCGGAAAAGGACCTCTTGCCCGTGCAAAGTCTTACGGGGAAGCAGCTCGAAAGGATGTCGGCGCTCTCGGTGGCCGACGCCATCCGCTATTTTTCGGGCGTGCAGATAAAGGACTACGGCGGCGTGGGCGGCTTGAAGACGGTCAACATCCGCGGCATGGGCACGCAGCATGTGGGCGTGTTCTACGACGGCATCGAGCTTGGAAACGCGCAGAACGGACAGATAGACCTTGGCCGCTTCTCGCTCGACAACATGGAGGCCGTCAGCGTGTACAACGGCCAGCGCAGCTCGATTTTCCAGTCGGCAAAGGACTATGGCTCGGCCGGCACGGTGTATCTGCAAAGCCGCGTGCCGGTGTTTGAGGAAGGCAAGCGTTTCAACCTGCGCGCAACGATGAAGGCAGGGTCGTTCGGGCTGGCCAATCCGGCTCTCGTTTGGGAGCAGAAAATCAGCGATTACGTCAGCTCGTCGGTCAGCGCCGAATACATGTACACCAACGGACGGTACAAGTACCGGTACAGCACCCAGGGCGGATATGACACCACGGCGGTGCGCGCCAACGGCGACGTAAGCGCGCTGCGCGGCGAGGCTGGCTTCTTCGGGCGGCTGAAAGGCGGCTCGTGGCGCGCCAAGGCATACGTCTACCGTTCCGAGCGTGGGCTTCCAGGCGCGGTGGTGCGCGGCCGGTTGGAGCACGAAGACCGCCAGTGGGACACCAACACGTTCGTACAGGCGTCGCTGCGCAAGCGCGTGACCGACAGGTACAGCCTGCTCGTAAACGGCAAGTACGCCTACGACTACCTGCATTACCTGTCAGACCCGGCCTTGGACGAGAGCGCGATGTACGTTGACAACAGGTACCGCCAGCATGAAGTGTATTTCTCGGTGGCGAACCTTTACCGCTTCGACAGCCATTTGAGCGCGTCGCTTTCGGCCGATTACCAGTGGAACAAGCTGAACGCCGACCTCTACAACTTTGCCTATCCCACTCGCCACACGGCACTCGTTGCCGCCGCCGTTGCCGCCGATTACAGCCGCTTCAAGGCGCAGGCGAGCCTGCTCGGCACGTTCGTTGCCGACCGCGTGGCCGTAGGCTCTGACAAGGCCGACGACCGGACGGAGTTCACTCCGGCGGTAGTCATGTCGTACAAACCGTTCAAGCGTGCCGACTTCAACCTGCGTGGGTTCTATAAAAAGATATTCCGCATGCCCACGCTCAACGACCTTTACTACACGTTCATCGGCAACGTGAGCCTCCGCCCGGAGTACACCACGCAGTATGACATCGGCTTTACCTACGCAGCCGCGCCCCGTCGCTCGTGGCTGAAGCGCGTGGAGGTGCAGGCTGACGCGTATTATAATAATGTGAAGGACAAGATAATAGCCATTCCTACGTCAAACCAGTTCCGCTGGACGATGGTCAACCTCGGCCGTGTTGACATCCTCGGCGTTGACGTTTCGGCGTCGGCTACATTGGAATTTCCGTGCGGTCTGCGCCTTGACGGACGGCTAAGCTACACCTATCAGCAGGCCGAAGACGTGACGAGCCACGCCAATTCGTACTACGGAGACCAAATACCTTACATCCCTTGGCACAGCGGTTCCGCCATAGTCAACGCCTCGTGGCGCGGCTTCGAGCTTGACTACAGTTTCATATACACCGGCGAACGCTATGACGCTATGGAGAACATACCCCAGAACTTCGTGCCCGAATGGTACACAAGCGACATCGCCCTGTCTTACAACTTCCGCATAAGCAAGGCCAGGATGAGGCTGACCGCCGAGGTAAACAATGTGTTCAACCAGCAGTTCGAGGTCGTGAAGTGCTATCCTATGCCGGGAACAAACTATAAAATGACATTGAAAGTGGAAATATAATGCGCATTGTTATGAAACCAAAACATCTTTTCATCTGCCTTGCCGCAGTGCTCGCGGCCTCTTGCCGGGGCGACGAGGAAGTGCTTGTGCCGTCAACATGGACGCAGGTAGCCGACCCTACGCACCCCAGCTCGGTAACAGGCTTCTACCTGTTGAACGAGGGCAACATGGGCAGTAACAAGTGTACGCTCGACTTCTTCGACTGTACCACCGGCTATTACCGCCAGAACATCTACGCCGAAACCAACCCGAACGTGGTTCTCGAGCTTGGAGACGTGGGCAACGACATACAGGTTTACGGCTCGAAACTGTACGCGGTAATCAACTGTTCGAACTTTGTCGAGGTGATGGACAAGGCGGATGCACGCCACATAGGCGAGATAAAAATACCCAACTGCCGCAACATCGTGTTCCATGAGGGCTACGCCTACGTCAGCTCTTATGCCGGGACGGTACAGATTGACCCCAATGCGAGGTTGGGATATGTGGCAAAGGTCGACACGGCCACGCTCGAAGTAGTAGCAGAATGCACCGTAGGCTATCAGCCGGAGGAGATGGCCGTGGTTGACGGAAAGCTCTATGTAGCCAATTCCGGGGGCTATCGTGTGCCTGATTATGACCGCACCGTGTCGGTAATCGACCTCAATACGTTCACCGAAACCAAGCAAATCGATGTTGCAATCAACCTCCACCGCATCGAGGCCGACGGCCAAGGGTATCTTTATGTGTCGTCACGCGGAGATTATTACGGCACCGGTTCCGACCTGTTTGTCATCGATACGCGCACCGACGAGGTTGTTGACACCCTCGGATTGGCCGTCAGCGAGATGTGCATCGCTGACGGGATGCTCTATGTCTTAGGCTCGGAGTACAGCTATACGGCCTTTGACGGGCGGGCCGTCTCTTACGCCAAGATTGACACGGAGACGCGGACCATTGTGTCGCGCAACTTCATTACCGACGGCACGGAAAAGGAAATAACCATGCCCTACGGCCTTGCCGTCAACCCGGAGACAAAGGAAATATATGTGACTGACGCCAAGAGCTATGTCGTTAGCGGCACTCTCTACTGCTTTACGCCCGACGGACGCAAGAAGTGGAGCGTGACAACGGGGGACATTCCGGCGCACTTCGCATTCCTGACGAAGTGAACACAATTAAGAATTAAGAAAAATACTGACAGACAATGAGCAAGAAAGCATTTTATTCATTCCCGTTGATGGCCTTTGTCATGCTGGCATTCGGCTCGTGCAGCGACGACGACGGAGGAAACGACGGCCATGACGGGGCATCCGGCGTTCATAGTCCATACATCACGTCGGTCATTGACTATCGTCCAGCACCGGGACAGTTCGTCAACAGTATGCCCGAATATGAGGACGGAGACACTCAAGAGACAATGAACGCCAAGGTGTTGGCGGCCATCGGCAACAACGCCCGCGGCCTTGTGTCGCTCGGAGGATATGGAGGTTACGTGGTGTGCGGTTTCGACCACACCATAACCAACGTGCCGGGAGAGGCCGACTTCAAGGTTCTTGGCAACGCGTTTTACAACTCCGGCAGCACGTCAGGCGATTCTTCGCGTCCTGGTGGAAGCAGTGAGCCGGGCATAGTAATGGTAGCTTACGACCGGAATAAGAACGGCAAGGCCGACGATGACGAGTGGTATGAGCTTGCCGGGAGCGAATATGGCAAGCCGACGACCGTCAAAGGTTATGAGATAACATACACGCGGCCTGACGGCGAGGCGTCGGCCGACATTCCGTGGACTGACAATCAGGGCGGCAGCGGCAGCATACCGCAGAACGGTTATCACGATATGGACTATTATCCACAATGGATAGAGGACAACGAACTGACGTTCAGCGGCACGCTTCTTCCCCAGAACGCCGTCGATGAGAATGGAGATGGCTCTTATTGGGTGCTCTACGCATACGACTGGGGATACGCAGATAATCGCCTGAACACAGAAAACGAGTCGAACTTTGACATTGACTGGGCTGTAGACAGTGACGGCAACCATGTCAGTCTGCCAGGTGCCGACTTCGTGAAGATATACACCGGCGTAAACCAACAATGCGGATGGATAGGCGAAACATCGACGGAAGTGATGGGAATAACCGACTTGCATTTATTAAATCAAGAATGATCGTAAAATAAAAATTCAAACATTAGAACCATACATTTATGAGAAAAACAACTAAATTGACATTGTTCGCCACTGCGCTGTTTACCGCAATGGCATTCACAGCGTGCAGCGATGACGACGACAACGGCACAGGACCCGGCGAGAATGTGCTTGTGCTGACTTTTGAAGACAAAGATTTCAAAGGTGGAATAGACAATTACTGGACAAGCCTTGTTGACAATCCTGAATACAACGGGCCGCTGCTTTACACCGACGCGGCGTCATACAAGTTCAGCGACGACGGAAATACAGGTCTGAAGTATGACGGTTTCATCGATGCCGGCTACGGAGCTGCGTTCTGGTCGGGCGGTTACGCCATATCAAACTACTGGAGCGAGACATACGAGGGCTTGGGTTATGACCGCCAGTTGACTGTCTCCACCACGCCGAACCCCGGCCCCGGAGCAGACGGTTCTGACAATTTCATGATAGTGAACAGCTGGCGCAGCACGCTCGAAGACGCCAATTCGGGATATACTGCAACGAAGCCTCTATACATCGACGGTGCCGAGTTTGAGCCACGATACGTGTATGCCACCAATACGTCTTACGTTCTTGACGCGCTGCATAACGGCTCGGGAACGGCTGTTCCTGCAACGGAAAACAGCTGGTTCAGGCTCTATGCCGAGGGCGTAAAGGCCGACGGGAGCAAGGAGTACGCATACATTGAACTGTGTACAGGCACCGACATCGAGCAGGAATGGGTGAAGTTCGACCTCACTCCGCTTGGAAAGGTAAAGGAACTGTATTTCTTCGTGATGGGTTCTGACGACCTTTGCGGCTCTTTCGGCTTGAATACGCCGGGCTATGCGGCTGTCGACAACCTTGCCATAAAGAAATAATGTGAATGCAACGGCTAACGCCATAGCAGGATAATTACGGCATAAAAAACAGTTTAACATAGATTCTTTTATCGCGTGGCGCGGCTGGCAGTGATGCCCGTCGCGCCGGTTTTTTGCCCGGTGCCCTGCTGTTGGCGGCATTGTTTTGTGCCGTTGCCGCCGCAGTTCCTGTACTGTGTGCAACCCGTTGGCTGTCAATGGTTTGGCGATATGCCGCCTTTCGCATTGCAAAAGGCCGTCAATCAGACGCTAAAAGGCCACCTTTTACAAGCTAAAAGGTGGCCTTTTGCAATGGGATTGTACTTCACCGTTGCGGATGGGGACGGGCTGTTGCCTTTCAGGTTGTCAGTTCCCCTGTTACTGTGGCAGAAGGATTACGCCTTCTTGCTTCATTCCGTCCATCATTATCCGCAGCGGACGGTCGAAGCGCACGTGGCGGACGTACTGCGTTTCCTCCACAGCCGGCATTGCGTCAAGAAGCTCTTTCTGGTACACTCCCTCGTTCTTGTATGTGTTGACGGTGAAGTAGCCCACGCCGAAACTTGTCAGGTTCTGGAAGAAGTGGGTGCCTTGGCTCGGGTCAACGCGGTAGTTTGCCAGTCCGGCTTCTACTATGACGCGCGCCGCACTGATGTGAGGCCACTTCACGGGGATGCCTAACCAATAGTCGCTCGACCCCCAGCGGCCCGGCCCTACGAGTACATAGTTCTTGCCTTCGGCCACGAACTTGCGGTTGATGCGCTCCACCTCGTCGGCTATGCGCGGATTGTTTGATGCGGTGAAGTTGTCGTCTGTCTTGATGTAAACAACGTCAACAACGTCCTCGCTGATGCCGTGGCCGAGCGAATTGTGCGAGCGGAGCAGGCACGCGGAGTCGTCGATGGCGGCCAGGTCTTCGTCGAGCACCTGCTTGCTGTCCACAATAGGGCGCATCTGCAGCAGGTAGAACTCGCCGGTGCGGTCGTTGTTGATGTTGCAGGCGAACTCTATTTCCACCGGCCTGCGCATGCCCTCGGCTCCGTATTTCATCGACATCTGCATCAGTTCGGGCAGTGGGAACACATCCTGTTGCAGCACTCCGCAGAACGA
Organism: uncultured Prevotella sp.; assembly: GCA_900551055.1. Classification (GTDB taxonomy): domain Bacteria; phylum Bacteroidota; class Bacteroidia; order Bacteroidales; family Bacteroidaceae; genus Prevotella. The sequence continues at coordinate 14,177 of URUK01000002.1, read as the reverse complement.
AATGATTTTGCGGCCGCCCTCGTAGATGCCGTCGCGGATAACCTGGTCATATGGGTCGTATGTCGAGGCGATGTAGTTCAGCGAGCCGTCCTTGTCGGCGTCCTTCACTTTCAGTTTCAGGATGTTGAACCCGTCGTCAACCTTGAAGTCGCCGCCTACGTCTTTCATGTCCAACGCATAGAACTGTGTCTGCGTCTGCCGCAGTGCCGTCTCCATCTCGCTCGTTTGCAGCACTTGCGTGGGATGGTACGGACTTACGCGCAGCGTCTGCCCTCCGTCAACTATGTATTTGCCCAAGCCGAGCGCAAGACTGGCTATTCCTTTCTCCGAAGTCTCGTCGCCAATGGGGTAATAGTTGATTGAACGCAGCACGCCCGATATGTTGGGATAGTACCGGTCACCGTATTGTTTGCCCACAACTTCCTGCAAGATGACGGCCATCTTCTCTTGGTCGATGACGTTGCTCGTGGCCGTCATGTACGCCTTCGAGTCCTTGTAGTACACCGATGCGTACACGCTCTTTATGGCGGCGGCCAGCATCTGCAGCATCTGATACTTGTCGTCGAGGTTCGGAATCATGTAGGTTGAATAGATACCGGCGAACGGCTGGTAGTGGGAATCTTCCAAAAGGCTCGACGAACGGATGGCTATCGGCCTGTCGGTAGCCTCGAAGAAAGTGAAGAAGTCGGCTATGTATTTGTCCGGCAGCTGTGCCCGGAGGAAATGGCGGAGTATCTCTTCGTCGCTGGCATCGCTCAAGGCGATGGGGTAGAGGTTGTTGCTCTCCATGAACTGGTCGAACACATCGGTGCACAACACCACCGTTTTGGGGATTGACACGCTTACACCCTCGCGCTCGTTGAACTCCGGGTGCTTCTTTATTATGCTGTCGAGGAACGCCAGTCCGCGTCCTTTTCCGCCGAGAGAACCGTCGCCTATGCGTGCGAAGTGGGCGTAACGGTCAAACTTTCCACGGTCAAACACGGCCACGACGCCGATGTTTTTCATGTGGCGGTACTGCACAATGGCGTCGAAAATGATTTTGCGGTGCAGGTCGACGTCCTGCAATTCGTGCCACGTTATGTTCTTCAGGAATGCCGACACGGGGAATATTGCCCTCGCGCAGAGCCACCGGCTCATGTGGTTGCGCGATATGTGGTACAGCATCGAGTCGTAAGGTATCTTGAAGATGTTGTCCTGCAATTCTTTTAGGGTGCGCACGCGCATGACTTCCTGATGTGTCTTGGGGTCGCGGAAGATGAAGTCTCCGAAGCCCATGTGCTCCTCCATGATATGCCGCAGGTCGATGCTCATGGCCTTGGAGTTCTTGTCAATGAAGTGGAAATGCTCCGCTTCGGCCTTCACCTTGTTCTCCGTTTCGCTGCTTTGTAGGATTAACGGCACATACTCGTTGCGCCTGCGGATGGTCCGCAGCAGTTCGAGGCCGGCTTCGGAGTCAACCTTTCCGCCTCGTGGAAAGCGGCAGTCGGATATTACGCCGAGCGTGTTGTCGGCGTATCTGTCGTACAGTTCCATCGCCTCTTCATACGTCCGGGTCAGCACCACCTTTGGCCTGCCCCTCATGCGGAGCATCGCGCTGTGCGGATTAAGAGCCTCGGTGGAGAAATGCTGGCTCTGTGCGAGGATGTAGCTGTAGAGCATCGGCAGCAGTGAAGAGTAAAAGCGGATGCTGTCTTCAACAAGGAGAATCATCTGCACGCCAGCTTCGGCTATGTCGTGCTCTATGTTCATCTTGTCCTCTATGAGCTTTATTATCGACATTATGAGGTTGGTGTTGCCGAGCCAGCAGAACACGTAGTCGAAGATTGACAAGTCTTCGTTCTCCATTCGGCGTGTGATGCCGTGGGAGAAGGGCGTGAGCACGACGCACGGGATGGCCGGGAACTTGGCCTTGACATCGCGTGCCACGGTGAAAGCGTCGTTGTCCGCATTACCGGGCATGCAGATGACAAGGTCTATGCTGGTTGAGGCAAGCACGTCGGCAGCCTCTTCCGTTGTGCTCACCTGTGTGAAGGTGGGCGGATAGCGCATGCCAAGCTCAGTGTATTCGTTGAAGATTTTTTCATCTATTCGCCCGTCGTCTTCAAGCATGAAGGCGTCGTACGGGTTGGCGATGATGAGTACGTTGAAGATGCGGCGCGTCATGAGGTTCATGAACGTCACGTCCTTCAGGTAAAACTTGTTCCACTTCTGTGGCGTGTTTTCACTCATGTTGGTATATGTAAGTTCGTATTTCCTATAACGGTTATATATCTGCAAATGTACGCAAAATATCCGAAAGCGGCGCAGCCTGCGGCGGTTTTTATGGCAGTGGCGGACAAACGGTTTTGTAAAAGGTGGCCTTTTGCCTTCCGAAAGGCCACCTTTTGCACGCCAATATGCCACCTTTCAGTATGCGTTTTGCGGCCTTTTGCAATGTTAAGCGCAACGTGCTGGCTTTCAATGATTTACATGCCGCCGTAAGTGTAGCCGTGAAATGCGCGCCATTTCTCCTTCCGGCTTTTGCCGGATATACGCAAATCAGGCTGTAATTGCGGCAAAACCGGTAATTACAGCCTGATGTGAAGCATTATGTTAATAGGATTTTAGTCCTCTACCGCAGCCTGCGCCGCAGCCAGACGTGCGATAGGCACACGGAACGGTGAGCAGCTGACGTAGTTCAGACCCACCTTGTGGCAGAACTTGACAGACGAAGGTTCGCCGCCGTGTTCGCCGCAGATGCCGCATACCAGTTCGGGACGTGTCGAGCGGCCCTTGTCTACGGCCATCTTGATTAGCTGGCCTACGCCGTTCTGGTCGAGTACCTGGAACGGGTCAACGTTCAAAATCTTCTTGTCGAGATATACCGGCAGGAAGCTTGCTATGTCGTCGCGGCTGTAGCCGAAGGTCATCTGTGTAAGGTCGTTCGTACCGAAGCTGAAGTATTCCGCTTTAGCCGCAATGCGGTCGGCGGTCAGTGCTGCGCGTGGTATTTCTATCATTGTGCCTACGCGGAACGGTATTTCGATGCCTTCTTCCTCGAACAGTTCCTTGGCAGTCTGGCGTATAACCTTTTCCTGCATGTCAAACTCGTTCACGATACCGATGAGCGGAACCATGATTTCAGGACGCGGGTCAAAGCCTTCTTTCTTCAGTTGTATTGCGGCTCCGAGTATGGCGCGTGTCTGCATAGCCGTGATTTCGGGATATGTGTTGCCCAAGCGGCAGCCGCGGTGGCCGAGCATCGGGTTGTGCTCGCTCAAGCTGTTGACGCGCTGTTGCACTTCCTGTACGGTGATGCCCATCTCCTTTGCCATAATCTCTTGGCCTTCAAGGTCTTGCGGAACGAACTCGTGCAACGGCGGGTCGAGCAGTCGTATGTTGACAGGGTAGCCGTCCATTGCCTTCAGTATGCCGTAGAAGTCCTGCTTCTGGTAAGGCAGCAGCTTGGCGAGAGCCTTCTCGCGTCCCTCTACGCAGTCGGCGAGTATCATCTCGCGCACGGCCTTGATTTTCTCGTTTTCGAAGAACATGTGTTCCGTGCGGCAAAGACCTATGCCCACAGCACCGAAGTTGCGTGCCACGTTTGCGTCGCGCGGAGTGTCTGCATTGGTGCGTACAACCAGCTTTGTGTATTTGTCGCACAGCTTCATCAGGTCGGCGAAGTCGCCCGTTACCTCCGCAGGCTTGGTCTTAACCTCGCCGAGATATATTTCTCCGGTCGAACCGTTGATTGACAGGTAGTCGCCTTCTTTCAGTATGGTGCCGTCAATCTCTACGGTGCGCGCCTTGTAGTCAATGTTCAGTGCGCCGGCTCCGGACACGCAGCACTTGCCCATGCCGCGTGCGACAACGGCCGCATGCGACGTCATTCCGCCGCGTGCCGTAACGATACCTTCGGCTGCCGCCATTCCGGCAAGGTCTTCAGGGCTTGTCTCGATGCGTACCATCACTACGCGGTGCCCTTCTGCGTGCATCTTGGCTGCGTCGTCGGCAAAGAATACTATCTGGCCGCACGCTGCTCCGGGTGACGCCGGCAGTCCTCGTGTAAGCACTTTGGCGCTCTTCTGTGCGTCCTTGTCGAATACGGGATGTAGCAGTTCGTCCAGCTTGTTTGGCTCGCAGCGCTCAAGTGCCGTCTTCTCGTCAATCTCGCCTTCGCGCAGCAGGTCCATTGCGATTTTCACCATAGCAGTTCCTGTACGCTTGCCGTTACGTGTCTGCAGGAACCAGAGCTTGCCTTCCTGTACTGTGAACTCCATGTCCTGCATGTCGTGGTAGTGGTGCTCAAGTTTCTCCTGCAAGGCGTTGAGTTGCGCGTATATTTCGGGCATCGCCTCTTCCATTGACGGGTATTTTGTTGCGCGGTCTTCTTCCGAAATGCCTTGCTGCTGTGCCCATTTGATAGAGCGTTCCTTGGTGATTTGCTGCGGAGTGCGTATGCCGGCGACAACGTCTTCACCCTGCGCGTTGACAAGATATTCGCCGTTGAAGCAGTTTTCGCCTGTAGCGGCGTCGCGGCTGAAGCATACTCCTGTGGCCGATGTCGCTCCCATGTTGCCGAATACCATAGCCATTACCGTAACGGCGGTACCCCATTCGGCAGGTATTCCTTCCATCTTGCGGTACAGTATGGCGCGCTCGTTCATCCAACTGTCGAACACGGCGCATATCGCTCCCCAGAGCTGTTCCATCGGATCGTTGGGGAAGTCTTTGCCGGTCTGCTTCTTTATTGCTTCCTTGAACAGCTTTACGAGCTGCTTCAGCTCGTCCACTGTCATTTCGTTGTCGAGCGTGATGCCGCGCACAGCCTTCACCTTTTGTATTATGGCCTCGAACGGGTCGATGTCTTCCTTGTTGACAGGTTTCATTCCCAATACCACGTCGCCGTACATTTGTACGAAGCGGCGGTAGCTGTCGTATGCGAACCTTTCGTTCCCGGTCTTCCTTGCCAAGCCTTCAACAACCTCGTCGTTAAGGCCGAGGTTGAGAATGGTGTCCATCATTCCGGGCATCGAAGCGCGTGCTCCTGAACGGACGCTGACGAGCAACGGGTTGTCTACGTCGCCGAACTTGCAGTTCATCAGTGTCTCAACATGGTGTACTGAAGCCACAACGTCGTCGTTCAGCAGGGCTACTACAGCCTCCTTGCCTTTCTCGAAATATTCGTTGCAAACGTCGGTCGTGATGGTAAAACCCGGAGGAACAGGCACTCCGATGAGGTTCATTTCAGCCAGGTTGGCACCTTTTCCTCCCAGGAGATTACGCATGTCCGCTTTTCCTTCGGCTTTTCCGTTACCGAAGGTGTAAACTCTTTTTTCTGTCATAATTAAAATGTATGGTTTTCACGTATGGTTAATTAACGACTGTATGTGTCCGCACACGTCTTAACCCAATAAGAGCGGTGACGAAAGCGGACAGGTATTAGTGCTACATTTGTGTGCAAATGTAATTAAAATAAATAAAAAAACAAATGTTCCTATAATGTTTTTTTAAGATATGGTATGATTTTTTTGTCGCTTTATATTTTTGTAAACGGATGATGCGGAATATGCAACGGTTGCCTGCAAGGTGAAAACATCAATGCGGCATGGCAATCCGCACGAGCCTTGTTTGAGACTGGTTTCATGTGGCATGACGGCCGTCCGCCTTGTTGCATGACTGAGGATGTATTCCGGGAGGTGGCCTTTTGTGTGATAAAAGGCCGCCTTTCGCAATGCAATATGCCACCTTTTGCATCGCAAAAGGTGGCATATTGGAAACGTGCTGTCAGTCAATGGGTTGCAAACGGGTGGAGACGATGGCAGGCGGAAGCCGCCTGTCGTGCTTCCGCCTGCCGTGCGTTAATGCTTTTAATAGTCGTTCACTTCGGTTATCGTGCCGTCGGATGCAACCTTCAGGTCCTTGTTGTAGTTGTCAAGGTCTACCAGGTAGTAAGCCTCTCCCTGTGCTGGCTCTACGTAGTCGCAGTCGTCAATGCGCTTGTTGGGATACTGTGCTTCCACCGCTGCGCGGATGTTGGCCGGGATGTCGCGTGTCACGTCAGTAGACGTCTGCACCCAGTTGTACTGCGTGTCGAACCATATTTCCTTGCTCTTGCCGTCATGTATTACGTCTACCTCGTAGCCGTTGCGCTCGCTGTCAAAGTCAACCACGCGTGCTCCGGGGTATTCAGAGTCGATGAACGACTGCATTTCCGCAGGCAGCTGGTTGCCTACCAGGTCGCCGTTGTAGTTACCTTCGCCTTGGACTTCGCGGAAAAGCGTGCCGTTGGCGTCGAAGTACAGGTCGTAGTCCGGCTGGCCTTTCTTCTCTACCTCGATGATGTAAAACGTCTCATACGCCGGGCGCTGTATTTCGTCGATGTCGTCGATAGTCCAATTCTCTGCATAATACGTCGTGGCTTCATATCCGGCCTGCACCGCCTCGGGCAGGTTCTCCATCCTTCTGCCGTGGTCTACTTCAGTCATCACCCATTCGCCGGTCTCCGTGAACCAAGCGTCGTACTCTTTGCCGTCCTTGTTGAATTCTGCCACAAGGTAGCCGCCGCGCTCGCGGTCCCATTCTACGCGGCCTACACCGGCGTACTTGTCGTTGAACGCCCTTGTCACATTCTCGGGCACATTCACGTTGCTGTCATCGTCATCGCTGCATGATGTCATTGAAAAAACGCCGAGGGCGCACACCATCATCCATTTTGTCAGTTCTGTAGTCTTCATAATCGTAATGTTTTTTTGTTTATTATAATTCTTGTTCTTTTGTCATTCCAAGCGTTTTCCGCCCGTCTCTGTTGCAAAAGTATGGGGCAATTCTGAAAGCAAACTGAAATCTTGTAATTATTTTGTAACATTATATACAAATTTGAGCTAAATCAGTCTGAAGCGTGGTTGGCCATATATAATATAAGGTGTAGCGGTGTTTTGTTGTGGAAAATGCACGGTTCTTCTGATGAAACACTATTTAAGCCTTCGTGTTTGCCGTCTGTCAATTTTTTGTTTTACCTTTGCAGCCGCGCGCTGACACCATGCGCGGAGATTAAAAAAAGAAAGGATTGATGATGGAAAAGAAACTCAGAACGGCGACGCTCTGCGTACGCGGAGGGTGGAAACCCAAGAACGGCGAGCCTGTGCAGCCGCCAATAGTGCAGAGTACGACATTCAAATACGATGACAGCGACGAGATGGGAATGCTCTTCGACCTTAAAAAGGAAGGCTACTTCTACACCCGTCTGCAGAACCCTACAAACGACGCGGTGGCCGCAAAGATAGCCGCCCTTGAGGGAGGAGTGGGCGCCATGCTCACGTCTTCGGGCCAGGCCGCCAATTTCTACGCAATGTTCAACATCTGCCAGGCCGGCGACCATTTCGTGACTTCAAACGAGATTTACGGCGGAACGTACAACCTCTTCGGCGTTACGATGAAGAAACTCGGCATAGAGTGTACCTTCGTAAACCAGGATGCGAGCGAGGAGGAGATACAGGCGGCATTCCGTCCGAACACTAAAGCCCTGTTCGGAGAGACTATCTCGAATCCCGGCTGCCGCGTGCTCGACATCGAGAAGTTCGCACGTATAGCACATAAGAACGGTGTGCCCCTCATCGTTGACAACACGTTTGCAACTCCCGTGAACTGCCGTCCGTTCGAATGGGGAGCCGACATTGTGGTGCATTCCACCACGAAATACATGGACGGACATTCCACACAGGTGGGCGGATGCGTCGTTGACAGCGGCAACTTCGACTGGGATGCGCATGCCGGCAAATTCCCGGGGCTGACGACTCCCGACGAGAGCTACCACGGGCTGACATATACCAAGGCGTTCGGCAAGATGGCTTACATGACTAAACTGGTGGCGCAGCTTATGCGCGACCTCGGCTCGGTAGCGTCACCGCAAAATTCGTTCTACCTCAACCTCGGTCTCGAAACGCTGCATCTGCGTGTGCAGAGGCACTGCGAGAACGCGCAGCGTGTGGCCGAATTTCTGCATTCTGACCCGAGAGTTGCATGGATTAGATATTGCGGACTGGCTGACGACGTGGACTATGAGCTTGGACGGAAGTACCTGCCTGGCGGCTCCTGCGGCGTAATGTCGTTCGGACTGAAGGGCGGACGTGACACGGCTGTAAAGTTCATGGACTCTCTACGGCTTGTACATATCGCGACACACGTGGCCGACGCGCGTTCGTGTGTGCTCCATCCAGCAAGCCATACGCACCGCCAGCTTAGCGACGAGCAGCTGCGCGAGGCAGGTATCGCCCCAGATTTAATCCGCCTTTCTGTAGGTATCGAGGATGTAGACGATATCATCGAAGACCTGAAACAGGCACTCGACAGGATTTAAAAAGATAAAAAGGTAAAAGGGTAAAAAGGTAAAAAACAGACTTAAAACAGAATTCTCTGTACTTTTTTACCCTTTTACCTTTTCACCTTTTTACCTTTTCCGCCTTCTATTGTGAAAAAGTACAAAAAGTAAGGACGGCAAGTCAAATATTCATCGTTTCCCTTTGCGCCTTCGTTATAAAACTCTATATTTGCAGCAGAACTATGACACAATGTTAGTTTAACTAAAACTTATACTATGGAAGTCGAGAAAATAATGCAAGACCTGGAGCAGAAGCATCCGGGAGAAGCGGAGTACTTGCAGGCCGTAAGGGAAGTGCTGTTGTCTATTAAGGACGTTTACAACCAGCATCCCGAGTTCGAAAAGGCAAAGCTAATCGAACGTCTTGTAGAGCCGGAGCGCGTCGTTACGTTCCGTGTTCCTTGGGTTGACGACAAAGGCGAGGTACATGTCAATATCGGTTACCGCGTTCAGTTCAACAGTGCCATTGGCCCTTACAAGGGCGGTTTGCGCTTCCATCCGTCAGTTAACCTTTCCATCCTGAAGTTCTTGGGTTTCGAACAGACATTCAAGAATGCGCTCACCACGTTGCCAATGGGCGGCGGCAAGGGCGGTTCCGACTTCTCTTTGCGTGGCCGTAGCGATGCAGAGGTAATGCGTTTCTGCCAGGCATTCATGACAGAACTTTACCGGGTAATCGGTCCCGACGAGGATGTTCCGGCAGGAGACATCGGTGTCGGAGCACGCGAAATAGGCTATCTGTTCGGCATGTACAAGAAACTTACCCACAAGTGGGGCGGTGTCCTCACTGGAAAAGGACTTGAGTGGGGCGGTTCCAAGATACGTCCCGAGGCTACGGGCTTCGGTGCTCTGTACTTCGTGAACCAGATGTTGCAGACCCACGGATATGACATAAAGGGCAAGACTGTTGCCATCAGTGGATTCGGCAACGTGGCATGGGGCGCAGCAACGAAGGCAACCCAGCTCGGAGCGAAGGTCATCACCATATCCGGACCTGACGGTTACATCTATGACCCGGAAGGAATCAGCGGCGAGAAAATCGATTATATGCTTGAGCTTCGTGCCAGCGGCAACGACGTTTGCCAGCCTTATGCAGACCAGTTCCCCGGCTCAAAGTTCGTTCCTGGCCGCAAGCCGTGGGAAGTTAAGTGCGACATCGCCCTGCCGTGTGCTACACAGAACGAGGTGAGCGGTGAGGATGCAGACATGCTTTTGGCAAACAAGCCTATCTGCGTGGCCGAGGTTTCCAACATGGGATGCTCGGAGGAAGCCGTGCAGAAGTTCATAGCAGCAAAGCAGCTCTTTGCTCCCGGCAAGGCTGTCAATGCCGGAGGTGTGGCTACTTCAGGTCTTGAGATGACGCAGAACGCCATCCGCCTTAGCTGGAGCGAGGCCGAAGTTGACGAGAAACTGCATCAAATCATGCACAACATCCATGAGCAGTGCGTCAAGTACGGACGTGAAAGCGCGGATTATGTGGACTATGTAAAGGGCGCGAACATTGCCGGCTTCATGAAGGTTGCCAACGCAATGATGGCTCAAGGCATAGTATAAACAGTAAGAAGCGCGTGATAAAGAAACTTTTTCTCATAATAATAATTAGCTTGACTGGCTGTACCCTTCTTCCCGCACAGGAGAAGGGTATAGCCAGTTATTATGCAAACCGCCTGCACGGGAGGCGCATGAGCGACGGCACACGATACCACCGCGACAGCCTTACGTGTGCTCACAACCGCTATCCGCTGGGCACAATGCTCAAGGTTACCAACATTAAGAACGGCAAGAGCGTGGTTGTGAAGGTTACGGACAGGTGCGGCACACGCAGGATAATCGACCTGTCGTATGCTGCGGCGAAACAGCTTGGCATGATTTCGGCCGGCCTTGCCATGGTGAGGGTTGAAAAATACACCTTGCCTTTGGGCGTTCCGTTCAAGCCGTCAGAAGACAACGAGCTTCCCGAACTTGACTTTGAGATAACGCAAAAGCCCGACTTTTATACGCCGATATGGAAAAAGACCGACGACGAAGACGAGGCCAAGCACGAGATAAAGGCGCAGAACAGGCGCGAGCAGAGAGCCGTCAACAGGCATAAAAGAAAGTAATGCGTGGCTGTGTAATGGCTTGATACGCAGCAACTTGTAGTTCAATGCCGTTGCATTGGACATCATTCAGCCGGCAATCGCTATCATTTTGTTTTCCAAGAGATGACCTTTTGCATTGCAAAAGACCGTCTTTTATCGCCTGAAAGGCCACCTTTTACCGTCTGAAAGACGGCCTTTTGGAAAACTGCCATTGCTTCTTTGATTTTCAGGTGACGCCTTGACTGGTGTCAATAAATTCCGTATCTGTTAATAAACAATAACAAGACGCATTTTAATTCACGTTTATTTGGTTTATATTATAAACCGATTTATCTTTGCATTGCATTCGAATGAAACTCCATATTGCCTCCAACTGCAGTGGAGGCGGTATGGAGGCGTGAATTGGTAACATAGTTTTTAACCTTTCAAAACCATCAGGATTATGAAAAGGAGAATAAAAGCGGCGGCGTTGTCAGTAGTGGCGATGATGGCCGCAAGCGTGGCAACAGCCCAGAACAAGGTAGCACTGACCGTGATGAACATACCCAACAGCAACGGCAAGATACTCGTGGCAACCAATAAGGGACAGTCTGGTATGGTGCAGGCTAAGCAGGGCAGCATGACGGTGGATGTGGAGAATGTGCCCGACGGGGCTGTGACCTTCTACGTATTGCACGACGAAAACGGCAACATGGACTGCGATATGGAGAACGGTATGCCAAAGGAATACGTGGGTTTCGTCAACGTGGACGTCTCGAAAGACAATAGAACGGCCACCGTTAGGCTTGAGAACATACCCGAAAAAGTGGCGAATGCCAAGGCCGAATGACGTGTAAATAAGTTAATTGCATGGCGCGAGGGCCTTTCTACAGACCCTTGCGCTAACCTTAAATAAAGAAACCGAGATTATGGATAATAACGACAAGCTAACAGTCGAGCGCAGTCTTGAAATAATAAGCGAAGCCATCGAGCTTGGCCGCCGCGACGTGGAGCGCAACGCCGGCACGCCGATGATTGTGTGGGGAACGCTCACCTGCATTACTGGCGTGGCCGTGTGCCTGCTTTGGCGGCTTACCGGCAGCGCGGTGTGGAACCTGCTTTGGTTCGCCATGTGCGCCGTTGGATGGGTCGTGCAGGTCTTGATGAACCGCAGGGAGCGCATCGGGAGCCGCCCCAGCTCATACGTATGGAAACTCGTCGGGTGGACGTGGATGGTGTTCGGCATACTTGCCGTGTCCGTCGCCGTTATAGGGCTGTTGTCAAGCGATGCGTCGGTTTACGGCTCGCACCTGCCCATTACGGCTGTTACCATACTGCTGCTGACGTTCGCTTCGGCTGTTACGGCTTACGTGATGAAGGACAAGACGTATGGCGTTCTCATCGGGTGCAACGTCATTCTGGTTAACTTCGCCCTGATGTATCCCGGCCCTTACGAGGCTCTTTGCGTCGCCTTGTCGGCCATAACGCTGCTCGTCATACCCGGAATAAAGCTCAATCTGCAATCAAGAAAGGACAATTAGCGATATGGAAGACGACAAGAAAATGGATGCCGGGCGCAGCCTTGAAATAATAAGCGACGCAATCAAGACCAGCAGGCGCGAGGCCGGACGCAGCGTAGGGACGATGATGACCGCGTGGGGAGTGCTCGGCGTGGCGACAAGCGTTGCCGTGGCGTGGCTTTGGGGGGCAACGGACGATGCGCGTTGGAACTGGCTTTGGGCTGCCGCCGCACTCGCCGCATACGTGCATTACCTGTATATGAAACGGCAGGAGAAGCGCGGACACACCGCCGACACGTTCGCCACGCAGGTTATAAAGTGGGTTTGGGCCACGTTCATAGGCGTTGGCGGATGCGCCGTTATGTTCGGTTTCGACTTCATCTACAACGAACCTGCTGCGGCTCACCTGCAAGTTTACCCGGCAATAATACTCCTGCTGTGCCTCGCAAGCGGCGTAACCGGCATGGTGACGAGCAACGGAGCTGGCAGCGGATGCGCCGTAATGGCGATATATTGGGCAAAAGCCGCGGCGGAAGAGGGCGACAGCGAGCAGGCCGTCTGCATGGCGTTGGCCTGCCTTTTCGCGCTGCTCCTGCCCGGACTAATCATGAAATACAGAACAAAGAAACGCTATGGAGAACGAGAAACTGAATGAATACGAGAGCCTTGAGCTGATAACGAAGATGATTGAGCGTGCCAAGCGTACCGAGATAGGCCGCCTTAACTTCGTCACTTTGTATGGAATATTGGGCTTGGTGATGTACACTCTAAGCCTGATATGGACTGATGCCACTTTTCAGTTGTGGTGGATTGCCGTGCCGGTGTTGAGTTACGGCGTGCCGTTTGTTTACCACAAGATGTGGCGCAATCAAATGACTGTTACTGGACGTGTCGTAAAATACGGCTGGGGACTGTTCGCCTTTGTCGGCATTATAGTGCCACTCATGGGATATTGGGATGCCTCTACGTTCGTTCCATCACTCATGGTGATTGTCGGAAGCTGTGCCCTTTTCATGCTTGGCGGCATCTATAAGCAGAAAGCCATACTTATTGCAGGTTACTTCGGGCTTGTTTATGGCGTAATGTTCATAACTTCTAACGGCGACAAATACAGTGCCAACCACTTTTTGTCGTATATTTTCTTCGCCTATTGCGTGTACATCGGCCTGTCGCTTCGCGGCAATGTTGACGAAATAAGATTTTCCTGATGAGACCGCTTAACCCGTTGCTACACAGCGAGCTGCGCCTGGTGGTGCCGGGAAAAGTCATCAAATATAAAACATGTAAGCAAAATGGAAAACGAAAATTTGAATGAACGGGAGAGCCTTAGGCTTATTTCCGATATGATTGAGCGCGCCAAGCGCACCGAGATTGGCCGTCTTAACTTCGTCACTTTGTATGGAATATTGGGCTTGGCTTTATATATTGTCACGCTGACAATGCCCGGCCAAGGCTATGAAAGGCTGTGGACTGTAGTAGCTGCCGTCAGTTATTGTGTGCCTTTCGCATACCATAGGATGTGGAAAAGGCCGATGACCATAACAGGACAGGTTGTGAAACAAGGCTGGGGATGCTTTGCTCTTGTTGGCTTGTTCTTGCCGGTTGTCGTATCAACGGACAAGCCTTTGTTTGCTGCTCCACTCATGTCGATAGTGCTGAGCGGGGCGTTGTTCATGTTGAGCGGCATATTCAGGAACAAAGCCATAATGTGGTGTGGATTTATCGGACTTGCATTCAACCTCTTGACGATAGCCGACAACGGGCGGACAACCATTGCGTCAATAGGCTGGAACTGCGCATTCTTAGCCTATTCCGCAAAAATCGGCCTGATGATTGACAAAAAAGCAGACAAAATAAAAATGCCATGTTGAGACCGCTCAACCCATTACTACACAGCGAACTGCGCCTGGCGGTGATGTCACTGCTCGTCAGCGTGGGAGAGGCCGACTTCGTTTACCTGCGCAAGCAGACGGGAGCGACTGCCGGAAACCTCAGCGTGCAGATTGACAAACTAAGCAAGGCAGGATATATAGAGGTGACAAAGAGCTTCGTTGGGAAGCGCACCAACACGTCGTGCCGCCTCACGGAAGAGGGCATGCAGGCGTTCGAGGAATATGTGGAGGCGATAAAAGAATATTTGAAAGCCCCCTCCCGGCCTCCCCGAGGGGAGGAGAAAGGATAAGAAACAGCCCCCTCCCGGCCTCCCCGAGGGGAGGAGATAGTTCGCAAAACAAC
>URUK01000001.1 GCA_900551055.1 uncultured Prevotella sp. | reverse complement strand
TATAACGCCTTGTATTTCAATACATTACGCCGAAAACTGACAGATGACAGACGATTTGCGTTTTTCTTTTCCTTTTTCACACAACACTTGCATCACACCCCCCATAGTAACGTAAGTCCGGCATATTATCACATTATCACATTCTCACACCAAACTGACGTTCCGTTAGTGTGCAACCTTTTTCAATTGAGGGTCGTGTCAGTAAGAGACTAAAAATGGAAAAAGATCTTAGGATTTCATTATCCGTCAGAACTCGAACGATGCCCTAACATTAATCTGCCTACCGGTAAGATAATTTGGCACGGCATATTGCTGATTGGTTACATCCGTCACCCAATAGTATGAATTGACGTTGTTTATGCCAAGCAGGTTAAGACAGTCAACACCTATCCATATATTCTTGAATATGGACTTTCTGCTGCGGTTGTCATTATCCAGCAGTCTGTAACTCATGCCAATATCCGCCCTTTTATATGCCGGAGCACGGAACGGCATCGTGTCGAGGCTGCGGTGGGGAGCACCGAAAGGCAAACCGTCGGCAAACGCCAGGCGCAAAGACATGCGCCAGCGCGTTGTTCCGGGAAAATAATCGGTAAAAAACAAGTTCAATGAATATCTCTGGTCGGTTGGCAAAGGGATGCTCTTGCCGTTGATGCCAATTTTCGTATCCATAAATGACAGACTGACCCATGAATCAGTGCCCGGCACGAACTCTCCATAAAGTTTCAAATCAAGTCCCATTGCATGGCCGCTACACTGCTGGCTCGCATCATACACAATCTTAACATTGTCCACTGTATAAGGAACGATGTTTGACAAAGCCTTGTAGTACGCCTCCGCCGTAAACTTGTAAGGGCGTTTTTTCAAGGTAAAACGGTAATCGAGACCGGCAATAAAGTGTATTGAGCGTTGGCTTTTTATGTCTCGCCTGAGAGTAGCCACCGTCACCCCGTTTACGGTTGACGTGTCACGGAGTTCCTTGAAAAACGGTGCCTGATAATAAATTCCAGTCGCAAAACGCAAAGTCATGTCGTGATTGAAAGCCGGTATGACGCCAAGCGACACTCGCGGACTTACGATACTTTCCTTGTTGAAATTCCAATGGCTGAACCTTATACCATAATTCAGTGTGAAAAGAGTATGTCCGCCCTTGCTGCTAAAACGCCATGTGTCCTGTATGTAAGCTTCTATCCGGTTGGCATCAAGCCTGTTCCTGGCATTGAGCGAATAAATCATATACAGGTCTTGCCCTGTATGCGGAATGCTATAACCGCTTGAGTCACGCATCTCGTACTCCTTGCTGTTCTCCTTGATTGACTCAATTTTATATGTAAGACCGGCTGCAATGTCGTGCCGCCCAGCCTTATGCGCCAAAGCCAATTTAAAGCTTTTCACCGTAGCTTTAAGATAATTGCGGGCATGTTCCATATACGTGCCGACTCCAAGATTCTCACTTGTTTCGGTCTGCGTCAGCCAATACTGTCCCTGTATATCGTATCTTTCCTGCTCATTAGTATGGAAAGCCGATGCCATCAATGCGAGGCTTGTATTTTTGCCGAATTTACGAGTTATGCTGAACGAGCCAAAATACGTGCGGAAAATATCTTTCTCCCACCCGTCAAAATAAACTCTGAACGACTTTACGTCTTCCATTGTCCCAAAACGTGTTTCACGGTCTTCAGGATAAAAATTGTAATGGCTTTCTGATATGTCGCCCATAAATTCCAGCTTCCATCTGTCATTTGGCTCGTATGTCAGATAGGTCTGGTAATCGAGGAAGTTCGGACGGTATTCACCTTTTGTTTCAAGTGTTCCAAGCAAATATCTGTTTGTCTTGTACCTTATACCGTTGCTCCATGAAAACTTTTTTGTACTGAAGCCCACGTAGGCACTTGCCCCCAACAGGCTCGCAGACGCTTTTGCCTCAAACTTCTTGGGTTTCTTGTATGTTATGTCAAGTACTGATGACATCTTGTCGCCGTATTTCGCTTCAAATCCTCCGGTAGAAAAGCCGACAGACTCAACCATGTCAGGATTGATAATGGACAATCCCTCCTGCTGCCCACTGCGGACAAGGAACGGACGGTACACCTCCACATTATTTATATACACGCTGTTTTCATCGAAACTGCCGCCACGCACGTTGTATTGCGACGAAAGCTCACTATGAGTTGACACTCCGGCCTGTGCCTGTACCATGTCTTCTACTGCATTGCCGGTAACACTCGGTGTGTTTTTCATGTCTTTCGTGTCAAGTTTCTGTGTCTGCCCCATTTCTATTTTCTGCCCGGTGACTGTTATTCCTTCAAGCTGGCCGTCGGAATACAGTTGCACTTGCAGCGTCTGCCGGCCTCTCGGCCGCCTCAAGACGCGCGTTTTCGTTTTATACCCAACCATTGAAAACCGCACGACAACGCTGTCGGCCGACCTCAATTGTATTGAATATTCTCCCTTCAGGTTTGTCATTGTCATCTTGCCTTGCTGCACAACGGCGACAGTGGCAAGTTCTATGGGGTTCATTTGTTCATCAGTGACACGCCCATGAAGTGTGAAAGTCTGCGCTTTTGCAACCAATATACACAAAAGCAGCAATACTGTTATGTGGAAACGCTTTATTGTCATTTCGTATATAACGAAACCCAACCTGAAATATTGCATGCCATCATACAAGATGACTTTTTTCGAACTGCCATCAGTCCCTGTAAATCCATGACAACAGCCTGTTTATCCAATTGAATGAACAACGGAACCAACGATATGTCCCGACAGGCTTTCCTCCAAAACCAAGAATGAAATCACGGAATTTATCTTTTTTAAATGGCAGGCCCACGTCCATAAAACACATGTGCCAACAGCCTTTGGCGTAAGCGTGCTTCATTGCCGTCCAAATCGTTATCGCGTTCGCGCGCCTCATATAATACTTATGTTTTGCCGCGAGATACCATAAATAACAGTTTCCATTTGAATATACACAAACGCAGCCGCTTGTAACATCACCCTTATAAGTTGTTGTATACAAACTGCAACAATCCTGCTTTATCAGTTCAATAAACAATTTAGAATCAGGAATAAACCGCCTGATTCTGAATGAGATATGTCCTCTTAATATTTTAAGGAACTTATTTACATCGCCGACTGTTTTTGCTTCAACTGTTTTCAAGCCCAATCTTTTGGCATTGGCTATATACTTGGCAGTCTTTGAGGTCAGTCTCCTTGTAGGACTCATGCTGTGCAATGAATTATGGACTTCCATCCAGTGAACCGGGAAAAAGCCGTTGACCCTAAACTTTCCGTAACCGAACATCTTAGAGCTTAAGTCACTGAACTCTATATATAAACATAAGTCACGCCGCAACTTCCTGACAATATGCTTAAGCATCATGTTGAATATCGCTTCCCTGTCACAGTTGGAAGCATATTCACCTTCGCCGTAAACGCGGCCTTGGGTAAAAAGATATGGAGGGAACAATGAGCCTCTGCGGCGCAACATAACCAGCATGTGCCCAACAATATCTGCGCCGTCATACACAATCACCATATAAGGTTTTTGTCCGGGAGTAGATTCAACGACCCGAAATAACACATCGCTGTGAAAAAAATCATGGCACTGCATACAGGGCAGTTCCTCGCTTTTTGTTATTATGACGACATTAATTTCGCTCATTGCGCAAAAATAATAAATCTTTTCTAAAAAAACGATAAGTATTCGGTTTTTTGACTTATAAATACCTACCTTTGTACCGCTTTTATGCATACGCGACAAACACGCTGCAAATGGTAAAATTAAAAAACATCATAAACGGGCAATACGCTTCAAATGTAGATGCCTATAAAGTGAATAGCAACAGGAACAATGCCGGCAAAATGAGAATTGTATTGATTGGAGCCGGCAATCTTGCCACAAATCTTGGCAAGGCATTGCTTCAACAAGGACTTGACATACTACAGGTTTATAGCCGTACATTGAAGTCGGCATCAATCCTTGCAGAAACTTTAGGTGCTTCTTCAACAGATAATTTGGACAAAATAAATCCTGATGCCGATGTCTACATTATCTCTATAAGCGATGGTGCAATCTCTGAAGTCGTACCGGTTTTATGCAAGGGGAAAGAACAAAAAGTGTTCTTACACACGGCCGGCAGTGTACCCATAACGGTTTTTGAAGGTATGGCTTTGCACTACGGAGTGTTATATCCCATGCAGACATTCTCAAAGGACAAACAAGTCAATTTCAATGATATTCCATGTTTCATTGAGGGGAACGACAAAATGGCTTTTGAGACCATACGCAATCTTGCCGGCAGCATTTCTGACAATGTCCGCACGCTCGATTCAAACACTCGCAAGCACCTGCATCTTGCCGCCGTTTTTGCTTGCAATTTTGTAAACCATTGCTATGAAATCTCATCCGAAATTCTTGCAAAGCACAATATTCCGTTTGACGTGATGTTGCCGCTGATTGATGAAACATCAAGGAAAATACATACATTGACACCTCTGAAAGCTCAGACCGGCCCTGCCATACGTTATGACAAGAATATTATCAGGATGCAATCGGATTTGCTTAAGGACAACCCGATGTTCAAGCAAATATATGAATGTATGAGCATGAGCATATATCGGACTTCACAAAAAGAGGTTAATTCGCGATGATAAACTACGACTTGAGAAAAATCAAAGCCATAATCTTCGATGTGGACGGGGTGTTAAGTTGTGATACAATACCCCTCAATTCATCTGGCGAACCTATGCGTACCGTAAATATCAAAGACGGATACGCGATACAACATGCACAAAAGCAAGGGCTTAAAATAGCCATAATGACTGGCGGAACTACTGAAAACATCCGCCAACGCTATGAACATCTGGGCGTGAAAGACATCTACATGGGATGTTCCGTGAAAATCAACACTTATGAAGCCTTTGCCAAGATGTACGGACTTGATAATAAAGAAATAATATACATGGGTGACGATATTCCGGATTATGAAGTCATGAGAATATGTGGTTGCCCCTGTTGTCCGTCAGACGCATGCGCAGAAATAAAGTCAATAAGCACATATATCAGCCAATACAAGGGTGGACAGGGATGTTGTCGCGATGTAATCGAGCAGGTCCTGCGTGTACAAGGGAAATGGCTGAATGACTCAAAAGCATTTAAGTGGTAAATATTTTTATCAATGTTGAAAGATTATCATATCATTTTAAGCAGCAACAGTCCGAGACGTAAAGAACTGCTTGCCGGTTTGAACTTGGATTTTGAAGTGCATGTCATTGACGGTGTGGACGAATCATACCCGTCAAGCCTTCCTGTAATGGAAATTGCCGAATACATAGCTGTCAAGAAAGCCCAAGCCTATAAAGAAGAATTACATGGCAACAACCTTGTCATAACCGCCGACACTGTGGTTGTGCTGGGCAATAAAATATTGGGAAAACCGAAAACTCTGGACGATGCCTGCGCCATGCTTGGTGAACTTAGCGGACAAACACATAAAGTTGTTACAGGAGTTTGTTTGACATCCGTCAATAAACAGGAACATTTTTCGGTTATAACAGATGTGACATTCAAAGCCCTTTCTGAAGATGAAATAAATTATTATGTAAACCATTACAAGCCTTTGGACAAAGCCGGAGCTTATGGCATACAGGAATGGATTGGCTACATCGGAGTGACGTCAATCAGCGGCAGTTATTTCAACGTTATGGGACTTCCGGTACAGCGTATATATGAAGAATTGAACAAATTCTGAAGTTTCCATGAAAAATACGCAATCAATCGGCACAAAATTCGTAAAATAGATTATAAGTCAGTAAATTTGCACAAAAATTTTTAAATCAAATGAATTCAGCAGAATTATTCAGATGGGTATTAGAGAATTTGGATTATTGGGTCGTTACAATATTCATGGCCATAGAAAGTTCATTCATACCCTTCCCTTCAGAAGTAATTGTACCTCCGGCAGCATGGAAATCAATGGCAGATGGCAGCATGAACATTTTTCTTGTCGTCATATTTGCTACAATTGGCGCAGACATCGGAGCACTGTTCAACTATTATCTCGCACGCTGGTTGGGAAGACCTATAGTATATAAATTTGCTGACAGCCGAATCGGACACATGTGTCTCATTGACGTGGAAAGCGTTGAACGCGCGGAAGAGTTTTTCCGCAAACACGGTGCGGCATCGACATTCTTCGGCAGATTGATACCAGCAGTAAGGCAGCTTATCAGTATTCCAGCCGGATTGGCAAGGATGCGTCTTGACCATTTCTTGCTCTATACAACGCTTGGTGCCGGAATATGGAACTGCGTATTGGCCTTGATCGGATATTTGATTTACCAATATACCGACCTTAAAACAACCAATGACGTGTATGTTTTAGCCACAAAATACAGCCATGAAATAGGATATGTATTATTGGCATTGGCCGTAGCCGTTGTGGGAGTACTCCTGTATAAAGGCTTTAAAAAGAAAAAGAAGCAATAAAACATTATCATTAATTCCACATACATGGGAGCCGACAAAACCATGGAGAAGCATGTTTTATCAAGGTGATGTGGAATCATTCAGAAATATCGTGCGAATGTCACACAAATAAGTGCCATTCGCACGATACATTTTTATGATGTATTACGGCTATCGAACGAAAAATATAATTGCAATCAATAAATTTTTATTATAATCCACATCGTCAAACTACTTGAAATTTAATTATGATAAAATAAAAATTAGCGTTCTGACAATGAAACATATCAGATTCAATGAAAAGTCTTATCTTTGCACAAAATAAACAAAGCCATTAACACCATGACACCGTCATTTGAAAAATTTTTTCTCCCTTCACTTCAATGCTTCGCACGACAAGGAGAATGTGATGGGCGAATGCTACAAGACTACTGTGTGAAAGCACTATTACTAACAGAAGATGAAACAAGGGAACTTATAAAAAGCGGGAGAAAGACAAAACTGCAAGACCGCATCTCATGGACAATCACTTATTTTTATCAAGCAGGGCTGATAGAAAGAACGCAACGCGGAATATACAAAATAACACAACGCGGACTTGATTTTCTGAAGCAACACTCTACAGACTTCGGCAAAAACGAATTGATGCAGTTTAAGGAATTCAAGGCTTTTGCCTCCAGTGAAAAGGCTGCTAACATAAAATCTGACAAAAACGAACAGGGAACAACAAACAAAACTCCGTCTGAAATAATGGACGAAGCCTATTTGGAAATCAATAAAGACTTAACAAAAAGGTTGCTTGATGAAGTGAAAAGGCAAAGCCCCCAGTTTTTTGAACAGCTCGTAATACATCTACTTGTAGCCATGGGATATGGTGGTAGCTTTGAAGATGCCGCGAAAGTAACACAATACAGCCACGACGACGGTATTGACGGTGTAATAAAAGAAGACAAATTGGGACTTGACACCATATACGTGCAAGCAAAAAGATACACCACGGAGTCTGTTCAAAAGCCGGATTTACAAAAATTCATCGGTGCATTGGTGGAACATAAGGCCACAAAAGGCATATTCATTACAACATCGTCATTCTCATCTGGTGCGATGGAAACATGCAGAAGGGCCGAACATGTAAAAATCATACTAATTGATGGCATTCAGCTTGCTAATTTCATGATAGAATATAACATCGGGGTAAGCGTAAGTCAAGTATACGAAATTAAAAGAATAGACACTGATTTCTTCACTGACGAATGATATTCTTTTTAACAGTACGGGGTTTAATGCATACCAACTTGTTGAGTTTACAGATTTTAAATACCCATATCACATAGCAAAACGCCACACTAAAATATCATAAGCCAGCTTACTGACGGCATTTACAGCCAAAATCCATCAATAGCGGTGACAATTGTGACAATGAACAGCATTTAATGTTACATCATAAAGATTGATTATCAACGCATTAGACAAGGTTATTACAGTGTGACAATAAAAACAGATTATTGTTTCGCTTTACAAATAGCAATGGCGCACACGTTCAAGCCATATTGAAAAAATCCTCAGCCTTGTTCTTTTGCATTAAGCTTTAAACAGCCTTTAACTATTTACCGCCCATTTTGTAAGACATATAATCATAATAATCTTTCGGTTCCATGCCGTCAGGGAATAGTTTGCCAAGTAAAAGTTTTGCTTCTTTCGGCGAATATTCTACCGCTTTTTCAAGGTTTTCAAGAAATTCATGCTGTTTACCCAAATCATAACAGCAAGCTGCTAAATACGCATAACCGTCAGTCCAGTTCACATGAGAGGAGAACAACGCCTTGAACATTTTGTACGCAACCTCTATGTCGCCGCTTTCATACACGATTGTGGCTATATCCATAAAAACTTTCGGAGAATATCCTGAATCTTTTATCGCACGTATAAAATACTTCTTGGCTTCTTCATGATATCCGCAGCCCAGCAAAAGGCTGCCCTTGTAAACCAGCATTTCATTTTGGTCACAGTCCAATAAAGAAGCCTTGTCAAGCACAGCCAAGCACTCTTTCATCCTTCCAAGACGGCATAAGGCAAAGGCCCAATCCTTGTATATATCTACAAGATTAGGCGATTGGGGATCAGACAGAGCCTCGGATTTTTCAAAATGCCTGATAGCTTCCTCGTAATCGTCGAGCAACATGTAGCAAAAACCAATAAGCATTTCACCGTACTCATCGTTGGGGCAAAGCTTGTTATATCTAAGATAAAACTTCAGTGCTTCCTCGTAATTCCCCAAATTGTACAATCCGTTAGCCTTGTTAAGCAATGCCGACACGTTGTTAGGATTTATGGCTATTGAATATTCACTACTGCGTATCGACTCTTCTATGTTGTTACGAAAAAACTGGGAGGAAGCAAGAGAGTTCCAATATTGTGTTGAATACGGGTTCTCGTCAATGAGTTCGTTATATAGTTCTTCACTTTTCTCGTAATTACCCTTTTCCAACATTATCCTTGCTTTCTGCTCTTTATATTCGGCAGAATCGGTCTCAGTCGAGCGGTCAAGCCACTTTCCTCCCCTTGCAATATCACCGTAATCAATGAACAACTCGGCAGAGTCTATTGCAAAATAATTCAGATCTTCTTCATCTACCTCCTCAAACTTTGCTTCAAGATATTCATCCGCCCTGTCAGCATGACCGTCAGCCAACATTATTTCCGCCTTCATGTAATGATAGTCCAAATCTGATTTGTCTGCAATCTGTTCTGTATACATTTCGGCTTTTGGACTGTCATGGTTATCAATCAGCATTATACGTGCTTTGAAAAGCAGCGGAGCAGTGCTTCCCGGGTAGACCGACAGGGCCATTTCGATGATATCCAAAGCATAATTGACGTTGCCGTTATTATAATAATACTCGGCAACGTCAGCCAGTTCATCTGAATCAAGCATGGCATAAGTCCCGTTTGCTTCCGCTTCTTTAAATCTATTCAGAACTGACTTGAATTCGTTTGAAAGGAAATAATCTTCTGAATTATATGACATTCACATTCACCCTTTGTTTATTTTCGACCATGTATCTTTCAGCCCTACCGTCTTATTATATATAAGATGGCTGTCCGAAGAATCAAGGTCGGCCATGAAATACCCGATACGCTGGAACTGCAGATATTCTCCCGGCTTGCAGTCTGCAGCATAGTCTTCAACGTAACAGTCTGTCTTGACCGTAAGTGAGTCGGGGTTAAGCAGAGCCCTGAAATCACGTTCGTCGGCAGACGGATTTTCGACATTGAACAGACGGTCGTAAATCCTTATCTCCGCCTTTTTACAGTGGTCGACGCAGACCCAATGCAGAGTACCTTTCACTTTTCGGTTGGCACCTTCCATGCCGCTACGGCTCTCAGGGTCATATTCCGCCTGTATTTCAACGATATTGCCGTCTGCATCTTTTGTGCAACCTGTACATTTTATAATATAAGCGTTCTTTAGGCGTACTTCACGTCCCGGAGTCATGCGGAAAAACTTTTTAGGAGCGTCTTCCATAAAGTCGTCACGCTCTATCCACAAGTTCTTGCTAAATGTAATTGCATGTGTTCCGTCAGCTTCGTTCTCCGGATTGTTAATTGCTTCCATCTTCTCCGTCTGCCCATCAGGATAATTGGTTATGACAAGTTTTACCGGATTGAGCACTGCAGAAACCCTTATTGCCCGTTTGTTAAGGTCGTCACGCACAGCCGCTTCCAGCAGGGCAACGTCGTTAAGCGCATCAAACTTGGTGTAACCGATACTCTTTATGAAGTTCCTGATACTTTCAGGAGAATATCCGCGGCGGCGCATTCCGCACAATGTAGGCATGCGAGGGTCATCCCAACCGTTCACCAAACCTTCGTCTACCAGCGCATGCAGCTTGCGTTTGCTCATCACGGTATAAGTAAGGTTGAGACGGTTGAACTCTATCTGCCTCGGACGGAAGTCGTGCATGTTATCTACCTCTCCCTTGTATATCTTGAGTTCGTCTATGAACTTGTCGTAAAGGGGACGGTGGGGCACAAACTCGAGGGTGCAGATTGAATGGGTCACGCCCTCAAAAAAATCGCTCTGTCCATGCGCAAAGTCATACATCGGGTAAGCGTGCCACTTTGTTCCTGTGCGATGATGGGGCGTATGTATTATACGGTACATTATCGGGTCGCGGAAATGCATGTTTGGGTTTGCCATGTCTAATTTGGCACGAAGAACCATAGAACCTTCCTTTGCCTCCGCAGTGTTCATCTTATGAAACAACGCAAGACTTTCCTCTATCGGCCTGTCCCTGTATGGCGACGGAGTTCCAGGCTGCGTCGGAGTGCCTTTCTGCTCGGCTATTTGTTCGCTTGTCTGCTCGTCAACATATGCCTTACCCTCCTTTATCATCCATTCGGCGAAATCCCACAGCTGCTGGAAATAATCAGAAGCATAATAGACGTTCGCCCAATGGAAGCCGAGCCATTTTATATCATTCAATATCGAATCTACATACTCCGTATCTTCCTTGCTCGGGTTGGTGTCGTCGAAACGCAGGTTGCATATGCCTCCGTAATTTTCCGCTACGCCGAAATCCATGCAAATGGCCTTGGCGTGTCCTATATGCAAATATCCGTTAGGCTCCGGCGGGAACCGTGTTTGTATGCGGCCTCCATTCTTTCCTTCAGCCAAATCGTTCTCCACCATTTGCTCGACGAAGCTAAGCCCCTTCTTCTCTTCTGTATTTTTCTCTTCTGTAGTCATATTTATTTACGGTTTTGAGGTTATATGGTTATGAGGTTTTACGGTTTTGAGGCAATATGGTTTCATGTCGTACTGTTCAATAACATAAAAACCGCATAACCTCAAGACACTATAACCGCAACTATTTTATTCCCCTTTTGTTCAATGCCGCCGAATACTTGGCTGCGTTTTGCAGATGTTCGCCATAAGTCTCCGCAAAATTGTGTGTTCCGCTAAAGTCCTCTTTGGCGCACATATACAAGTACTTATGATGTATATGATTGAGCACGGCGTCAATACCGGCCACCGACGGCATCCTGATAGGACCTGGAGGCAAGCCTGTATTCATATAAGTATTGTAAGGGCTGTCCACTTTCAGCATATTGTGGTATATGCGGCGTAGGCCAAAGTCCTTAAGGGCAAACTTCACGGTTGGGTCGGCCTGAAGCGGCATTCCAGCCTTAAGCCTGTTGAAATACATGCCGGCCACCATCGGTTTTTCCGCATCGTTAGCGGTCTCTTCGTCCACTATGCTTGCCAGCGTCATAACTTCTTCTTTGGTAAATCCCATAGCCTGCGCTTTCTGCGTCCGCTCGAAGTTCCAGAACTTCTTGCTCTCCTTGTTCATTTTGTCGAGAAGGCTTTTTACGGATATATTCCAATAAACCTCGTAAGTGTTGGGTATGAACATGCAGATTACCGTTTCCGGCGTATAGCCGTACTGCGCGCATACAGCCGAGTCGGTCAAAGCCTTATATATGGAAGCACTGTCGACCATCAGTTTTCCGGCAAGAACACCGGCAAGCCTGTCTGTAGTACGCACACTCGGCACGGTCAACCTGACTGATGTCTGCAAACCGTTCTTGAGTTTCCTGAACACGGTTATGGCGCAATCACCCGGTTCTATCTCATAGCATCCTGTGCGGATGTGCTCCTCATAAGAGCTATGGCGTGCCAATGTCTTGAAAGCCGCCATCGCATGAGATGACGACATTCCATCCAATTTGACATATACGGAATCTATATTGTCATCATCGTCAACATATACAAGGCGGCTGCCATCACCATGAAGCATCGAGGTGAAAAAATAATAATAGCACAAGAACAGTATCACGGCAAGACAAAGCACAGCCGGAATTACAAATTTCTTTTTGCCTACTTTCTTCATTCCTTATCTTTTTGTGCGCAAAATTACATTTTATTTTTGAAAAACGGTCTTATATTCGGTTATATTTTCATACAGCCATGAATGCTTGTTTGCAACCAGATGTCACGTATTTGGGACACGACCTTTGAACGGCATTGATAACAGAGGCCATTCAAGAGTTTGCGAAATGCCGTCTTTCACTCGCTAAAACCATCTTTTGCAATGCGATTTGCCGTCTTTTGTAGCGCATTGGAACCCCAAAAGCCAGACAAGCGATTTATAGCCATAAAAGGAAAGCGGTTCGTCCGCAATTTAGGTATATGAGAACATGGCTATAACAATCGCATAAAAAAATATCAAATAAGATACCCACTTGTATGGAAAGCCATCTTATATGTTTCCTTAAAACATGCATTATCGTTTAGTCCGCCAAAGCGGAATGCTTTGGCGGACTAAACGCCACGTTTTAACGCAGGAAAAGCCCTGCTTGAAGCAGCTTTACAAGAGAAAACTACATTCTGCCTATCCGCAAAACTTCCTCTCACGAGTCAGCAACCCGTCCATCGGACTTTTTATCACCCTTGCCACCTTATAACCTTCCGCCACAGCGGCTTCAAGAAACTCTTTTTCATAATAAAAGGCTATGCTTCCCACTGCCCCGACAGACAGGTCGTGCCGTCCGTAAAGATTGACATTACGCTTGAAAAAGCTCCTAAAATTAGCTATAACCAACCTTCTTAAATCATTATCATACAAATGATTATGAATAAACAGCGAAGTACTTGCAAGGAAACGGTTTGCCAACGGTTCACGATACACCTTATTTATAATATCCGCCAGAGTAAGCCCCGTCGCGTTTAAAAACTCGTCGCGCATTGTCACAGGCAGTCCACCCTTGAACAGGGCATTGATAAACAGCCTGCCGAGCACGGCCCCACTGCCCTCATCGCCGAGTATATAGCCCAGCGGCGGCACGTTGGCCGCTACCCGTTTGCCGTCATACAAGCAGGAGTTCGCACCAGTGCCAAGTATGCAGGCAATGCCTTCATCAATCCCAAACAGCGCGCGCGCCGCCCCGAGCATATCCGAACACACCTCTACCCTGCCGGCATTTGCGAACGTCCTGCGCAGCACGCCCTCTACCACCGCAATCTTTTCATCACGGCATCCGGCACCGTAAAACTCTATTTCCGTAATCTTCCCTATGTCACCTAACTGTCCTGCGGCCTCTTCCATGACAATATTCTCTATCACGTCCTCGCCCTGCTGATACGGATTTATGCCTTGGCCGGAAAACCGGAATACCGCCTTTCCTCCGTCAACCACACACCAGTCAGTCTTCGTGCTGCCGCTGTCTGCTATAAGTTTCATAACCTTTCAACATTAAATTCCTCGCAAAATTAGTAAAACAACAGCCTTCTCAAACATTTTCCTCACAATATTTGCAATATCGCGCATCTTTTCCAATCATTTACAATGATTCTCTCGCAGAAGCCGCCAAGTGGCGGAGCAGGAAATTCCATATATGTAAAAGGCCGTTTATCTGACACAGTATCTGCATCATACGGAGACATAAAAAGTTACATATTAATATTACCATATTCAGCTTTTAGGCGTATAACATTTACCAGACGAAGGCAATAAGCATAAAAAGAATTAAACATATATCTAAGGACTTTGCCATTAATCACGAAATAATTAACTTTGCACGAAACAACTTACAATATAAAACAAAAACAAACGAAATGGGCGCAAAGACTATCAGATTGATTTATCCACAATGGCAAGGCGGCGACATAACAAGATGGATTCCGGAAATCAGTGACCCGGCATTGGCTGCAAGGGGATATTTCCTCGGAGCACAACTTCTTGATTTCCTTGCCCCTGACAACGGACAACATAAGTTCACTGTCCCTATAAACACCGATATAAAGGAACGAAAGACAGTTGACGGCGTGCTCGACCGCGACGACATTGCGTTGCAGACCAAAGCGGCATTAGACATCTTAAACATTGAAAGACCCGACAAAATCATAACTTTGGGAGGCGAATGCTCGGTAAGCGTTGCACCGTTCACTTATCTTGCCAATAAATATAAGGAGGACATTGCGATGGTTTGGATTGACGCGCACCCGGACATCACACTGCCTGGCGATGTATATACGGGTTACCATGCAATGGCTGTAACAGCCTGTATGGGGCTTGGCGACAAGAAAATCATTTCACAACAGCCTGCTAAAATATCCCCGGATAAGATTCTATTCGTCGGCTTGCGCGACTGGGAACGCGACGAAGTAAAAGTGCGCCAACATGAATACGGAATAAAACACCTTACACCAGAGGACGTGGCTACCGACAGTTCCACCGTGACAAGCTGGCTAAAAAGGTGCGGAGCGTCACATGTTGTTGTACATTTTGACATGGACGTGCTCGACCCTACTGATATCATCGCAGCCGTAGGAGTCGTACCGAACGGAATGAAGATGGACGAAGTTGTACGCATAATCAACGATATCGCAAACGAAAAAGAACTCGTAGGCCTGACCGTAGCCGAACCTATGCCAAGAATTGCCATCAGATTGAAAAACATGTTGTCACAGCTGCCACGGCTGTAAATTTATAATAACATTGAATCCGTTTATAGCAACTTATGCATAAGGCCATGGTAAAAAACAAAACGGCAAAGGATTTTTCCTTCGCCGTTTTGCATTATAACAAATTAAATGTTTGTTATACAAAGTCAATACATCCTCATGCTTCAGCCGGAGCTTCTTCCGCAGTAGTTTCGGCAGAAGCCTCTTCAGAAACTTCACTCGCTGCCTTTTCCGCAGCCAAAGCCGCTTTCTTGTCAGCAACTTTCTTTGCTACAGCCTCGTTTGTCTTTTTCTCCGCTTCCAGGTTCTTGGCATAGGCTTCTTTCTTGCTCTTTGCCTCATTCTCACGGATCTGCTCCAAGCCCTTTTCTTTATCTGCCTTCCATGCCTCAAACTTAGCCTGAGCTGCAGCTTCATCAAAAGCCCCCTTCTTTACTCCTCCACGAAGATGCTTCATCAAATACACACCTTCACGCTTCAAGATGTTGCGGACTGTATCTGTCGGCTGCGCACCCGTCTCAACCCAATACAACGCACGGTCAAAGTTCAAATCTACCGTAGCAGGATTTGTGTTAGGATTGTACGTACCGATTTTCTCTGTAAACCTGCCATCACGTGGCGCTCTTACATCAGCAATGACGATGCGGTAAAAAGCATAGCCTTTACGGCCGCCACGCTGCAATCTGATTTTTGTTGCCATTCTTTAATGTGTTATTAAGTTTGAATAATGCTACTATCTCGTAATAGCGGCTGCAAAGGTAATACTTTTACACGATAAAAGCAGCTTATACTCTGTACTTAATTAAGTTTTTTAACTCTTTTTATCGACAATCACTCTTTTACAAGCTTTAAGCCGCACTCCAAACCATCCATGCTGTCTAAAAAAGAAGTAGCCGTCCCCAACACGGAGTTTTGTGTTATATCGCCAAGAACATTGACATATTTCAACAACTTCGAAACATCCATAACTATAAGAAGATTGTTGCCATCGAGTTGTGTCGTACCTATCACTTGTGAAACCTTGCCTCCATATTTCAGCACTATGTTCTTGTCTTCTATTGTATAAGTACCCTTGAGGTTCTTACCAAGGAATGTTTGAGTAAAATTCCCTTCACTGTCAAATTCCATCTTAACACTTCCTTTTTTGAAACCATATCCCTCAAGCTTCGTTCTAAGCTTGTTTTCAATTGCAGCCGAAGCCAGCTTACCGCCCAAATTATTCAATTTGTTTTCGCTTGAAAGAACTACAGCCGGCTCTTCATAAACCCATGTACCAACTATTTTGTCCTTCGTTGCAACTTTACTATTTGAGAATACGCTCGTCAAAGCCGACAAGATACCGCCCGATTTGCTATCGTCTTCAGTTGTTGTAGTTGTTTCTTTCTTGTCGCCAGACACCACATTCTTCAAAATGTTGCCAAGACTAATCTGTGCATCTGCCTGAACACTGGCAAACACAAGCGTGCACAACATTGCACTTTTAGTTAAAATCCTTTTCATAAACATTATTTATTTAAAGTCATTCAAGTTCGAACATCAGGCTTGGAACATTCCTTCGAAAAACATCCACGCAAACTTTGCCCAGGCCTTTTCCACCAAATTCCTGTAGCCTGGTCTCCACTGTCTTACGTGCAAGTTCCGGGTGATTGTTTTCCTCGCTCAAGTGGCACAGCCATACATGGTGCAACCTATCCGATGCATAATCCCGTATAGCGCATGCACATTGCTTGTTCGACAAATGTCCCATGCCGCCGGAAACACGCTTTTTCAGATAATCGGGATAAGTTCCAGACCAAAGCATCTCATCGTCGTAATTGGCCTCTATCACCAGATAATCGGCTAAACCGATAGCATGCGACACCTCATCTGTAACATGGCCTATATCTGTCATCAGGCAAAACACCGATCCACCATACCTAATCGTAAAACCGACATTTTCAAGGCTGTCATGTGGCACATCGAAAGCCTTTATCATAAATTCGCCTAAGGCAAACTCTTCGCCTTTTCCTATAATCCTGACATTGTCCGCGGCAACTTTCTTGTGAACACAATAATTGCGCCTTATGCCTTCATGCACTCTCACTGTTGCATATACTGGCAGGTTGTAAGCATCACTTAATACCCCCACAGCCTTTACATGGTCAGCATGGTCGTGCGTAACAATTATACCTTTCACGTCATCGAAGCTAAGGCCATAATCGGAAAAATACTTTTTCATCTTACGGATGCCTATGCCTGCGTCTATCAGTATGCCATGATTGCCTGTACATATATAATAACAGTTTCCACAACTTCCGCTGCCGAAAGACATGAATTTCAACATTTCTGATATTTTTGACTGCAAAATTATAAAGAAATGGATTTCCGACAAAAATAAATTAATATCTTTGTAAAAAATTAAAACTTTGATATGAAAAATTATATTATGGTTTTCTTCTGTTTCATCATAATGCTCGCCAGTTCATGTTCGCAACCGGCAGAAGAAAAAGAAAAGAACAGAATAAAATCAACGGCCGACAACTTTGCAGAAAATTACTTCAATTTCAGATTGGCAGACTCACGTATGTTCTGTACCGAAGAATCTGCCGCATGGCTAAGTTTCTTGGCCAGTAACATGCAGCAGGAAGACGTTGACATCCTAAAAGCACAAGACAAAGGCGCCACTTGTAAGGCATTGAGCATAAACATCATCAATGACACGACCGCCACAGCATGTTACAGGGTTTTCAATTTCATGCGTATCGACACTCTTGGCAGAGCCGGAAAAATGACAGAACAAGCCGACTATACAATAACTTTGGTGAAACGGCACAGCAAATGGCATGTCAAAATGGAAGGCCTACTGCAAAGTGAAAGGCAAAATCGCGGCTGAAATCAGGGTGGAATATCGCATAATGCTCTTCTTTTGTATCGTAAGCGGGATTGATGGCTTTCATTCCCATGTCAAAACGAAGGATGAAGAAATCGAAGTTAAACCTTATTCCAAGTCCGTATGAAACAGCTATCTGCTTGTAAAAGTCTTTGAAACGGAACTGTCCACCAGGTTGTTCCTCATAAGCGCGCAGTGTCCAGATATTGCCAGCATCGACGAACAAAGCTCCATAAACTTTCCAAAACAAGAACGAACGCAGTTCCAAGTTCAAATCCAGCTTCAAGTCGCCGGTCTGGTTGATAAAGTCTATCGCCCCGTCTGTTCCCTTAAAACTTCCAGGCCCAAGCCCTCTCACACTCCATCCCCTGACAGAGTTTGCACCGCCTGAAAAGTAACGTTTCTCAAACGGCAACACCTTACTGTTGCCATATGGATAGGCTATGCCCAAACCAAAATGAAACGCAAGACTGTTGTTTCTGTCTATGTCGAGCACTTTTGTATAGTCAAAATCCCCTTTCACATACTGTGCAAAAGCGATGTTGAACAAAGTGTACTGGTTCTCGCTATTACGTTTACCCCCAAGAGCGTGCGATATTCCACTTAACAGGTTTCCAGATGTTTCCACATTAACCTTGAACGCCTCGCTGCCGTTGTTATACGACATTCCGAAGCCAAGCTTCATTATGAATAAATCCTCATAATTGTAACGCAATATGGAGTTTATGTTGTTTACATCATTAAGGTATTCATCCCTAAAAGTGTTTGAAATCCAAGGCATATAAATATAGTTCAAATCAAGCAAATCAACCTTGTAGCTTCTCCGCCCGGACGTATCGTTCCATCTATAACGCCATCCGGCGGAAAACACACGCCGGTGAAATTCAGGCCGGTTCTGCATGTTATAGCTTATAAACAACTCCGAAACGGCGGTTGACTGCCGTCTGAATTTCTTTGACAAAAAAGGAACAAGGAAGCGTGGGAACACCAACCTTGTCTCAAGGCTGTACTCCTCATAGTTCTGGTTCTGGTATCCTTCAAGACCCGTTATCGCCTCGAATGCGCCACGCAACTTTATACTGAAATGCTCCGCACCATTGAAAAGGTTTCTGTTTTCGTAAGCCAACGAAGCGGCTGCGCCAAAATCGCCAGCTGTATTTGTACCTTCAGGCTGAAAACTTATGCTGTTTATCTTGTTGGTACTTATGCCGATGTTGCAGTCGAGAACATTGGTGTCAGGCCGTTCTGTAAACTTTATATTTGTGTATTTCACTATCTGCAGCCGCCCGAACCTGTTGTATGTCCTCTGTAAGTCGTCAGCATTATACAGATTCCCCGGCTGAAGCAAGGTGTTTTCCTCCAACACAGAACGGCGTAACGGTATTTCGTCAAGTTCGCCCGTTGCATGATACTTTATGTTGCCTATTGTGTATTGCTTATGTTCACTCTCCTCTCCGCCACCTGAAGCTATAAACTTATGCAGATGGAGGGTCAGACCTATTTCCGAACTTCCCCTGACCGTATCGGCAGAAAACGAAATAAAGTCCTTGTGGAAGTTTACATATCCATTGTTGTTAAGCAAATCTGTTATGCGGCTACGCTCTTCATCAAGCACATTGGCAATGAACGGCATTCCCACACGCAACTTCGAATGGTTGTTTCCCACAGTCTTCAACAACGAATCGATGCGTGCATCCTGTATGTCGTAATCGATGCTGCGCACATGGTATCTCACCCCTGGGTGAAGATTGTACACAACCTTCACCTTTTTCTTCTTGCCGAACTTCAAACTATAATCGGCACTGCCCCTGACATATCCCAAACCACGCAACACTCCACCAAAATCGGCGCACGTAAGTTCAGCCTGCACAGAATCGAACAGCACCGGACCTTCGCCCATCGCCCTTAACTTACGGTTTATCCATTTAGTAGTATCACGACCGGCAAGAGCATAAGTGCCCAAAGGTATCTTAAACAACGAAAACCATTTGGAATTGCTTTTTTGCCGCACATACTGCTCGAACTGCGACGTGTCAAGGCCCTTTACGTCTGATTTTATTTCAACATCGTCCAGCATATAGCGTCCGTCAGGTATGAACTTTGACACGGAACATCCCGAAAGGAGTACCGCAACAAAAGCCCCACACAACAAACAGGCTACCGCATATGACGCTTGTTTTATCACTTAATCGTTTTTTATCATGCAAAAATAATAATTATTTAGTATTTTTGTTAGCCCAAAGCAGGAAAACAATATGATTAGCAAAAATCTGATAAAATTCATACGTTCTCTTGAAAGCAAGAAGAACCGTGAACGAAGTGGCCTTTTTGTTGCAGAAGGACCTAAAACTGTAGGCGACCTGGCTGCCGTATCGCAGCCGAAAACCATTATCGCCACAGAAGAATGGTTTGACAAACACGCAAGCAGCAACGCAGCCGAATGCATAGTTGCCTCCGATGATGAATTAAGGAAGTTAAGCTTCCTCCAGCATCCGCAACAGGTTATAGGCATATTTCCTATTCCTCAAAACACATTCAACGCTGAAACATGCAACAAGGAATTGTGCCTTGCATTGGACAAAGTGCAAGACCCGGGCAACCTTGGAACGATAATACGCATAGCCGACTGGTTTGGCATATCCACAATACTATGCAACGAAGGCACTGTCGACGCGTTCAATCCCAAAGTTGTACAAGCAACGATGGGCAGCATTGCACGTGTAAACATCGTTTACACCGACCTTGCAAAAACTTTGGACAACCTGCCCGACGGCATTCCGATATACGCCACATCGCTCGAAGGCGGCAACATATACAGCCAAGAACTGTCAACAAAAGGCATTATCGTCATGGGCAACGAAGGAAACGGCGTATCACAGGAAATCATGGAAAAAGCGAACCGCACACTATACATACCCTCGTACAGCAAGACAGAAGGCATTGACAGCTTGAACGTCGCTATTGCAACGGCCATAACATGTGCGGAATTTAAGAGAAGATGCAACGCGTTGTAAGCCAATAGTTTATGAGAAACATCCCCAAAGGCGGCCTTTCGGAATATGAAAGACGGTCTTTGACAACATAAAAGGCGGCCTTTTGCAAAGCAAAAAGCCACCTTTTAGAATATCATAGCCAGCCTATAATCGGACTACCATACTGTCGTTTTACCATCAATTGTTAACCGAACCTCCGACAATGTCAAGCAACTCGTTCGTAATGGCTTGCTGACGGCTCTTGTTGTATTGCAGGTTCAGCTCACGCAAAAGTTCGTCGGCATTGTCGGTCGCGGTCTGCATAGCAACCATACGGGCCGCATGTTCGCTGGCGATGCTGTCAAGCAAAGCTGTATAAACCATCAGGTGCAACAACTTTGGTATCAACATTGACAACACTGTATCCATATCCGGCTCTACAATGAAATTGTCATTGAGGGGTTTTACCTCTTCCCTCTCGGATGCTGTAGACCTCTGCCCTTTCTTTCTCAAATATTCCTGTGCCTCGAGAGTTGCAATATTCGATGAAAGATCGCGCTCATCGTCAAACTCAAGTTCACTTTTTACGTCAATCGGAAGTAACGTTTTACGCGTAAGAATTTGCGAACCGGCACTCTTGAAATGATGATATATAATTTCAACACGGTCTATCTCGCCGGCGACAAACTGTTTGGCAAGCGTTTCTGCCAAGTCTATACAAGGATTTACAGAAGGCTTGTCAGCCATGCCCGAATAGTCACCAGAGCATGAAAGCCCCAGCTTGGCGACTTTTTCTGCCACCTTGCGACCAACGGGATATAATATCACGTTGTCCTTACCCAAATCCTTGTATTCGTCGACGACGTGCTGCATCATCTTGATGACATTGGCATTAAAGCCGCCACAAAGGCTGCTGTTTGAAGAATACACTACCAACGCGACACGCTTGACAGGACGCTCGACACTATACACTGTCGTGGCATCTACCTCTGAAGCCAAGAAACTTTTGAGGATATGTTCAAGCATCGTCTCATAAGGCAGCATATTTTCAATCATCACCTGTGCATGATGGAGTTTTGACGAAGCCACCATCTTCATCGCACTGGTAATCTTACGCGTGCTGTTTACAGACGATATGCGGTTTTTTATTTCCTTTAACGACGGCATAAATCAATCAGTTTTTATACTGGCCTGCAATGTCTGCCATTACAGACTCGATGACAGTAGTCTCCTCATCGCCAATCTTGCCGCTGGCAAGTGTGTCGATGACATCGGAATGCGATGAACGCATCTTCTCCAAGAATGTATCCTGGCATTCACGGACTTTCTCCACCGGCACATCGTGCATCAAGCCGT
Organism: uncultured Prevotella sp.; assembly: GCA_900551055.1. GTDB lineage: Bacteria > Bacteroidota > Bacteroidia > Bacteroidales > Bacteroidaceae > Prevotella. The sequence goes on along the minus strand of URUK01000001.1, from coordinate 215,369 downwards.
GTGTACCGCAATAAAGAATTGCCACTTGCTCACCTACAGGCATAGGGCTGTACTGCGGCTGTATGAGCAACTGATTGTTCTTTCGTCCACGGTCGAGAGTCATTGCCGTGACAGCATCCATATCACTCGAGAACTTTGAGAATGACTCCAGCTCCCTGTACTGTGCCTGGTCTATCTTCAGCGTTCCGGCCACTTTCTTCATGCTCTTTATCTGCGCAGAACCACCGACACGGCTCACTGAAATACCAACATTTATTGCTGGACGGAAACCCTGATTGAACAAATCTGCTTCAAGGTATATCTGTCCGTCAGTGATGGAAATCACGTTAGTAGGAATATACGCTGACACGTCACCTGCTTGCGTCTCGATAATCGGCAACGCCGTAAGCGATCCTCCGCCCTTTACGTGCCCTTTCATGCACTCAGGCAAATCGTTCATCTGCTCCGCAACTTCCTGTTGGTCGTTAATCCTTGCGGCACGTTCAAGCAGACGGCTGTGCAGATAGAACACATCACCTGGATACGCCTCACGTCCCGAAGGACGGCGGAGGATAAGTGATACCTCACGATATGCCACAGCCTGCTTTGACAAGTCATCGTATACAACAAGCGCAGAATATCCCCTGTCCCTGAAATACTCGCCTATTGCAGCACCTGCAAAAGGTGCATAATACTGCATGGCGGCTGGATCGGCAGCCGTAGCGGCCACGACTATTGTATAAGACATCGCCCCATGCTCCTTCAAGTTGGCAACCAATGCCGCCACTGTTGAAGCCTTTTGCCCTATGGCCACATAAATGCAATATACAGGCTTGCCGGCATCATAGAAACTCTTTTGATTAATTATCGTATCGACAGCTATCGCCGTCTTTCCCGTCTGGCGGTCGCCGATAATAAGCTCACGTTGCCCTCGCCCGATTGGAATCATCGAGTCTACGGCTTTAAGTCCGGTTTGCAGAGGCTCTTTCACTGGCTGACGGTAAATCACTCCTGGAGCTTTACGATCCAACGGCATTTCAAAAGATCCGGTCAAGTCAATATCGCCTTTCCCGTCTATGGCCTGTCCAAGGGGATTTATAACTCGCCCCAGCATATTGTCATTGACTTTAATGCTGGCAATACGCTTGGTACGCTTTACGTGCATTCCTTCCTTAATGTCTGAAGTAGGGCCTAAAAGCACACATCCGACATTGTCCTCTTCAAGGTTCATGACGATAGCCATCGTACCGTTCTCAAACTCAAGCAATTCGTTAGCCTCCGCATTGCGCAGTCCGTAAATACGGGCAACGCCATCGCTGACCTGCAACACCGTGCCCACCTCGTCGAACTTGGCACTGCCGCTTATGCCCTTGAGTTGGTCGAGAAGGACTTGTGAGACTTCGCTCGGTTTAATTTTATCTGACATATTATAAACTACAATCGTTTGTTACTTAAGTTTTGACAAAATGGAATTCAACATAGATTTGACGCTCAAATCCAATCTGTATGTATCATACTCCAATATAAAGCCTCCTATCAATTCAGGATTTGTCTTAGTCTCAAATTCTACAGTTCCACTCGTCTTACTTTCCACCAAATTCCGCAACTTCTGTTCAATGGCAGGAGACACGGTAGTAGCGGTTAAAAGTTTAGCACGGATTAGATTTTTCTGCTTCCGGTATAATGTGATATATGAATTAGCAATAAATTGCATAACACTCTCGCGGTCCTCCTTCAATACCAACTTGAAAAGCCTTTTTGTCAGTTCGCAAGGATTTCCGCCTGATGCCGTAAGAAACAACTGTTCCTTGTCAGCCTTTGAGAGCATCGGATTATCTATGGTAAACTTTAGTTCTGGAACATTTATATAGCTGTCAGCCAATGTCTGCATCTCAGTATAGACATCACCGTCACGCCCTTCTTCAATGCCAGCCTTAAGCAAAGCACGCGCATATCTTACCGATATTAATCCTAAATCCATAAACAATTACCTTTTTTCAGAAGAAACTTCATCCAGCATACGGTCAATCAAATCCATCTGCGCCTTATCGTTGCCAAGCTTTTCACGGAGTATCTTCTCCGCTATTTCGACACTTAACGTTGCAACTTCCCTTCGGATGTCGCCAACTGCAGCCCGGCGCTGATTATCTATTTCAGCCTTGGCTTCCGAAAGAAGCCTATTGCCTTCCTCACGCGCTTTACCTTGAGCAGACTCTACTATTGCATCACGCGTAGCAGCGGCTTCTTTCAACAACAAGGCCTGCCTTTCACGGGCTTCCTGCAAGATGGATTCACTCTCTCTTTGTATATTGGCCAACTTTTCGTTTGCCTCATGCGCTTTTCGCAGACTGTCATCGATGTAAGCCTTCCTACCATTGACCATTTTAATTATCGCCGGGAAGCCGAACTTACAAAAGATGCCAAGAACCACGAGAAACGTGACGGTCATCCAAAATAGCAAGCCTGTACTTGGAACCAATAAATCCATACGCTGTTTTTTGAAAGAGCAACTTCGCAATCGTCATTACAACCGCGAAGACAGACTCGTCTTATTAAATACACAAGAATGCAATAACCGCAGCAAAAAGGGCAACACCTTCTATAAGAGCGGCTGCAACAATCATGTTGGTAAAAAGTTTGTTCATTACTTCTGGCTGACGCGCCATAGCATCCATTGCCTGACCGCCAATCTTACCAATACCGATACCTGCACCAATGGCTGCAAGACCTGCGCCTACAGCGGCACCCAACTTTGCAACTTCCGTTGCTAATAATAATGAAATCATAATCGTTTGTGTTAATTTATTGTTTATTCAATTTTATTTTTACACTTACTTGCTATGTTCCGGCTCAACCCTCGCCAAACCAATGAACACAGCACTCAACATGGTAAACACCATTGCCTGGATAAAGCATACCAAACACTCAAGACACATCATGAAAATGCTCATTACAACACTTACCACAGACATGCTGAAGAACACTACCATCGCCTTGCTCGCAACAAGGAATATTATACAAGTTATAGCCAATGCAATCGCATGACCGGCCATCATGTTGGCAAAAAGTCGGATCATTAACGCGAAAGGCTTGGTGAATATACCAACGAATTCTATTACAGGAATCAATGGTATAGGCGCTTTCAGCCATGTCGGCACATCCGGCCAAAATATATCTTTCCAATAATGCTTATTGCCACTGAACTGGACGATGATAAATGTACACAATGCCAAAAAGAATGTGACCGCAATATTGCCCGTCACATTTCCTCCCCCAGGAGGAAACGGCATCAGCCCCATAACATTGCAGACGAAAATAAAGAAAAAGCAAGTAAGCAGATAAGGAGTGTACTTTTCGTATCCCTTGCCTACGCCTGGCTTTATTATCTCATCCACAACATACATTACAAGCATTTCTATAAAGCCCGTAAAACCTTTTGGAGCAGGGTCACTGACCTTTCGGTTGCGATACCAACGCGCCGGAATCAATATACAACAAAACAGAATGATGACATTTATAAACATGACGGCTACCGTCTTCGTTATGGAAATGTCAAACGGACGCGACTCCTTGCCTGCACTATCAATTTCTACTATCTTTCCAGCATTATCACCTTTTGTCGCTATTGCAAGGTTAAAAGGCCCATGCTTGTATCCATTGGCATCGGCTTCTTCTGAAAACCGTGCGCTGCTGAACACATGGAAACCTGTAGAGCTGTTAACAATTACAGGCAAATGTATAACCAACGGTTTGTCACCGATATCGGTTATATGCCAGTCATAAGAATCTTTAATGTGCTCAAGCACGACTTCTTTTATGTCAGCATCTTGGCCTGCAGCCTTAGCCGTGCCCACAAATGCTTGCAACATCAATACCGTCACACACAGTAACCTTATTAAATGGTTCATTCTCTATTAATGTTTTAATATCAGTGTCACAACCATCATCACAGCATACATTAACATGAACATTGCCGCAAATCTGATTGAATCAGCCCTGTTGTCGGATAAAAGCACATATACAACCACTATCGTTGCCGTCAAAATCATGCGTATGGCCGCCATAACGAGATAGAAATGCACCAGATGGCTCGGAGAATAGCGCTTTACAATATCATATCCCTTAACATAAGCCAACCCTATGACAACAAAATAAGATATCGACAAAGATGCAGAAAGTACGCTCATTGTGTTTTTTCAACGCATAACGATACCTCGTTTTTATGCACCTCAACGAAACCTCCCGAAACAGTCAACTGTCCTTTGTCGTCCTTTGTGGTATATTCAACGATGCCATTTTGAAGCACAGAGATAATGGGCGCGTGATTGTCAAGTATTTCAAAATTGCCCATCACGCCCGGAACCTTTACGCTTTCAACGTAATCGTCAAATTCCACTTTCTCGGGTGAAACTATTTTAAGTTTTAAGCTCATATCCGTATATGCTATGTCAGCCTTTAGCAGCTTCAAGAAGTTTTTTGCCTTTGGCTATTGCGTCATCTATAGTACCAACATTCAAGAAGGCTTGCTCCGGAAGGTCATCCACCTCGCCGTCCAGTATGGCATTGAAGCCCCTGATGGTTTCCTCAATGGGAACCATTACACCAGGCAGTCCGGTAAACTGTTCAGCCACTGTAAACGGCTGCGACAAGAATCTCTGAACACGGCGCGCCCTGTTTACGGTCAACTTGTCTTCATCCGAAAGCTCGTCCATTCCCAAAATTGCAATTATATCTTGCAACTCCTTGTAATGCTGCAATATTTCCTTAACTCTCTGTGCGCATTCATAATGTTCTTTACCCACAATCAACGGGTCAAGTATTCGCGATGTACTACCTAACGGGTCTACCGCAGGGTAAATACCAAGTTCGGCAATCTTTCTGCTCAACTCCGTAGTCGCATCAAGATGGGTAAACGTTGTCGCCGGCGCAGGGTCTGTCAAGTCGTCCGCCGGAACATATACAGCCTGTACGGATGTGATACTTCCATTCTTTGTTGAAGTAATACGCTCCTGCATTGCACCCATCTCACTCGCAAGCGTAGGCTGATAACCAACGGCCGAAGGCATACGTCCCAACAATGCCGAGACTTCTGAACCTGCCTGTGTAAAACGGAATATATTGTCAATAAAGAACATTATGTCCGTAGCTTCTCCGTCCTTGCCTCCATGGTCACGGAATTCCTCCGCAACGGTAAGACCTGACAATGCGACCGAAGCACGTGCTCCTGGCGGTTCGTTCATCTGGCCATAAACAAGCGTTGCCTGTGACTTCTTAAGTTCTTCCGGGTCTACAAGGGACAAATCCCACTTGCCCTCTTCCATCGCCTTTTTGAACTTCTCGCCGTAACGTATAACGCCTGACTCCAGCATGTCACGAATCAAGTCGTTGCCTTCACGGGTACGCTCGCCGACTCCGGCAAATACAGAATAACCGCTATGTCCTTTGGCAATATTGTTGATAAGCTCCATTATGAGCACAGTCTTCCCCACACCGGCACCGCCGAACAAGCCAATTTTCCCGCCTTTCATATACGGTTCAAGCAGGTCGATAACCTTTATTCCCGTGGCAAGCATTTCCTTATGAGTAGACAACTCATCAAACTTTGGAGCCTCACAGTGGATAGGATAAGCGCCATCCATATCCAGTGGAGCCATACCGTCGATAGGCTGCCCGATGACATTCATCATCCTGCCCTTAATTTGCTCGCCTGCCGGCATCAATATAGGACGGCCTGTAGACAACACATCCAACCCACGTTGCAAGCCGTCGGTATTATCCATTGCGACACACCTAACCGTATCCTCGCCGATATGCTGCTGCACTTCGATTACAAGGTCACGCCCGTCAGGACGTTTCACTACAAGCGCATCATAAATTTTAGGCAACACTTTCTCAGGATCTCCACCATTTGTGTCAAAAAACACATCGATGACAGGACCGATAATCTGGGAAATATGTCCTTTAATTTGTTCCATATAATTATTTTTTAAGTATATCTTTTCGAAAACGCAAAATTAGTAAATAGTTTTTCTCCTGCAAGTATCTGTCAGTTAAAAAATCGTTCTATAAACTTTTATTTGCATTCAAAAGATACCATTTTAACAACTTTAATGTTCACACTGTTCCTTATATGCTCAATTCATCAAGAACTGTTATTAATTTCTTGTCAAACGGTTTGTCCGAACGTATGGCTTCACTCAACGGAACATATACGACTTCATTGTTTCGTACACCTATCATCACATTGCGCTGCCCCTGCATGATTGCGTCAATTGCGCCTACGCCAGTACGGCTTGCAAGGATTCGGTCATGCGCAGTAGGCCTTCCTCCACGTTGCAAGTGGCCAAGTATAGACACCCTCACATCATAATCGGGAAACTCATTACGTACACGGTCTGCGTAATACAATGCTCCACACTTCGGGCTTTCCGACACAATGACAATACAGCTTTTCTTACTTTTTCTTATTCCACGCTCCATGAAACGCGCAAGCTGGTCTACATCGGTTGAGTCTTCGGGTATGATGGCTGCTTCGGCACCTGAAGCAATGGCGCTGTTCTGTGCCAAGAACCCGGCGTCACGCCCCATGACCTCAACAAAGAAAATCCTCTCATGGCTCTGCGCTGTATCACGGATGCGGTCAACACATTCCACAATAGTATTGAGAGTAGTATCATAGCCTATGGTAGAATCCGTGCCATACAAGTCATTGTCTATCGTTCCGGGCAATCCTATACAGCACACATCATGCTCCTGCGCAAACAACATCGCGCCTGTAAGCGAACCGTTACCACCTATTACCACAAGAGCGTCTATTTCGTTTGCCACCATGTTGTCATAAGCCTTCTGCCGGCCTTCCGGAGTCGTGAACTCCTTACTGCGTGCAGTTTTCAAGATAGTACCGCCAGACATGATTATACCGCTGACGTTTTCTGTAGTGAAATCGGCTATCTCATTGTTTATCAAGCCGTCATATCCACGGTAAATACCCTTGATTTTGAAACCGTTGCATATGCCTGCCCTTGTAACCGCACGTATGGCGGCATTCATTCCGGGAGCATCACCTCCCGAAGTCATGATACCTATAGTCTTAATCTTCCCCATAATATTTTTTGTTTTTCACAATTCAACTTAAAACCCACATGGCGGCAAGCCCTAACAGCCAGCCTATCATGGCCACAAAACCAACATTTTTGAAATACCATCCTACATGGACGCGTTCCATTTTCATAAGAGCGAGACCGCTTACAGACCCCAAAGGAAGGATATTCCCGCCCATTGCGGAGCAGAAAGCTATAATCTTCCAATAAATACCGTTCTGAACGAACGACGACATATATTCAGAATCAGCTAAATGCTGAAGGTTCCCAGCGTCGACAACCGGATAAAGCGAAATAAAGCTCATACATGAAGCAAAAGCGTCAAGCACGCTGCTGACAGCACCGGTCACCACTCCCATTATCCACACATTTTGTATATTGGCGTCGCAGAAAGCGGCCATATGCGATATTGCTCCTGTTTCGCGTACAGCCCCTATAGCAAGCATGATGCCCATGACAAACAGCATAAGCTGTATTATCCCATATTGCAACACGCGCGGTACGGGCCTTTGCATCATCTGGTCCACGTTCATCAGTTTGCGGTTGAATATCTCGTTCACAATCCACAAGAACGAAAGCACACACAACGCACCGAGAAACGGGCTCAACTTTGTTATGTTGTGGAATGTCGGAATGAACCACAAACCGCCTATGCCAAGTATCAACATCAGAACGCGCTGCCACTTGTTCAAATTCGTATCATCTCCACGATAAGGCATTGTGGACGATTGCAAATCCGTATGCTCAGGCAAACTGCGTCCCAACCAATAAGTAGGCAGCCACCACGCAATTAGGCAAGGCAGGGCGAGCGAAGCCGAAAAGTCGGTTGCCGTCACAGCTCCTGTACTCCAAAGCACAAGTCCGTTGGGGTCGCCTATTACGGTCAACGCACCTCCACAATTGGCAGCCAACACTATCGCACACCCGTAAATCATGCGTTGCCGACGGTTGGGCAGCAGCTTGTGCATTATTACAAGCATCATCGTTGTTGTCGTCAGGTTGTCAAGGTTGGCAGATATGGCAAATGTCATTATCGACATTATCCACAGCAGTTTCTTGCTGTTACGTGTCTTCATCAGCTCTTGCAAGAAGTCAAAACAGCCATTGTTGTTCAATATCTCGACAATAGTCATCGTGGCAAGCAGGAACAACACTATTTCCGCCCCTTTACCCACATACTTTATAAATATGTCTTCCGCTATGTACTGCTTGACATTCGAGCTTGTCGGTGCGGCACCGGCAAGGAAATCGGCATATTCCCCGGCGTGCTGCCCCATGACAAAATCCGTACCGTAACAGATGTAAAGCACCCACCCTGCCGTACCGGCAAACATCGCTATCGCCGCCCGGTTTACCTTGGTGGCATGTCCGGTAGCGATAATGATATAGCCTATCAGCAAGATGGAAACAATTACAAGTGACATGATATTTTCATATATTCAGCCACAAAATTACGAAATAATATTAAAACATGAAAGTTTGTCGCACGAAAAAATTTAATGTTTAACGAGAATTTAATCAAGTACGACAAATCCAAACGCCTTCCCCTCTACACCTGTCGCAATCTTCCGGCACTACATATTCAATTAAACGTCCGAGGGGTACGGTTTTCTTGGCCGTACCCCTCGGAATAACGCATATCAGCCTTACAGGCCGGCATCTTTGTAAAGATACCGCTTGATGCTCTTTTTGGGAGTTTTCTCAAACTCTTCATCCATCAGCCTGAAAGTCGCAATCTTGCTGTATGACGGTATAAGCATGTTCAGTTCTATGATGTTCTGCTCCATTACATGCCTCAAATCTTCTTTGGAGAAGCCTAAATGTTTCGCCTCTTCATAATCGGGGTATATAAGGGCTACAAGCTTGTCGCCGTTCTGCACGATAAGACTTTCCACCACAAGTGTCATGCTGTTGAGCTTGTCCTCGATTTCCTCCGGGTAAACATTCTGGCCGTTGGCGCCAAGCAGCATGTTCTTTATGCGTCCCTTGATGTACACATATCCATTGCTGTCCATCAGGGCAAGGTCGCCGCTGTGATACCAGCCGTCACTGTCAAGAGCCTGACGGGTGGCTTCCTCGTTCTTATAATACCCAAGCATCACGTTTGTTCCGCGTGCGAGCAATTCGCCGGGTACGTTTTCAGGGTCACGGCTGTCAATCTTCACCTCCATGTGAATTACCGGCTTTCCACATGAAGTAGGCACAAATTCGCTGTAATCGGTATATGTTATGATAGGGGCGCACTCTGTCGCACCATAGCCCACAGTAATCGGGAAGTCGATACTTTTAAGGAAAGACTCCACCTCCTGGTTGAACGGCGCACCCCCGACCACAACTTCATATAGATTACCGCCAAAAGCTTCCATAACTTCCTCGCATATTCCCTGCTTCACCTTCTTGCTTATTACTGGCATGTTCATAAGCAGGCGCATCTTGTGCGTCTGAATCTTTGGGAACACCTTTTTTCTTATGATTTTCTCAACCACAAGCGGAACGGCTATTATTATCGCCGGCTTTATGTCAGTGAATGCCTGTGCGATTATTGCAGGACTTGGCACACGTGTAAGGAAGAATATGTGACATCCGTGGCAGAACTCGAACAGAAACTCGAACGACATTCCGTACATGTGGGCCATCGGCAATATGCTCACCGTGTTCGAACGTTTGGGGATGTGCGTGCCAAGCATCTTGATTGTCATGTCAAGGTTGCCCCACAATGCACGGTAAGGCAGCATGACACCTTTCGAGAAGCCCGTCGTGCCGCTGGTATAGTTGATTAGGGCCAGCTCGTCCGGGTCCGCTTCCCTGTGGTATGCCACATGGTTTGGACGGAACGCCTTGGGATACTTTTTCCCGAACAGTTCATTCAGGTGTTCACGCGCGAATGTCAGCTTGTCTGTCCTCGATACGAGCAGCGAATAGTCTGGAATGTAGATTACGCCTTCGAGGTTCGGCATCTTGGTAGCATCCACCGACTTGGCCACAACGTCGCCGACAAACAGCAGCTTGGCCTCGCTGTGATTGACAACATTGTATATCTGGTCGGGCGTAAACTCATGTTGTACAGGCACGGCCACCGCTCCGTATGTCAGCGTTGCAAGGAATGCAACGGCCCAGCTCGCACTGTTGCGACCGCAGATGGCAATTTTGTCACCTTTCTGCACGCCACTGTTCTCAAACATGATGTGCAGCTTTTCTATCTTGCGCGCCACGTCCTTATATTGCAGGGTGACACCCTTGTAGTCGGTAAGTGCGTCACAGTCCCAGTTATCTATCACGCTTTTCTCGATGTACGAGTTGAAACTTGGTATTGATTCCATTGCACAAAATTCAAAAATTTGTGCAAAGATAGACTATTTATTGCACACAAGCAAATTATTTGTGCAGTTTTTATATGTATCCGGCAACAAACATGCTGTCAGCGAAAAACATCCTACGCCAATCGGCATGACTTCCGGCTACACGATGTTTCACATCATGCAGCCACAACTACAGGATGTTTCAAAAAACCGTCCAGGCATGACATAATGGATTTTCCAAACGCTCTCACAATGCGGTATTCTGATAACTATCAGGCTAATCCGCAAAAAACGAAAGGAAATGTGTGCAAACCTAACATCCGGAAAGTCAACAGCTTACATGCCAACGGCCATGCAGTGTGCAATGAAACACGCCTGATTGGCAGCCAAAAGACCGTCTTTTACACAACAAAAAGCCATCTTTCGGCTTCCTGTCGACGGTCTTTTACAACCATTTTAGCCGCATTTTCTATGGGGATAAACAGTCAGTTGTTCTTAAAAAGAACACATATTGCGACATTCCGGAAACGCCACCGGAGGCACAACAACCTACTGCAAGTGTCACAACTATGTAGTTTGGCCGTATTTCAAGACATTTTCCAATTGACACTTTGTAATGTATACAAAGCTTTCTGTGACATTCCGTCAAACCTTAAAACATAGACGAGGTTGGGGAAAAACGCCGTAAAGACCGTGCAATCCATACAAGAGAGCCTGCTGGCAAGAATGCCTTGACTGTAAACAAATATTGGACAAAACATTCCAAAATTAACTGTAGGGTTTTAATATGATTGGAAAAATACTCGTATATTTGCATTATGAAACTCCGTTTTGGCTTCGTCGCACTGTGCGTCTTGCTGTTGCTGTTCCGCCCATCTGCAGCCGATGCAAAAGCCGCCACCGACTCGTTGACACTGCAACGGGTGCTGGCTTACAGGCAAAGTATGCCCGTAAGCCTTAACGGAACGCACACGAATATATATATAAGGTATTACTTCAATACCGAAAAACGCAACTTTACGCTCATGACGGTGCCGTCAATGTATGCCATATCACGCGGCCACAGGGAGTTCGCAGGCGAATCATACAGCACAATATACATTAAGGACAACACGGTAAAGGACGCCGTGCTGCAACTCAACACCGGCACAATACCGCGACACAAAAACGCGATGACGATACTCAACAAATACCTGCTGCCAGATATTTACGGAATAACCATCATCGACAACCAGCTGCTTTCGCCGTTCAACCGCCATAACGTTAGCCTTTACAGGTATACAATAACCAACCTTACAGGCAACAGGGCTGAAATAGTGTTCCGCCCGAAACGGTACAATACGCAGCTTGTAAGCGGCTCGGCGATAACCGACAGAAATACGGGACGCATCATAAAAATCAACTTCAGCGGAGAATTCGACATGTTGGAATTCCACGTTTCCGCTGAAATGGGCAAAAAAGGCATACGCTCACTGCTACCTAAGACATGCGACATTGACGCATCGTTTCATTTCATAGGAAATAAAATCAAGGCATCGTTCCATTCCGTCTACGACAATCCAATATACCTCCCGGATTCTGTGGTGAACTCGCACGATGCACGGATGATGGCAGGAATAAGGCCCGACCCTCTCCCCGTAGAGATAAAGGAGCTTTATGCCAGGAACGATTCTGCACGCAACAAAGCCGACTCCACAAGGCTGAAAAAAGAAGAGAGCATGTGGAAAAAAATATTATGGAACTCGTTTGGAGACTACGTCATCAACAGGACAAAAGGCAACTTCGGAACAAACAGGCAGGGAGCATTCAGGATTTCGCCTATACTCAACCCTCTATACTTGAGCTATAGCGGACGGCGCGGCCTTACATACAAGTTCAAGATTAACGGCAGTTATAAGTTCTCGCTCAACAGCGACTTTTCCATAGCCTTCAACGCAGGCTATTCGTTCAAGCAGAAACAACTGTACTTCAATATCCCTGTAAAGTTCAATTTCAACAAGAAAAGGAACGGATACGTCGGTTTGGAAATAGGAAACGGCAACAGGATTACCAATTCCAGCATAGTAGACCAGGTGAAACATGAGACTCTCGACTCGATTGACTGGGACAAGATGAACCTCGACTACTTCAAAGATTTCTACATAAAGTTTGCCGCCAACTACGACTTGTCCGACCAATGGAGCGTAAAACCCGATCTCGTATTCCACCGACGTTCAGCTGTAGACAAGGCTGGTTTCGAGATGGCAGGCCGCCCTACGTCGTACTATTCGCTTGCACCGTCACTGCAAGTACAGTTCCGACCGGCCGGATGGGGCGGCCCTATAATCACCACAGACTATGAACGCGGCATACATGCAGGCAAGGCTGACATGGAATACGAACGCTTCGAGCTTGACGTGGCATGGATAAAAAGGCTTTATTCACTTAGAAGTCTATCGCTAAGGTTGGGCGGAGGATTTTATACTTCAAAGAGCCAAAACTCCTACTTCCTCGACTATGCCAACTTCAGGGACGAAAACATACCCGTAGGATGGAACGACAACTGGACGGGAGAGTTCCAACTCCTGAACAGCAACTGGTACAATGTGTCGGAATATTACGCAAGAGCCAACGCCACATACGAGTCGCCGCTAATGGTATTGTCACGCATACCTTACATCGGCAGGATGATTGAGATGGAACGGATATACGTCAACGCCCTGTTCGTAGAGCATCTCACGCCGTACATCGAATATGGTTACGGCTTCACAAACCGCTTCTTCTCGATGGGCATCTTCATGGCTACACGCAACAAAGAATTTGACGGCTTTGGCTGCCGCTTCGGCTTCGAACTGTTCAGAGACTGGTAAGGAACGGCAAAAAGTAGAAATGGCGAAAAGTAGAAAATACGAAATAGAAACTGTAAATACATGAAACCATTAACCGTATACAAGGCAAGTGCGGGCAGCGGAAAAACATTCACACTGGCCGTAGAATACATAAAACTGCTGATTGACAATCCTGCCTGCTTCAAGAACATCCTTGCAGTAACCTTTACAAACAAGGCCACAGAGGAAATGAAGCTGCGCATACTAAGCCAGCTGTACGGCATTTGGAAGATGCTTCCCGACTCCGCAACATACATGAAGGCCGTGTGCAGCAGCCTCGACATAACCGAGCAGCAGGCCAGCAGACAGGCAGGGCTGGCTTTAAAGCTGCTTATACACAACTATCATTACTTCCGCGTAGAGACCATTGACTCGTTTTTCCAATCGGTGCTGCGCAACCTTGCACGTGAACTCGACCTCACGTCAAACCTGAAAATAGGTCTGAACGACACGCAAGTAGAAGAACAGGCCGTTGATCTGCTCATTGAATCGTTAAGCTCAACCAGCGAAATGCTGCAATGGCTCATAAGCTATATATTCTCGAACATAAGCGAAAACAAGGGATGGAACATCATAGGGCAGGTTAAGAAATTCGGAAAGACGATATTCCGGGACTTTTACAAGGCTGTGAGTGCCGACCTTGAAAAAGCCATGTCAGACCAAAACTTTTTCGACAATTACACCAAACGTCTGAAAACAATACGAACGGACGCCCAAAAGCACATGGCCGGATATGCCCAGGAATTTGAGAAAACAACCGCCGAAGCAGGGCTGACACCTACGTCATACGCCGGCAAGGCAAAAGGCATCTGCAGCTATTTCAACAAGCTGAAAAGCAACAACTTCAGCGACGACAATTGTAAGAAACAAATAGTCGGGAAATGTATGGACGACGCTGAAAACTGGGCTTCGAAGACAAGTCCTGACCGCGAGGCGATAATCGAGCTGGCAGAAAGCAGGCTAATGCCTCTGCTGCACAAGGCAGAGGCCGACAGACCGAAGCAATGGAAGCTGTATGCCACGGCGGAATGCACGCTGAAGCACCTTGACAAACTGCGTCTGCTGGGCAATATCGAGAGCAAAGTCAGGGAACTGAACAACGAGGCAAACCGTTTCCTTTTAAGCGATACGCAACACCTGTTGCACACATTGATTAAGGACAGCGATACCCCGTTTATCTTTGAAAAAGTGGGATGCAGGCTTGAACATATAATGATTGACGAATTCCAGGATACAAGCGCTGTGCAATGGAGCAACTTCAAAATACTGCTGAAGGAATGCATGAGCCACAGCCAAAGCGACAGGCAACTGACAAGCAACCTCATCGTAGGCGACGTGAAACAAAGCATATACAGATGGCGTGGTGGCGACTGGCGGCTGCTTAACAACATACAGTCACAATTCAATCACCCGGACAGCAGTCTGGAAATAAGGACTTTGCAGGCCAACTACCGTTCTGCATGCAACATCGTCGACTTCAACAACAGCTTTTTCAAAGCCGCAGCCATAACCGAATACGACCAAGAACAGGAAACAGGCGGCGAGCAACAAGCCAAGGAACTGATTTCCGCATACTCGGATGTACACCAACAGCCGAACGGAAGCCGTGGAGGCTATGTCAAAATTGCCATGTTACCTGACGAGGACTACGAACAAAGTACACTGGAACACACCGCACAAGCCATAAAAGAACTGCTTGAACACGGTGGAGCGCAGCCTTCAGACATAGCTGTAATAGTCAGATACAACCGCCACATACAACTCATAGCTGACTATCTCGGTGAAATAATGCCCGAACTCGACATTGTAAGCGATGAGGCATTCAGACTCGACGCCTCGCCTGCGGTCAATATCATCATTCAAGCATTAATTCTTCTGACCCGTCCGACTGACATTCTGGCAAAAGCAAAACTTGCGATAAACTATCAGAAAACCGTACTTGGCTCGCAATCGGGACATGAAGACCTGCTCACACCCACAACTGGAACGGAAGGATACCTCGACAAGCTGCTGCCTGCAAGCTTCACAAACAACATCGACAGGTTAAGCAAAATGCCGCTTTCAGAAACAATCGACAACATCTGCTCCGCTTTCCAGCTCGAACGGCTAAACGACCAAGGTGCGTACCTTTGCGCATTTTACGACAAGATGGCCGACTTCACGGCCAACAACCCTGGCAACATCGCGAAGTTCATCGAGGCATGGAACGACGACATCTGCAGCTCTACAATACAAAGCGACGTGACATCCGGACTGCGACTGATCAGCATACACAAAAGCAAGGGACTTGAATTTGCACACGTAATCATACCTTTCTGCGGATGGACACTGGAAAGCCGCGACACGACCTTATGGTGCAAACCCGACGAACAGCCATTCAACAATCTGCCGATAATACCGGTAGACTATTCAAAAAAACTGCTCGACACCATATACGCCGACGACTACAGAAACGAACACATACAAAACAGCGTGGACAACCTGAACCTTTTATATGTAGTATTTACACGCGCAGAGCGCAGTTTGCACGTAATCGGACGCAAAGGAAAGAAAAAAGGCGGGCAGGCCAACCGCTCCGAACTACTGGAGAAATGCCTGCCCGTTGTAACAGGAATGCTCAACGGAGCAATCCTCTACGGCGACGGAGAAGACGGGAAGCCGACAATATTCGAATACGGGACGCTCCTAAGGCGCGACAAGGATAGCCATATAACCGACAGCAAGCCAACGTTAAACGCGTTTCTTATACCTGCCGTACAGCACGAAGTCAAGATGGCAACGCCCCACTTCACCGCGCAATTCAAACAAAGCAACAAGAGCCGGGACTTCATATCAGGCGGAAAGAGCCGGCGCAGCCAATACATAGAGGCCGGCAACGTAATGCACAAGCTGTTTTCCAGCATACGGACAATCGACGACATAGAGCCTCAACTCAGGCAAATGGAGTTTGACGGTGTCATTTATGATGAAAACCTGACCGTTGAAAAGATGCGGAGCTTTCTCACGGAACGCTTTAACAACAAACAGGTAAAGAACTGGTTTTCACCGCATTGGCACACGTTCAACGAATGCTCGATATTGGAATATGCCCCGTCTACAGGCAAAGTGACCGAGCGGCGGCCTGACCGTGTAATAACCGACGGGGCGCAAACCATAGTCATCGACTTCAAGTTCGGCAAGCCGCAAAAAGCCCATATAACACAAGTGGCCGAATACGCCAGCCTACTTCGCCGCATGGGGCATGCTGAAGTGAAAGGTTACGTATGGTACGTAATGGAAAACAAAATATCGGAAGTTGGATGAAAGCACCATGAAATATTTGCCGTATATTTTTTTCGCAATAATATTTTACAGCTGCACTGCAAACAAAGCAAAACATGAAAAGGAGTCGATTCCTTTCTGTTTTGACTTGACAAGACATGACATAAAATATGAAATGTCTTTCCAAAGCAGTAATGACACGATATATGCCCTCAATAAAACATATTACGATGGAAACATCAATGAAGAGTTGATTGCAAAATTTATGCTCGACAAAAAAATTATTAAGGCATTTAAAGACAAAGGCATCAATGGCATATTACGGATTTATTGTACAAACAAAAAACACGAAACTGGCTTTATGGAAACAATAATATCTCCAAGTTTGTCACACGACGAAAAATGGACAACAATATATGTATTGACAAAAAGCGGCTATTCTTGCTGGAAGGACGACCTTACAGGGTATGACATCGTATCAACAAAAAAGCATAAGCATTAGAAGATATATCAATACTCAAAAAACATGACATTGCAAAACATGGCATATTGGGTTGTGAAAGGTCGTCTTTTACAATGCAAAAGGTGGTCTTTTGCAGCCCAATATGCCATGTTTTAAATTATTGCCTGCGACAAGACATTTCACAAAGCATGCCAACCCTTTGTATGTCAAGACATTATGCAGCGAAAAACTATCTCCAAATCATTCATCCTTCCCTGACCACAGTAAACCTTGCAAACTTCACCAACAACTGCTTTACGCCGGCGTTCTCAAACTGTACGGTCGCCTTCATGTTCTCGCCAGAACCCTCAAGCCGTATAACCTTGCCCATTCCAAAGCGTTCATGTTCAATCACACAGTTCTCTTTCAGGCTGCCAACCGTTGCCTTGCCGCCATCATCACCCGCAACTATACGGCGGCTTTGCATAGAAGCAACGGCACGAAGGCGCTGGGAACTTGGTGAAAAAGTATCATGCACAGGCGGTTCTTCGCGGTGAACGGCCACCCTCGGCTTAGGGTCTGCCCTGAACTGCGAAGCCACCGGACGGCTGTTCTGCCAACGGCTTGCCGTATTGAACGGACGTATATAAGACTTACCTGATGATAAAAGTCTTTCAACATTTTCATCCATATTTAATAATTCAGGCTTTATATCACTCAAAAATCGGCTCGGTATTTCCATACTTGTATCTCCATACAGAGTACGAATCTTTGCAAATGTCAAATAACACAAACGCTCCGCACGCGTTATTGCAACATAAAACAAGCGCCTTTCCTCTTCTATCTCAACAGGGTTTCCTATAGATCTTTTTACAGGAAACACATTTTCTTCAAGCCCTACAACAAACACGATTGGAAACTCAAGCCCTTTGGCATTGTGTACAGTCATTAAAGATACGCAATTGTCACCTATTGCATCTTTATCTACATCAGACAAAAGAGACTTTTCATTTAGAAAAGCTTTCAGAGTTTTATTTTCCACATCACGGTCTTCAACAAACTTTTTGATTTCTTCAAAAAGTTCTTCCATATGTTGTTGCCTTAACCGACCCTCAGGAGTAACATCTGAAGATATTTCTTTTTCTAATCCACTTTGCTTGTATATTTCATACCCCAATACATCTACATCTTCTAAATCTCTTTTCTGTATAAAAGTATTTATAAGCTGTTTGAATTCATCAATTTTTTCAAATGTTCCCTTAGCTATGGACAATCCAAACTTCTCTGGAGTATTAATTATTGCCCATGGACTAACATTGAAAACCGATGCAAGTCCAACTATTTTAGATAATGTAACATTTCCTATTCCCCTTTTTGGTGAATTAATTATTCTTTTAAACGCTTCCTCATCATCTGGGTTTAAAACGAAACGAAAATATGATATAATATCTTTTATTTCTTTTCGTTGATAAAAACCTAATCCACCATAAATTTTATAAGGAATGTCTAATTTTGTCATTACCTGTTCAAAATTTGTACTTAACGACGAAACACGATAGAAAACAGCAATATCGCTATAATTATATTTATCCCGACGTATCAAACGCATTATCTCACGACAAACCATTTCCGCTTCAAGCCGTCCATCGTCCGCACTTTTCAATATAAGCCGCTTCCCTTCATCTTGTAAACTATATAATTCTTTTTTTATCTGCTTTCCATTTTGGCTTATCAAGCTATTTGAAGCTTTTACTATACGCTGTGTACTACGATAATTCCGTTCAAGTTTAAATATACGTGTCCCTGTAAAAACTTTGTCAAAATCTAATATATTTTCAATGTTTGCCCCACGAAAAGAATATATGCTTTGCGCATCATCACCAACAGCACAAACTCTCAAATGTTCATTTGACAATTGTAATATGATTTTTTGCTGCACATTATTGGTGTCTTGATACTCATCAACAAGAATGTATTTATATTTATTAGAATATTTTTGACAAATATCATCATGCTCTTTGAATAACATAAAAGTATTTACAAGAATGTCGTCAAAGTCCATTGCATTTGCTTTTTTGCATTTTTCACAGTAAGATGAGTATATCATACTTATATTAGAAATATCATGCACATGATAATCATTTAGCAATTTTTCAAGCCTTTCTTCATCTTGCGGAAAGATAAGCTTATTCTTGGCCAAACTTATAAATGAACAAATAAAATCAGGTTTATATACTTTGGCATCAAGTTTCTCTTCTTTTATTATAGCCCTCAACAGGCTTTGCGAATCTTTCTCATCATAAATGGTATAATTTGGAGCATAACCAAGTGAAGCTGCCTCCACCCTCAATATGCGCGAGAACACGCTATGGAACGTCCCCATGTTAAGGCTGCGCGCCATGTCATTGCCAACCAATGCGCCTATTCGTTGTTTCATTTCGTTGGCTGCCTTGTTTGTGAAAGTCAGGGCAAGTATATTCCACGGCTTCATGCCTTGGCTAAGAAGGTATGCTATCTTGTAAGTAAGCACACGGGTCTTACCCGAACCCGCACCGGCAATCACCAATGAAGGGCCGTCGCAATACTCAACGGCTTTACGCTGGCTCTCGTTCAAATCATCAAGAAAATTCATTTCTGCATTCTTTTTATCATATAATTGAAGCGGTTAGAGGAAGTTAGAGTAGTTAAATACACGTGCTTTGCCTATTCAAATGCATGATGAAGGCATTGCCCTTAACTACTTTGACTTCCTCTAACCTATTCAACTACTTACCACTGTATATTCCGCCGGAAGATGTGTTTGGGTCATAGTCTTCTCCCTCTGCCGGAAACGACGGTATGAATTTCATCTGCCGCTCTATCTGCCGCTTGCGTTTCAACATATATGCACTGGGATTTTTGGAGCTGAACTTCAACGGATTAGGCAACGTAGCGGCTATCAACGCACATTCATCCCTGAACAGGTCAGCGGCATCTTTGTTGAAATTGTCGTGCGCCACGGCCTGTACGCCATATATTCCATCCCCCATCTCGATTGAATTAAGATACACTTCCATAATGCGCTGCTTGCTCCACATGAACTCTATGAGCACCGTGAAATAAGCCTCAAGCCCCTTGCGGAGCCACGAACGGCCCGGCCAGAGGAACACGTTTTTTGCAGTTTGCTGCGATATTGTGCTGCCGCCACGTATTTTTCCACCTTTAAGATTGCTCTTGGCGGCTTTTTCTATGGCATCATAATCGAACCCATGATGCAGCAGGAAACGCTGATCCTCGCTCGCCATTACCGCTACTGGCATGTGGCGGGATATTTCTTCCATCGGCACCCATTCGTGATGGAGTTTCACACTTTCACCGCGCTGCATTTGTTCCACGCAGCGGATAAACATCAATGGAGTGAAATATACCGGAATGAAACGCAAAGCCACAACAGCGAGTATGGTAGAGCCGAAAAAGAACACGAGCACCCAACGCATTATGCGGCCGAATATCCTAAGTCGTAACATAATATTTTTGAATTAAGAATTAAGAGTTAAGAATTAAGAAAATATGCTGTCGCTGCGAACAACACAAGTGACAGAAGCATATTCTCTTAATTCTTAACTCTTAACTCTTAATTAACGGATGTCATTGCAGCGTTCCGTTATTTGCTGCGTCAATCATCTCCTGACTTGCATACAGATACACTTCCACGCGGCGGTTCTGCTCACGGCCTGCCTCCGTGCTGTTGTCAGCCACGGGGTTAGCTTCTCCAAGCCCCTCCACAGTTGCTATCTGGTCTGCTGCCGCGCCACATGCCATCAGGTAAGAAGCCACGCTCTGCGCGCGCTCCTGCGACAAGTCGATGTTTTTCTGCACGCTCTGTTCTGCCGTAGAGTTCTTCCATCCCTGATTGTCCGTATATCCGTAAACGTTGACATCCACGCTTGCATTCTTCTTCAACACATTATTCGCGAACTTGCTCAACGATGATTTTGCCGACGAATTCAGAGTCGAGCTGCTTGTTGCGAACAGCAATCCAGAATCGAATGTAACCTTGACGGCCTTCAGGCCGTTTTTGTCAGTCACTTCCTCTACGGTTGCGGCCTCGGCAAGCTGTGCTTCCGTTTCCGCCTTCACCTTGTCCATATGGCGGCCTATGAGCGCACCCGTACCGGCGCCGACTGCCGCGCCGACTGCCGCGCCGACTGCCGTATTGCCTGCTATCTTACCTATAATGCCTCCAACAAAAGTTCCGGCACCTGTGCCGATAAGCGCGCCTGTGCCAGTCTTGGTACTACAACTCAAAACCAAAGCCGCACACAAACCAAGCGTTATAAACTTTAACTTCTTCATAATCCTAATTTGGTTTTAATGGTTTAACATGCACAAAATTACAACTTTTCCAGAACTTACCAACAAAACGCAGGCTTGTTTTATCATAAAAAATCTTATATTTCAGCATTACACGACTGTTTTCCCGAATTAAAGGACAATGTAACAGCATCGACAAAACCGACAGACACGCCGACAGACACCTTGACGCATAAAACGCCTGACAGCTGACACTTTGATTTCAAATGACACTCCACCGACGCGTTATTTTGAAACAAATGCCAGACGGACGAAAATACGGCCAATAAACGTGTGCAAACGCAACCACCTAACGCTCAATGTTTTAAGCCGGAACACAACAAAACTGTGCATAAAATACGACTTTTTCAGGTAGTAAAAACCGCAGTTTACGGTCAGAAAAGCCGTTTTTCCGCACAGCCTTGACGGCTTTTCAATCAAGAATATACGGCTTTTCGCCTTGCGTTTGGCCGTGTTTTGCATCGTAAAAGGTCATGTTTCACAATACAAAAAGCCGTCAACCGCATTAAGCGAAGCCCTATCCCTGCCGCTCAAAATCCTATTTTGCAAATTCCGGCGTATATTTTTCAAATGACACATTGCCATATTATGAACTTTTTTAGTTTATTTTTGCCAAGTGCATGCCTGTATGGCACAGCAACGTAAAAGCACAGAATGAATGCCCGAAAAAAATAGTTAATTTACACATTGGCACAATGTTTGTATAAATAAATGTGTACCTTTGCAGGGACAAGACATTATAATTTTAACAATTAGGAGAGTTAAATGACAAGTCAATTTTCACCGAAAGTATCGCAAATACTGGCTTTCAGCCGTGAAGAAGCGGCCCGGTTGGCCAGCAGGTCGGTCGGCCCGGAGCACCTGTTATTAGGCATGCTGCGCGACAAAACCGGCCCAGTACACGAACTGTTCGTAAAATCAGACATCAATTTCCAGACAATAAAAGAAGAATTGGAGCAGAAAGTGCACGAAGAAGACTTTGCGCAGCCGCTCCGTACTCACGAACTCGTGCTGAACGAAAAGGCAAGCAACATACTTAAACTGGCCGTGCTCGAAGCACGCATACAGGCGACACAAATGGTTGACGAACAGCACCTGCTGCTCGCAATACTGCACGACCACGTGGACAACGGGGCAAAAGAAGTGCTTGAATTCAACAATATGAACTACGAAGACGCACTGACATATTTCCGGCAAAAGGCAAGCAGCGTAAATGACGGCATAGGGCTGCCCGACAAGGAGGAAGACGAGGACGACGGAATGCTTAGCATTAACGGCAACAATTCACAGAAGTCGCGCACTACGGGCACAGCCACCACGCAGCGCCCTACGGGAAAGACACCCGTGCTTGACAACTTCGGCACCGACCTGACGAAAGCTGCCGCCGAGGGGAAACTCGACCCCGTTGTTGGCCGCGAACGCGAAATACAGCGTGTCACCGAAATATTGTGCCGCCGTAAGAAGAATAATCCTATCCTTATTGGCGAGCCTGGCGTAGGCAAAAGCGCCATTGTAGAAGGTCTGGCGCAGATGATATGCAAGCATCACACGTCGCCCGTGTTGTTCAACAAGCGCATAATAAGCCTTGACATGGCAGCAGTAGTGGCCGGAACGAAGTACCGCGGACAGTTCGAGGAGCGCATACGCGCCCTAATCAAGGAAATAGAGCAAAACCCGGACGTGGTTATTTTCATCGACGAAATCCACACGCTGATAGGCGCAGGCTCAACACCCGGCTCCATGGACGCTGCCAACATACTGAAACCGGCACTGGCACGCGGCACGATACAGTGCATCGGCGCCACCACGCTTGACGAATACCGCAACTCCATAGAAAAGGACGGCGCACTGGAACGACGTTTCCAGAAAGTGATAATCGAGCCTACCACAGCCGAAGAAACCGTCGAAATACTTAACAATATAAAAGAAAGATACGAATATCACCACCACGTATCTTATTCTGACGATGCCATTATGGCGTGTGTCAAACTGACAGACAGGTATGTAACGGACAGGGCGTTCCCCGACAAAGCCATCGACGCTATGGACGAAGTCGGCGCACGCGTACACCTGCAACACGCACAGATGCCGCCAGAAATCGGTGAAAAGGAGAAGGAAATCAGCTATGTAAAGGAGAAGAAGCAAGCTGCCGTTAGGAATCAGAACTTCGAACTGGCCGCAAGCTACCGCGACAAGCAAACCGAACTTGAGGCTGAGTTGCAGGAACTTCAGGACAAATGGGCGAACAACGAGATAGGCAAACGTGACACAATAACCGAAAAGGACGTGGCCGACGTCGTTTCTATGATTACAGGAGTACCCGTGCAACGAATGGCCGAGGCCGAAGGTGTGCGCCTGAAAAACATGGGTGCGGAACTAAAGAAGGCCGTAGTGGCACAGGACAAGGCCATAGAGAAAATGGTGAAAGCAATACAGCGCAACCGTGTTGGCCTGAAAGAGCCTAACCATCCCATCGGCGCGTTCATGTTCCTTGGCCCTACAGGCGTGGGCAAGACATATCTTGCAAAGAAGCTGGCAGAATACATGTTCGGCAGCAGCGACGCCCTTATCCGCATAGACATGAGCGAATACAGCGAGAGTTTCAACACGTCGCGCCTTATCGGAGCGCCGCCGGGATACGTGGGTTACGAAGAGGGAGGCCAGCTTACAGAACGTGTGCGCCGCCACCCCTACTCCATCGTGCTGCTCGACGAAATCGAGAAGGCTCACGGCAACGTGTTCAACATGCTGCTGCAAGTGCTTGACGAAGGTCGTCTTACCGACGGCAACGGACGTCTAATAGACTTCCGCAACACAGTAATAATAATGACCAGCAACGCCGGTACACGCCAGCTAAAGGAGTTCGGACGCGGAGTCGGCTTCACGGCAGGCGGCAACATGGGACTCAGCCTCAACGAAAGCGACAAGGAATATGCGCGCAGCATAATACAAAAGAGCCTGAGCAAACAGTTCAGCCCGGAATTCCTGAACCGTTTGGACGAGATAATAACCTTCGACCAACTCGACCTCGACGCAATAAAGCAAATCATCGACATCGAGCTTCGCGGCCTTATAAACCGCGTGAACGAACTTGGCTACAAACTCGAGATAACAGACAAGGCCAAGGAATTCGTCGCAACGAAGGGCTATGACGTACAGTTCGGCGCACGTCCGCTGAAGCGCGCCATCCAGACTTACATCGAAGACGGCGTATGTGAACTGCTGCTTGACGGCAAACTGACAATCGGAGACACCATCGCAGCAGACAAGAGCGCAGACAAGGAAGAGCTGACATTCACCTCGATACAAGCTTCAATACAGGAAGAAAGCCGGCCAAAAGTCAGTGAATGACACACAGGCACAGACCGCAAAACAACAATACCGACCGCAGGCAGGAATGATTATATGTCATTCCTGCCTGCGGCCTTTTTAGTTTAAGCCTCAGACTTCCATAACACTAAATGCCACATAATAAATTTATCAACGTTAATAGCGGTTTTCTGTAAAAGTTTCAGTATATTTGCAAAACTGAAGAAACGATTAAACAGTATCACCCTTAATATTGAAATAAAAGAAACAGACATAAGAAACAACAATGACTAAGGTGCATGCTTTATACATTCACTAATGCACCGATAAAAAGTCATATCATAAAATAATTACAAATATTGGGCTTTTGGCTCTTGTTCCCCTATCATGTGAATACCGCCAAACATTCACCACTTAATCCGAGGACAAGCAGACTGAAGGTTCACGCCCTGTTAGGCGTGGACTATTCTATGCTTGCAGAATTAAAGGTAACTTGGCGGTAACCGACATGATAAGGCAAGCAAAAGAATGGTTAACGCCTTTTTTCGTACTTATAAAACGTGAGTTCGGTATAAGAAAACGATTGAAAAAGTTGTGGGGAATGAAATATTTTTAGCATCTTTATAGCTGATAATCAATAAGTTACATAAAAAAAAAACATCCATTCCCACAACTTTTTCAATCGTTTTCTTATACCGAACTCACGTTAACATTAGCAAACTATAAACCTGTTATCTGTAAATGCGCTAAAGTTGGCGACTGGATATGACCCTTTACCTTGCTGTTATGTGGAAACAGCCCTGCTTCACCTCATACTTTACGTAACAACGATTGGCCTCGCGCATATCACGCAGAACTTCACTAAGTACCCATTTCAATGTGTCGTTACGGACAGCACGACGAGGACGGCCTTCTGACGGACTGACGGTCTTATAGCGATTATAACAGATGTCAAACGTTGTGCCATAAAGATGGCATGAGTTTTCGGTAGCATTGGCATTATGTCCACGAAGTTTCTCTACGTCATTACGGGTGCGAAGCACGCTCGTAACTATTATCTGATGAAGCGGAATGCCCTTTATTTGAAGACTGTCGTAATACGCCCGCCCTATGTCGCTCAACAATATGGCCGCACGTGGAACAAGATATGGAATGCTGCTCTTCAACGGGTCGACATGAAAATAAGGACTGGCACCGACAAAAACAAGGTCTTTCTTGCGACGCTCCGCCTCTTCGCGGTCACTGACAGGCTTTACACCATGAGTATTTGCAGCTACTAACTGCACGTCATTATTATCCGGAAATGTACGGCTGAAACCCGGAACACTGTTTATCCTATGCTTGACAATACGACCTGTATCGTCAAAAAAAGAGGCCAAAGGAAGAACTTGCGGTTGCGTAATAAAACGTGGCTTTACCGTGTCTTGCCGATTTGCTTTTACAATACCAACCGAAGACGCACCTTTATCATGCACAAATTCAACATTCTCACGATTGCCTGCCACGGATGGAAATATAAGCCGCACTAAAGCCAAGATCAACACAACTACCGAGAAACCGGCTAAATATCTGTTCTTTGTTATTCTGTATTTATTGCGGAGAAACATTGCTTCTATATGTTTGGCGACTACGCCAAGCACCTTGATTTGCCACTCAAAAGATGTTGCCGCATCGCATATTGACTGCAAAGATAAGCCTTTTTTACCTCGAACAAGATTATTAGAAGCATAAAATTAGCTAAATTGCAACTTTTCAATACTACAAAAACAGTAAAGCCCCTCCTTTAAATAGGTAGGGGCTTTAAATAAATGATTCAGCTATGAAACTTCCTTCAAAAATGGAAGAATGCAGTTATACCGTTCGTCATTCTGTTTTTTCAGTTTCCGCCGTAGTTTTTTTTGTTGCAGCAGATTTTGCCACAGGCTTCTTCGCCGTCGTCTTAGTCTTTCCGACTTTGGCCTTCAGCTTTATTTCCACAGCCTGCATCTTTTCAACCTTGGCTTTCAGGCGGACAATTTCTTTGTCTTTCATCTCAATCTCGTCACCCTGATTCTTAATCGTTGTAAGCAATGAGTTAAGCTCATCGTTATCAATTTCTTCAGGATATAACGAATTGACACGGTTAATGAAATCGCCGAGAATATTCATATAATTTGTAAACGCATCAAACGGTGAACTATAAATGCCACGGTCTAGGCCGACATTTGAAGGCTTCGTCGTCATGAAGCGGAAATTATTGCTTGCCTGCAAATAGTCCCAATCCTGGTTTATCCTCGGGTCATTGGCTATCCTCACACGGTCAGCCACGCTATAAAGCTTGTTAAAAGCTTCACGCTGCATCGGATTGCCGAGCCAGCAGCTAACGTCACGTTCCTCGTCAACCCACGATAAAGTGTCTGGCACATCAAGATTTCCAACGCTGTTCATCTTAAGGCAAATCTCAGTTGGCGTTGAGAACGTTATGCCTTTTTCTTTAGCATACATCGGCAAAGCCTTGATAAAATCAAGAATGTTTGACGACAATGGCTGTGCTATGCCAAGCGCAGAGAGTTCCATGAATATGTTTATAACCTGCTCGTTATCAGGCAAAGACGCTATTCTATTAATGTAATTGTCTGCAAACAATGGGTAGCCATCCCATTCTGTATTGTTGAAGCGCAGGCTGATGTCGTCGCTAAGGTCAACATCGCGAAGCAAAAGCTTAAGATTGGGAGCTATCGCACAATTGTAGACATAATGCGGAGACTTCCATCCGAGCACATGCTTAGCGCCCTCAGTCAGCATGCCTTTGAAGCCCATGGCTGCGGCCTGACCGCCAATGTCATCGCTATATATGAGCGACGAGTTTCTCAGTACCGTAGGTTTCTTTCCGAAATACTCTTGCATCTTTGCTGCTTGTTTCTTAACATCGGCTGCAAAAGCCTCCTCATTTACAAGCGAAGACAGCCCGTGAGAGTACGGCTCGGCCAAAAACTCCACACAACCTGTATCGTTAAGCTCCTGAAGCTTCGTTATAACCTGTGGTGCGTGCATCTCCAACTGCTCCAGACCTACACCCGAAATGGAGAACGCCACCTTGAAATATTTGCCATTGCTCTTTATCATTTCAAGGAAAGTGTCCAACGCAGGCATATACGAACGCTCTGCTATGTCGCTGATGCTGCGCTCGTTTTCATAGTCGTCATAATAATAATGGTCTGTACCTATGTCAAAGAAACGATAGCGTTTGAGATGTATTATTTGATGAATCTCAAAATATAAGCATATTGTTTTCATTGTAGTATTTCTTATTTTGGTTAATTGTTGATTTCAGTTATTTATCCCTAAGTCCAAGTGTACGCTCGTAAAGTTCACGAATCCATAAACCGACTTTCTCCCATGTGATTTGATCTACCTCATGCTTTCCTTCCGCCTGCAAATAATCGAACAGACTATCATTATGGCATATTGAATAAATCGCATCAGCCAAAGCGTGGATATCCCAATAATCCACTTTTATACAATTTGTCAATATCTCGGCACATCCGCTTTGCTTTGATATGATTGTCGGCGTGCCACATTGCATGGCTTCCAATGGAGAAATGCCGAAAGGCTCACTCACTGAAGGCATTACATACACATCTGAATCTTTAAGGCATTCATAAACCTGTTTACCACGCATGAATCCCGGGAAGTGGAAACGGTCTGCAATTCCACGTTCTGCGGCAAGATAAATCATCGCATCCATCATATCGCCACTTCCTGCCATACAAAAACGGACATTACGTGTACGGTGAAGAACCATATTGGCCGCTTCAACAAAATACTCCGGACCTTTTTGCATTGTTATACGGCCAAGAAACGTTACAACCTTTTCCTTATTGGTATGGTCTGGACGAGGTATATCTTGCAATTCCTGCCTCAACGGATAAACCGCATTGTGTACCGTGAAGCACTTGCGTGGGTCTTGATGATAATGGTTTATGACAGTCTGACGGGTCAATTCACTGACACACATTATACAGTCTGCATTATCCATCCCATCCTTCTCTATCGCGTAAACCGTCGGATTTACGTTTCCGCGACTACGGTCAAAATCAGTAGCATGTACATGGATGCACAATGGCTTGCCACTTACATTCTTCGCATGAATACCGGCCGGATAAGTCAACCAGTCGTGGGCGTGTATGATGTCAAACTCCTGTTGACGGGCCACTACACCTGCAACGATAGAATAATTGTTTATTTCACTATGCAGATTGTCCTGATATTTACCTGAGAACTCAATACAACCAAGGTCGTTCACCAACATGTAATTAAAGTCGGCATAGATATGGTCTCGCAAGCTATAATATGTTTCAGGCGACATTACATGTCCAATCCGCTCTTTAACATAATCATAATTTACATCACGATAAACTATCGGGACGGTATTCATGGATATTATGTTCATGAAACTTTTGTCCTCATCACCAAAGGGTCTCGGCAGACAGAATGTTATCTCCATGTCTCCTTGCTCAGAAAGTCCCTTTGTTATACCGTAGCTCGCTGTGCCAAGACCGCCAAGAATGTGAGGAGGAAACTCCCAACCAAACATTAAAACTTTCATATAGCCCCTCCTTATTATTTAACGTAAGAATATTTTTCAAGTAAATTCAATGTTCTTAAAATTTCCGCAACGTTCATAGCAAATGATATTGCTCCACGCGCACGGAACGGAGGGTTCCCGTCTGACAGTTCAGGTATAGTTCCGAGACAGTTTATCAACATCTCATCCTCATATCCCACCATCTGACGCTCAATAAAGCTCAAACGTGTACGCTTGTATAATTTCAGGCAAGCTTCCATATAGAAACCGCCGAGCCACGGCCACGCCGTACCCTGATGGTAGGCATAATCACGCTGCGGCCCTACATACATGGGATTATATCCACCGCTTTTTGGTGACAATGAACGCAGCCCTTTCGGAGTAAGCAGTTCACGCGTACAAACATCGAGCACACTTTTCTTCTGGTCTTGCGACAAAGGAGAATAGTCGAATGCAACGGGAAATATCATGTTCGGACGGACACTCCAATCCATCATGCTTCCGTCTACATAATCAAACAGATAACCATAATCGTTAAGGAAAGTATCAACAAACGACTGTTTGCATAGCTCCGCCCTTTTCTCCCAATCTTCAACCTTTACGTTGCCATCTTTCAATGCCGCCAACTTTGCACCGAACTTTAGAGCATTATACCATAAGGCGTTAAATTCTACAATATAACCTGTCCTCGGTACAACTGGATGTCCATTGACAGTAGAGTTCATCCAGGTAACAGGATTATTGCGGCCCTCAGTATAAATCAAACCGTTCGGATCAAGACGCAGATTCGGATGTTTCCCTTCAATTATGTAACAAAGTATATCCTTGACAAACTTTCCATACATTTCCAGACATTTTTCGTCACCAACAAACTTGGCATACTGCTGGATAGCCCAAATAGCCCACAAGAATACATCCGGTTGCTCCATTTCCGTGATTTTCACAGTAAGCGGCTCACCATTCATAAACTCACGCACTCCCCTTTCTGCCGTCTTCATTACCAGCTCGAAATAATCTTGCTCGTCAATAGCCAGCGTCAAGCCCGGAAGGGAAATGAATGTGTCACGCGCACGGCACTTGAACCAAGGATAACCGGCAAGAATATAACGTTCGTCCTTACTTGTCCGGTTATGGAACTGATGAGCTGCGTTTACGAGACAATGGAAGAAGTTATCACGAGGAGAGCGGTCTGCCACTTCTTTCTCAAAGAGATGCTTCAGAGTGTTCGTCTTGATGCTTGAAGTAGACGCGGCGAAAACGATGCTCTCACCTTTCTTTATATTCATCTCGAAATATCCCGGAACATACAAGTCCTCATTTGAAGCATATCCATATTCCTGCTCCTTAGGATACTCTATGCCCCTATACCAGTCAGGCACAAAAACAAACTCGTTGGCCTTACTGAATTGCAAATATAAATCTGGATAACCGGCATACATACAGGTCTTGATTCCATTGTCAACCATGTGGTACTCACGGCTCGCCGTCGCATTTTCGTGTGTCACCTGCCTTACGCTGCGGAATGCGAGAAACGGTCTGAACCTCAATATCGTCTCGCTATGTGCGTCCTCAAGCGTGTAACGTATCAGGATGCGGTTCTCATAATGTTGAAACACCACTTCCTTCTTCAACAGCACCCCTCCGACACGGTAAACCGTTGTAGGTACTTTGTCGCAATTGAACTCGCGGATGTACTTATGCCCTTTCGGGCTGTAATTGTTCCCCTGATACTTGTGAAGCCCAAGGTTGAATTCCGCTCCGTGTTGGACTACTGTGACATCCAAAGAGGAAAGCAATACATGATTGTCATCGTCCATCTCGGGAATTGGTACAACCAACAAGCCGTGGTATTTGCTCGTGTTGCAGTCCACAACAGTTGAGCAAGCATAAGCCCCCGAACGGTTGGTACGTAACAACTCCCTTGAAAGCGATTCCTCCAAGTTTGTCATCAGAGCTTTTTCAAATTTAAGATAACTCATGGTATAATTCAGAAGATTTAAAGTTTTTCGAATATCAAAACAATCTGACCTGCCAATATTAAACAAGCACGTCAAATGACCTTTCAAAGGTAATAAAATTATTTTTTACGGCAAAAAAATATACTTTTTTTTTCACCTTACAACAAATTACGCACAGAAAAAGCATAAAAAATACCAGCACTGGTTCCAGTACTGGTACAAAGAGTTCGCTTTAAGCTGGTATTATAAAATTTATCACCTCTTGTTCTACCATTATCTTATACGGTCCTACAGGTTTCTTTATCAGCCTTCCGTCAACGCTGACAGGGGCTTTCACGGCTTCATTAACCAATACTTCCGGTGTCCGGTATGGATGAACACTATGGTGATTTAAGAACTTTCCCGTAAAAAGGAGATAGAAGCCCTCAAATAATTGTGTTATTTTTGGATGATATACAACGGAGACATCCAGCAGTCCATTGTAAGGCACGGCGTTAGGAGTCTGTCCATAACCCAACGCATTGCCGACACATACGGTCATGACCTTACGGTTGATTACATCTGAATTGATTTTCAGCGACATTTTATAATCAAGCCGTTGAAAAACCATCAATACCAATGAGCTGAAAAACGACAAGGTTCTATATCCCAATAAACGGCGTGTACTCCTGCGTAACTTTATTATTGCCGAAATAAGACCGACGTTCACGCAATTAAGAAAATACCTGTGGCATTTTTCTCCTTTTGCGTTAGTGTATCTGATACAGCCCAAATCAATCTTCCTTATCCTGCGTTCTTTCAGCCACTTTACGGTCTGTTCAAGCTCACCTTCCTTTATCCCCCAATATCGGGCAAAGTCGTTCATCATACCATTGGGGATAAGTCCGAAGGCTATGGATTCACGCACTTCTTTATTTGCGGACATAAGGCAGTTCACCGCATCGTTGAGAGCAGAGTCTCCTCCTACAACAACTATTGTCTTATAACCATTGTCTATGAACATATTGACAAGACGGACTACCCCATCCTGCCGCTCACATTGCACGAAGTCAAAATCAATTCCGTTGGATTTCAGGCTACTTTCAATCTTGCTCCAACGTTTTTTCGCTCCTGACACACCGTGCTTCGGACAGTATAATATTCCCCAACGAGTATTTGACATCGTCATTTTACCTTACTTTTAGTATAACTGAATTACCTTTCTATTCCTTATTATATATATCAACTATACGTCTTATCTTTTCTTCCAACGGCAGCATCGCGTCAATCCAGTTTATTTTGAAACTGCGTCGCTCCATCCCACGAAACCATGTCATCTGCCGCTTGGCAAACTGATGTATTGCTATTTCCAATGAGCGGAACATCTCGTCATACGTGAGCTTGCATATTATATATTCCGTCAAGAACTTATATTCAAGCCCGTAATACATCAGGTCTTCTGGAGATATGCCTTCAGCAAGCAATCCCTTGACCTCGTCTACCATGCCATTGTCGAGCCGCTGGCTCAAACGTGCGCTTATCCTACGCCTGCGCTCGTCACGGTCAACATCCACACCTATGATGACCGAACGGACTTCGGGAAACGGCTGTACCTCTTCCTGAGCATGTTCTTTATAATAAGTCTCGATTTCTATGGCGCGTATGGCACGTTTCGCAGTATCCACATCTGTCTTATTGTGCATGGCCGAGCCGTTTTCCGACTTCAGTTTTTCAAGCAACCCGGTCAACTCCGCCAACGTCTTGCCTTCAAGACTGTGGCGCAATTCCTTGTTTTCCGGTACAGGCAGAAGCTTGTATCCCTTCAAAACAGACTCAATATACAGCCCCGTGCCGCCGCACATTATTGGCAGACGCCCACGGTTGCGGATGTCGTCATAAGCCTTGGCAAAGTCCTTTTGGTACTCGAAAACATTATACTTTGTGCCCGGCTCGACTATGTCTATTAGATGGTAAGGCACATGCACGCCTTCTACATTGTAGTCGGCAAGGTCTTTTCCTGTTCCAATGTCCATCCTACGGTACACCTGGCGGCTGTCGGCGCTTATTATCTCACCGCCGACTGAGACCGCCAAAGCCGCCGCCAAAGCCGTCTTGCCGGAAGCTGTTGGACCGAGTATGGTTATCATCTTATTCATAACATGGAACTATGGAGCAGACTTTTTACATTTTTTTACCTTGCAAATATACAAAAAATAAACCGCCGTGCAAATGCCTGGCGGTTTATTTTATTCATATCGGTAATTTTAAGATTAGCCGTTGTGCTTCTTCATTATCTTGATGAGGTCGATTACCTTGTGAGAGTAACCAATCTCGTTGTCATACCAAGATACAACCTTAACGAACTTGTCTGTCAGGTAAACGCCTGCGTCTGCGTCGAAGATAGATGTCAACGGGCAGCCGAGGAAGTCTGAAGAAACGACCTTGTCCTCTGTGTAGCCGAGCACACCCTTCAGTTCGCCCTCTGCAGCTTCCTTCATTGCGTTGCAGATGTCTTCCTTAGTTGCGGGGTTCTTCAGGTTTACAGTCAGGTCAACAACTGATACGTCCAGAGTAGGAACGCGCATTGAGATACCTGTCAGCTTGCCGTTCAGTTCGGGAATAACCTTGCCTACAGCCTTAGCAGCACCCGTAGAAGACGGGATGATGTTGCCAGAAGCAGCACGGCCACCACGCCAGTCCTTCATAGACGGGCCGTCAACGGTGCGCTGTGTAGCGGTAGTAGAGTGAACGGTTGTCATAAGACCAGTCTCGATGCCGAACTTGTCGTTCAGGACTTTAGCTATAGGAGCCAAGCAGTTGGTTGTGCAAGATGCATTTGAAACAATCTTCTGGCCAGCGTATGTGTCGGTATTTACGCCGCATACGAACATGTCAGCCTGACGGCCGTCCTCGCCCTTCTTTGAAGGAGCTGACAGCACTACATATTTAGCGCCAGCCTGGAGGTGCTTCTCTGCACGGTCCATTGTCAGGTAAAGGCCGGTAGACTCAACTACGTATTCAGCGCCGATTTCGTCCCACTTCAGGTTTGCAGCGTCCTTCTCTGCTGTAACGCGGATGTGGTTGCCGTTTACAATAAGCTCGTTCTTCTCCACGTCAGCCTCGATAGTGCCATCGAAACGGCCGTGCATCGTGTCATATTTCAGCATGTAAGCCATGTAGTCAACAGGCAGGAGGTCGTTGATACCTACTACTACTACATCGTTCTTGTTAGCCTCTTCGAGAGAAGCACGGAAAACGAAACGGCCGATACGGCCAAATCCATTGATACCAATTTTAATCATCTTTGTTTATTTTAAAAGGGTTAAAATAATTTCCTTAAATCATACCTATTGCCTTGAAAACGGCCTTGCTGCAAGAGCCTGACGATGTTTGCGCTCAGCATCGATCCGTGCTCTTCTTTTTTCGACCGCAAAATTACAAAAAATATTTCATTCGAACAGCGGTTTACACTATTAAATAATATAAAAAAAATCGCCTGCTCTTTACTTGTCCTTTACCTGCGCAGCTGCATCAAGCACGCTATGCAGCTGCATTACAATGTCAAAACAACACGTCTTATGGAAGATTGCTTGTCAAAATGTCACTTAAAGAATGTACGGGAAAACCGTCAAACTAAGTTTTCCAACACACAACCGCACACGCCAGACATAACGAAACAGCACCTTTGATTGTATAAAAGACCTCCTTTCGGCTTGCAAAAGACGGCCTTTCGGCTTGCCGAAAAGCATGGAAATAGGTCTGCTGCACCGTATAAAAAGCCCGGAAAAGTATACTTCGCCATTCAAAATAACGGTTTCCCGTCTCTAAAACAGACATAATAATTGCACACTAAAGCCGTATGAAAATGCAATGGTCTGTAACAACGGCACTTGCGTTTGCACACATTTCTCTGGATTATTTCCGCAAACATTATTCTCATTCAGAAACAAGGCTGTTCTCAACACCCAACGGAAATCAAATTGTAAGACAACCCCCTGCTTGTCTTTCATTATGCCAGAACAAACAGGACACAACTTTGCCAGAACTGCAGCACCTGACAAATGCCGCACGTCTTCATTCATTCAGCATTTCCCCTGCATACCTCAAACATTTGGCGCATGGCCGCACTAAAAACACAATACATCAGTGAAGTGCAAAATAAAAAATCTTTTCATCCATTTTTATTTTGCACTTCATTCTATTTACACTATCTTTGCAGCATTATTTTAAAATATAATAATATGAAAATTTCACGTATTGAACATTTGGGCATAGCCGTACAAAGCATTGAAGAAGCTCTGCCCTATTTCGAGAATGTGTTGGGACTTAAATGCTACGCAGTTGAAGAAGTGGCCGACCAGAAGGTAAAAACGGCTTTTCTCAAGTGTGGCGAGGTGAAACTGGAACTGCTTGAGCCTACATCGCCCGACAGTACAATACAGAAATGGCTCGACAAAGGCAACCATGGCGTACACCATGTTGCTTTCTGTATAGAGGACGGAGTTGCAGAAGCTTTGGCCGAATGCGAGGGCAAAGGACTTCGCCTGATAGACAAAGCTCCACGCAAGGGCGCGGAAAACCTGAACATCGCGTTCCTGCATCCGAAGTCTACATGCGGCATACTCACAGAGCTTTGCGAACAATAATTATATAAATAAGGTTATAAGACAAACCTTGCCGCCTGCGGATTTTGCCACAAACGGCAAGGATTTCCAACATTAACCGTTGTAAAAACACAAATACCAATGAGCAAACAAGTAGAAAAAATCAAGGAGCTTATCGCAAAACGCGAAAAAGCACGTCTTGGAGGTGGGGAAAAAGCCATAGAGAAACAGCACGCACGTGGGAAGTACACAGCGCGCGAACGTATAGACATGCTTCTCGACGAAGGCAGCTTCGAGGAATTTGACATGTTCAAGCTGCACCGTTGCACCAACTTCGGAATGGAAAAGAAGCAATATCTCGGCGACGGTGTCGTTGCCGGATGCGGAACGATAGACGGCCGCTTGGTTTACATCTTCGCACAGGACTTCACCGTAAACGGCGGTTCGCTGTCTGAAACAATGGCGCAGAAAATCTGCAAGGTCATGGATATGGCAATGAAGATGGGCGCGCCCGTTATCGGAATAAACGACTCTGGCGGCGCGCGCATACAGGAAGGTATCTGCGCATTGGCAGGATTTGCCGAGATTTTCGAGCGCAACATCCTCGCTTCTGGCGTAATTCCGCAAATCAGCGGCATCTTCGGCCCGTGTGCGGGCGGTGCGGTTTATTCACCGGCGCTGACCGACTTCACCCTGATGATGGAAAACACATCATACATGTTCCTTACCGGTCCGAAGGTTGTTAAGACCGTAACCGGCGAAGACATCGACCAGGAGCACCTCGGCGGAGCGAGCGTACACTCGACAAAGAGCGGTGTGACACACTTTACTGCCGCTACAGAGGAAGAGGCAATGGAGATGATAAAGACCCTGTTGAGCTACATTCCTTCAAACAACATGGAAGAAGCTCCGCGCAAGGAGTGCACCGACCCCATCAACCGTATGGAGGATTCGCTCAACGAAATCATACCCGAAGACCCCAACCAGGCTTACGACATGTACAAGGTTATCGGCGCAATCACCGACAACGGCGAATTCTTCGAAGTACAGCCTAAGTTCGCACGCAACATCATCGTTGGTTTTGCACGCTTCAACGGACAGAGTGTTGGTATCGTGGCAAACCAGCCTTCATGCTACGCCGGAGTTCTTGACGTTAACGCAAGCCGCAAGGGTGCACGTTTCGTCCGCTTCTGCGACGCGTTCAACATTCCTATCGTGAGCCTCGTCGATGTGCCCGGCTTCCTTCCCGGAACAGGTCAGGAGTACAACGCTGTCATCCTGCACGGAGCACAATTGCTTTATGCTTACGGCGAAGCCACTGTGCCCAAGGTAACAGTTACGCTGCGCAAGAGTTACGGCGGAAGCCACATCGTCATGGGATGCAAGCAGCTGCGCACCGACATCAACTACGCTTGGCCGTCGGCAGAAATCGCAGTCATGGGTGCAAGCGGTGCTGTAGCCGTACTATGCGCAAAAGAGGCTAAGGAGCATGAAGACCCCAAGGCATTCCTTGCAGAGAAGGAAGAAGAATACACCGAAATGTTCGCGAACCCGTACCAGGCTGCCAAGTACGGCTACATCGACGATGTGATAGAGCCGCGCAACACGCGCTTCCGCATCTGCCGCGCATTGGCCCAGCTGGCAACAAAGAGAGACGGCCTGCCCGCAAAGAAGCACGGCAACATTCCGATGTAATGTTTCCAACATATAAAATCAACGACAATGAACAAAAACGAGGTTTATGCAGCCATTGCATTGGCGTTGCATGAGTTTAACGGCAACAATGTGCATGACAAGGAAACAGGCATTATCACAATAAAGAAAAAATGCTCTGAATGGGAAATGCGTTTCCTATCAATGACACAACGCCCTTAAAAAACGAATTTTTATGAAAGAATATAAATATACAATAAACGGCAATAAGTATGAGGTTACCATTGCCAGCATCGAGGACAACATCGCGAATGTGGTTGTCAATGGTGAGGAATACAAGGTTGAAATGGAAAAAGAACCTGAACCTCAGAAGAAAAAGGTCGTTGTAAAACCCGTTGCACAGCAGCCGGCGGCAGCACCAGCCTCAGCTGGTGGGAATAGCCCACGTGTGAATATGAACAACGCTGTAAAGTCACCGTTGCCAGGAGTCATAACCGAAATAAAGGTTTCCGTTGGCGACGAAGTCAAAGCCGGCGACACCGTTGTTGTGCTTGAAGCCATGAAGATGGCCAACAACCTTGACGCAGAAAAGGGCGGAAAGGTTACAGCCATACTTGTGAAAGAAGGCGAAAGTGTCATGGAAGACACTCCGCTCGTAGTCATTGAATGATGCCACTCTACCAAGAGGATATAAGAAAGCGGCAGGGAATGATTGAAATCCCTGCCGCTTTCTTTATTTCTATTATTCGTCTATTTCTATGAAACCATCTTATTTATCGTTACTTAAACGTCTGTGAGATGACACAGACTTCGATTTGGGAATGTGTTTCTTCTTGCGCAACCATTCTTCCTTGCGCTTCTCATATTCCTGATAATGACGTTCGAGAAAATTATCCGCCATCACTCTTGACCGAATTTGCTGTACACAACACTGATGGTTATTGGAGAATTATCATCCTTTGTCCCTCTGACAAGGCGCGTGCTCGTTAAACTCATGTCATGTACAACCTTTACAATCTGCTGCGAACTGTTTGTCGTTATAGTTACAGGAATAACAACAACCTTATTCCAGTCTTCACTCGCAAGCCCGTTGAGCT
This sequence comes from uncultured Prevotella sp., assembly GCA_900551055.1. Lineage (GTDB taxonomy): Bacteria > Bacteroidota > Bacteroidia > Bacteroidales > Bacteroidaceae > Prevotella. The sequence goes on along the minus strand of URUK01000001.1, from coordinate 176,901 downwards.
TGGAATTATACATACTATTTATAAGCTCGGAAATGTTATTAAACGTATATGTATTGGTATTGCGCTCACTCGAATCTGTATCAAAGCTTGCATAAAAAGATTTCTGATAATCAATTATGTCGCCATTCTCAAAGAAGCTGTAAAGACTGTCTTTCGGTATCATCAACAGAGCTGTCGGTATATCCAAAGAATAGTCGCTCGCCGTAGTATTGTTCAGGCGCGTAAGCACTAACTTGGCTGTGTTCAACGTATCGTTCTCATGCCCGTTCTTGATTTCATCAACAGGCAATTCAAGTTCTGTAAATATTCCGGAAGGTGTTTTCAGATACGTGCAGCTTTCGTCTTTAGCCAATGCATCTAACGCACCACCGTCATTCTCGATATTTGTAGTCTGCAAAACCTCTTCAGTTCCTGCGAAAGTAGATGTGCCAACATAGGTTGTATCGGCATTATACTTGAAGTATATGTTAAGCTGGCTCACTGTAACATAGGCCATTGCCCCTAACCCGTCATTCATCTCAAAATAAAATCCCGGACACACGTCATGTATAAAACTATATGAATCTTTGAAACTATTAGGATTTTCATAATACTTGCGCATTATGTAAGTTCCGTAATTATTATATGTAACCCCATCCTTATCGGTATAAGGCATATTAAGGTTTATCTTTATGTTCGGCGTATAAGAACCTGCGTCCGCACGGTCTTCATCGCTTACGGTAAAGTCTGTCAATGCATAAGTTTTATTTACCTTAAACCCTGCATCATCAACAAAGCCCTCCTTTTTGGGGTCAAAATTTGAATAATATTGCACCCCGTCTTCCATAGCATTCGCCATTTCATGGACAGTCATATTCATAGTCGCAAGCGAATCACCATAATAGCTTTCAAAAAACAACCTGATATGGCAAGAATCCGCCATCACCTTACTTATTGAATCCGCCCTGTTGCCTGTTTCAGGAAAATCCTCCGTAAGACTGACAATACTGTCCAATTCAGGCAAACCGTAGTCTTCAAGCGTTCCGAACTGTGCCATGAAGTTGCCAGTTATATAATTCCCCGTTTCCGGGTCACGGATTATACCTAAATACCCAGTCGTATTACGTGATAAGACCGAGTCTGCAACAATAGACTGTGAGGCCACCGGGAACGTGTCTGTTGAAACCTCAAGCATGTCCATTCCATCTGTCAAAGAAGAACCTATCGTACTTGTTGTATCATCACATGACGCGAACATTACAGATACGAACGTTGCGATGAACAATAAAATCCTATTTTTCATTTGGATTAATCTTATGAACAATAACAATTATCCTTTATCTTATTTTACCTTTCCAATACCCTGTCATAAAAATCTTCGTACACCTGGCATAAGGCCTCATCGTCAGGATTAACCAGAACAGGAAGACCTTTCTCTTCGGCATATCTTATCAGTTCCTGATTTACATTACTACCGGCATTCACCACTCCGTCAGAATAATCAATGGCAAGCTTCTCAAAATCAATGAAACTGAAATTCTCACCATAACGGTCAAGTATCTCCGGCTTGACATCCTTGAACTCTATGCTGTTCCTGAAATTGGCGCCAAGATCTCCATGTAGCTCTTCCGAGAATAATGAAGTTACAACCTTGACATTGGCAAATGAAGGCTCGTCATGGTAAGCTGTCTTTATATATAAAGGTATAGCCGAACACATCCACCCCTGGCAGTGTATTATGTCCGGCGTCCAACGCAGCTTCTTAACTGTTTCAAGGACACCACGGGCAAAGAAAACCGCCCTTTCACCATTGTCGTCATATTCATTGCCGTTTTCATCAAAAGCCATAAGGCGCTTTGTGAAATAGTCCTCATTGTCAATAAAATATACCTGTATCCTCGTGGATGGAATCGACGCGACCTTAATTATCAAAGGATGGTCGGTTTCATCAATGATAAGCATCATCCTTGAAAGGCGTATCACTTCATGCAACTGTCCCCTACGCTCGTTGATATTGCCCCACTTAGGCATGAAAGTCCTTATCTCGTATCCTTTTTCCTGTATTGTCTGCGGCAATACCCTGCCTAAATGCGACATTTCACTTTCCGGAACATACGGAGTGATTTCCTGATTTATGAATAATACTTTCTTTGCCTCCATGATGTTTATTTTTATCCTTGCAAAGGTATAAAAAAACTTCGTAAAACGAGTATTTTTTTTCGTTTATTAGGCAAAAGGGCTTTCTTAACGACATATTTTCCCTATTATTCTTCTTTATTTAAGAAATTTGTTGTTATTTTGCACGCCAATTCAACAAGCATTGAAACATCATATATCATGCAGGTTTTTCATAAGATAGTCGAACTTCAAAACACTTTGTTCGACGACAGGAAAAAAGGCAGGAGCGTAGGGCTTGTCCCTACTATGGGAGCACTCCACGACGGGCACGCATCCTTGGTAAAAAAAAGCGTAAAAGAAAACGACATCACTGTTGTCTCAGTTTTCGTCAATCCGACCCAATTCAACGACCCGAAAGACTTAAGTTCATATCCACGCGACCTTGAAGCCGACTGCAAACTGCTCGAAAGCGTAGGCGCAGATTATGTGTTTGCACCGTCTGTCGGGGAAATGTACCCCACTCCCGACACCAGACACTTTGAATTTCCTCCTATATCGACCGTTATGGAAGGCGCACATCGTCCCGGACACTTCAACGGAGTATGCCAGGTTGTAAGCCGCCTTTTCTACATTGTACGTCCGGACAGGGCTTATTTCGGAGAGAAAGACTGGCAGCAAATAGCAGTGGTAAAAGCCATGGTCAGGTCGTTAGGATTAAAAGTAGACATAGTAGAATGTCCAATCATACGCGACACTGGCGGTCTTGCACGCTCATCACGCAACACTTTGCTGTCAGCCGATGAAAGAGAGATTGCCCCAAACATATTTAAGGCCCTAAAGGAAAGCGTAGAATTCGCAAAAGAACATACAGTGAAAGAAACACATGACCATGTGGTAAGTCAAATAAACGCTGTAAAAGGACTTGACGTGGAATATTTCGAAATAGTTGACGGCAACAGCCTGCAGCCTGTAAGCAATTGGAACGACACCAACTATGTTGTTGGCTGCATAACCGTTTACTGCGGAGCAAGGCCGGTAAGGCTAATAGACCACATAAAATACAAAAGTTGAAAAAGCCATGATGATAGAAGTATTAAAAAGCAAGCTGCACTGCGTACAGGTTACGGAAGCCAACCTCAACTATATGGGCAGCATCACAATTGACGAAGACCTTATGGACGCGGCCGGCCTCATAGCTGGAGAGAAAGTCCAGATTGTCAACAACAACAATGGCGAACGCTTTGAAACATACATTATCAAAGGTGAGCGTGGCAGCGGATGCATCTGCTTGAACGGGGCTGCGGCAAGAAAGTGCCAAGTTGGTGACACTGTCATAATAATAGCATACGCCCTGATGGATTTTGAAGAGGCCAAGACTTACAAACCGACGGTGGTGTTCCCTGAACACAACAAGATTGTAAAAAGCTAAGGAAACAATAAGTCAATCAAAGCGGCACGGCAATAAAAATTGCCGTGCCGCTTTGATTTCCATCCAACAGAAGCCGTCATTTCCTGGCGTGCATCTCCATTGACGCAATTCTACCAAACACTTTCGTACCAAAGCATCAGCAACCGTCAACAACAAAAGGCCGCACGGCCAAATTATAATAAGCCGTATTTCATCATCCAAAAGGCCGTATTCTGCCACGCAATATGCCGCATTTTACAAAGCAAAAGGCCGTAAAATGCAACACGTTGTGCATCAGGCCGATACGTAACGTATGCTTTTTCTTTAAAGAAACAGGGAAAAAGCAAAATGCCTTTTCCCTGCAACAGTGTGATAAACGATATCACAAACATTATTTTCCGCCCTTCGATTCCTCGTCAAGCTTCAGCTGCCATTTCCAAGCCGAACGCAAAGTGTCTTCAAGGCTTGTCTCCGCTTTCCATCCCAACACTGTGTTAGCCTTGGTCGGGTCAGCCCAAACTTTCTCAATGTCACCCTCGCGGCGCGGCGCATACTCCCAGTCAACCTTTACTCCTGTAGCTTTTTCGAAACCCTCGACAACCTCAAGAGTACTTACACCACGTCCCGTACCGATATTGAATATCTCTACAGCGTCAGTACCTTCGTTCTCAAGCACGCGCTCCATTGCCTTCACATGAGCCTTGGCCAAGTCTACAACATAAATGTAATCACGGATGCACGTACCATCAGGAGTGTTATAGTCATTGCCGAATATCTTTAACTGCTTGCGTATTCCGATAGCCGTCTGCGTCACAAACGGGATGAGGTTCATCGGCACTCCGTTTGGAAGTTCGCCAATGAGAGCCGTCGGATGCGCCCCGATAGGATTAAAGTATCTTAAAATAACCGACTTTATCGGTGCGCCGCTGTGTATGTAGTCTTGTATTATTTCTTCGTTTATCTGCTTTGTATTGCCGTAAGGGCTTAAGGCTTTCTGTATGGGCGCATTCTCTGTTACTGGCAGATGTTCAGGCGAAGGCTGTCCGTACACCGTGCAACTTGACGAGAATATGATGCCCTTAACCCCGTGTTTAGGCATCAGTTCAAGCATGTTAAGCAGGCTGGTGATGTTGTTTCGATAATAAAGCAGAGGTTTCTGCACACTCTCGCCAACTGCCTTGCTCGCTGCGAAATGTATTATTCCCTTCACTTCTTTGTACTTTGCAAACACGGCATCCATTGCCGCAAAGTCGCAGCAGTCAACATTCTCGAACGCCGGACGCACGCCCGTTATTTTCTCAATGCCGTCAACCACGTCTGCCCTTGAGTTTGAAAGGTTGTCTACTATTACAACATCGTAGCCGGCCTGTTGCAGCTCTACAACAGTGTGCGAACCAATAAACCCGGTTCCGCCTGTTACCAAAATTGTCTGTTTCATAAGTCTTGTGATAAGAATGTTTGTATTGATTGCAAAGCTATATAAATTTTAGCATTCGCTCAAAAATATATGTACAAAAAAGATAAAACGCCAAATAAATGATAAAAAAGTGCGCAGTATGACGAAAATATGGCTGATAAAGACAACAAAAAAGGCAAAGCTGTAGGCTTTAGTGACCCAGATTGAAATATCATTCGCCACAGCCTACAGCTTTGCCTTCGACTTATTTACAATTCATCAGACTATCATTCAAGTCCGAAAAGCTTTCTCAAACCGCCGTCAACACCGGAAAAGCCCATGAAAGCGAGGCTCAAAAGACCGGCAGTAACAAGCACTATGGACATTCCACGCATCCCCTTTGGCACGCTCACCATAGCCAATTGCTCCCGTATTCCGGCGAAAACAACCAGTGCCACGGCAAATCCTACAGCCGTAGAAAAAGCATAAACAACGCTTTGTATAAGCGAAAAGTCTTTTTGAATGACTAATATCGCAACGCCAAGCACTGCGCAGTTGGTCGTAATCAGCGGCAAGTAAATGCCCAGCGCCTGGTAAAGCGACGGTGAAACCTTCTTCAATATTATCTCAACCATCTGCACAAGCGCCGCAATAACGAGGATAAAAGCTATCGTTTGCAAATATTGCAGCCCCATCGGGTTAAGGATGTATATCTGAACAAGATATGTCACGATGGTAGAAAGCGTCAGCACAAAGGCTACAGCCGCACCCATACCGAGCGATGTCGATATTTTCTGCGATACTCCAAGGAAGGGGCAGATGCCCAAGAATTGTGACAATACAATATTGTTCACAAATATCGCCGAAATGAAAATAAGTAAGTATTCCATAAACTAAGCCTTCTTAAATCTGTTAATTATTGCAATCAAATACCCCAAACTTATAAATGCACCCGGAGGTAAGATGAAGAGCAGCATATTGCTTGTTTCCGGTAACAACGTGATGCCGAATATAGAACCTGCTCCGAGAAGCTCACGTACAGCACCGAGCAACGTCAAAGCGACACTGAAACCAAGTCCCATTCCGGCTCCGTCGAACAAACTCTCCACCGGACCATGGTTGCAGGCGAACGCCTCCGCACGACCAAGTATTATGCAGTTTACCACAATCAGTGGTATGTAAAGGCCGAGAGTGGCATATATTGCAGGCACATACGCCTGCATGAGCATCTGCAGAATTGTCACGAATGATGCTATCACAACCACGAAAACAGGTATGCGCACCATATCCGGGGTAAGGTTCTTTATCAGGGATATGACAATATTGGAACATATAAGCACAAACATCGTAGCCAGACCCATCGACAGTCCGTTTATCGCCGATGTGGTTGTAGCCAACGTTGGACACATGCCAAGGAGCAGCACGAACGTGGGATTTTCCTTGACTATGCCGTTAATCAATATCTTTATGTAATTCATTGCTTCTACTGTTAAAGTTTAACGGATTTTCATCAATGTTTGCCTGATGCGCCTGTATGTGCGTCAACAGGCATTGACTTATACGCTTGATATGCCTGGTTGACAGCAAGTAGGAAAGCGCGGCTTGTTATCGTAGAGGCCGTTATGGCGTCAATGTCGCCATTGTCTTTCTTGACAGTAAGGTCGTCAGTTGCCGGGTTCTTTCCGATTATACACCCCTTGCCGTCCTTTTGGAACCATTTGTCGGCCTTTGCACCAAGTCCCGGAGTCTCGGAATGCTGCAAAATGGTGTACCCGAGAATATTGCCGTCAGCATCAAAACCCACCAGCACCTTCAAATCCCCACCGAAACCGCCTGTCGTACTCTCAACTGCCGCACCTACAGGTTTGTTGTCTTTGCCGACAGCTTCATGTATTATGAACGTCAGTTCCTTCCCTGCGGCAGTCTGTTTCACTGTGTCTTCCTTAGCAACGGTAAGCTCAACACCGCCCATGACGGCCTTGATGCCGTCAGCAAGAGTTTTTTCAGCCTGTAGTTTTATCGGTTCTTCAGTCACATGGTTTACATATGCCAATATGCTTCCCGTCACCAATGCTACGCCTACAAGCACAATAACCATGTTTGTTATGGTAGATTCCAACTTTTTCATTTTCCACCCTCCTTTTTTACGATTTCGCCAAAACGCTTAGGTTTTACATATGTATTGATGAGCGGTGTCAGTGCGTTCATTATGAGAATTGCGAATGACATTCCTTCTGGATAAGAGCCCCAATTCCTTATAACAACAGTAAGGAGACCTATCGAAACGCCGTAAATAAGCTGCCCTTTATGCGTCATAGGCGATGTAACATAGTCTGTAGCCATGAATATTGCACCGAGCATCAGACCGCCGCTTAACAACGTTGCCACAGGATTTGCATAAACAGGATTTGCAATATGCAAAAGTCCGCTAAAGACGAATACCGTTGCAAAGATGCTTACAGGTATATGCCATGTTATTATCTTCTTCCAAAGCATATAAGCCAAGCCTATCAGCAAGGCAAGCGCACACACTTCGCCTATTGTTCCTGCTCCGAAAGCGTTTCCGGGATTTCCAAGCAGCAATGACAATGAGTTTGGAAGCTGGTCTAACACGGAAGCATCCCCCGTAGTTATAGCCGTCTTCATTATGCTTAAAGGCGTCGCTTCTGTCTGTGCATCCACATAAGAAGTCAACTGTCCGGCCACAGGCCACGATGTCATTTGCGCCGGGAAAGAAACCAAAAGGAAGCAACGGCCAACCAAAGCCGGATTGAACGGATTACAACCTAACCCACCGAAAGTCATCTTGCCTATGCCTATAGCCACCAAAGCGCCTATTATCACAATCCAAACAGGCAAGTTTGAAGGAAGATTGAAACCAAGCAACAGACCCGTCAACATAGCTGAGCCATCCATTATTGTCGGCTGCCTTTTCAACAAATATTTTGTTATCGCCCACTCAAAGAACACGCACGCGGCCACGCTTGACGCACAAACGACCACCGAGCCTAAACCGAAATAAAGGAAAGACACGAGCAACGCAGGCACCAAAGCTATTATAACGCCGTACATATTACGCTCCACGCTGTCCGTACCATGTGCGTGCGGCGATAATGAAACTATCAATTTGCTCATTTTATAGTTGTATTTTATACTGCCTTACAGCAAAACATTAATTAAGAAGTTTGTTATTTTTTCGCATTACGCGACTTTATTATGCCCATAACAGTAGACTTGCCAAGCCTTATGTTATCAAGCATCGGCCTGTGTGCAGGACATGTAAACTGGCATGAACCACACTCAATGCACGATGTAACTCCGGCAGCCTCAACCTTTTCCCAGTCATGCAGCGCACTGGCAGTGGCCAGAAGGTAAGGTTCGAGCCCCATCGGACATACGCTGACACATTTCGCACAACGTATGCAAGGCTGCACCGGCTTGCGTTTTGCATCGTCACCGCTCAATATGGTTACACTGTTCGTACCCTTGCATATAGGCACATCAACAGACATAAGGGCTTTGCCCATCATCGGACCTCCGGCCAGCAGCTTGTTGTCACCTTCCGGCATGCCGCCGCACTCGTTGATAAGGTCAATCATCGGAGTACCCATTCGCACGAGGAAGTTACTTGGCCGTTCAAGTTTCTTGCCTGTAACGGTCGTATAACGTTCAAACAGCGGCTTGTTTTTCATTACCGCCTGATACACTGCAAAGGCAGTACCCACGTTCTGCACCACAGCTCCAACATTCACTGGAATTGCCGGAGGAGCGGGCACTTGGCGGCGTATTACAGCGTCAACAAGCTGTTTCTCACCGCCTTGAGGGTATTTTTGCTTAAGCGGAACTATCTCTATGTCGCTCCTGCCTGAGGTTTTCTCTTCGAACAACGATATCGCCATCGGCTTGTTTTCCTCTATTCCGATGTAGCCCTTGTTTACCTTCACCGCCTTCATCAGCAGTTCGAGACCGACAAGAATTTCGTCCGCGTGCTCCATCATCAGTCTGTAGTCAGACGTTATGTAAGGCTCACACTCAACACCGTTCAATATCACACATTCTGCCTTTGCCGTCGGGGGAGGACACAATTTGATGAACGTCGGGAAGCCGGCACCACCCATTCCTGTTACCCCGGCTTTCTTAATACGCTCTATAATTTCCTCGGGTGTAAGTTCAGGATGAGCTGCAAGCGTTTCAAGCTTGTCTGAACGGTCTATGCTTTCCTCCCATTCATCACCCTCAACCTTTACTATTATCGCCGGCTTGCGGTAGCCCGTAGCGTCTATTACCTCGTCAATTTTCAACACCGTGCCTGAAACTGACGAATATACCGGGGCTGAAACAAAACCTCCGGCCTCTGCCAAAAGCGTTCCGACTTTTACCTTGTCCCCTTTCTTTACTACCGGCTTGGCCGGCGCTCCAATATGTTGTGAAAGGGGGAATATTGCTTGCTGCGGAAGCTTGGCTATTTGTGTAGCCGCCTCTGACGACAGCTTGTTCTCTTCCGGGTGAACACCACCTATCCTGAACGTCTTGAGTTTCATGCCTTTACCTCCTCTTGTTTAGGTTCAACATTAACCGCTTCTTGTTGGTTTGCGGACGCTTTGGGTCTCGGGACAGGGAAGTTCACTGCAACGATTGCATGCGTAGGGCAAGCCTCTACACACTTACGGCACATCCTGCACTTGTCAGGGTCGATGTACGACAGGTTGTTTTCAATGGTTATAGCATCAAACTTGCATTCCTTTTCACACTTTCCACAACCAATGCAGGCCGCCTTGCAGGCCTTCATTGCAGCGGCCCCCTTGTCCTTATTGACGCAGCGCACATACACGCGACGTCCTTTCAAGCCTTTTTTACGAAGTTCAATAATGTGACGTGGACAAGCTTTCGCACATGCGCCACAACCAGTACACTTCTCTTCATCCACTTCCGGCAGCCCTGTCTCCGGGTTCATCTTTATAGCTCCGAAGGCACACGCATTAACACAATCGCCACAACCAAGGCAACCATAACCGCAAGCCGTCTCGCCCGCACTGCACGAATTCATGGCTGTACACGTGCGCAAGCCATTGTATTCTGCTATACGCGGACGCATATCGCATGTTCCGTTACAACGCACAACGGCCACCTTCGGCTCGGTATTGGCAACAGCCATTCCGAGCAAATCGGCAACCTGCCCCATCACAGCCGAGCCGCCGACAGGACAATACAAGCCTTCAAGCGAGCCGGCATCGGCTCCCTTCACCAAAGCGGCGGCCATGCCAGAACATCCAGGATAGCCGCATCCGCCACAGTTGGCACCAGGCAAAACTGCCGCTACTTGCGCCAAACGTGGGTCTTCATGCACAGCAAATTTCTTGGAGCAGACATACAGCACGACCGAAGAAATCAGCGCAATGCCTCCAAGAACTATTACTGCAATAAGAATAAAGTTCATAAGTTTTGTATTTGTTTTAGTTGTTTATTGTATTCAATCATTCATCAGCCACCCTACACTTCTATTCTGAACGTCAAACGTGACCTTATCTTGTCACGAAAAAGGTAAAGTAATATATAATAAGGTATAAGCGAAAGCAATGCCGACAATGCAGCAACCGGCTCGCTCCCGGTAATCAAAAGCACGGAGACAAGCACCGCAATCACCAATGCAAGCGGAACTACGGAACTCAACGTAACGGCAAACATCCCTGCACGTTGTGACGCAGCAACAACAACACTGTCACCGACAGCGCACAAGCCTGTATAGTCGCCGAGGACATCGACCGTTTTCTCTTTGCTCTCCGAAGCATGACACCGGCTGGCAACCTTGCACGACGCGCATGCAGACGACTGAACAATCCGTACCCGCGTAAATTCGGCCGTCACATCCTCAACAACACCACTATGTTTTATATCTTTATTCATGTTGTTCATGCAAGGTTTTGCAAACCCGAGTTTGCAATTGCAAAAGTAAATAATATTTTCATAACTCCAAAACAAATACGAATTTTTGTTGAAAAAAGCGTTGCCGAATATCACAAAGAACGTCATCCATAACTTTTTACAAGACTGAAAGCAAACAAAAACAGCACCGCCTGATTGTCCGCGTCAATCCATCACACATCCAATATATGGCCTTTTACAATACAAAAGGGCACATTTCACCTTCTAAAACATGACCTTTTGGAAGGCAAAAGACAGTCTTTTGCAACGCATTGGATATCAACGAGATACACTAACGGACATAAAGCATGGAACGAAGCCCTGCAAACACCGGCAAAAAAGAAGCCAGACAAAGGCCGAATACGGTAAACATACAAACCGGAACAGACAGCCATGCAATGCCACAACACCATGTTCAAGCCGTTTTATGCCATGTGGAACAACTTTTATCAACAATAGATTGTGGGTTTATCAAAATTTTTATACATTTGCATTGAAAATAAAAAATCAGCGATGAAGCTCGTTATAATGACCCGGCCTACATTCTTTGTAGAAGAAGACAAGATTCTGACGGCACTTTTCGAGGAAGGCATGGAACACCTCCACCTTTACAAACCCGGAACGTCGCCAATGTATTCTGAACGCCTGCTCTCGCTTCTTCCTGAAATGACATACGGCAAAATAACCGTACACGACCATTATTACCTGAAAAACGAATACGGACTGGCCGGAATACACATTGACGATGAAGGCAAGGAACCGCCAAAAGACTATAAGGGGAAATACAGCTTTACGTGCCATAACACGAAAGACTTGGGTGTAATGAAAAAGAAAGGCGATTACGTTTTCCTCGACAACACATTCGGCTTACACGGAACGCACGGTCAGATACTTGACGAAGCATTGCGTAACGACCTCATAGACAAGCATGTATACGCATTAGGCGGAGTAAGCCTTGACCGCATAAAGGAAGCCAAAGAACTTGGTTTCGGTGGTGTAGTGGTATGCGATGATTTGTGGGACAAATTCGACATACACAGCCAGCTCGACTATAAGGAACTGATAAATCATTTCGACAAGCTGAGAAAAGCAGTATCATAAGAATACAAAACATAAAAACACCTGCAACAAAAATGAGTGAAACAAACTCTTTCATGGTATTTTCTGGCACCAGTACCAGATACCTTGCGGAGAAAATCTGCAACAGTCTGGGTTGCCCCTTGGGCAATCTGCTCATCACAAAATTCTCTGACGGCGAGTTCGCAGTTTCATACGAAGAGTCCATCCGCGGACGTGACGTTTTCCTTGTTCAGAGTACATTTCCAAACTCTGACAACCTGATGGAGCTGCTATTGATGATTGACGCGGCCAAGCGTGCGTCGGCTAAAAGCATCAATGCTGTAATACCATATTTCGGATGGGCGCGTCAGGACCGCAAGGACAAACCGCGTGTAAGCATAGGAGCAAAGCTCGTAGCCGACCTTCTGCGCGTTGCCGGCATCGACCGTCTTATTACAATGGACCTGCATGCCGACCAGATACAGGGCTTTTTCGACGTTCCCGTCGACCACCTGTATGCTTCAGGTGTAATACTTCCTTACCTGCAAAGCCTCAAGTTGGACGACATCGTTATCGCATCGCCCGATGTCGGCGGCAGCAAACGCGCCAATACTTATGCCAAGTATATGGGCTGTCCGCTCGTGCTTTGCAACAAGACTCGCGCACGTGCGAATGTAGTTGAGAGCATGCAGATTATCGGTGACGTAAAAGACAAGAACGTAGTGATAATCGATGACATGGTTGATACTGCTGGGACAATTACCAAAGCAGCCGACATAATGAAAGAGGCAGGAGCCAAGAGCGTAAGGGCCTGTGCGTCACACTGTGTCATGAGCGGGCCTGCAAGCGAGAGAATACAGAACTCCGCGCTTGAAGAAATGGTATTCACGGACTCCATCCCCTACTCTAACCGCTGCGCAAAGGTGAAACAATTGTCCGTAGCCGACATGTTTGCCGAAACCATACGGCGCGTTGTCAACAATGAGAGCATCAGTTCGCAGTACTTAGTTTAATATCATAAGGAATGAAGACAAGCATCGCATGCGCCGTCGCCGCAGTGGTGGCAATCTCCGTCATAGCCTGCAAACCGGGCAAGACACAAGGCCAAAGTGGTAAAGCCGAAACAACGGCTGCCGTTCCCCAAGACACTGCCAGCAACAGCAACGAACTGATCATAAGCTTCACGATGGCAGACATCAACGGCAACAACGTGTCTGTAACCGACGAGTTTGCCAAGCACAAGCTTACAATAATTGACTTCTGGGCAAGCTGGTGCGGTCCGTGCCGGCAGGAAATGCCGAGCCTTGTCAAGACATATAACGAATACAAGGACAAGGGGCTGGGCATTGTCGGCGTGTCATTAGACGAAGACAAAGAGCAATGGAGCAATGCGGTCAGTACGATGGGCATGACGTGGACACAGCTGTCAGACCTTCAAGGCTGGCAAAACAGCGCGGCACAGATGTACGGCATACAGGCAATTCCATTCACCATTATTGTTGACAGCACAGGAAAAGTGCTGACTGCCGGCCTGCGCGGAGAAGAGCTTAGGTCGTTCATTGCACAAAAACTTGACGGCTCAAGCAACGCGAAGCAGTAACATCAGACAGGGAAACATCTGATGCAGATACAAAAAAGTCCGCAGAATTACATCGCGTAATTCTGCGGACTTTTTTGTATCTGAAATTCACAGACGTATAACTTTGTCATCCCTGCTTCACCCGAACAAAGCCCTAAGCGCCTCCTCTACCTTGCGGACAGGCACCAATTCTATGCCAAACTTCTTCCGGGAGAGTCCCTGCAAATTGTATTTTGGCACTATCATATGGGTAAAGCCGAGCTTTTCCGCCTCCGTTATACGTTGCTCGATGCGGCTTACCGGGCGCACCTCGCCGCTAAGCCCCACCTCGCCGGCCATGCACCAGTCGCTCTCAATGGCTGTATCGACGTTGCTCGACAGCACGGCAGTTATCACACTAAGGTCCATTGCCATGTCAGTTACCCTCAATCCGCCGGCTATATTCAGGAACACGTCTTTCTGCATAAGCTTGAACCCGACACGTTTTTCAAGTACCGCAAGCAGCATGTTCAGGCGGCGCTGGTCAAATCCCGTGGCACTGCGCTGCGGCGTTCCGTAAGCGGCTGACGACACAAGAGCCTGCGTCTCGACAAGAAACGGCCGCACACCCTCGATTGCCGCCGATATGGCTATGCCGCTAAGTCCCTCCCTGTCCTGTGTAAGCAACAGCTCGGAAGGGTTGTCCACCTGTCTCAATCCGTCCTGCCGCATCTCGTAAATGCCCAATTCCGATGTGCTGCCGAAGCGGTTTTTCGTAGAGCGCAATATGCGGTACATATAGTGCTGGTCACCTTCAAACTGGATTACGGTGTCTACTATGTGTTCAAGTATCTTCGGTCCGGCCAGCGTTCCCTCCTTGTTTATATGTCCGATAAGTATTACCGGCGTGCCGCTCGACTTGGCAAAGCGGAGCAAAGCCGATGCGCATTCACGCACCTGGGCGACGCTGCCCGGCGAACTGTCAATACTCTCTGTACTGACTGTCTGTATGGAATCAACCACCAAGATTTCGGGAGACGTGTTCTTTATATGCGCGAAGATGCTTTCAAGCGACGTGTCGCATAATATCATACAATTGTCAGCGCCGTCATGGGCAATCCTTTCGGCACGCATCTTCAACTGATGCGCGCTTTCCTCGCCACTTACATAAAGGATGCGGCGGTCTGCCATGTGCAGGATTGTCTGTAATGTAAGGGTGCTCTTGCCTATTCCCGGCTCTCCACCAAGCAGCACAATAGAGCCAGGAACAAGTCCGCCGCCGAGCACACGGTTCAGTTCCGAGTCGTGCATGTCGATGCGCGGCTCGTCCTTGGACGAAATCTCACGCAGGAACAGTGGACGGGTCTTGTCATGCCGCAGCCGTCCACGCACAGAAGCGGCGGCCGAAGCAGCGGCCGCCTGACCGTTGTCAGCTGCGACCCTAATCTCCTTAAAAGTGTTCCACTGTCCGCAATTAGGGCACTTGCCAATCCATTTTGACGATTCTTGTCCACAATTCGAGCAGACGTAAGCTATCTTATCTTTTGCCATTACCTTATATAAATATAAAAAGAAAAACACTGGCGGAAAGACGTATTGGCACAAGCAGGACCAACGTTTCCTGCCTATTACATAACCAACTGGTAACCAACAAATTACGAAAGGCCATCTTTAAGCTTGCAAAAGGCCGTCGTTCACATTGCAAAAGATGGCCTTTTACACGGCAAAAGACGGTCTTTTGCAAAACTTGAGCCCGCACCACCCACAATAATACGCAACATAAGGCAGTTTCAATGATGGCTCTATACCTTTCCGTCCGCCACTATTTTGTTGTACAAAAGTAACAATATTTTTTTGAGTTACAAAATAAATCATTAACTTTGCACCACCATTAATACAGACGACTAATATCGCACATTAATTTATAAACTCTGAAGGGCGACTCGTGTTTTTCAACGCAGGGCTGCCCTTTTTAATAATGCAGACGTATGAAAATCAGATATACATTATTCATATTATTAGCTGTCATCATCGCGACTGCGAGCTGCGGCCCGTCATACGACGAGATGAAACGGCAGACAAAGGCCGAGCAGGAAAGGCTGCGCAAGGAAGATTCGGCGGCCTTGAAAATCGGAGTATTGCCTACTTTGGACTGCCTGCCCATTTATGTGGCCAAGGAACGCGCAATGTTCGACACCGCAAAGGCCGATATAAGGCTCGTAAGATTCATGTCACAAATTGATTGTGACGAGGCTCTAAAAAGCGGACGCATTGAAGGAAACGTAACCGACCTTGTACGGGGACAACGCATGAAAAGCCAAGGCATGGCGCTCGACTATGTGACGGCAACAAACGTGTACTGGCAATTAATAAGCAACCGCCTTGCACGAATAAGAAGGCTGTCGCAGCTCGACGACAAAATGCTGGCGAAGACACGCTTCTCCGCAACGTCATTGCTTGCCGACTACGCAGTGGACAGCGCAAAGCTCAACCGCGACATGGTGTTCAAAATCCAGATAAACGACGTGAACCTAAGGCTACAGATGCTTCTCAACAATGAGATGGACGCTGTACTGTTGCCCGAACCGCAGGCCACCGTTGCCAGGCTGTATAAAAATCCGGTACTGATGGACAGCCGTGACAAGGACATGAAGTTAGGCGTCATAGCCTTCAACGGGGAAAAAATGAAAGACAAAAACAGGCAGGAACAGCTTAAGGAATTCATCAGAGGCTACAACGCAGCATGCGATTCAATAAACAAAAACGGACTGAAACATTATGCTTCAGAAATAGCCGATTATTACAAAATCGACAGGAAAACGCTCAACTCCTTGCCAAAAATCAAATTCGAACACACAAAAGCCCCACGGCAGAAAGACATAAGCACGGCCGACCAATGGCTTAAAAACAACTGACTATGGACAACAACGGGACAAAGCAGCTAAACAACATATTCAACTTCATCAGGCAACAGAAAATCGGCAACGCCATACGGGCCATACGTTCGCTAATAAACGGGAATTCCAAACTCGCATACAGCGGAGATATGGAAAGCGTCGAACGCGATTACAGCCTGATGCTCGACTTCATGCGGCGCGGCTTCAACGACCCCCAAAGGGATGAAGTGTTCAATAACATAGCCGACCGGCTGTACCGGATTGCATGCGACCTGCGCATGAAATGGCTGATACAGTCTGTCCCGTTCTTCACGGAAATGTCGCAAAAGGCGGCAAACATGCCGTTACAGAAAGACAAAATAAAGTCTGCACTTGAAAATTTTGTGGCCGAGACTGCCATGCTGAGCCTTGAAACCGAGCCTACAAAGACGGAGAAAAGCAAAGAACTGTACCTCAGACACAATGACATGATACAGTCGTTGTTCTGCAGCATCATTGTGTCCGACAGTTGGACAGGAAACGACAAGGAATTTTTCAGCTCCCTGATACTGTCGCCTACGGTCGACACAATGGACGCCCAGATGCTCGTCAGCGCAATAACTATAGCAACGATGAACAACATGGACGACAACAAGTTCGGCACCCTGATTGACGTTTACCTTAATGCAACCGACGAAAAAGTACGCCAAAAAGCGTTGATTGGCTGGGTTTTCGCCCTTTCCGCTGACACAAGGCAACAGGAAAAGACCTTGCAAAGGGTGACGGAGGCAATGAGACACCCTGGTGTAACCGACGAACTGGCCGACTTGCAGAAACAGATGATATTCTGCATAAACGCCGAACAGGACAATGACAAGATACAACGGGACATCATGCCAGAACTTATAAAAAACAACAACCTCAAGATAACACGGTTCGGCATACAGGAAAAAGAAGACGACCCGATGCAAGACATATTCGACCCGGAAGCATCTGACCGCGCAATGGAAAAAATGGAAGAAAGCTTCCAGAAAATGATGAATATGCAAAAAGCCGGCTCTGACATTTACTTCGGCGGCTTCTCACAGATGAAACGCTTTCCGTTCTTCTACAAGGCAGCCAACTGGTTTTGTCCGTTCTACATTGAAAATCCAGAAATATCATCGACCATCGACAAAATGGAGAACACGTCGCTGGTATCAAACATCCTTGAAAACGGACCTTTCTGCGACAGTGACAAATACTCGTTCACCCTCGCCGTGTCTTCGGTAATAGCACATCTGCCTGAAAACATAAAGGAAATGCTGAACACGAAAGAGGCCATCATGCCAGCAATGGGGATGGAAGACAGGAAAAAACCTGCATACATAAGGCGGACAATACTACAGGACATGTACCGGTTTTTCCGCCTTTATCCACAACGAGGACAACTTACAAACCCATTCGCAACAAACAAATACCTGTTTGTCGTTGACGATGCATTCAACGGTACAGACATGGATACAGCATACCCTGACTTATGCTATTTCCTGATAAAGCACAAAAACAAGACCGCACAGAAAGCCATAATGGATAAATATGACGACAGGACTAACCCTAAAAGCCTGCTTGCGCACGGATTGTTCGAGCTTGAATTTGAGCGCAATCCGCAGAAGGCGGTGACTTATTTCAAAGCATTAAACCAGCTTGAGCCTGACAACAAAAAGGCGTTGTCACTGCTCGCACGCGCACATTTCGAATGCGGCGACTATACAAGCGCCGCAATGTATTACAAGATTCTGATGCAATCAAAACCCGGCAACGGCACATTCGCACTGAACTACTGCATTGCCCTGTCCAAGGCAAAGAAGTATGAAGAGGCACAGAACATACTTTACAAACTTGACATAGAACATCCCGACTCGATAAATGTAACACGTGTACTTGCCTGGACTTTGATGGGGCTTAGCAAATATGAACAGGCACAGAAGTCATACAACCGCCTTATGAACAGCGACGAGGCCGAAAACGGCGACTGGCTCAACGCCGGTTATTGCCAGTGGTTCATGGGAAATACGAGTGAAGCAGCAATGCTATTCAAGACATTCATAAACAAATGCAACAACACGGAAAGCTATAGCATTGACAATGACTTTTATAACGACATGGACATACTATCCGACCACGGCATAAGCAAAATCGACATACGGCTTATGGCTGACCTCCTGACCATAGAATAACATGCAGGCATCACACTAAAGGAACGGTGTCAGCAGATGGGCGAACCAACCTACAAACTTCTGCCAAGGCGTACGCCATTCATCCCAGATTTCCTCTGTCAGTTTGAATGAATGCTTTTTGTCCCGTTCAAACATAGTGTCAAGCTCCTTTGTTGTGCAAGGGTCTACTATCACGGCATTCTCCTCGTAGTCGAAATTCAGGCTTCGGGCGTTCAAATTGGCACTTCCTACTGTGCAGAAACGACCGTCAACCATGATAATCTTTGTATGATGGAAACCATTACGGTATATCCATACGTCTACCCCATGCTTCATCAGCTTGTGAACGTTGTAAAAAACACAGTCAGGAGTCAATGGGATGTCGCTTTTTTCGGATACCATGATTTCCACCTTCACGCCACGCTTCACGGCATTGCGCAACGCACGTTTCAACGTTCCGTTAAGAGTAAGGTAAGGATTTACTAATTTTATGCTGTCTCTGGCATTGTTTATTGCCTCCGTATAAAATTTCCTGATTATCCCGTTTGTTGTCCTCGGCTCACGGTTTATTATGCCCACAAGCTTTTTTCCGGCTGTATTACAAGTGTCTTTTTTCAGCCCTGTAATATAATCTGCACCATGATAACCACGGAAATATTTAGCACCATGCACATTTTGCCCCGTCACCTTATTCCATATCTTCAGAAATATCGCTTGCAAAGTGTTGACCTCATCACCTTCAATACGGCAGTGCATATCGCGCCATTCTCCCACTTGCTCCGTTCCGGTTATATAATAGTCAGCCACATTCATTCCGCCTGTATAAGCCATTTTCCCATCAATCACGACTATCTTACGATGGTCACGATGGAAAACATGGTTGACCCAAGGAAACCGTATTGGGTCAAACTCATAAATCTCTATGCCTTTTGAGCGGATGCTGTCAAGATGCTCTTTTTTCAAAGGCTGGTTATTTGAATCGTTGCCAAAACCGTCAAAAAGCGCACGCACCTCCACTCCCTGCGACACTTTTTCCGCAAGCAGTTTGAAAAGCAACGAGGCTATAGAATCATTACGGAAATTGAAATATTCAAGATGCACGCTGCTACGAGCCTGACGTATCGCCTCAAACATATCGTCAAACTTCTCTTGCCCACTCATCAACAAGGCAACAGAATTATTATCGGAAAATGACACTCCCTCTTTACGCAATTCGTCAACAATCAAAGAGTCTGATGTCTGGGAATTAACGCCCACGCAAACAACGATAAACAATATTAAAAGGACATATCTCCTCATATTGGGAAAATTGATTTCAATATTAAATTTTTTGACCTGCAAAGGTATCTAAATTTGTTCTATTGCTCCAATTTTTTAACACATTTTACCGAATTTAATCAAAACAATCCTTTTATATTTTGCCGTCTTATGTTTAATTCATACCTTTGTCGCGGTTTTAGGCTCACATGGAGTCAAATGATTGTCTAATAAAAAAAGAAAATTATGAAAAAGATTTACATGACATTGGTTGCCGCAATGTTTGCGGTATGTGCAAGCGCACAGATTTATATTGGCGGTAACGTCGGCATTTCAAGCTTTGACGCTGACGGCTCAGACAGCGAAACCTATTACAAGCTGTTGCCCGAAGTTGGCTATCACTTCAATGACGATTGGGCTGCCGGCATCATGTTCGGATGGGCAAAAAGCTCCAGTACGCAAACATTTGAAATCAATCCGTATGCCCGCTACACTTTCTTCCACAGCAAAGTGATTAACTTGTTCTGCGACGGAGGCTTTGGCTACAAGCACTATAACGGCTGGGCTGACGAGTGGTCTATCGGTCTGAAGCCCGGTGTAGAGGTGAAAATCAACAAGTTCAGCCTTATTGCACACGTAGGCTTCATCGGCTGGGATCAAACAAAACGCATCCACGGCGGTGGCAAAACCAGCGAATGGGGACTCAACCTCGACGGCAACAACATAATGTTCGGCGTTTACTACAATTTCTAAAAACCTGACGAACATTAAACAATGAAATTGAAAAATCCAAATGCCGCAAGTCTGCAAGGCATTTGGATTTTTCAATTTTATTGTTGTATACTTGCATTACTCATATTCAGTCGGGTCGTCAATTCCCGCTTCGCGCATAGCCTCCTTGCGTTCAACGCACGTACCACACTTGCCGCAATGCTTGTCACCACCTTTATAACAGCTCCAAGTTTCAGAATAATCGATGCCGAGCTGTTTACCACGGCGCGCAATATCAGCTTTTGTCAGCTCCGTATACGGTGCAAGCACCTCTATCCCTGGATAAGTTCCAGCCTTAGTCGCTTCGCTCATGGCGTGGACAAACTCTGGCCGGCAATCAGGATAGATTGCATGGTCGCCACCATGATTTGCCATCATAACATATCTCAATCCTTCACTTTCAGCTATCCCTGCGGCAACAGCTAACATTATACCGTTACGGAAAGGCACTACTGTCGATTTCATATTCTCATCAGCATAGCTGCCTTCAGGCACTGCATCGGCTCCGTCTAACAACGAACTCTTAAAATAATCACGCATGAAATCAAGCTTTATTACAAAATGCCTTATACCTAAACGGCAACAGTGCTGTTTGGCATAGCCTATTTCACGTGCGTTATGATTGCTTCCATAATCAAAAGAAACAGCCAAAGCAATCCTTTCCTGCATGTCGTAGAGCAATGTCGTACTGTCCATGCCGCCACTCAATATCAATATACAATCTTTCATTTTCAATACCTTTTTCCAAAAAATAAACAAACAATAACAGCGTCAAAATACACAACACGCCATCTATTTGCTTCCACCATAATATACTTTTCCGATTGCAAAAATAATCATTTCCATTTATATTTGCAAAGCAGACTTTGCATTAATATTGCAACCATGTCAAAAATCATAAAATTATCATTTACAGCCAGCCAATTGTCAACATAAATTGTTACTTTTGCAGTATAAAACATTCATTTTAATTTTCAAGACAAGCATGAAAATCGAACAATTTAATTTTGCCGGGAAAAAGGCAATCGTGCGTGTTGACTTCAACGTGCCATTGGACGAGAACGGAAACGTAACAGACGACACACGTATCCGTGGAGCATTACCCACACTGAAAAAAATCCTTTCTGACGGCGGCAGTGTAATCATGATGAGCCACATGGGAAAGCCAAAAGGCAAAGTCAATCCCAAATTATCCTTGAGCCAAATCGTTAAAAACGTATCAGAGCACCTTGGAGTAGACGTTAAGTTTGCTCCTGATTGTGCAAACGCTGACAAAGAGGCTGCTGAACTGAAATCAGGCGAGGCTCTGCTGTTGGAGAACCTGCGCTTCTATCCTGAAGAGGAAGGCAAGCCTGTTGGCATTGACAAGACAGACCCTGCATACGATGAGGCGAAAAAAGAAATGAAAACACGTCAGCAGGAGTTTGCAAAGAAACTTGCTTCTTATGCAGACTGCTATGTAATGGATGCTTTCGGAACAGCTCATCGCAAGCATGCTTCTACTGCTGTCATTGACGAATATTTCGACAAAGACCATAAAATGCTTGGCTACCTGATGGAGAAAGAAGTAAACGCTGTTGACAATGTTCTTAGCAACATCAAGCGTCCTTTCACCGCCATTATGGGAGGTTCAAAGGTTTCAACGAAAATCGGCATAATCGAGAACCTGCTCGGCAAAGTTGACAATCTTATTCTTTGCGGTGGAATGACATACACATTCGCTAAAGCACAAGGCGGCAAGATTGGCAAATCAATATGTGAGGACGACAAACTCGACGTTGCTCTCGATGTCATAAAGAAGGCTAAAGAAAACGGAGTAAATCTCGTTCTTGGCACAGACTGCATAGCTGCAGACAACTTCTCAAACGATGCACATACTCAAGTATGCCCGGCAAACGACATTCCCGATGGATGGGAAGGTCTTGATGCTGGTCCGGAAACACGCAAAGCATTTGCAGAAGCGATAAAGGGAGCAAAAACTATTCTTTGGAATGGTCCTGCCGGAGTATTCGAATTCGACAATTTTATAGGCGGTTCAAAAGCAATTGCTGACGCAATAGCTGAAGCTACTGCAAATGGTGCATTCTCACTCATTGGCGGAGGCGACTCAGTTGCATGTATCAACAAGTTTGGCATGGCCGACAAGGTTTCATACATCTCAACTGGTGGAGGCGCATTATTGGAAGCTATTGAAGGGAAAACACTTCCTGGCGTAGCTGCAATTGAAGCATAACTTATATATTTTTAGCATCATAGTAATTAAAAGGTGGTTGCTCCGTGAGGAACAATCACCTTGTCTTTTATATTTTCATAAATAAAAATCTCTACCACCAATCTCGTCAAGTCCTTATTTTCACATTGCCCTAAGACTCTTTTTGTAATGACTTGAAACATAAGATTATCCTTATTAAAAATAAAAGGAAGGGGACAAATACTTGTCACTCTTCCTTTGAAAAACAATTGCGGAAGATGAGGGATTCAAACCCCCGATACCCGTAATGGGTATACCGGATTTCGAGTCCAGCGCATTCGGTCACTCTGCCAATCTTCCTTTATCTGCAAACGGAATAAGAATCAAGTTCCAATCCGTTCTTTTAACGTGTGCAAAGATAATACATTTTTTTATTCCGACAAAAAATTCATCATTCAAATGAAAGTTTTTCAAGTTTCGACCTAAGTATTGAAGCCTCAGAACGACGTATTCCAAGCTTTATCTCACACGTACCTTCATAACTTTGAGATATTATCCTCGGCTTCATTTCCTTGACAACACGCATCACGGAATTCATCATTACGTATGGGAAACGGTATGAAACAATTTCTTCTACCTGGCGTAATTCCACATTTGAGGCGGCCAACGCCTCCGCTGAGGCTGTCCTATATGCAACAATCAAGCCTCCTGTCCCAAGGTTTACGCCACCATAATAGCGTACTACAACAACGAGGATATCCGTCAACTCATTGCTGTTTATTTGTCCAAGTATAGGCTTACCTGCTGTGCTGCTCGGCTCCCCGTCATCATTAGCCCGAAAGACATCGCGCTCTGGTCCAAGAACATAAGCGTAACAGATGTGTCGGGCATCATAATATTTTTTACGGTAAGACTGCAATATGTCTTTAACTTCGTCAACACTCTCTACATGATGCGAGAAAGCAAGGAACTTACTCCTCTTCTCGGAGTAAGTTCCTTCACCTATATTTGTTATGGTCTTAAACTCATCTGCACCCATACAAGGCAACAATACTTATGAAAGTTTGTGTATAACCAAGCCTGAGCGCAATTTCGGTTCAAACCATGTAGCCTTAGGCGGCATTATTTTTCCACTGTCTGCGATGTCCATTATCTGCTTCATCGTAACAGGATACAACGCCAAAGCCATGCGCATTTCACCGCTATCGACTCTGCGCTTCAATTCATCCAAACCGCGCAGGCCGCCTACAAAATCAATCCGCTTGTCCGAACGCAAATCCTTTATACCAAGTATTTCGTCCAAAATCAGACGGCTCGATATGTCTACGTCAAGTACTCCTATGGGGTCTGTATCGTCAAACGTGCCAGACTTAGCGGTCAAACTGTACCATTTGCCATCCAAATACAGTGAGAAATTATGCAGACAATCAGGCTTGTAGACATCCGCTCCTTTTTCTTCGACATTAAAATTCTTCTCCAATGCAGACAAGAACTCGGCAGATGTAAGTCCATTAAGGTCTTTCACTACGCGGTTATAGTCAAGGATTGTAAGTTGTGAAGCCTGGAAACAAACCGCCATGAAGTAATTATATTCCTCCGTTCCATTATGGTTTGCATCTTGCCTAGCCTTTTCCGCCCCAACGAGAGCTGCCGCAGCGGAACGGTGATGCCCGTCAGCGATATAGAGAGAAGGCATCTTTGCAAATTCCTTTGTAACGGTTTCAATATCAGCATCGTCTGAAATTATCCAGAACTGATGACGGAATCCGTCAACAGGAGCGATAAAATCATATTCAGGTTCAGTCCCTGCATAGCGCATTATCAGCGCATCAAGAACGCTGTTGTCGGGATACGCGAAGAATACAGGCTCTATATTGGCATTGTTCACACGAACATGCTTCATGCGGTCTTCCTCCTTATCGCGACGTGTAAGTTCATGTTTCTTGATTACACCGTTAAGATAATCGTCAACATATGCACATACGACAAGACCATATTGTGTCTTGCCATTCATTGTCTGCGCATAAATGTAATATTGCTCTTTATCGTCCTGCACGAGCCAGCCTTTGTCCTGAAACTTCTTAAAGTTTTCTGCCGCCTTCTCGTAAACACGCGCATCATACTCGCTTGTGCCCGGAGCAAAATCTATTTCAGGCTTTATTATATGATAAAGGCTTTTCTCGTTATCGCCAGCCTCGGCACGTGCTTCTTCCGAATCAAGGACATCATACGGTCTTGACTCAACCTCCTCAACATACTGTTTCGGGGGACGAACGCCTTTAAAAGGTTTGATAATGGCCATAAACCAACATTATTTGTTTACTTGAAACTTTGTGCAACCGTCCTTGAAGAAGGCGTTGATTTGCCTTGCTGCGGCAATACCGGCATTTATATTGGCCTCGGATGTCTGTGCGCCCATCTTTTTAGGAGTGCTGAAATAACGCCCTTCAAACTTCATAAACTCCGCGTCTGCATCGGGCTTTATGTCCGTTATATACTTCAAGTCCTCACGCTCGGCCATCAATTTTAGCAGTTCCGCCTCGTTTACAACTTCCTTACGTGCGGTATTTATCACGATACCACCCTTCTTCATCTTGCTTACCAAGGCATAATTGATGCTCTGCTTTGTCTCAGGCGTAGCCGGGATGTGCAGCGAAACGATGTCACAGTTCTCAAACAATTCGTCCTGCGAATTTACCGCATGTACTCCAGCTTCCTCGATAGCTTCCTTGGGGCAGAATGCGTCATAGGCATAGACTTCCATTCCAAAGCCTTTGGCTATACGCGCCACATTGCGTCCTACATTGCCAAACGCCAAAATTCCAAGCTTCTTGCCTAACAATTCTGTACCCGACTTGCCATTATAAAAATTGCGCACCGCATATACGAGAAGTCCGAATACAAGTTCAGCGACCGCATTTGAATTCTGTCCGGGAGTATTCTCTACAACAACCCCCTTCTCCTTTGCATACGCAATGTCCACGTTATCATATCCGGCTCCGGCACGCACAACGATTTTCAGATTATTTGCAGCATCTAAAACCGCAGGCGTAACCTTGTCTGAACGTACAATCAAAGCGTCTGCATCCTTAACAGCGTCAAGCAGTTGTGATGCGTCTGTATATTTCTCAAGCAACTCAAGCGTATTACCTGCGCTTTCAATTTCTTTCCTTATGCCGTCCACCGCCACTTGTGCGAACGGTTTTTCAGTCGCCACTAATACTTTCATATCATTTGATTTAATTGGTTGATTGAAATCTATTGCCTAACGGGAAACGCCAAGGGGAAGCACGCCCGGCACCAAACCTGTCTTTCAAATGCCGCCGCAACATGTTCCCCTTGTCATTATCAATACCGTAAAAATCAGTGCTCTGCTTCAAAGTCCTTCATGCACTTGATTAGAGCCTGCACGCCTTCTACTGTCTGGGCGTTGTAGCAGCTTGCGCGGAAGCCACCTACCGAACGGTGTCCCTTTATTCCTACCATGCCATGAGCCGTAGCATACTCCAGGAATGGCTTTTCAAGCTCGGCATATTCATCGTTCATCACGAAGCATATGTTCATAACCGAGCGGTCTTCTGCCGCCACTGTTCCGTGGAACAGCTTGTTCCTGTCAATCTCTGCATAAAGCATATCGGCCCGTTCCCGTGCACGTCTGTCCATAGCCTCTACGCCACCCATCTTCTTTATCCAGCGTAAATTCTCAAGCGCAGTATAAATCGGAACTACCGGTGGGGTATTGAACATCGAGCCTTTGTCTACATGTGTCTTGTAGTCAAGCATCGTCGGGATTGTGCGCGGAGCCTTTCCGAGTGCGTCATCCTTGACAATTACAACAGTCACTCCTGCCATCGACAAGTTCTTCTGTGCGCCGGCATAGATGCACATGTACTTCGACACATCTACCGGACGGCTGAAAATGTCTGACGACATATCGGCTATCATCGGCACCGGCACGTCCAAGTCCTTACGTATCTCCGTGCCGTATATCGTGTTGTTTGTGGTTATATGCAGATAGTCAACATCCGCCGGGCAAGTCCAGTCTTTGGGGATGAATGTGTAATTGGCATCTGCCGAGGATGCTACCTCAACCACCTCGCCGAACAGTTTGGCTTCCTTTATGGCTTTCTTCGCCCATGTACCAGTATTGAGGTATGCGGCTTTAGTTACAAGGAAGTTGTATGGAATCATGCAGAACTCGAGCGAAGCTCCTCCACCGAGGAAAAGTACCGAATAGCCTTCAGGCACACCAAGCAGCTCCTTGATAAGAGCTACAGCCTCGTCTACAACCGGCTGGAAGTCCTTTGCCCTATGGCTGATTTCAGCCAAAGACAGACCGCTTCCATTAAAATCCAAAATCTGCTTTGCCGTGTTTTCAATAACTTCGCGCGGAAGCATTGAAGGGCCGGCGTTAAAGTTGTACTTCTTCATGATGAAATTATTTAAATCGGTTATTCTTTTTTCGCTGTCGCGAAATTATATCTTTTACGTGAATTGCACAAACTTTTTACATTAAAAATGCGGAATACGCGACATTTTGTCACTTTACAAGTTCGATTAACGTCTTTATGCCTTTCAGTTTTGCACCGGACGCACGTTCTATCACATCGCGCCACCTACTGCTGTCCACCGCCGCGTATGCCCAACGCTCCATAACGTCAATCCTGCCTATCGACGAGCCGTCAAGACCGCCAGCTTTGCAGAGAAAGCCTAAAACATCACCGCGCGACACTTTATCTTTCTTCCCCTTACCTATATATATAGTAACCATGCGCGGCTGAGGCGGCATCTGGCTGCCTTCAGGTATTATATAATGTTCAAGCCCTGACGGTACATACTCCGGCAGTTCCTCATCCGGACCAAGCAAGAAAAAAGCCCTGCCTGTAGCCTCCCATCGCGCGGTGCGTCCAACACGGTGCACATATTCGTCCTCGCCTACCGGCAAATGGTAATGCACTATATTGTCCACATCTGGAAGGTCGAGTCCACGCGACGCCAAATCGGTAGCTACAAGTACGTTGGCCGAGCCATTGGCAAACTTATACACGGCCGCTTCACGTGATTTCTGATCCATTCCGCCATGAAAAGCGCTAACACCAAACCCCTTTCCCTGAAGAAACTCGCTCGTACGTTCAACGCTGTCACGGAAATTGAGAAACACGATTGTACTGCCGCTGCCGAATGAACACAACAGTTTGGAAAGCGTTTCAAGCTTGTCCTTGTCGGGACTTTTCACCACATACTGTCCTATACGGCTCTGGACATCGCCGTTACCGATGCGGTCAAGCCGTCTGACACGGCCCATATTGACAAACGACGGTATTTCTTGGGCATCTGTCGCAGACAGAAGAAAACGCCTGCGGACAGCTTTCAACAATTCCATCGCTTTTGACATTTCCCCGGAAAAGCCCATTTTAAGACATTTGTCAAACTCGTCGATTACAAGCATGGTCACCGTCCGTGCGTCGATATTACCCTTTTCCAAATGGTCTACAAGGCGTCCGGGAGTAGCAAACACCACTTGTGGCATCACACGGCGCATCTCCCTATGCTCGTCCATCGCCGGACGGCCTCCATACATGCACATTGACCTTACTCCACAAGCCATGCTTTTCAACACATCATGCGACTGCAAGGCAAGCTCACGGCCTGGAACTATCACTACAGCCTGGACGCACGGCAACGCTGCATCAACCATACTGGTCAGCGGCAGCAAATAGGCTATGGTCTTGCCGCTACCCGTAGGCGACAACAACACGACATCGCCTCCGCCGCAAAGCATCGCTTCCTTCATGTCCTGCTGCATGTCGCTAAGGGCATTTATCCCAAGCCGTTTCAATATTTCGTCCTCACTATTCGTTGATGCAATGTTTTTCATATTTTACAGATTTATCAGCGGATATCAGGCTGCAATGCCACACCGGCTGCGCATATCTTTTGCAAAGATAAGAAACATTGCCGAAACTGACGAATAAAATCACAAGAATAATATCCGATAAATCCAATCTAACATTCAGGCAACGACTTAGAGGCATGCAATATGCCACAAAACGCATTGCAAAAAGCCACCTTTCGCATTATAAAAGGACGTATATTGCAATGCAAAAGGACACCTTTTGCAAACCGTCATGTATCTTGCCCGTAAGTCTCTGACAATCAAACCGTTTACGTGTCACCGTTTTTGAACGGCCTTCCGGCGGTTTTTCATTATGGCATCCTTGTTCTCCAAGGCCCACTCTATAAGTCCGTTGACATGCGGCAGCAGCGAACGCGCCCTGTCTGTAAGCGAGTATTCCACGTGCGGCGGCACTTCTGGATACACCTTGCGGTTGACGTAGCCGTCTTCTTCAAGCGTGCGAAGCGTCACTGTCAGCATTTTTTGGGATATGTCTGGAATGTCACGCAGTAGTTGCTTGAAGCGCACCACTCCACCGTCCGGCCTGTCAAGCATGTATAAAACAAGAAGGGACCATTTGTCACTTATACGCGCAAGGATGTTGCGTATAGGGCAGTCGGGAAACATCGTGTCAACAATAGTAGTTCTGTCCATAAGTCTCTGATTTTCATTTTACTCTACAAAAGTAAGCAATTTTATTACAAACACCAAGAAACTTTTTTCAAAAAATTTTCCAACCGTAACTATCTCACTGTCAACAATCGTTACTTTGACGTAACTATGTGGCGTAAAAGTGCCTTCTTGCAGAGTCAGAATTTTCACCGTATTTTTGCAGCACAAAAGTAAACAAAGTAACTTTAAGTAACCAAAAGATATATGTACAACTTCAAAAACAAATGAAAATGAAAAAGGTAGTATTAATTTTGTTCAATCTTTTAACTATTACAGCTATGGCACAGACAAGAGGAAGGTTTGAAGTACATGACTTCGAAAAGTTCAAACTGCATGTTTATTACACCAACGACGCACTTGGCGACGCAAGCTACATCGTCGAAGGAGACGACGCTCTCGTTACTATGGAGCAACCTCTCTTCAAGGACAACGTGGCTGAATTTGACAAGTATCTCGACAAACTGAACAAACCTGTAGTGCAGCGTATAACCGACTATCACGTAGGCGGCACCGGCAGCCACGACGTTGTGATGGTCGAGGGAATGCCTGAATTTACGAAAGGAGAAATTTACGGTGGCATGATGCAGGGCTTCGCCAAAACTTTCGGCGACGCACTCACCGCAATGCCGACAGGAAAGGCTACTGAAGTTGCATTCGGAAGCACCCAGACATGGATTGGAATACCGTTCTTGTTCAGCCACGGAGCGACATCAGACTTCCCTGGAGCAAGCATATTGATTGGTGGGAAAGTATACTATACGCATTGGACACCGGCAAAGGCGCATGCCAGCCATCTGCAAATTTCATCACCTGCGGCTATAGATGCTGAGATTGAAGAAGCCGGACAGTCGCTGGCAACAGGTGCAGAGCTTTTCATCGGCGGCCATGGCGGCGCTGCGAAGCGCGATGCCGTTGAGTTCAAGATTGCATATTTAAAAAAGGTAAAGGAACTTCTTGACACCTGCACAACACCGCAGGCATTCATTGAGGCCATGAAACAAGCTTATCCGGGATTGCCCGGAGAAAACGGCCTCAGCGATCTTGCAAAGGCTTTGTTCACCTGCAAATAAACAAAATGCCATCATTTGCCAAACAAAAAAACGGGAAGCATCGCAACGTCTGGTACGTACACGTTGCATGCTTCCCATCCACTTTTTGTCTTAATCATGCTCATCCGCAGTGGAACGAACGGCTTACAAGCCTGCGCATAAGCTCATCGTCCTTCTCCGCTTCCGCCCTAAGGCAGGCATCATCATAACTACGCAGTTTGCCGATGATACCGTCTATCATGCGTGGCGAGAACACTTCGTCGGCCTCAAACATGCTTCTCTGTCTTTCAAGGCAGTCCGCCGAGGCCTTACAAGAGTCTGGAAGCTGCTCGAAACGAGCATTGTTACCGCTCTCACCAGACCCTACATACTTGTCTGCAGCTATGGCAAGAGCCTCGTTTTCCGGCATCTCCAGCCCGTGACGGCACGCCACGCACAATCCGGCCATAAGCTGATAGACGTCAGCCGAGGCGTCGGGCGAGCGCATCTCCACAGTCTGCTTCTGCGACGTATCGCCCTTTGTACCGCTTTCCTGACGGTTTACCTGCACACACATGTCCTTGTCTGAAGTCCAGCCCAACGGCACTCGCACGAGCACGGAACGGT
The DNA here is from genome assembly GCA_900551055.1 of uncultured Prevotella sp. GTDB lineage: Bacteria > Bacteroidota > Bacteroidia > Bacteroidales > Bacteroidaceae > Prevotella. Next base: position 145,945 of record URUK01000001.1, on the reverse strand, counting down.
TGCAGTCGCCCCAGCAAACGCTTGTCGGGGCTTCCTGATGCGGTACAAGGCGGAAGTAAGAGACAGGAGTCTTGTTGCCGAAAGCTGTTATTGACGGTGCCAGCACCATCATGCCAGCAATGGCACGTCGCGCTTCAGCCGACAGCTTGCCGCCAAGCGTCATGCAGTTGCGCTCGTCGCGCATCATACGCATATGTATATGTAGGCCGGAACCGGCCTTGCCTACCGTTATTTTAGGAGCAAACGTCACATCCAGACCGTATTCATAGGCAAGGTTTCGTATCACCCATTTGGCCAAAACAAGCTGGTCGGCGGCACTTTCAACAGGACATGGCAGGAATTCTATTTCGTTTTGCTCGAACACCTTGCCGTCTGCCATGAAATTGCCCACTTCCGAATGACCGTATTTTATCTGTCCTCCGGTCTGCGCTATGTATGCCATGCACTTCTTGCGGAACTCGTTGAACTTGGCAAAAGGCCCAGACTCATGGTAGCCGCGCTGGTCGACCGCCGGGAACATCCCGTCATCTTCAGCGATGACATAATACTCCAGTTCGCCCATTGCCTCGTAAGTCATGCCTGTAGACTTGACGAAAGCCTCGGCGGCACGGTGTAAAGTCTGCTCCGGCGAACAGGCAAAAGGCTGGCCGTCCTTGTCAAAAAACGAGCAAAGCATGCACAACGTAGGGATTTCGGCAAATGGGCTGACAAACGCAGAACGGAAACGTGGAACGACATAAAGGTCGCTACTCTCCGCCTCGACAAACGATGGGAACAGGCTCGAACCGTCAACCCTTTCGCCGTAAGTAAGGATTGTCTCAAGATAAGCAAGGTTGTTAATCATAAAGTTAAGCGTCTTCACACGCCCGTCCTCGGCAGGATACATGAAATCAACCATCCTTATGCCTTTCTCGCGAACGAATGCAATGATGTCGGCTTTTGTCAGTTCAGAAGCCGGTTTGCTGAAAAACGCCACAAGGTCGTTGGCGTTCATTTCGACAGTTTTGTCCATAGCCATGAAAATTAAGGTCTAACAAAAATATTTAAACTCAACAATGGATACAACACATACATGCACCGCCATGCCCTCTTTACAGCGAAGCTATGTCAATGATCGGGAAGAGGACTTTCCATCTATTTCCCGAATACAACTTATCTACGGGCAAAGATAAGCTTTTTCAATACGACATGCAAGTTATAAGCTATATTTTCAACAAATAAAACAAATGTTCACAATAACACAATGCCAACATGTAAAATCAAAACAATATCGGCTGCTGCTAACGGTAATCGCACACTGGCATGGCTGGAAGTACACCTCTGCAGTGAAAATAAAACGCCGTTTCACGTCCTTTTATTTTGCATTTCACTCGGTTTGCATTATCTTTGCAAACGGTAAAGTGAAAAATCCGATTGCATGAAACATTTTTCAAGATACATATTACTATTGTGCATGCTGCTTTTTGCGAGCATGGACGGTACGGCGCAGAATGGCAAATGGCGTGAAATGCACAAAGTTAAGGCCAAAGAAACAATTTACGGCATTGCGCGCGAATACGGTCTGACCGTAGAAGAATTGATTAAAGCAAACCCCGACATGGGTGTTCCGGGTTATAAACTGAAAAAAGGCGATTATATCTTCATCCCTTATTCAAAGACTGAAACTACCACACAAACCGTGAAAACCGCCAACCAGACAGCCGCAGCAGCATCTACACCCGGCGCATTGAAGGTTGGTGTGCTGTTACCTCTTCACAATTTAGACGGCGACGGGCGTCGTATGGTAGAATATTACCGCGGCTTGCTGATGGCCTGCGAGGATCTTAAGAAAGAAGGATATTCCGTGGATATAAGCACATGGAACGTGCCTTCAGACGCCGACATATACCGGACCTTGGTGAAAGACGGCGTGAGCCGGTGCGACATGATATTCGGTCCGCTCTATTCCAAACAGGCGAGTCCGTTGTCGTTTTTCTCGAAAGACAATGGCATAAAGCTCGTAATACCGTTCTCTATAACAGGTGACGATGTTGATAAGAACCCAAATATTTTCCAAGTGTACCAGTCACCGGAAACATTTTACGGCATGGCGGCCGACCATTTTGCCTATCGTTTCAAGGACTACAACGTGGTTGTTGTCGACTGCAACGACAAGACAAGCGACAAAGGAGTATTCACTTCAGCTTTGAGAAAACGGCTGAAACAGAAAGACGTGTCGTGCAACATCACCAATATCAGTTCGGGCAGTGGCGCGTTTGCAATGGCTTTCAGCGCGGTAAAACCCAATATCGTGGTGCTGAATACGGCGCGTTCGCCTGAACTTGGCACCATTCTCGAAATGCTTGACATCCTTACGGGCACACATCCAGAACTCAAGGTATCATTGTTCGGATACACAGAATGGCTGATGTACGCAAGCCACTACCTCGACAGTTTCTGCCGGTATGACACTTACATTCCCACAAACTTCTACTACAACTCTTATTCCAGCAAGGTTGCAGCATTTGAACGTAGGTATCAATCTGAATTCAAATGCGGAATGATGGACTATCTGCCGCGGTTCGCAATGACTGGATATGACCACGGAATGTTTTTCATAGGAGGGATGCTGAAACAGGGAAAGGCATTCAACGGTTCGGTAGAGAACAAGGATGCACTCCAAACACCATTGCACTTCACCAAGACGCGCGGCGGAGGTTACCGCAATGAAAGTCTTATGTTTGTTCACTACAACCGTGACAAGTCCATATCAATAATAAAATTCTGACATCCTCATTGCAACGTATGCGCAAGCTCTGTTTACTAATATTTATGTCTGTTGCCATAGGGGTATCGGCGCAGGTTGGCAAGTACCGTAACGACATGAGCATAGGTGTCAACGGCGGCTACGTGTTGAGCAATGTCGGCTTCACCCCAAAAGTCAACCAGACATTCCACGGCGGCTTAACGGGCGGCATCTCGTTCCGCTATGTCTGCGAGAAGTATTTTAGTACCATATGCGCGGTACAGGCAGAGGTGAACTATGCACAGATAGGATGGAAGGAACAAATACTCGACGTGAACGACGCACCTGTAATCAATACCGTGACCGGTCTGCCCGAAGAGTACAGCCGCACGATGAACTACATCCAGATACCAATATTCGCACATCTCGGATGGGGTCGCGAAGAAAAGGGATTCCAGTTTTTTTTCCAAGCTGGGCCGCAAATCGGATTCTGCTTAGGCGAGAAAACAAAAACAAACTTCAACGTAAACGACGCCAACTTCGACGACCGTGTCAACTCGGTAGTGGCACAAGACACGATGGCCGTTGAAAACAAATTCGACTATGGCATTGCCGCCGGACTCGGACTTGAATATTCCCATCCAAAAATTGGACACTTCCAACTGGAAGCCCGATATTATTACGGACTTGGAAACATATACGGAGACTCGAAGAAAGACTTTTTCGGAAAGTCGAACTTCGGCAATATCGTGGTCAAACTGACATACCTCTTCGACATCATACGCACCAAGAACCGCGAAGGCGGACGCTGACAGGCTCATCGTAATGCGGTTTCCAGGCACGGCGGATGCCCTATGTCTGCATATTAACAACTTAAAATAATAATACTATGTTTGAAGGACAACCAAAAGGTTTGTATGCACTTGCCCTTGCCAATACGGGCGAGCGCTTCGGTTACTACACCATGCTTGCGATTTTCACATTGTTCCTGCAAGCTAAATTCGGCTTTACGGCCACAGTTACATCAAACATCTTTGCCGGCTTCCTGGCGTTAGTCTATTTCCTGCCCGTCGTAGGCGGAATTTTGGCCGACAAGTTCGGCTTCGGCAAGATGGTGACATCGGGTATCGTAATCATGTTCATCGGCTACATTTGCCTGGCCATCCCTGCAGGCAACAACGCGCTTGGCATCGCGGCGATGATAGGCTCACTGTTCCTGATTGCACTCGGAACGGGCCTGTTCAAAGGCAATTTGCAAGTATTGGTAGGCAACCTTTACGATGACCCGAAGTACGCGTCAAAGCGTGACACGGCATTCTCGATATTCTATATGGCCATAAACATCGGCGCACTTTTCGCGCCCACAGCAGCGGAAAAGATTACCGACTGGTACATGAAGAGCCACAACTTCATCTACAACGGCGACATTCCGGCTTTGGCGCACCAGTATCTCGACGGCTCTCTTTCGGGCGAGGCCATGCAGAAGTTTATCTCGCTTGCGTCTTCACAAGGTGTTGGCACGGATGCAGCTTCGCTCACAAGCTTTGCAAACGACTACATCAACGTCCTTTCCGAGTCGTATCACATGGGCTTTGCCGTAGCATGTGTGTCACTGATTGTATCGATGCTGATATACGTATTGGGCAGAAAGACGTTCAAGCATGCCGATATAAACAACAACACGAAACAGGCTTCAAGCAATGAGGAAACGGCTGTACACACGCAGGAACTCACGCCGGCCGAGACAAAATCACGCGTCATTGCACTTTGCCTTGTGTTCGCCGTGGTGATATTCTTCTGGATGGCGTTCCATCAGAACGGCCTTACTCTTACGTTCTTTGCACGCGATTACACTGCAGCTACTGCCACAGGGCTGACCCGTATGGGCTTTGACGTATGGAACCTTGTGCTCATCGCCATTATGGTTTACGCCCTGTTCAGCCTGTTCCAGTCAAAGAAAACCAAAGGACGTGTCATCTCGGCTTTTGTTCTGGGCGCAGCATTGGCTATGTTGTACAGTAATTACAACAGCATGGACGAAGAGATTAACATCCTCCCGCAAAAGTTCCAACAGTTCAACCCGTTCTTCGTCGTAGCACTGACTCCCGTCTCGATGGCTGTATTCAGCTATCTTGCAAGCAAAGGCAAAGAGCCTTCCGCCCCACGTAAAATCGGTATCGGCATGTTCATCGCCGCTGTAGGCTTCATGATTATGGTATGGGGATCGCTCGGATTGCCCGTACCTGACGACCTCGCTTCCACTACAACGGATTACAGGGTTACGCCAAACCTGCTGATAGGCACATACCTCGTGCTCACATTTGCAGAGCTGTTCCTCTCCCCTATGGGTATTTCGTTCGTGTCGAAAGTAGCTCCTCCAAAATACAAGGGTCTTATGATGGGCGGTTGGTTCGCCGCAACAGCGGTTGGCAACTACCTCGTTTCAATTATCGGAATGCTTTGGGGCGGCCTGCCTTTATGGGTATTGTGGGGCATACTCGTAGTGCTCTGTGTTCTCTCGGCTGTTTTCATCTTCTCGATAATGAAGAAGCTGGAGAAAGTTTGCTGACAACATAAAAGTTATTAGGTCATGGGGTCTTAACGCATTAAGACCTCATGATTTTTTATGCCGCATCCGAATGCGTTTCAACTTTAGGCAAAACAGTTAACAAAAGACCGTCTTTCACATTGCAAAAGACGGTCTTTCATGTGTCAAAAGGTGGCCTTTTACAATGTGAAAGGCCACCTTTTGTAAAACAGGCGCATCGCTATTGTAAAACGGATAGTTTCAAAAAGGCGCAAGGCTTGTAACGTTCCTTGTGCCTATATCTCATTGATGCCAACGTAACCGCGTGTAACGGCGTATATTGTCAATGCCGACACGCTCTTTATATTGAGCTTATCCATAATGTTGCGGCGGTGGGTCACAACGGTAGCAAGACTTATATTCAGACACGAGGCAATCTCCTTGTTGATGTAACCTTTCACTATCAACGCCATCACTTCTATTTCGCGCGACGACAACCGCTTTTCATGCGCCGTGCGTTCAAGCGGCGGCAAGTTTCGTCCTGCGGCATGCGCACCTTGTTCCAAAGCAAGCAAGGACTTTACAAGCGACTTCTCCGGCACCGACGTACACAAGCTATGGAAGCCGGAGAAAGGAGGATGGCCTTCGTCTGACATACTTAGGATAATAGTCTTTCGCTGGTGCTCTGTGAAAAAACGGATGTCGTCCACAACTGCTCCCGTTGCCGCAAAGTAATGGATATAATCGCCGGAACTACCTTCAGGCATCTCGCTGACAGAACGGAACGTGTCAACCTCAACTACCGGCATAACTTCTTGCAGCAACTGCTTCAAGCCTATTGCCGCAAGAGTATCAGAATGTATTATTGCGATTTTGGGAGACATGGAGATTAATAAGTTAAAAAATTAAAAGTTAAGAATTAAGAAAATATGCCTTGTTTCATCATAAGACAGAGGCAACTTTCTTAATTCTTAACTCTTAATTCTTAATTTTTTAAGACATAAATCCGAGCAAAGCACCGGCTGCTACAGCCGAGCCGATGACTCCAGCAACGTTCGGCCCCATTGCGTGCATCAGCAAGAAGTTGTGGCGGTCGTACTCAAGCCCGAGATTGTTGGATATTCGTGCGCTCATAGGCACTGCACTCACACCGGCGTTTCCGATAAGCGGATTTATCTTCTTTGACTTCGGCAAAAACAAGTTCATAAACTTTACGAAGAGTACACCCGAAGCTGATGCGATGGCGAAAGCCATGAAACCGAGGAAGAAGATGTAGATGGTTTTCAGCGTAAGGAACTCGCTGGCCTGCGTGGAGCAACCTACCGTGAGGCCGAGCAGCATGACTATAATGTCGTTGAGCGCACTGCCTGCGGTCTTGGCGAGGCGCGTGGTCTTGCCTGACTCCTTAAGCAAGTTGCCGAAGAACAGCATACCGAGCAGCGGCAGACCCGAAGGCACAATGAACGTCGTAAGCAACAGTCCGATAATCGGGAAAAGTATGCGCTCTGTCTGGCTCACCTGGCGTGCCGGCTTCATACGTATGAGACGCTCTTTCTTTGTTGTAAGCAAACGCATCAAAGGCGGCTGGATGATTGGTACAAGCGCCATGTACGAGTATGCGCATACGGCGATAGCTCCCATAAGGTTCGGACTAAGCTTTGAAGAGAGGAATATTGCCGTAGGACCGTCGGCTCCGCCGATGATTGCAATACCCGCAGCCTGGTTCGGTTCAAAGCCAAGAGCCAAGGCAATCATGTACGCGCCGAAGATGCCAAACTGCGCCGCAGCTCCGATAAGGATTAGTTTAGGATTGCTTATAAGCGCGGAAAAGTCAGTCATTGCACCTATGCCAAGGAACACAAGAGGCGGATACCAGCCTTGGCGCACGCCTTGGTAGAATATGTTTAGCACGGAGTTGTCCTCGTAAAGGCCGATTTCAAGTCCGGCATCGGCGCGGAACGGAATGTTTCCGAGAATGATTCCCAATCCTATAGGAACGAGCAGCAAAGGCTCGAAATCCTTTTTTATGGCCAGCCAAATGAAGAACGCGCCGGCTATTATCATAATGATGTTGCCTGTAGTGGCGTTGGCGAAGCCCGTATATGTCAGGAACTCATTGAAGTTGCTTGAAATGAAATCTGTAAATCCCATAGCTTGTCGTTTTTTGATTATAAGCTCTTACGGTTTTTAAAGTTGCCCGGCTTTATGAGTACACGCTTATTTGGCAGTGTAAGATACTGCATTATGCCGTTTCAACCTTTGTTCCTCATCCAATTGTTATCAACGCATCTCCCTCCATTACGGTGTCACCCTTGTTTACAAGTACGGCTGTCACCGTGCCGTTGCATTCCGCCTCAATGTTGTTCTGCATCTTCATGGCCTCCAGAACGATTACAGTGTCGCCGTCTTTTACGGTGTCGCCGACCTTCACCTTTACATCGGTGATTGTCCCTGGCAGTGGTGCTGTAACTTTAGTGCCGCCAGCCGGAACGTTTGCCGCAGGCTTTTCAGGCTTGCTTACCGGTGCGGAGACAGTGGGTTGTGGCGGTGTTACAACCGGCTTGTGCGGCATGGTTGCAGGATTTATGGGTTGTTTCAGCTCCACTTCGAAAGGTATTCCGTTAACGTTTACTTGTGCTATATTGCCTTCTACGTTGACAATCTCCACGTCATAATCGACGCCCTGTACTTTATATTGATATTTATTCATTTTCTTTATGTTTATGTTCGGGTAGTAAAATGTTGCTTTTCTTCTTTTTATAATCCGTCAGGGAATTATTGTCTCTTCCGGATACATGTTCCAGTTGGTATGGTGCGGCTTTATGGTTATTATGTTGCTTTCTATATCATGCACATCATCCTCATACTGCTTGAGCGCCATTGCGATGACAGCCATGTATATTTCCTTGTCGATGCCACCGGTTTGTAGGCCGTCTTTCAATATGACTTTGGTCTTATGTCCGGTTTCAACAATCTTTTCCCCGGTCTTTACGGCCGCCTTGATTGGCTGTATCTTACCAGCTTTCTTAAGTGTTTGCTTATGTGACATGAACAGCCCCAACACGCGGAAGAACACATAAAGCAAGGCAAGACAGAAGAATACGATACCCATCGACAGCACGGTGATGCCAAATCCGTATGGATCCTCGCGCTTGATTTTGGCAATTTTTGTCTCGCTCATCTGTATATAGTTCTCTATTCCCGGCGTTACGCTGTCAGGATTTTTCACTTCCCATTGTACAGCACCGTCCTTTATTCTTGCGTAAGACTGGTCTGCCGCCAAAGCTGGAACTGATACAGAGTCTATCAGGTCGATGCCATTGCCGTCATACAGGGCAACCCACACAGGTTCTCCACTCGCCGCCTTGGCTTCAAGGTGCAATGTTCCCTGTGCCTGATTGCCGTTAAGGAAGAACACAATGTGCTCGCGCGCCGACATGGACGTGCGGCTGTCACCGTTAGGTATGCAGCTCATCATCGCCGTGCGTTCTGGCACTGAGAGGCTTTTGTCAAGCACGCGCCGGTCTGTCGTTATGTACATTCCGCGCACGTCATACGTAGAAAAGGCGACGTTGGTAAGCTCTACCCATGCGCCCCGGTTCCCGTATTCGTCTTGAAGATTGGCCTTGTTGTTGGTAAGTACTTCGTTTATCTTGATGTTCCTTGCCCCTTGGCCGAACACCGAGACAGTACCTGCCATCAAGGCGCAAAGCAGAATAAAGGTTTTCTTCATGTCTTGATGTTTTTTTGTTTTAAGGTTATATGGTTAGGTTGTTGTCAGTATGCGGTATAAGTTTTCTTTTCTGATGCAGGGCTGCATGAATACAGGCCCTGCACCATTGATAACCCTGCGCCAGGATTTGGCATTCTGTCACATTCCGCAGAAGAAAAGCACTATGATTTGCGCCGTAAATATCCTTAGGAACATGCTTAACGGATAGACTGTTGAATATCCTACTGCCGGCGCATCCTTGGAACATGCGGCGTTTGCGTATGCCAATGCCGGAGGGTCTGTATATGTTCCGGCAATCATTCCCATTATAGTGAAATAGTTGAATTTATATTTCAACCTTGCAATCAGGCCTATAATAATAATAGGTATGACGGTAATCAAAAATCCTGTATAGACATATTTCAAACCGTCGCCTTGTATAATGGTCTCAAGGAAGCCATCACCGGCTTTGATGCCAACGCTTGCAAGAAACAGCACCAGACCTATTTCGCGCAGCATCATGTTTGCACTTGTTGTGGTATATGTCACGAGATGAACTTTATAGCCGAACCGTCCGATGAGAATCGCTATGATAAGCGGGCCACCGGCTATGCCGAGTTTGATGGGCACAGGTATGCCCGGACATGCGATTGGTATACTGCCGAAAATAATTCCTACAAAAATCCCGACAAAGATGGTGGCAATGTTGGGCGCATTGAGGCGTTTCACAGAGTTGCCAAGAACAGCAGCCATACGGTTGACCGCACCCTCCGGACCTACAACCATCACGCGGTCGCCAACCTGGAGCGAAAGTCTTGAATGCGCAAAAAGATCCATTCCGTGGCGTGTAACCCTCGTCACGTTTACTCCGAAACCGCGCGAGAAGTGCATCTGTCCAAGCGTTTTACCGTTTATCGACGGACGCGTTACGACTATTCGCTTGCTTACCATCGGCTCGTCCTGCGTTTTCCAGTCGATTTCCACTTCCGGACCGATGAAGGCTATGATTGCTTCGGCATCTTTCTCTGCACATACTACGAACAGCTTGTCGCCTATGTGGAATATAGTTTTGCCCATAGGTGTTATCACATGGCCGTCATGCAGCAGGCGAGAGCACACGAAGTCGCGGTTGAGGAACTCATGTACTTGGGCTATCGTCTTACCTTCAAGGTAGCCGTTCTCAACCGTTATGCTCATGAAATGGGGCTTTATCTCCTCGTTTTCGTTTTCCTCCTCTTCAAGCTTCTGCTCTTCTTTGTCAGCATTTACACGGCAGAAGTAACGGATGGCTATTGTAGCACCGATAATTCCAAGCACGCCGAGCGGATATGCGCAGGCATATCCGGAAGCTATCTGCGGAACATTGCCGCCACTGAACACCGAAGCCAAGGCTTCGTTGGCGGCACCAAGACCCGGAGTATTGGTCACAGCTCCATACAATGTACCTACCATCATCGGCAGGTTCTTGGGATCTGACGTGTCGAAAAAGATATAATAGCAGCCGAACATCACAAGGATGTTCAGCAATATCGTAGTGGCTGAGAGGGCGTTAAGCGTCACTCCGCCGCGTTTAAAGCTTTCAAAAAAGCCAGGCCCTACCTGCAAACCTATCATGAACACAAACAGGATAAGCCCGAACTCTTGCAAAAATGAAAGCACGCTTGGAGTCGCCGTGAAACCGAAATGGCCGGCGGCTATTCCTGCGAACAGGACAAACGTGACACCGAGGGATATTCCCCCTATCTTTATCTTACCAAGAAACACACCCACGGCTATTACACTCGCATAAAGCAGGGCTATGTGCGCTACGGAGTCGGTCGCCGTAAACAAATTTATCAGCCAATCCATAATATTTCTTTAAGATGGTGCAAAAGTAGTCAAATTCTTACTCATTTAGCAAATTTTGTGCAATTATTTTGATGCCTCTTTGCGGCTTTTTGTATTTTTTACGGTTAAAGATTAAATTATGTCTCTTTTTTTAATCTTGTCAAAAAAATGTACTATCTTTGCATTAATTAAAGCCTATGCTGCGGTCGATGACAAGCACAAAGGCCGTGATCGTAACTTGCTTGCCGCGTTGGCTTGGCCTGGCGGCAATGCTGCGGATGCCTTAACGGACCGGGCATGGCCGACAATTGGAACGGGATTGGTAACATCTTGAAAACCAGAAGATTGCGCCTTGCGTTGCAAAACGTGGCATTTTGCATGATAAAAGGCCGTCTTTCACAACGCAAAAGGCCATGTTTTGGAAACCAAAAGACGGCCTTTTGCAAAATGCCGTCAGGCATGCGTCCCACCGGGCTGCAAAAGACGGACTGACGACAAAAGAAGTCATAGGGACGTATCGATGTTTGGTTATTTATTTAAAGGTATATACTTAATTGTTTATAAAAAGATTTTATGTCAAACTGTAAAGAAAAACTCTTCAGCGAGTTCAAAGCGCCCACACGTCAGGAATGGCTTGACAAAATTCAAGTCGACCTTAAAGGGGCTGATTTCAACAAGCGTTTGGTTTGGCGGACAAACGAGGGCTTCGATGTCCAGCCATTTTATCTGCGTGAAGACGTGTTGAAGCTCAACACTCCCGACGCTTTGCCGGGCGAGTTTCCATACGTGCGCGGCAACAAGAAAGCCTGCAATTGTTGGTATGTACGTCAGGACATAACAGCCGATGACGCAAAAGCCGCTAATGCAAAAGCCCGCGACATCATCAACAGGGGTGTCGATTCGGTAGGTTTCAAAATCTCCGGAAACAGCGTAAGCGAGGCTTTTGTTGAAGACTTGCTCGACGGAATAGACTGCGAAGCCGTTGAGTTGAACTTCAACACCTGCAAGCGTCACACTCTTGAACTGGCGCAAATCCTTGCCTCGTATTTCAGCAAGAATGGATATGGAAAGGACAAGGTGTGTGGTTCTCTTGACTGGGACCCGATGGAGAAAATCGTGATGAAGGGTCATGACACAACGCCGTTGCTCGACCTTGCACCGCAGATAGTGGAAGCATTGAAGGACTATCCGCGTTTCCGTTGCGTCTCTGTAAACGCCGTTTCGCTCAACAATTCCGGCGCGTACATCGTGCAGGAACTTGGATATGCCATGGCATGGGGCAACGAATACCTTAATATTATGACCGAAGCCGGTATCGACATCGACCTCGCCGCAAGCAAGCTCACATTCAATATGGGCATATCCGAGAACTTCTTTATGGAAATCGCGAAGTTCCGTGCTGCACGCCTGTTGTGGGCAGAGATTGTGAAGAAGTACGGGCCGAAGTCTGACGCATCTTGCATGATGTGCGTAAACGCTATCACTTCAAAATACAACATGACGCTGTTCGATAGCTACGTCAACCTGCTCCGCTCGCAAACGGAGTCAATGAGCGCAGCACTCGCCGGCGTACACTCAATCGTTGTCACACCGTTTGACACCGTTTACGAGGCTCCCAACGACTTTTCGGAGCGCCTTGCACGCAACCAGCAGCTGCTGCTAAAGGAAGAAAGCCATTTCGACAAGGTTGTAGACCCGGCCGCCGGCAGTTATTTCGTAGAGGAGCTGACCACCTCGCTCGCCAACGAAGGCTGGAAGATATTTCTCAAAGTCGAAGAAGAAGGCGGTTTCCTTGAAGCCGCGAAGAAGGGTGTTGTGCAGGATGACATCAACGCCACGAATGCAAAGCGCCATGAAGCTGCCGCAAAGCGCAAGGAATTCATCCTCGGAACAAACCAATTCCCCAACTTTACGGAAAAGTCTGACGGCAAACGTCCCGTTGCCTGCGCTTGCTCATGCGGCGGCGGACACAAGCACGAAGCACAGTTCAAGGCCATCGAGACCACACGTCTCGCAGCAGATTATGAAGATTTGCGCCTGAAAGTGGAAGAAAGCGAGAAGGTTCCCGTTGCATTCATGCTTACAATCGGTAACCTCGCCATGCGCCAGGCACGCGCCCAGTTCAGCTGCAACTTCCTCGCATGTGCCGGTTACAAGGTGATTGACAACCTCGGCTTCAATACTGTTGAAGAAGGTGTCGATGCGGCGTTGAAGGCCGGTGCCGACATTGTTGTGTTGTGCTCGAGCGACGACGAGTATGCAGAGTATGCAGTTCCGGCGTTCAAGTATCTTGACGGACGCGCCATGTTCGTTGTTGCCGGAGCGCCAGCCTGCATGGACGAGCTCAAGGCCGCAGGCATAGAGAACTTTATCCACGTGCGTTGCAACGTGCTTGAGACATTGAAAGAGTATAACGCTAAATTGGGAATAAAATGAGAAAGAATTTCAACGACATCGACATATTTTCCGGCATAAAGTCGTCAGACGGGGCTAAATGGCAGAAAGACAACAACATAACTCCCGACTGGAAGACACCTGAACACATCATGGTGAAACCGGCTTATACCAAGGAAGACCTTGAGGGAATGGAGCATCTTGACTACACGGCAGGCCTGCCTCCGTTCTTACGTGGTCCTTACAGCATGATGTATCCGTTCCGTCCATGGACAATCCGCCAGTATGCCGGCTTCTCGACAGCAGAGGAGAGCAACGCGTTTTACCGCCGCAATCTTGCCAGCGGGCAGAAAGGTCTGTCGGTGGCTTTTGACCTTCCGACCCACCGTGGGTACGATCCCGACAACGCACGTGTCATCGGCGACGTGGGCAAAGCGGGCGTTTCAATATGCTCGGTTGAAAACATGAAAGTGCTTTTCAACGGCATCCCGTTGAACAAGATGTCAGTGTCAATGACAATGAACGGCGCCGTGCTGCCCATCATGGCGTTCTACATCGTAGCCGGACTCGAACAAGGAGCAAAGCTTGAGGAAATGGCCGGAACGATACAGAACGACATCTTAAAGGAGTTCATGGTACGCAATACCTATATATATCCGCCTGCATTCTCGATGAGGATTATCAGCGACATCTTTGCATACACGTCAAAGTTCATGCCTAAGTTCAACTCCATTTCAATCTCAGGCTACCACATGCAGGAAGCCGGTGCTACAGCCGACATCGAATTGGCGTACACCATAGCTGACGGACTGGAGTATGTACGCGCCGGAGTCAATGCCGGCATAGACATCGACGCATTCGCTCCGCGTCTGTCATTCTTCTGGGGCATTTCCATGAACCACTTTATGGAAGTTGCCAAGATGCGTGCCGCCCGTATGCTGTGGGCGAAAGTCATCGAGCAATTCAACCCGAAGAACCCGAAGTCGCTCATGCTTCGCACCCACTCGCAGACTTCAGGCTGGTCGCTCACGGAGCAAGACCCGTTCAACAATGTTGGCCGTACATGTATCGAGGCCATGACAGCAGCTCTCGGCCACACGCAGAGCCTGCACACCAACGCTCTCGACGAGGCCATAGCCCTGCCTACCGACTTCTCCGCACGTATCGCGCGCAACACCCAGATATACATCCAGAACGAGACGAAAATATGCAAGCACATTGACCCGTGGGCCGGCTCATACTACGTGGAGAGCCTGACTAACGAGCTTGCACACAAGGCTTGGGAGCACATTCAGGAGATAGAGAAGCTTGGAGGAATGGCAAAGGCCATAGAAACCGGCGTTCCAAAGATGCGCATCGAGGAGGCCGCTGCACGCACTCAGGCGCGCATCGACAGTGGAGTGCAGACAATCGTCGGCACAAACAAGTACCGTCTTGACCACGAAGACCCGATTGACATCCTCGAGGTTGACAACTCGGCGGTGCGCAAAGAGCAGGAGGAGGCGCTTGCACAGCTCCGTGCTTCACGCGACAATGCCAAGGCACAGCAGACACTCGACGCCCTTACAGAATGTGTACGCACTGGCGAGGGTAATCTTCTCGAGCTTGCAGTTGAATGTGCAAAGGCACGTTGTACTCTCGGCGAAATAAGTGATGCCTGCGAAAAAATCGTAGGTCGTTATAAAGCAGTAATCAGGACAATATCAGGCGTGTATTCATCAGAAAGCAAGAACGACGCGGACTATAAGAAAGCCTGCGAATTAACAGAAGAGTTTGCAAAGAAAGAAGGTCGCCGCCCACGTATCTTCATCGCAAAGATGGGTCAGGACGGACACGACCGCGGTGCAAAAGTCGTTGCGACAGGCTATGCCGACTGCGGTTTCGACGTTGACATGGGACCACTGTTCCAGACACCGGCCGAAGCTGCACGAGAGGCTGTAGAAAACGATGTTCATATCGTTGGCGCAAGTTCACTTGCCGCCGGCCACAAGACACTTATTCCTCAACTTATCGAGGAACTGAAGAAACTTGGCCGTGAAGACATCATGGTAATAGCCGGGGGTGTCATCCCTGCCCAAGACTACGACTTCCTTTACAAGGCTGGCGTAGCCGCAATATTCGGCCCGGGAACCTCCGTAGCCAAAGCCGCTTGTGAAATGATGGACATCCTGCTTGACAAGTAAGGCTAATGGCATTTTGCCATAAGGCACAGCGTTTTCATGCAAAGGCAGCCCCGTCGGGGCTGCCTTTGCTGTTGTCATACAACCTCTTATGCAAACGTAACTGCCTGTTTCCCAATGGTTCAGCTGCATCTTGCAAACATCATTACCACTTATTACCGACCAAATGCTACATACTTATCTGCAATATGTGGCTAAACGCACGGCGAAAGGTTACCTTTCGCATTGTAAAAGATGGCCTTTCGCCGTGCGAAAGACGGTCTTTTGCACGGCACCTTATTTTCTGTCAAAATACAAGAAAAAGCAAACCCGTTATTTGCATACATCAAGAAAGGGGTGGATTTTATGAAAAATTGCATCCGCATGGTTTGTGTCTGCATCAAAATTTTGTATATTTGCAGCCGTGTTATAATAGGTAATCGATGACAAAAGCATTATTGGCTCCCGACTACATATTTGAATCAAGTTGGGAAGTGTGCAACAAAGTTGGAGGCATATACACAGTGCTTTCAACACGCGCAAAAACATTGCAAGAAGCATTTAGGGACAAAATAATATTCATCGGCCCGGATTTGGGCGATGCCAACAGCCTTTATTTCAAAGAGGAAAAAGGGCTTTTCAGCGAGTGGAAAACGCAGGCCGACAATGAGGGGCTTGCTGTAAGTCTCGGCCGCTGGTGCATTCCGGGAGAACCGATAGCGGTGCTGGTTGATTTCAACCGATATTATAAGGACAAGAACCAGATTTATACTTGGCTTTGGGAACACTACGGCGTTGACAGCCTTCATGCGTATGGAGACTATGATGAAGCCTCCATGTTCTCGTTCGGAGCTGCCAAAGTGGTTGAAAGTTTCTATAAGTTTTATTTGGACGAGGCCACCAAAGTTATATATCATGGCAACGAATGGATGACGGGATTGGGCCTGCTTTACTTGAACAACAAAGTTCCGAATATAGCTACACTGTTTACCACCCATGCAACAAGTATAGGGCGCAGCATAGCCGGCAACAACAAGCCGCTGTATGATTATCTTTTCGCTTACAACGGCGACCAGATGGCCTGCGAACTGAACATGCAAAGCAAGCACTCAATAGAAAAACAGACAGCCAAGTATGCCGATTGTTTCACTACGGTGAGCGAGATTACCGCCAATGAATGCAAGGAACTGCTTGACAAACAGGTGGATTTCGTACTGCCTAACGGCTTTGAAAACGATTTCGTTCCAAAAGGCACACAGTTCACACGCAAACGCAAGGCCGCACGGAAACGCATCTTTGAAGTAGCCAACGCCCTGCTCGGAGAGGAACTTGATGATGAAAACACGCTGATAGTATCGACAAGCGGACGTTACGAGTTCAGGAACAAAGGTGTAGACGTTTACATCGAGGCCATGAACCGCTTGAAACGCGACAGCCGCCTCGGCAAAAAGATACTGGCTTTCATCGAAGTGCCGGGATGGGTAGGCGAACCACGACAAGACTTGATAGACCGTGTAAATTCCAAGCAGAAGTTCGATACACCGCTGCATGTTCCGATGATAACGCATTGGCTTCACAACATGAGCCATGACAATGTGCTTGACATGATGAAGCATCTTGACATGAACAACAGCCGTGAAGACAATGTGAAGCTTATATTCCTGCCATGCTACCTTAACGGTTATGACGGCATATTCAACATGAAATATTATGACCTCGTGCTTGGAAACGACCTTTGCATATACCCGTCTTATTATGAGCCATGGGGTTACACACCGTTGGAAGCCATCGCATTCAAGGTGCCCTGTATAACTTCCGACCTCGCCGGTTTCGGCCTTTGGATAAACTCTGAGCTTGGACGTTACGGCGAAATAATGGATGGAGTAAAAGTCATCCATAGGACGGATTACAACTATTCGGAAGTTGCCGATAAGATAAAAGATACCGTTGCGGAGTTTTCAAACTTGTCTGCGGCGGACATCAAGAAATCACGCGCCAATGCGGAAAAAATCTCAAGGAAAGCCCTTTGGAGCAATTTCATAAAATATTATTATCAGGCATACGACTATGCCTTGAACAAGACGAGGGAACGGATGTCGGAAAAACAGACAGACGCATCAATTAAAGAACATTAGAAACTAATTTGCTGATTTACGAAAACAACATAGAACATTATAAGTTATGAAAATTAAAGCTGATTACGGCAATGCTCCACAGTGGAGAGAAACGACTGTAAAATCAAGATTGCCTGAACAACTGAAATGTTTGGATGAGCTTGCCCATAATATGTGGTGGGCTTGGAATTATGAGGCGAGAGACCTTTGGAGGAGTCTTGACGAAGAATTGTATGAGGAAGTAGGACACAGTCCCGTGCTGCTGCTTGAACGCTTAAGCTATGACCGCAAGGAAGAGATCGTGCGTGACAAGTCCATAATGAAGAACGTAAAAGACGTTTATTCAAAATTCCGCAAATACATGGATGTCAAGCCCGACAAGAAACGTCCTTCCGTTGCATACTTCAGCATGGAATATGGTATCAACCAAGTGCTTAAGATATATTCAGGCGGCCTTGGGATGCTTGCCGGCGACTATCTGAAAGAAGCTTCAGACAGCAATGTCGACATGTGCGGAATAGGCTTCCTGTACAGGTACGGATATTTCAAGCAGTCGCTTAGCATGGACGGGCAGCAAATTGCCAATTACGAAGCACAGAACTTCAACTCCCTTCCAATCGAGCGCCAGCTTGACGCCGACGGCAATCCTTTGGTAGTTGACGTGCCTTACGTAAACTATTTGGTTCACGCATATGTGTGGCGTGTCAATGTAGGACGCATCAAACTGTACCTCCTCGATACCGACAATGAGATGAATTCCGACTTTGACAAGCCGATAACCCACTCTCTTTACGGAGGCGACTGGGAAAACCGCTTGAAGCAGGAGATACTGCTCGGCATCGGCGGAATACTCACATTGAAAAAGCTTGGCATAAAGAAGGACATTTATCACTGTAATGAAGGCCATGCCGCATTGTGCAACCTGCAGCGTCTTTGTGACTATGTTCAGGGTGGACTCACGTTCAACCAAGCCCTTGAGCTTGTACGTGCATCGTCTCTTTATACTGTACACACGCCAGTGCCAGCCGGCCACGACTATTTCGACGAAGGCCTTTTCGGCAAATACATGGGTGGATACCCCTCAATTCTCGGCATCACATGGGACGAGTTCATCGGTATGGGACGCACCAATCCCGACGATCATAACGAGAAATTCTGCATGTCTACATTTGCATGCAACACCTGTCAGGAAGTCAATGGCGTAAGCAAACTCCACGGATGGGTGAGCCAAAAGATGTTCTCAGGTATCTGGAAGGGTTATTATCCCGAAGAGAACCACGTGGGCTACGTCACCAACGGTGTACACTTCCCCACATGGGCGGCAACCGAATGGCGCAAGCTTTATGCCGAGTATTTTGACGAGTCATTCATGTCCGACCAAAGCAATGAAAAGATTTGGCAGGCTATATACAATGTACCGGACGACGTTATCTGGGACACACGCATGGCCCTGAAGAAGAAACTGACTGACTATATCCGCGACAAGTTCCGCGAAACATGGCTGAAGAACCAGGGCGACCCCGCACGCGTGGTATCTCTTCTTGAGAAAATCAACCCCAACGCATTGATGATAGGCTTCTGCCGCCGCTTCGCGACATACAAGCGCGCCCACTTGCTCTTCACCGACCTTGACCGTCTGGCCAAGATTGTGAACAATCCCGAGCATCCTGTACAGTTCCTCTTTGCTGGAAAGGCACACCCTGCCGACGGTGCCGGCCAAGGACTTATCAAGAAGATATTTGAGATAAGCCAGCGTCCCGAGTTCCTGGGCAAGATAATTTTCCTCGAGGATTACGACATGCAGCTTGCGCGCCGCCTTGTTTCAGGTGTCGATATATGGATGAACACCCCTACCCGCCCGCTCGAAGCATCAGGCACATCGGGTGAGAAAGCCGAGATGAACGGAGTTGTCAACCTTTCCGTGCTCGACGGCTGGTGGCTTGAGGGCTATCGCGAGGGAGCCGGATGGGCTTTGACCGAGAAGCGCACATACAAGAACCAAGGGTATCAAGACCAGCTTGATGCCGCAACGATATACGGCCTCTTGGAGAATGAAATCATACCGCTATATTACAACAAGAACCAAAAAGGTTACAGCGAAGGCTGGATAAAGGTTGTCAAGAACTCCATCGCCATGATAGCACCTCACTACACAATGAAGCGCCAGCTTGACGATTATTACAGCAAGTTCTACACCAAAGAGGCAGCACGCTTCAAGAAGCTGTCGGCCAATGACAACCGTCTTGCAAAGGACATTGCACAGTGGAAGGAAACCGTTGCCGAACGTTGGGACTCCATATCGGTAGTGTCCAAAGAGACAACCATGCCAACAACCGGTATGGAAACTGGCGTGGAATACAAGATAAAGTTCGTCATCGACGAGCAAGGTCTTAACGATGCAGTAGGACTTGAGTTCGTTTCCGTTACAACTGACAAGAACGGTGAGGAACGCATTTCTAACGTATTCCCGTTCAAACTGATAGGAAACGAAGGCAACCTGTATACATTTGAAGCCACAGTCGAGGCTTCGGAAGCCGGAACTTATAAGACGGCCGTCAGGATGTATCCCAAGAATGAGAACCTGCCTCACCGTCAGGATTTCTGCTACGTAAAGTGGCTTTAATCCAGAAGTAAAGGCAATAAATAAAAAATGGCGCAAAGGCTTCGGTCTCTGCGCCATTTTTTATTCAATAAGGCAGCCAAGCCGGATGTCAACATCCGCTCCCGTCAATCCGGCACGACGCGCCCTCTTCTCCCCTCGGGCGTGGACGCAGACCGGCCTTTTCCGCCCGAAGCGTCACCGTACCGTCCTCAAGGACGAAGCACGGGATGCCAACCGTACCACGGCGTTTCACCGCATCAAACGCAGGATTGCTGTCACGCAAACGTAAAAACTCCTTCAAGTTGCGCACATCAATTCCAATGTCAACAACCTCATATCGGCCGTCGCCCTTCACTTGCTCCTCAACGTATGTACAATCAGGGCAAGTGCTCATTCCGTAAATCCTTATCATAATTCTGTTTCTTTGTTGAATGCGGTAAAGGTAACTGATTATACGGAGCTTGACAAGGAAAAGCAAGAAAAACAACTATCTTTAGAGGTTGAGGCACAAAACATCACACTTCAACCAATGTTTGTCAACACAAACATCAGGCATGTACAACCCTTTTTACAAAAGGCCGCCTTTTACATTCCAAAAGATGGCCTTTCAGCTTGTAAAACATGGCCTTTTGCAAGCTAAAAGACGGCATTTTGCAAAACGGCAAGTATATTACGGCTTTCCATCCTCCAACTTACTTATAAACGACTGTCGCCTGCCCGTCAAACAACCATTTGATATTAACAATGGCGATTATTGTAATTCATAACCATATTCCCACACACAAAAACTGCCGTTGAGCATAAAACCAACAAAAAACTGACAGATATTGCAGAACAAATGTAAACAGTATGCCGAAATGGCAGACTGTTGCCACAGGCATGTTATTTGCATGATGTCGGTGTAACGAATATAGTATAACTTAAAACAAACATACAACGATGCAAAAAGGTAACATAGGGGTAACGACAGAAAACATTTTCCCCGTCATCAAGAAGTTTTTGTATTCAGACCACGAGATTTTCCTACGCGAGATGGTAAGCAACGCCGTTGACGCCACGCAGAAGATGAAAACACTGGCGGAAAAAGGCGAGTTCAAGGGAGAACTTGGCGACCTTACCGTGCGTGTTTCGCTCGACGAGAAGAACAAGACGCTGACCATCAGCGACAACGGTATCGGAATGACCGAAGAGGAGATTGACAAATACATCAACCAGATAGCCTTCTCCGGTGTCAACGACTTCCTGAACAAGTACAAGGACAACGCTAACGCCATTATAGGCCACTTCGGGCTCGGCTTCTACAGTTCCTTCATGGTGAGCGACAAGGTTGAAATCATTACCCGGAGCTTCCGCGAAGGCAGCAAAGCAGTAAGGTGGAGCTGCGACGGCAGCCCTTCGTTCGAAATTGACGATGCTGAAAAGGAAGGACGCGGCACCGACATCATACTGCATATTGCCGACGACTGCAAGGAATTCTTGGAAAAAGCACGCATACAAGGGCTGCTCAACAAGTATTGCAAATTCATGCCTGTGCCTGTGGCTTTCGGTAAAAAGACCGAATGGAAAGACGGCAAGCAGGTGGAAACAGCCGAGGACAATATCATCAACGACATCGAGCCGCTGTGGACAAAGGCGCCAAGCACGCTGAAAGACGAAGATTACAAGAAGTTCTACCGTGAGCTTTACCCAATGCAGGACGAACCTTTGTTCTGGATTCACCTGAACGTCGATTATCCGTTCAACCTCACAGGAATAATGTACTTTCCACGCATAAAGTCGAACATTGACCTTCAGCGCAATAAAATACAACTATACTGCAACCAAGTGTTCGTCACTGACCAGGTGGAAGGCATCGTTCCCGACTTCCTCACATTGCTACACGGCGTTATCGACTCGCCAGACATTCCGCTGAACGTAAGCCGCAGCTATCTGCAAAGCGACCGCGACGTGAAGAAAATATCGACTTACATCACAAAGAAAGTGGCCGACCGCCTCAACAGCATATTCAAGGAAAACCGCAAAGAGTATGAAAGCAAATGGGACGACCTTAAGCTTTTCATCAATTACGGCATGCTGTCACAGGAAGACTTTTATGACCGCGCCAAGGATTTCACCTTGTTCAAGGACGTTGACGGAAAATACTTCACGCTTGACGAATACAAGACGCTCATCAAGGACAACCAAACCGACAAGGACGGGCAGACTGTTTACCTTTATGCCACAGACAAAGAAGAGCAATATTCATATATCGAGGCGGCAAAGGAAAAAGGCTACAGCGTTCTGCTTCTTGACGGGCAGCTTGATGTTCCAACGGTGTCTATGTTTGAACAGAAGTTTGAGAAGAGCCGCTTCATGCGCGTTGACAGCGACATAATAGACCGCCTCATCGTAAAGGAAGACATAAAGAAAAGCGGACTCGACAGTGACGATGCAGGCAACTTGTCTACAGCATTCCGTTCACAGTTGCCCTCTATCGACAAGGTTGAGTTCAGTGTCGAGGTGCAAGCGCTCGGAGAAAATGCCCAACCGGTAATAATAACCCAAAGCGAATACATGCGCCGAATGAAGGACATCAGCCGTTATCAGAGCGGCATGAGCTTCTACGCCCAGATGCCCGACAGTTACAGCCTTGTGCTCAACAGCGACCATCCGCTCATCAAGGGCATTCTTGACGACGAAAATGCAAAGTGCGGAGAAGAACTTAAGCCCGTTGCAAGCGAGATTAAGGGACTGCAGGCCCGCCTGTCGGCACTGCGCCAAAGCCAAAGCAAGAAGAAACCGGAGGAAGTTACGCAGGAAGAAAAAGACGACGTTACAACCACGGAAAAAACTCTTAACGAGCAGAGGGAGAAGCAACAACAGATTATCGCCGGATACGCAAAGAACAACAAGGTGATGCACCAGCTGATAGACCTTGCCCTCTTGCAGAACGGCATGCTGAAAGGCCCTGCCCTCGACGCATTCATCAAACGCTCGGTCGCCCTGATAAAATAAGCTTATAAACACATATAAACATTCAGCCGTGATGACGTGCCATAATGGCCGTCGTCACGGCTGAATGTTTTACCGCAGTCAAAAAAAGTCACACGGTCAACCGAAACTCATCCCTTGTGGTAAAAATAATAATACCAATAAGTGTCGCCATACGTATCGCGCACGTAAGACTCACGTTCGCGTACATCCGGATAGCTACGTGTAAGCTTTTGCAAGTCGGCATAATCAGCATCCATAACCTCGTCATGATAAACCAAAACAGGATTAGCCCTAAGATGTGTGTATAGCGTAAGTGCTTCCTTATAATGCTTTGGAAGCGATGCCGACGCAATGTTGTACTTATGCCTTATGGCACTTACGAATGCGTCCAAATTCTTGTCAAGAAGATAACCGCAAAGGATATAGTCTGTCGCAGACTTCATGGCAAGGCCGTTGCGCTCGATATAAAGCAGATATTCCATAGCATGCATGTCGCCCTTGCGGCGTATACTAAGGTACTTGAATATGTGTTCCTCTGGAAATAACAGACACCTTGCACCGCGTTTGCCGGGCAACAGGGCTTCTGAACCACCTTTCAATGGATATTCAAAAAGACGTTCGCCCAGTTGTCTACTTCTCGACAAGGCGAAAGCACGCAACATGGTAAGACTCTCATCGGCATCTTCAGACTTTTCACCCACGCTCAAAGCCTTGGCATAAGCTCCCGAACCAAGCAGACTCTCGATGCGCAACCGATAATGCAACACACGGTCTCCATTGCCACACAAGCACACGCCAATGAACATACAGGCCATAATAAGGAGGTTCTTCCACATCAAGGACACGCCGGAAACATTTTGTGCCGCCGTAATACACGCTCCCCTAAACCTCAAAAACAACGACACAGCAACATATACCACAATCAACGACAGAGACAACCACATCCACACTCCGCCAAGAACATTACCGTCAGCACCATCATCAATATCGGTCAAAGCCACCAATACCAGCAATGACGGAAGATAAGTAAAAGCATGGAACATACCGTCCAAGCCGCCAAGTTTGCATATGCCAACATGGACAAGGTACAATACAACCGTTATCACCACCGTGCCGACTATCGGGTCATAGCGTGTAGCACCGCCGGAAAGGACATGCTGTGCCATCGCAAGCAGGTCGGCTTGGAAGAAATACAGATATGAAAATACAAACAATATGAAAACAATAGCACACGCTGTTTTAAGCAGTGTGCCATTGTTTGTCTTATTAAAATACGTCATCTCAATTCTTCTTCAACACCACAGCGGAGCGTGCCGGTATATAAAGCTTCAGCCACTCCTTATGGTCTTTCACATAAAGCGGGTCATAATTCGTGACATGAGTCATCGTGTCATCTGCAAAACCGTTGCCACCGAAAGCCTTGGCATCAGTATTCAACACGACATCATACGACCCCGTAGGCACGAGGAAGCCATAATCGGTGAATGAACGCGACGGACTGAAGTTGAACACAAACACCAAATCGCCACGCATGAATGCCAGCACCTGGTCACCGTCATTATGCCAAATCTCCTGTACTGGAGTATTCTGGAAATTGCGAACACTCTTGATTACCTTCAACATCTCACGGTCGAAATCGCCAAGATAATGATAGCAAAGTTCGTGATTGTCAACCAAATTCCACTGCCTTCGGGCATATTTATAGCTCCAACCATTGCCCTCGCGCGGAAAATCAATCCATTCAGGATGACCGAACTCGTTTCCCATAAAATTAAGATATCCTCCATTAATGGCCGCAGCCGTGACAAGACGTATCATCTTGTGCAACGCTATACCACGATGGACAGTCTCATTCTCGTCGCCTTTTTTGAAATGCCAATACATATCAGCATCAATAAGACGGAATATTATTGTCTTATCTCCAACCAAAGCCTGGTCGTGGCTTTCGCAATAGCTTATGGTCCTCTCATCAGGACGACGGTTTTTCACCTCCCAGAAAATACTGCTCGGCTTCCATTCCTCATCGCTCTTTTCCTTTATGGTCTTAATCCAATAGTCTGGTATGTTCATCGCCATGCGGTAATCGAAGCCGAATCCTCCATCCTCAAACCTGGCCGCGAGCCCTGGCATACCGCTTACCTCCTCGGCAATGGTGATGGCATCAGGATTGACTTCATGTATCAGCTTGTTCGCAATGGTTAGATAACATATAGCATTGTCATCCTCGTGCCCGTTGAAATAGTCGGCATAATTGCAGAAAGCCTCACCAAGTCCGTGACTGTAATACAGCATCGAAGTGACACCATCAAAGCGGAAGCCGTCAAAATGAAACTCCTTCAACCAGTATTTGCAATTGCTTAATAAGAAATGCAATACATCATCCTTGCCATAATCAAAGCAAAGGCTGTCCCACGCTGGATGCTCATGCCTGTCGCCGGGATAGAAATACTGATTAGGATCACCAGCCAAATTGCCAAGCCCCTCAACCTCGTTCTTTACTGCATGACTGTGCACAATATCCATTATTACAGCGATGCCGTTACGATGAGCCTCATCTATCAGAGCCTTAAGTTCTTCGGGAGTGCCGAAACGGCTTGACGCTGCAAAGAAACTGCTGACATGATAACCGAACGAACCATAATAGGGATGTTCCTGAATGGCCATTATCTGTATGCAATTATACCCGTCTGCAATCACACGCGGCAGTACATTATCCTTAAACTCGGTGTATGTCCCCACCTTTTCTGCATCTTGAGCCATTCCTATATGGCACTCATAAATCAACAGGGGATTTTTGCTTGGCTTGAATTTCTTTTTCTTCCACACATACGGCTCCGGATTCCATACTTGGGCGGAGAATATCTTTGTTGTGTCATCCTGCACAACCCTTTGTGCCCAAGCCGGTATTCTTTCACCGCTGCCGCCGTCCCAATACACGTGCATCTTGTACAGGTCGCCGTGCTTCATGCCCTTTTCCGAAATCTTGAGTTCCCAGTTACCAGTACCCTCAATTCTCTTCGCCTTGTATTTCTCGGTTTCCTGCCAATTGTTGAAGTCGCCTACAAGGTATATCTCCGTGGCATTGGGTGCCCACTCTCTGAACACCCATCCGCGTGAAAGTTTGTGCAGGCCGTAATAGTCATATCCGCTTGCAAAACTTTCAAGCGTGTTTTTGCCATCATGTGTCAACTGATTGATTTTCCAAACGGCATGGTCATGCCTTCCACGGATGGCGTCCTCATACGGAGCAAGATAACCGTCATTGGCCACCAATCCAATATGCTCCGGTTGCTTTACAGCTGTTGAAACCGCATTTTTAGTCTTTGTGGATTTTGTCTTTCGTGTAACCATAATGCAAGATATTAATATTATGGACGTATTCTTAAGCCAGCACCTTGAATATGGCTTTCTTTATCTCCTCCTTGTCCGATATGCACGGCGCGTGACCGTCCTGTGGAAAGAAGATGGCAAACTCACCCGGCTTACAAGTAACATAAGTATCTGCTGCACCTTCATATTTTGTTATGTCTTTAACCGGATTATATTCTGCATCAGGCAAATCGCATAAAGGTGTATATCCGTATGTCTCTTCAGTGCTAAGAGGTATCTGGATATCTATCATCTTCTTGTGAGTTTCAAGCACAGCTACCTCTTTGGTCTTGCCTTTTGCCGTCTGTATGTTTACAAACAGGTCTGCGCCTTTTATCTCATACTTGCCCGGCTCAAGACTGCCAAGATCGTTTGCCTTGACAAAATCAACAACGTCCTTGAACAAAGGGTTCAAAGACACATATTTCTCCAAATTATCAAGCGTGTCTATTACCATAATATTATAAATTTAGAAGATTATTGAACTCTGTTTCCTAAAATATACATTCCTTGTAAAACAATGTTTCCGTTGCGGTCTTTCTCCACATACCTTCCATCGCGCAAATCGTCCTTATATGTCCCTTCAAAGCGTTTTCCGTCCTTATCCACCTCTATGGCCGTACCATTACGCTTACCATCGCGGAATGTCCCTCTGAATTTGCTGCCATCCGAAAAATGGATTATCACTTGCCCGTCAAGCACACCGTCTTTAAATTCACCTTCGTATACATCACCGTTGCGCTTTGTCAGCTTGCCGTGCCCATTCTGGCGGTCATTTTTCCAATTGCCGCTATAAACGTCGCCGTTACGCCATTGCATAACCCCATGTCCGTCCTTGTCGCCCACAGTGAAATGTCCTGTATAACGGTCGCCATTGGCAAATGTGAATATCCCCTCACCCGTACGTCGGCCACGCACATAATCACCTTCATACACGTCGCCATTCTGGAATTTATATATACCTTTGCCGTTCTGCACATCATCCAACCATTCGCCTATATAAATGTCTCCGTCAGCATATTTGTTCGTTCCTTGTCCTGAACGGAGATTGTCATTCCACATCCCGTCGTATGTCGTACCATCGCCCCAATCGAAAAATCCCTTGCCGTTTTTTTTGTCGTCCTTCCACTCTCCGTCGTAGTAAGCACCGCTACTGTAAGTATATTTCCCCTTTCCATTGCGCTTGTCCTGATACCACTCACCGTCATACTTGTCGCCGTTATAGTAGTGCATCACACCATGTCCCTGCTGATAGTCCCTGAACCACAATCCGACATATTTATTGTTGTTTATGAAATAATAAGTGCCACGACCGTGCTGCTGGTCTTGGAACCATTCTCCATCATACTTCTCACCGTCCGAAAACGTGTAAACGCCATATCCTTGACGTTTACCCTTGACATAAGAGCCTTCATACACATCTCCGTTACGATAAACGGTCTTGCCTTTTCCATGCGGCTTGCCTGAAACCATCTCCCCTTGATAAGTACCTCCATCTTTTGTCTCACAAGAACCCAACGTTATCTTTTGGGCATCAACAGACAAAGAAACGGCAAGCATCATCAAAACAAGCAATATATAGTTCTTCACGATTAAGCATTTTTTAATTTATCACCAAAAGTAATGAAAATCCTTCATCTGGCAAAAATATTTCTTAAAAATCAACCACCTGACAGCGTTTATTGATAAATATTAGTATCTTTGCTAAAAATATTAAACCTCCATCAGGGTCGTGGACATGGCTCGAAACGCCATGCCGCAGCCAGACATCGCGCAAAACAGAATTAAAAGGCAAGACACATCAAGGATATGACGGAACAAAAAGAGCTTATACTTTCGCTCGGAACGAATTGCGACCAAGAAAAAACCATATCTAAAGCGCAAGAAAAATTGCGAGGCATGTTCGGTCAAGACATTATATTCACCGAATGCATATGGACCGAACCGATTGGAATAACATCTGACAAGTTCCTCAATTGCCTTGCATTCACACATTCGTCTCATAAGCTTAAATACCTGCACAAAGCCCTTAAGCATATAGAGAAAACCTGCGGAAGCAGCAAACGCGCACGTACAAACAACATTGTAAAGATGGACATAGACATACTGAAATACGGCAGCCTTACACTGCATGCCGAAGACTGGGAACGCAAATACATAATAAAGCTTATCAAAGAATGTCCTTTTTGACCTTCTACGACAATATTAATCACAGGCAAGGCGGCGTTATGCCTTGCACAAACAATCAATAAACTTCAAAGGCATGTTCAATATCCGTACAATCGCACTGGCCATGGCCGTTGCAAGTGCCGTAAGCATCCTGGCACAAGACTTTGACACGCATTTCACCGACCGCACCCTGCGCATTGACTACATCTTCTCCGGCAACAAAACCCAACAGGACATAAGCCTTGCCGAAATGTATTCCATACCACACTGGTACGGCAAACGGCACAGGCTTGCTGAAGTCCCGGTTGAGGGGAACGGCCAGATTACTGTACGTATCCATAAAAGCGACAGCGTGATATACAGAAACTCGTTCTCCACACTTTTCCAAGAATGGCTTTCATACGACGAAGCGGAAGGTCCGGCCAAGGCTTTCGAGAACGTTTTTCTTGTGCCTATGCCCAAGGACACTGTTGACATAACTGTTGAACTGCGTGACAACAGAAGACAGACAATGGCGGAATACACGCACACCGTAATTCCGACAGACATCCTGATAAGGCGCATAGGCGAGCGTAACATCACACCCTACGAAACCGTGCAACAAGCAGCGGACACATCACAGTGCATACACGTCGCATTCGTTGCCGAAGGATATACCGAAAAGGAAATGGGAATGTTTGTCAACGATGCCCGTGAAGCGATGGAAGCCATATTCTCACACGAGCCGTTCAAGTCGTCAAGAAACCGTTTCAACATCATAGCAGTGAAGTCTTCATCGGCTGAAAGCGGCACAAGCGAGCCGTCGAAGGGCATCTGGAAAGACACTTCGCTGGGTTCGCATTTCGACACGTTCTACAGCGACCGGTATCTTACAACATTAAACCTCTCCACACTACACGACCGCCTTGCCGGTACGCCTTACGAACACATTGTGATACTGGTGAACACCGCCGAATACGGTGGCGGCGGCATCCTTAACTCCTACGTGCTGTCAATGACCCACCACCCCATGTTTAAACCCGTCGTAGTACACGAGTTCGGACACAGTTTCGGCGGACTTGCCGACGAATATGCGTATGACTTTGAACAAATACCGATGTATCCGCACGACGTTGAACCGTGGGAACCCAACATCACAACACTGCACGATTTCCACGGGAAGTGGGAGGATATGATTGCCCCAGGCACTCCAACACCCACGCCAGAAAGTAAGGACGCTTCGACAATAAGCACAAGAATAGGACTTTTCGAAGGTGCAGGCTACAGCCTGAAAGGCGTTTACCGCGGAATGCAGGACTGCCGGATGCGCACCAACGAGAACCCGGAGTTTTGCACTGTATGCCGCGACGCATTACAACGGCTTATTGATTTTTACACCAAATGAGGAAAATCCTGTTACTTCTGCTTATCTCGCTCACTACGCCATGCACAGCCGGCAGCCAACATAACGACAGCATACCCGACAAGCAACTGCTGGGCATGGCTGTAGACTATTTCTCGGGAGGGAAATACCACGAGGCTCTGATGCTTTTCATTAAGCTGGACAGAAAGTACAAACTAAATCCGCGTCTCATCGCATATATGGGAGTCTGTTATCATTACGAGCAAGACTACACCGCAGCATGCCGCTACCTTGACAAGGCCATACCGTCACTTGACATCTACTCACCTGCAGAGCGCAGGGTATATTATAAAGCCGCGGCCGACAGCCACTTCCGACTTGAAGAATACGCAGCAGCAATACCGCTTTACGAAATGCTTATACTGGTATGCAGGAAAGAAGAAAAAGGCGACGTGCTGTACCGTCTCGGCTTCTGCTATATGCAACTGGGGAAATGGGCGCAGGCGGCAGAAACATTTGCCTCGTCAGCCGAATATTACAAGGCTTTCACGCCAAGCGGAAACAAAGCGCGCGTCAGACAACTTGACAACATCATAAAAGGCTGCCTGCAAAAGGCGGCTAATTAGCCTGCGTTTTGCGGCATATTACAAAACAAAAGGTGGCGTTTTGCAATGCAAAACGCCACCTTTTATAATTCCGTATGAAATGCCCTTGACGGCAATGCTTTACCGACGACTTATTTACCTGCACCGACATTGACTACGAAACGTATCTCGTCGTATGTTATCTGTGGGCTTACGGCAGCTTTTATCTCGCCGATACTGCTCGCGCCGGGATGCTCAAGCAGATACCGGCGCAGTTCGTCAATATGCTCTTGGGGTATTAGTTGCCCGATGTCAATCAGCCCGTCTGCCGCATAGCGCGCCAGATGGCCGAACACCGTGCCAGCTGTAAGCTCGCGCTCGGCGGCTATCTGCGCCACAGTCATGCCTTCCATGAACATGTTATAACTTATCTCGTGCGTCTTGACCTTCGGTGGTTTCTGCGCCTTTGACCGTTTCCTTGCTTTAGGTTCTTCGTCCTGATTGCCGGCATCAAGCAAAATCCGCGCCTTTTCTGCAAGATAATCGGAAACAGAAAAGCACACACCGTCATCACACTCATGCTTTAACAGCCCTACCTTCAATGCGAGTTCACTGCTGAAAGTAGAGAACCTGTCGTCAAACTGCTTCTTGACAACTTTGTTTTCCGTACAGACCTTTGTCTTTCCACATAGGATTACAAGCCCTGCCAGCTGTTCCAGATAATACATCGCGGCCTTTGACACACGTTCCTGTAAGAACTCCGGGCTGTCAGACTGCCGCCCGACAATCCCTACATACTGTTGCCTGAACTTACGAGCCACGTCGGTAAGCCCGTCGAACACCAAGCCTTGCCGCTTGTATTCGGCCAAAAGCTTGGGCTGTTTGTGGTAAAAATACTCGTCGAGCGTACGCAACAGCAAGTTGAACGACGAATGAAGCGGCTGAAAATCAAACAGCTCGTCAAGCAACTGTATTACGTAAGCCCTCTGCATTGCCGACAGACAGTCTGCAGTAGGCTCCGTTCCGTCCATCCTGTTGACATACAAATCAAGCTGTTCGTCGCTTATTATCGCTTCCCTTCCAAGCGGTGCACTAAGCACGATGCCGCCAAGCGTGCGGCAACGGCTAAGCGCCACATATGCCTGTCCGTGCGCAAAAGAGTGCGATGCGTCTATTATTGCGCGGTCGAAGGTCAGTCCCTGGCTCTTGTGTATGGTTATCGCCCACGCCAAACGCAAGGGATATTGGCGGAACACACCGTCTACGGTTTCCTTGATTTCCTTTGAAACATTGTCAAGCGTATATCTGGCATTGGTCCACTCGGCCTTGTCCAGTCTGAACTCTTCACCAGTGTCCTTGCCTTTCACCACGATGCCGTCACCCCCAACTGAAACAACCTCTCCTATCATGCCGTTAAAGAAACGTTTTTCAGGGTCGTTCTTTATGAACATAACCTGTGCGCCGCGCTTTAACACGAGCCTTTTGTCGGCCGGATACGATGTTTCCGGGAACGTTCCCTCAACCTCGGCGTCGAACTCGTATTCCTCCGTCGGCAACGAGGCAAGCTCCCTTTCGTTGATTGCCTGCGCCTGATAATTATGCGTTACGAGGCGGATGTAGCCGCTGCCCTTGGGCGGAACAAAGCCTGGAAGACACCTGCGGTTTAGCTCTTCCAAAGTTTCATCGTCTGCACGGTTGTCGCGTATCTTGTTAAGCAGCGATATAAAAGCCATATCCTGCTGCCTGTATACGGTTTTAAGCTCAACCGTACAATATCCTGCTGATGCAAGCGCCCTGCTTGAAAAGAAATAAGGAGTGGAGTAAACGGTAGACAGCAGCGCCCATTCGTCGTCCTTTACAACAGGCGCAAGCTGTTGCAAATCGCCTATCATAAGCAATTGCGCACCGCCGAAAGGCCTACCGTGGTCGCGGTATCTGCGCATTACAGAGTCTATCGCATCAAGAAGGTCGGCACGAACCATACTTATCTCGTCGATTACAAGCAGGTCAAGCGTGCGTATGATATTCTTCTTTACCTTGCTGAAGGTAAAGTATTTTCTGTCGCCTCGGTCGAATGTGGTGCCCGGCAGATATGGCGACAGCGGCAGCTGGAAGAAAGAATGTATGGTTACGCCACCGGCATTGATGGCCGCTATGCCTGTAGGCGCAAGCACAACGGTGCGCTTGCGAGTATGTTCTTTAAGGCGTTTGAGGAACGTTGTCTTGCCCGTACCGGCCTTGCCCGTAAGGAACAGGTTTGCACCGGTTGTCTCCACTATGTTCCACGCCAGTTCAAGTTCGTGGTTATCCATATTTACAGATGTTGCATACTTGTGTCAGAAAGCCTCCCTGTACTTGCTTTCATCTTTGTCTTCAAGCATGCTCAAGTATGATGCATAGCGGCTGGCAGCTATATAATGGTTGTCAACAGCCTTGAGCACAGCGCATCCTGGTTCGTGTGTATGTGTGCAATTGCTGAAGCGGCAGTCTTTTGAGAATTTGAAAATGTCCTTGAAATATCCGCAGATTTCAGATGGTTCCATGTCGAACGTGCCAAAACCTTTTATTCCAGGGGTATCTATCGCCCATCCTCCACACGGCAGACGCAACATTTCGCTGAACGTAGTGGTATGCATGCCGGTTCCATGAACCTCGCTTATGCTGGCCGTCCGCAGGTTAAGCCCAGGCACAAGGCTGTTAAGCAGGGTGCTCTTACCGACTCCGCTGTTGCCGCTGAATAATGTAATCTTACCATTGAGCAACGGCTCAAGCTCGCCCACCACCGTATCAGAAACCGCCGACACCTGCTTGCAAACATAGCCTACAGTCTCATAAAGATTTACCATCATGCGCTGATATTCCATCTCGTCGTCGGAGAGCAAATCTGTCTTATTGAACACAAGCACAACCGGCACTCTGTAAGCCTCGGCAGAAGCGAGGAAACGGTCGATGAAAGTGGTTGACGTTTGCGGACGGTTTACTGTTACAATAAGGAACGCCTGGTCTACGTTTGCCGCTATTATGTGGCTTTGTTTTGACAAGTTTGACGACTTGCGTATTATGTAATTGCGTCTGTCTTCGATTTCGGTGATAAAGGCGGTGCCACTTGGATTTATCACAAAAGATACACGGTCACCTACAGCAATGGGATTTGTGCTGCGTATGCCGCGCAGCCTGAAATTGCCTTTTATCTTACATTCCACCGTTTCCCTGTCGTCGCCGAGCACGGTATACCAGCTTCCTGTGTTCTTTATAACCAGTCCGTCCATCTTTTTCCAATTAAAAACTAAGAGTTAAGGTTTAAGAAAAACACCGTTTAATATATTACCGTCAAGGCATATTTTCTTAAATCTTAACTCTTAATTCTTAACTTACACAGTCATTATTTCCTTTGTCTTGGCTTCCAACAGGCCGTCAATTTTCTTGATGAACCTGTCGTGAACTTTCTGCAATTCAGCTTCGGCATCCTTCTCATTGTCTTCTGACAAACCATCCTTTATGGCTTTCTTCAGCTTATCCTTCAAGTCGCCGCGCACGTTACGCACCTCGACCTTTGCCTTCTCGCCCATCTTGTTACACTGCTTAGCCAAGTCCTTGCGGCGCTCCTCGGTAGGTTGCGGTATGCCGAGGCGTATTATCTCGCCGTTATTCTCAGGCGTTATACCTACATCAGAGTCCATTATGGCCTTCTCTATGTCCTTTATCATCTTCTTGTCCCACGGACGTATGGCTATCGTGCGTGGGTCGGGCGTAGATACGTTTGCCACTTGGTTAAGCGGCACCATCGAACCGTAAGAGTTCACCCTTACGCCATCGAGTATCGCCACGTTGGCGCGTCCGGCACGCACGCGTGACAGTTGCTCCTCAAGGAACATCGCCGCCATCTCCATGCGTTCTTCCGCTTCTTTCAATGTTGCTTTTACATCAATCATATATTTATTTGTTTTGGTTTTCCGCAATGATGAACCGCGGTGTACAGCTATAAATCAAATGGCATGCGCACCACACATTGACGATTATCATTTGCCTAAATAATGCAAACGGGAGAAAAGCAAACTTGTTTGCAATCTCACGGTTACAGCTTATTTTCTGCAAATATAACACAAAAAAAATGATTACCTGCAAAATCGCGGAAAAATAATCATGTTACATGTAAAAACAAGTATCAGCACAACCAAAGACAATGATTTGCAAAATTTTTCAGCCCCTTCACCAGAAGAATCCGTTTTGACATGCCTACACGGGACATATACAATAAAAAGCACATGGCCGACGTTATCAAAATAAAAGAATATGAAAAAAGTCTTGTTCATGTTGCTGCTGGCTGTACATATTGCGTCAGCCAAGGCCCAGACGAACGAAATATACGACAAGAATATCGCCTCGCTGCAAGTCGTTGCCGGACAGCAATGGTTGTCGTTGCCTGTTGTCAAACTCGGAGGACACAGCCCTAACGACAGGCTTTACATAAGCTTCGACGATCTTACTCACTCTTACCACCGTTATACTTACAAAATAGAACACTGCGAGGCCGACTGGACGGTGTCGTCACAACTTTTTCCAAGTGACTACATAGCCGGTTTCCAAGACGGCAACACAATCGAATACGGCGAAGAATCAATCAACACCAACACCCTGTACACCCATTATACGCTGTGCATACCTAACGAACAATGCGCAATCAAGATGAGCGGAAACTACAAACTTACCGTTTTTGACGAGGACGACGGTAACCGCCCTATGTTTACGGCATGTTTTATGGTGCTGGAACCGATTGCCAGCATATCGCTTGAAGTTACAACAAATACTGACATTGACATAAACAAAGCCCACCAACAAGTGTCAATGCAGGTGAACTACAGCAACCTGACTGTAACCGACCCCGCATCGCAAATAAAGACAGTAGTGATGCAAAACCGGCGTTGGGACAATGCAAGGATAAACGTCAGCGCAAAGTACGCAACAACGGACGGTCTGAGATGGGAACACTGCCGCGACCTGATATTCCAAGCAGGGAACGAATACCATAAATACGAAATACTCGACGTTGCTTATCCCACAATGGGAATAGACAGTATCGTATGGGACGGCTCCAACTACCATGTATACCCTTACCCTTGCGAACCACGTCCTAACTACCTCTACGACGAAGATGCCAACGGCGCTTTTTACATAAGGAACAGCGACAACATTGAAAACGACATCGCATCCGACTATGTATTCGTGCATTACACGCTGAAGACTCCAGAAAAATATGACGGCAACATCTATGTCAACGGAGCATGGACAAATGATAAGTTCACACCTGAATTCCAGATGAAATATGATGAACTGGACAAAAGATATACCACAACGGTAATGCAAAAACAAGGTTATTATTCATACCAGTTTATCCTGATTGGCCGTGACGGCACAAGCCGGGTGGTGCCGTCTGAAGGCTGTTTCTACCAGACAGAAAACAAATATCAGGCTCTTGTATATTATCGTGGACGTGGAGAACGTACAGACAGACTGGTTGGTTTCCAGGAAGTACAATTTAAATAAGTATAATATACGGCATTTTGACAACTTATCGGCTTTAGGCAAATTGACAGACAATGAAATAAGACCTATGCGATTTCGCACGTTAAAGAGGTCTTTATTGTCTGCCAATTTGCTTTTTTGCCTTCAAAATATTTGTTATCCCGAATAAATCACATTACCTAAAATATTCCGCGCATACGTTGTGGACCGCCAGGATTATGCATTCTGCGAGGGGCTCCGCCGTCCCGACCGCGGCGTTCCATACCCGGATCGTTTTTTCGTCCTCCGCCAAATAAGTTGACACGGTAGACCGCATGCAGCATGGCATAGCTGTTTATACTGTTATAACGCGTATCGCTGCGCTGCATTGCGTTTATTGTACGGCTGAAATTGCTTTGTTCATGCAGGATGTCATACAGCTGTAATGACACCGTAAGGGCGTTGCCCTTCAAGAAACTTTGACTTAACTGCAAGTTCCAGATCAGCTCGTTAGTATTCATTGAACTGTCGTTATAGCCGCGGCGGCTGTTCTGATGCAAATCTGTAGACAAACTCATGCCCCAAGGCATGTACACGCTGGCGTATCCTCCATATGCGAACTGCCATGTATCAAGGTTGTTTTGGCTTTGTAAAAGGTTGCGAGTATGAGTATAATCAACCGAACCGTC
Organism: uncultured Prevotella sp.; assembly: GCA_900551055.1. Classification (GTDB taxonomy): domain Bacteria; phylum Bacteroidota; class Bacteroidia; order Bacteroidales; family Bacteroidaceae; genus Prevotella. Next base: position 109,257 of record URUK01000001.1, on the reverse strand, counting down.
AAGAGAGACTTCAAGCCAGCTGTTACGGAAGCTTGCTGTAAGCTGCTCGCCTAAGGTAGTTGTCTTAGTCGTGTTTTTACGCGAGCCTGAATACTGGTCCAACGCCAAATAGCCTACATAGTTGTTGTAACGCACATTTGTAAATGTGCTGATTGTCCAATATCCGACAGAGTCAAGCGCCGTGTTGAACATCAATGCGCCAGATATGTTCCAGTTTCCGTTGATGTTTTCCGGACGCGTGGTACGGCCTCCTGTCTGCTCGTCGTAAGTAACCATGTTGCTTATGCTATTGCGCGTGTTGCTGTAATTCAGGTGAACCATCGTTGCACGTTGGTGTTCTTGCGTATAGTTGTTGAAAAACAGGCGCAATGTGTTTGTGAAAGAAGGTTTCAATCCCGGATTACCCATCGTGATGTTAAGAGGGTCGCTGTCGTCGCGGATGTCAAGAAGGTCAGTCATGCTCGGCTGCGAAGTCGTGCCGCGATAGTTTATACGAAGATTGCTCAACTTTGAAAAACGGTAACGGAAGTCAAGTGTAGGTGTCACGTTTACCACGTTACGCACCGTGTCCGTATTAATTCCCTGGTATCTTTGTATGAAACGGGTTTTCTGAGGCTGCACCATTACGCCGACATTAAGTCTGTATTTCTCACGAATAACCCTTAACATAAGTTGTATTTCATGTATGTAATTCTTGTATTCGGAATACCGGCTAAGACTTTCGTCAAGGTAATTGTCAAGAGGATTGTCAAGGCGTGACAGGTAATTGTCCCAACCGCGGTAAACATTGTCCACGCCGGCAAATACATTTCCGTCAATGTCGCTGAAGTCAAAGGTCGAGCGGTCACTCTTGTTGTATTTGTAATTGAATTTGTAACTTAATTGCAGGAACATAGCCCTGAAAATCGGTTCACTATAAGTAAATTGCACACTGTAGTTCAGCGTCTTTGTCGGAGTTGTGTTGAAGCGGTTTGTCTGATATGTAGAGTCATTGCCAAACGCGTCTTCCACCTGATAAAGATGTACGTTCGATGTGCTCAAACTTTTGCCGTCGCCCTCTCCGTACCTTATATCAGTGCGGAGAGTGGCGTTCCTTCCCTTGCTGTTCAACTTGCGGTTGAACTGAAGCATTGCGCCGACCGACAGATTGTCCGAATATGATATGGAGCTGTTTTCACGATGGTTGACCATCAATCCGTTTTCATCCATTATTGAAATCGCCTCCTGTGAAAGAGGGTCGGATACATAAGAATAAGGGTCGTCGTTATATGACGCACTTGTTCCAGATGTAAGTCCGTCACTTTTAGAATAGCTGAATGACGGGCGGAACATGATGTTCGTCATAGTATCCGGTGTCCATTCAAGACGTAACCTCGCATCCCAACTGTTAGAGCGAGTATAATTCTGGTTCAGACTGTTGGAGAAAGAACCTGCCGTACTTACAAAATTCTCCACAGACTGTTCTGTACGCTTGTCACCGTTAGAATGGTTCCAGCGTACACTTCCGTCAAGTTTCAATTTGCTGCTCGGCTCAAGATTGAAATTGGCACCGGCCATTTTCGACGTGTTCAGCCCCTGAACCCCACGGCCAAAGCGACCTCCGCCACCTCCACCGGGGAAACCGCGGTCGTTGACATTGTTCAAGTTGCCCATGAGCATCACTCTTGTCTTATCCTTGAACAATGCCCCCATCAGGCGCTCTGCATACCTGTCATGCGTTCCAATTGAGGCATCCACATTTCCGAATACCCCCTTGTTCATGCCTTTCTTGATGCCAAAGTCGAGCACGGTTTGTTCCTCGCCATCGTCAATGCCGGTGACTTTAGCCAAGTCACTTTTCTCGTCGTATGCTTTTATCTTGTCAATAATAGAAGTAGGAAGGTTTTTCAATGCCGTCTGTGTGTCCCCGGTCATAAATTCCTTACCGTCGACAAGTACCTTCTTCACCTCTTTCCCGTTTATGGTAATTGTGCCGTCGTCACTGACCTGTGCACCGGGTAGCCTCTTGACAAGCTCCTCTACAACGGAACCTTCAGGTGTCCTGTAAGCCGAAGCGTTATATACGAATGTGTCTTCCTTTACCGTTACACGCGCCGCCTGACCGACAACGGTTGCCCCCTTCAACATAATTGCATCTGCATTGAATATTATTTCACCAAGTGCAATATCCTTTTTTCCGTCCACCTTTATAGTCTTTGTCAAAGGTGTGTAGCCCACGCTCGATATTTTAAGGATATATGAACCTGCAGCCGAAGCTTCAATTGAAAAGCGGCCTTTTTCATCACTTAGCACGCCGCTTACGTAGGTACTGTCAGGCTTCAACATCTGTACAGTGGCAAGCATGACACCCTCCTTGGTATCACGGTCAATCAGTGTTCCTGTAATCTTTGTCCCTTGGGCGGCTATGGTAAGGGAAACTGTCACCATAAGGCAGACCGCCAAAAACATCCTGCTTAATTGATTATACATTGTTGACTTATAAAATAAATTTCGTTAAGCTTTTACACGTTTAGACGCTTCCGCCTTAAAGTAGTTTAATCCACAAAATATTAAAAATTTTGTAAAAGCTGATTTTATCAATAAAAATGACTACTTTTGCGACAAATACCATTTCCATATGTTTATGAAACAGAGCATTATTATTTCCAAATGTCTAATTCAAGATATTGACAATATTATAAATGGATGCCAGCATGACAAGATTTTCATCATAACCGACGACACAACAAAAGAAAAGTGCCTGCCATTACTCAACGGGATTAAGGCTATCGGCAACGCGGAAATTATTTCGATAAAGCCCACTGATACAAACAAAAATATCGAAAGCCTTGCTTATGTATGGGAAAATCTGAGCAACAACGGTGCTACACGGCATTCCTGTATAATAAACCTTGGCGGCGGCATGGTAACCGACCTTGGGGGATTTGCCGCATCGACATTCAAAAGGGGGGTGAACTTCATCAACATTCCTACCACCCTGTTGGCCATGGTCGATGCGTCAGTCGGAGGGAAAACCGGCATAAACTTCAACGGACTGAAAAACGAAATAGGCGTATTCAACAATGCCAAGGCCGTAATCATTGACACGGATTTCCTTAAAACGTTGGACAAAGAGAACATTTGTTCCGGCTATGCGGAGATGATAAAGCACGGACTGATAAACAGCGAGGAAACATGGAGCAGGCTTATGCAGTTTGACATACTTGAACCAGACTACTCACAGCTGCAAGAAATGGTGGCCGAAAGCATAGCAGTAAAAGAGCGCATCGTAGAGAAAGACCCGTATGAAGCCGGCATAAGGAAAGCTTTGAACTTCGGCCATACTGTAGGCCATGCCTTTGAGTCATTTTCGCTTGCCATGAACCGCCCCATACTTCACGGCTATGCAGTAGCCTTCGGGACAGTATGTGAACTGTATCTTAGCTGCATCAGAGCAGGCTTCCCCACCGCAAAAATGAGGCAGACCGCCACATATATAAAGGAAAAATACGGCACTCCCATTTTTACATGCAACGACTACAAATATTTGCAGGAGCTTATGAAACACGACAAAAAGAATACTTCTGGAAATATAAATTTCACTTTATTAGGCGGTATCGGGGACATAAGGATTAACCAGACTGTCACGGAGGATGAACTTTTTGAGGCTTTGGACTTTATCCGGGAGGGAATTTGACGGAGGAACAACGTCAATCGAAACCGAAGCTGAAATAAAACATAAAATAAAATGCCGCCTTTCATTTTGTGAAAGGCGGCATTTTACAAGCCAAAAGATGGCATTTTATAACGCAAAAGGGCACCTTTCAGGACGTGAAAAGCTACCTTTCAGCCAAACGTCTGATACTCAACGGCTTAGCGATGCTCACACATCCTTACGCCACCATATCCTCATCATCTTGCGGTAGATTGCTGCCAGATTGGCAACCGACACCAAGACGAACAATATAAAGCCAAGCAACACTGACGGAAGTATCGACCCATAGTCGCCTTGTGGGAACAACGTTTCGACTACATCCATATAAAAGCCACGCATCAAAGACACAGCCACAACGGCGACAATAAGCACAACGGCATTAAGACCGATGGTAAGCAGCCCGTAAGGCAAGGCCACGCGGAACGGGCTATAACCTATCAGCAAAAGGTTTTCAAGCTTGCCTGTATTCTTTTGAACAAGCAGATATATGCTCAACATCAGAATGTAAAAACTTAAAATGCTTATAACCACGCCAATAAGTATTACCACTGTAACCATCATACGCAGGAAATAAGTGGTCTTTTCATTCTGCAACTTGTCATTCTCCACCTCTAAGCCGTTATCGTCAAGATACTTTGCAATGTTCTCGTCGGCTGGATTTGAAACCTCGACAATGAGGCGCGTCGGCGCAGACTTACTGTCTGGGGCATAAACAGAGTTACTCCAATCCATGAACGCTTGTGGAACAAGTATGGTGTTGAGCCTGCTTGAAAAACCTATTACCCGGCCTTTAAACTCATCATGCCGCCCGTTGCCATGAATGAATATGCGGAAATCTATCATGCCAACAAGCCCCTCGCTTATCTTTGGCAATGAACGGGTCTGCGCAAAACCGAAATTATACATGTTGATGTATGTCCGCGGCAATATTACCGGAACTACGCGGTTGCCTTCCTCGAACTTCCAGTCCGTCAACGGCACGTCAACAAAATCATCGGGAACACTCTCGAAAAAAATCTCCGAACTCAATATAGGTTGTCCGCCAATGCCCATTTTCGCATCGACACGGTATTCTGCAGATGTAAACTTACCCGTTTTCCCTGCAAACCTGCGGCTTGCCAAGTTCTCTATTTCCGCACCCGTAAACACATTTGAACGCCCGGAAAAAGCGCCCGCGACACCTACTTTTTTGCTTACTATGATATAGTCGGACTTCATGAAACTGTCTTGTGACGTGAAAACAGGCAACACGTCACAATAAAACTGATAGCCGAGAAGAACGATAAGCATTCCGAACAAGTTTGCAAACGCAAATCCGGCGAGCTGCGGAATGCTGATATGTTGACGCAATAATTTCCAAACCAAAGTCATAACCTGAAAACTTTATCGTAATCCAAATTCATGTGCTTGCCTATACTCGTAACAATGACGCCTGCGCCTTGTGCTTTGGCCTCAATCATCATAAGCCGGCCCATAACTTCTGAATTGGCATCGTCAAGATGGCTGATAGGCTCGTCTGCCAGAATAAAGTCGAACGGCTGGGCGAGGGCCCGCATCATGGCTACACGCTGTTGCTGTCCAAAAGACATGTGACTGACTTTTGCGTCAAGCTTGTCGCCTATTCCAAGCATATCAAACCATTCTACAATTTGTCCACGCGTCTTAAAACCTGTAAGCTTGTTCTTTATCTCAACATTCTCATATGCCGTAAGTTCCGGGAAAAGACGCAATTCCTGAAACAAATAAGCCAAGTGATGCTTGCGCAGGTCAATCCAGTCTGCGACCTTGAACGACGATGCTGACATCTCGTCAAAAATCACACTGCCTGTATAATCATTGCGGTATCCCATCACATAACTGCAAAAAGTGCTCTTACCCTTACCGCTGTCTGCCTCAACAAGATACAAATTCCCTTTACAAAAAGAGACATCCTTGCACCATATATCAGAAGACAAAGTATCTATACATTGCGAAAAAATATGTGGAACTACCCCGTGAAATCCTATTTTATCCATTATTTCATAAAATATAAGACAGTGTCAGTGCTTCCAAACAGTTTGTTGACAAAGGTATTGTTGCCAAATAAATCATTTATGTTGAAAAACACTGCCAAACGTTTGCCTTTTATTGTTTCTTGAATATCGGTCGGTAACGGCGTTGCCGATTTTGACAAAATACCCCGTGCACAATCCGTAGAATGGCCGGAAAAGAACTGCATGTCATCGGAAACCCCGAAATAATAAGACTTCTCTCCGTCTGTATAACAATAAGCATCCTTGTCCCAATCGGCAATCTTGCACCCAGCAGGACAAGACTGTTTCCAATAATCAACGTCATCAAGGAATGACTTACCCTTCAATTCGGCAGCCATCCCCCAGCCTCTTTCCCCGTTTTCTTTCGGAATGAACATGGTAACGTCACCGTCAAAGCTCTTAATTATGTTGTCCATATCCACAGCCATATTCATTCCGGCCAGCAAAGTTTGGAATGTTTTGTTGGAATGAAGAAGATTTATAAACTGACCGCCATCCACATTCATAAACACTCCGGCAACAGAATTACCTGGAATATTGCCGGCATACGTACCCTTTATTGGACGAAAAACATTGCTTGAGGCACGAAGTTCATCATCTATGTCCTTGTCAAACGCAAACGACTCGCCCGCTATTGTCAGGCAGGTATTGTCGCTTGCATCAATTTCCGCAGCAATAATGATTTGTGAAGCGTCTGCATCCTTAGGCGCACAAAGCATGAATGGGAGCGCCATCTTCTCAGGCAAGGCCGATGCCCTGGCCACAAGTGCGACAGGGCTGTCTATGCTGTCAAGCTTAGCAAACAACGGCGAATGTTTTACTCCTTGTTCGGCACTGTTACCCAGATACTTGGCTATCTGTTGTTTAAGCTCTGACTGCTGTGCCGGCAATGCCGGCCCCATTATGACCAATGCTTCAGAGGAAAGGCCTGCAACCCACGAATCTTTTATTACGGAAAACTTGAAATTCTTATATTTAGATATATTTTGACAATACCCCTTTTCTGCCAATTCGCCTACGAAACTCTCCAAATCGCCTTTGTCGGCGACTTTTGCAGACAGCCCGATATTGCCTTCTATTGTTTCAAAAAGATATAGTTTCGCAGATAAATCCAACCCACAAGCATCAATATTTTCAATTTTGAGAAAATCCGCAATTCTTGCAGAAACATCTTTATCCGAAATATCTTGCATGTCGACAGCCAACAATGCCGTACTGTTTTCAGGAATTGCATTCAAATAATCATCATCTGAACAAGACAATAAGATTAAAAACATCGGCAACAGAACCGCATACGAAACAACCGTCCTATAACAAATCCTTTTCATCAACCTTAAATACTAATAACAAGACAAGGCGGTAAGCATCGCTAAAACAAGAATTTATTTGCGCAATGCCAATTGAGCAATCATCGTGGCAGACAAAGCAGCCGTCTCGGTCCGCAATCTGCTCGTCCCCAAGGTTACTGACTCGTAACCGTTGTCAAGCGCCAGTTTAACTTCGTCTAAAGAAAAATCACCCTCAGGGCCGATAAGTACAGTTATATCTTCGCCTTTTTCTGATGAAGCGAGGTCGTAAACTTCAGTAAACAAGTCTTTGCGTACAATATCTTCATGGCAATGGGCAATATATTTCCTGCCGCCACGAGGTGCTGTTACGAAATCCTTAAACGACATCATCGCATTTAGTTTTGGCTTCCAAGGTTTACGGCTTTGCTTCACTGCCGCAACAACAATCTTGTCCAAACGTACAGTACGCATCACCTTTCGCTCGGATTGCTTGCAATTCAAGAACGTAATATCATCAATGCCCATTTCCGTAGCTTTCTCGCAAAACCATTCTACCCTATCCATCATTTTGGTGGGAGCGATTGCAATGTGTATATTGCCTCTCCAGCCTTTTTCTTGAGGAAGTACCTCCTTTATTTCATACATGCAACGCTTAGTCGCAGCGATTGTGACCTCGGCACGATAAAAAACACCATTACCGTCCATCAAGTACATTTCGTCACCGCTTTTCAATCGTAAGACACGCAAAGCATGAAGCGCCTCTTCCATAGGCATTTCGGTTAGTGTTGCTGCTGACGGAACATAAAAAAACCTTATTTCTTTCATAATCAGATTCTGTATTAATTGTCGGATTTTTCACCCTTCTTGTTTCTACGTCTTTTTTCATCTCGTAAATGCGATGCAAGCTCATAATTTTCGTCTGCAATAGCTTTATCCAATGCGGCTTGCAGCATCTCGTCACTGATTGTATTTACTGGCAGCGATACTCCACGGGCATTTTCTTTGTATATGACAGATTGCCGTTGCATAAGTCCTGCTTCAATATACAAAGGAATATTGGCCACTATTGACAACAGCACTGCGTCTGAAGCCCTTATGAGCAAAGACTCCATTGTCTCCTTGTTGTAAACAACAGTTCTATACTGCCCGTCAACAATGTTGTCTATGATTAATTCAAAATTGAAAGACATATTATTCTTCAACAAAGAACATAAAACCTCCGGCAACATTATCTTCGTTATCGGTATGTGCTTCATCCTTAGTTCCAACTGTATCGCCATTGCCTTATCACAGACAATCGTTATCTGCCGCTCCTTGGCTACGTCAGTCAATATTAACAAGCCAAGGTCTTCCGAGCCTACTATTTCTGATACACCTTTGAATATCAATCTTTCTTTTGCCATACTAAAAAATTAATGTCAAGACTTGACATCTTCTTTTTCGTTCTTGGGTCTGAAGACAACAGCGAAGACAAGTCCTATCAACAAAGCATAACCGGCAAAAATAAACCAGCATGTCTGCCAATCGCCGACCGTATAAAAATTCTCACCTATTTGCGTTCCTGTAGTATAAACGTTTATTACAGCCTGAGCACCAAGAGTTCCTATCGTTGCGCCTATGCCGTTGGTCATTAGGAAAAACAACCCTTGCGCACTTGAGCGTACTGAAGGGTCTGTATTCTTGTCAACATAAAGGGAACCGCTTACATTGAAGAAATCAAATGCGACTCCATAAACAATCATTGACAATATGAAGAGCCAAACCCCACTGCCGGGATTGCCCAAGCCAAAGAACCCAAACCGCAAAAACCAAGCAAACATAGCTATCAGCATAACATTCTTTATTCCATACCTTTTCATAAAGAACGGTATCAACAAAATACAACAAGTTTCGCTCATTTGTGACAATGAAATCAGAATATTTGCGTGTTGTACGCCGAACGTATCTGCATATTCAGGAAATGCAGCAAAACTACTTATATATGGATTTGCAAACCCGTTGGTTATCTGCAAGCTAACTCCCAACAACATGGAAAAGATAAAAAATATAGCCATATCCTTTCTCTTGAACAAAGCGAAAGCTTTTAGACCAAGTGCATCAACTATGCTCTTCTTTTCTCCCAAGTTGGAAACAGGACAAGCAGGTAAAGAAAACGTATAAAGGAATAATACGAAGCTAAGTGCCGCAGATACGATAAATTGGTTTTGATTAGCCTGGAAGCCCATTAGGTCAACAAACCACATTGTGAGTATAAACCCTATCGTTCCGAACACCCTTATCGGAGGAAAGTCCTTGACGGTATCCATTCCTGCCCGTGTCAAAGCATTATACGCGACAGAATTGCTCAAAGCCAATGTAGGCATATAAAATGCGACGGAAAGGGAATACAGTGAAAACAGCACCGAAAATTCCGCACTGCCACTACCAACCATTCCATATATTGCGGCGAACACCATGAAAGCGCCGGCAACCAGATGACAAAAGCCCAACAGACGCTGTGCCTGAACCCATCTGTCTGCAATGATACCCATCAATGCAGGCATGAATATTGACACTATTCCCTGCATGGAATAAAACCAACCTATGTCGGTACTCATTCCTATATTGCCGAGATAACGGCCCATAGATGTTAAATAGGCACCCCAAACTGCAAATTCAAGGAAATTCATGAGTGCCAAGCGAACTTTCAAACTCATAATTTAATGCTTTTCAATGCACACAATGCACTTGTTATTGTACTCATATTCAAATAAATAACACATACCCAACGGATTGGAAAGCAACTGTTTCAAGTCATTTTTTTCCAAACATTTACCCTTTTGTATAATGGTAATACAAATGAATACGATGAATACGTGTTTTCTATCTGCCTGGTGCAACTTATCTTAATGCAAAGATAACGTAAAAAAAAGTACCGTCAAAAAAAATAACATTATTTATAATACGGGATAATAAGCTATTGACGCATTTTTTTAAGAATGTCACTAACTTCTTCAAATTTACTTCCCATATTAAGACGCAAATAAATATTATACAACGACTGCGCCCAGTTTTCCTTCTTATCGGGAGCCATCTCACGATATTTTTCCATGTAAGGCAAAGCTTTTTTATAATAATCCAATATCTTTTTCCTGTTCTTTTTCTTAGATTTCGCATCAGCCTCCAATGCCAAAGCCATATTAATGTAAGAAACTCCGGCATTAAGATACACGTCCGCAATTGTATCGTTTCTTGCAATAAGCGCATCGCTTATCTCAATACACTCCTGATATCTGCCCATATTTAACAACAGGTTGCTTTTTGCAAATAGAAAAAGTCCATTGTCGCTATCACACATCAATGCCGCATCAACAACACTTTTGGCCGAATCTAGTCTGTTCTTTCCATTGTAATAATCCATAAGACGGCCAAAAAAGAACTTCGAAGTCATATTCTCACCAAACCCCTTCCGCAGTGTTTCCACATACTTTGCCGTGTCTTTTTCCAATAAATACGCTTCGGATAGATACATAAAAGTGCGGTTCCTGTATTTTTTATCCTGCAAAGCCAAATCCGAATACTTGAAAACACTATCCGCACGGTTTGCCTTGTAGGCACAGAATATCGCCCAGAATGCGGGTTTTGCATACAATGAATCTACATTATAAGCCGCATAATCAGAAAACAACGGTTGGCGGCGAGTATCAATGTACGTATCAAACATTCCATAAGCAGCGTCATAATTCGCCTTTCTTGCAAAATATATGCCCCCGTTATATAGATTAGACCTGTATTTGTTCAAATACTCGGCGTTTTTCTTTCTATAATCCAGCTTTACACGCCCCTTCTTGTCAGGCATCATATCGATGCTGTCAAGGCTTTCGTAGGCATGGAACATCCTACGGGCCGTATTAAAAAACTTTGCTGTGTCCGCCTGTGCTTTCAGATATAATTTTTCGTTTTCCGCTTCATATTGCGCACGCACGGCATCAGCCAATGTCACATATATTTTTACATTATATATATTCGACGAATCCTTTAGCAGATTGCGCATTGAAGTTTCCGCCTTGTCAAGATTGGTCTTTTTCTTAATATCGGAACGGGCCTGACGTATTTCCTTCTTCTGTGCAAAAGCTGCGAGAAAAAACAACAATGCAAAAAACAAAGACATCAAACGCATCATAAGGCAAATTGGAATAAAGCGGAAAACAACACTTGAATATTTATGAAGTCGGGAAACCGCCTGCAATTGACCTGCCATTACATACGGATTCCCGACTTAAAATCGATTTTAATTTTTTATTTGGTCAAGGCTTCTGCCTCTTTAGTCTTAGCATCATCAGGTCCCAAGGCCCTGTAACAGCATGTATAAAGAGAGTAAGCCCAAACACTCTTGAATTGCATGGTTGTGTCAAGGTTCTTAGCCTTTTCAAGGTAGCTTATAGCCTGCTTGTATATATCTAATATCTGTGCCTCTACTTCAGGAGTAAGCCTCTTTCCCCCTTGCGTGGCAAGTTCCACTGCTTCCTGTGCTTTATACATATAGCTGTTGCCTATTGAGGCGATTACCGCAACATTTTCCGGCTGTACGGCCTCTGCTTTTGACAATGCTGCAATGGCATCATCCCACTTATGCTCGTTCATGTACGATTGTCCGGTCATAGCCAATGCGGTAAAGTTGTTCGGCTCCTTAGCCAATTTTGCCTTTACGATTTCATTCAGGGCGGTCTTGTCGTTAATAGAAATGTACATCGAACATATGGTGCTAAAAATCATTTCATTGCTTTCATCCTTAGCATACAGATCCTTCAATTTTGAAATGTATGTAAGTGTATCTTCATGCGTTTTCAGCTGGCTTTGCATCACGGCAAGTTTCACTTGTAAAGCTTCTTCCGCCACGGCCGTATCAGCAAGCGCAATGTCAGCGTATTTCTCGGCCTTTGCATAATCTTTTGCGAAATAAGCCGAGCGTGCGGCATAATATGCGATTTGAGTCAGGTTTGCATCTTTACTCTTGTCTTGCTCCTTGAACAATGGGTAATCTGCACTTTCTACATACGTTGCCAGATATTTATACGACAACGCTTCGTTTGTTGTCTGGTAATAAATACCGGCATTGATAAGATGATAACGTATAGGGTACAGACGCTCGGCATTTGAATTGTGGAATTTGGGCTTTATTTTGCCTTTTTCATTTGGTTGCATGTCAAACTCGTCACAAGCGACTCCGTTTTCCAAAGCCTGCAATACCGCATCATACAGTCCAACTGTATCATACGGAACAACCTTCGTCCCAAACTGCTCAGCCATTTGATTTTCTGTAATGGTGCCCTGCTCTTTGACTACCTTGCCATACGCGAGGTCAACCAGCACATTGTAGCATTTTGCCTTATCTTCAGCAGACATGCTGCCAAGATTAGCCTGCAAGAGATTATAAGCCTCCTTATAATCCTTGATTTTTGATAGTTGCTTGTACACATCTTGTGCAAAAGCAGACGCGCTGAATACCGCAGCAAGCGCCAGCATTGTTAATTTTTTCATAATCAACTGTATTTAATTAAACTTGGATGTTTCATCACTGTTCTCAACATCGTTATCATCTGCATTATCGGCATTGGCTTCAACGTCTGCCGACACAGCTAACGCATCGTTCCTTATTGCCTCGCTCGTGGCAGTCCATTCTTTACGACTTTCTGCTTCGGCAATCGCCTCAATATCAGAACTCATAACCTTGCAAACGCTCGATATGACATCATTTTTCTTTGTCAGGTTTATCAGTCGTACACCCTGGGTTGCCCGACCCATTATCCGACATTCGGAAACTTTCAGCCTGATAAGTATTCCACTCTTGTTTATTATCATAAGGTCGTTGTCGTCGGTAACAACCTTGATAGCCACAAGCCTTCCGGTCTTTTCCGTGATATTGAGGGTCTTAACGCCTTTGCCGCCTCGGTTTGTCCTACGATAGTCTTCAACCTGGCTCCGCTTTCCATAACCGTTCTCGCTTACAACCATTATGGTCTCTGTCTCAGGCTTGTTTACAACTACCATGCCCACAACCTCGTCGTCTCCATCGTCAAGTTTCATGCCGCGTACTCCGGTCGAAACGCGGCCCATGGCACGTACTGTATCTTCATTGAACCTTACAGCACGTCCGTTCCTGTCGGCAAGCAACAGCTCGTTATGTCCGTTTGTCAGACGCACTCCTACTACTTCATCGCCCTCAAGTACATTGATTGCTATCACGCCATTGGCTCTCGGCCTGCTGTAAGCTTCAAGGCAAGTCTTCTTTATCAGACCTTTCTTTGTCGCGAACACCACATAATGGCTGTTTATAAACTTCTCGTCGTCAAGACTTCCACGCAGACGCAGGAATGCCTTGATGCTGTCATCGCTTTCGATATTCAGCAAGTTCTGTATCGCACGGCCTTTGGAGTTCTTTGCACCTTCCGGGATTTCATAGCATTTAAGCCAATAACAACGCCCCTTATTGGTGAAAAACATCATCGTGTTGTGCATCGTCGCCGGATAGATATACTCCGTAAAATCATTGTCGCGGCTGTGAGCGCCCTTGCTTCCAACGCCACCACGCGCCTGCTCACGGAACTCCGACAACGGCGTACGCTTGATATAGCCAAGATGGCTGATTGTGATTACCACAGGGTCATTGGGATAGAAATCTTCCGGATTAAACTCCTCGCTCGAATATTTGATTTCTGTCCGGCGTTCGTCTCCATATTTTTCCTTTACCTCCTGCAATTCATCTTTCATCACTTTCTTGCAGAGTTCCGGGTCGTCAAGTATTTGCTGCAAATATGCTATACGACGTTCTATCTCCTCATATTCCGCGTGCAACTGGTCCATACGCAGGCCGGTCAGCTGGCTCAGACGCATGTCCACAATCGCCTTTGACTGCACCTCGTCAAAACCGAAACGGACCTCAAGATTGCGTTGCGCATCCGACGGTGTCTTCGACCCCCGTATGATATGCACCACTTCGTCAATATTGTCGCATGCTGTAATGAGAGCTTGCAATATATGCTCGCGTTCCCGGGCCTTGCGCAGCTCAAAGTTCGTGCGGCGGATGGTAACGTCGTGCCTGTGGTCAACAAAATACCGCACACAGTCTTTCAATGTAAGGAGGCGCGGACGTCCCTTTACCAAGGCTATGCAGTTGACCGAGAAAGAACTTTGCAATGCAGTCATCTTGAACAGCTTGTTCAAAATGACGTTGGCGTTGGCATCTTTCTTCACGTCAATAACTATACGCATGCCATGGCGGTCGCTCTCGTCGTTGGCATTGCTTATACCGTCGAGTTTGCCTTCTTTCACCAAGTCGGCAATATACTCTATGAGCTGAGCCTTGTTGACTCCGTATGGAATTTCGGTGACAACAATCTTGTCATGCGCTTCGCCGCTTTCAATTTCAGCCTTGGCACGCATCACTATGCGTCCCCGTCCTGTCTCATATGCGTCGCGCACCCCCTGTATTCCATATATATACGCGCCAGTCGGAAAATCAGGAGCCTTGATATACTGCATCAGCCCGTCCACATCAATGTCCGGATTGTCGATATAAGCGCAGCATCCGTCAATCACTTCGCCAAGATTGTGCGTAGGAATATTAGTAGCCATGCCCACAGCGATGCCGTTGCCGCCGTTCACAAGCAGGTTGGGTATCTTCGTCGGCATGACGGCCGGCTCTTGCAGCGAGTCGTCAAAGTTGTTCATCATATCGACGGTTTCCTTGTCAAGGTCGTCCATGATATGCTCTCCCATCTTTGAAAGGCGGCACTCGGTGTAACGCATTGCTGCAGCCGAATCGCCGTCAACGCTACCAAAGTTGCCCTGTCCGTCAACAAGCGTATAACGCATGTTCCAGTCCTGCGCCATACGGACCAACGCCCCGTACACTGAGCTGTCACCATGCGGATGGTACTTACCAAGCACCTCGCCTACCACGCGCGCGCACTTCTTGTAAGGCTTGTCGCTCGTGTTGCCTATACCCATCATTCCGTATAGAATGCGTCGGTGTACGGGCTTGAAGCCGTCGCGCACATCAGGCAGCGCACGGGCCACAATGACTGACATTGAATAGTCAATATAGGAGGATTTCATTTCCTCCTCGATGTTGATTTTGATAATCCTGTCCTGGTCAAACGTATTGCTGTTGTCCATTTACAATTAGTTATATTAAATTTGTCAAAAATGCCGTTTTTGGCAGTTTCCTTTCGTTCTAAGACGTTTTTAACTTGTTTACAGCGTGCTAAATTAATGCTTTTTTACGAACCGTGAAAATGATTTACGGCAAAAGTCACAATTTTAAACTTTATTTCAGATAATGCCTTTTAACATAAAACCACTACGCCCTGCACCGACAACAGCACCTGCACAACCGGCAAAAGCCGCAGCCTTATATCACGCTGAAAACCAGATACATTCCAATATGCCGCAAATCGGAATGCAAAAGGTCACCTTTCACCTTGTAAAAGACCATATTTTGCAATGCAAAAGGACACCTTTCATATTACAAGCCATATGCCGGCCACGCTTAACGAAACGTCATTTTTACGGACTACATACAAAAGGAATGAACGAAAAAAACGTGAAACAGTTGTAAATGTTCCAAGCGCAGGACAACAACATCGCAAAAACAAACACCAAGCATACGGAATTATGATATTTATCCGTAACTTTGCACCTGGCAAACAAAGACGCGACCATGCGCCGAAACATAAAGTAAAGGATTATGGAGAAACAATTTAACACATATATATTCGACCTTGACGGCACGCTGCTCTACACACTTGACGACCTGACTGCAAGCACCAACCATGCAATGCGACAATTAGGGTTCAAAGAACATACCACCGAAGAAGTTAGGTCAATGGTCGGCAACGGCATAAAGAAACTTATAGAAAGAGCCGTACCTGAAGGAACATCCGGGCAATTGTATGAAAAAGCCTACAATGAGTTCATAAGCCATTACCTTCAACACAGCCTCGACACAACCCGCCCTTATCCGGGCATAATGGAAATGCTGAAATCGTTGAAAGACAAAGGGGTGCAAATGGCCGTTGTAAGCAACAAATACTGCAAAGCCACAGAAAGCTTATGCCGCACGTTTTTCAACGAATACATAAGCGTGGCAATAGGTGAAAGCGAGAACATGCGCAAGAAGCCTGCTCCCGACACAGTGCTTGAAGCGATGAAAAGGCTGGGAGCAAACCGTGAAAGCACCGTATATGTCGGCGACAGCGAGGTTGACATAGCCACAGCACGCAATTGTGGCATACCTTGCATTAGCGTATTGTGGGGATTTAGGGACAAGGATTTCCTTTTGAAAAACGGCGCCACCATTCTCGCGGAAAACCCGGATGAAATACTTTCAATCCAGAACCCGCACTTTATCCCAAATCAAAACAATTGAAACGCAAACAGCGCAAGCCTGAACACCTGTCACACGCCCATCTCGCTTTCGACCATATTTGTCAACTCGACAAACTGCGATACTGACAGCTGTTCCGGCCTGAGAGTCATCATCTCTCCACTGAAAAAAGCGGAATGCGCCTTCGCGTCCGGGAACAGCTGTCTCAACGACACGCGCAACATTTTGCGGCGCTGGTTGAACACGGCCTTTACCACACGGCGGAACAGCGGCCAACTGCAGCCAAGATGCTCTACACCGTTACGGGTCATACGTATAACCGCACTCTTCAC
This sequence comes from uncultured Prevotella sp., assembly GCA_900551055.1. Taxonomy (GTDB): domain Bacteria; phylum Bacteroidota; class Bacteroidia; order Bacteroidales; family Bacteroidaceae; genus Prevotella. The sequence goes on along the minus strand of URUK01000001.1, from coordinate 92,542 downwards.
CTTTGGTGGAGGACTAAACACATTCTCATCGACCGTAAACAAATATTCTACGTCATACCATGCCTGAATCAACACACTAAGTATGCCGTAAGCCTTGGAACCCGGAGCTGATGCAATGCGTAAGGCCACCTCGCGTTGCACCATTCCCGTGCAGCAAGGTATCAAATCCTTATTGTCAAGCATCTTAAAGAAAATCTGAGACGATATGTCATAGGGATAGTTCCCTGTAAGCACAAACCGTTCTCCGGAAAAAAGCCCCGTCAAATCCATCTTGAGGAAATCCCCACTGACTATATCCTGCCTTAATCCTGGGTATTTTTCGTTCAGATAATCTACCGATTCCGTATCAATCTCAACTACTTTCAGCTTCCTGTCCTTGCACATGAGGTACTGCGTCAGCACCCCCATGCCCGGGCCAACCTCAAGCACAGGTATTCCGGGGAAAGCATCCACCGTGTCGGCTATGGCCTTGGCGATGCCAAGGTCTGTCAAAAAATGCTGCCCAAGGTTCTTCTTTGGTTTTACAGTCTTCACTAAAATCCTTGTTTACAAGAGGTTAAAAGCTGCGTCTTAACTGCCCTATCAGTGAAAACGCAGCCTTTTTAACACCCTTATTGCAAAATATTGAGAACTTGATTTGTCAATTACTTGTATTCGTTCCAAGCCTTAATGTCGATGTCGTCAAGCTTTACACGGCAGAAAGCATTGATAAACGCTGAAGCAAGACGACTGTTGGTAATGAGCGGCACATTGAGGTCGATAGCCGCACGGCGTATTTTATATCCGTTCGACAGTTCGCTCACAGTAAGGTCTTTGGGGATATTTACCACAAGGTCTATCTCATGACGATGCAGCATGTCAAGCGCCTGCGGATGTTTGTCCGCATCTGACGGCCAATATACCATTGTGTTTTCAACCCCATTCTCCGTGAGGAACTTGGACGAACCGACCGTCGCAAAAATCTTGTAACCGTTCTTCACCAACTGGCGGGCAGCATCCAATGTCTCAGCCTTCTGTTTCGGCCCACCGGTTGACAACAGAATGTTCTTTTCAGGGATACGTTGTCCTACTGAAAGCATGCTCTTCAACAACGCTGTATTGGTATCATCGCCAAGACATCCCACTTCTCCCGTCGATGCCATGTCAACACCGAGCACAGGGTCGGCTTTCTGCAAACGGTTGAAAGAGAATTGGCTTGCCTTTATTCCCACATAATCAAGGTCGAACAAATCTTTGTCAGGACGCTCGACAGGTATTCCAAGCATTACTTTAGTGGCAAGCTCTATCAAATTGATTTTCAGCACCTTGCTAACAAACGGGAACGAACGTGAGGCACGGAGATTGCACTCTATAACCTTTATGTCATTATCTCTGGCAAGGAACTGGATATTAAACGGACCGCTAATATGAAGTTCCTCTGCAATCTTACGGCTTACACGTTTGATTCGTCGTATTGTCTCGCAGTAAAGTTTCTGCGGTGGGAACTGTATTGTCGCGTCGCCTGAATGAACGCCGGCAAACTCAATATGCTCGCTTATGGCATAAGCAATAATCTCACCGTCACGCGCAACGGCGTCCATCTCCACCTCCTTTGCATGCTCGATAAACTGGCTGACAACAACAGGATGGTCTTCTGAAACGTTGGCGGCCAATTTCAGGAAACGCTCCAACTCGTCATTATTAGAGCAGACATTCATCGCCGCTCCTGACAATACGTACGACGGACGCACAAGGACAGGAAATCCAACGCGGTCGATGAATTTCTGAATATCATCCATAGAGGTCAATGCGCTCCACTCCGGCTGGTCTATGCCATTACGTCCGAGCATTGAAGAGAACTTGGCACGGTCTTCGGCATTATCTATGTCCTTTGCCGAAGTTCCGAGTATTGGCACATTTTGCGCGTCAAGACGCATCGCAAGGTTATTGGGTATCTGACCTCCTGTGGAAACAATCACGCCGTGCGGACATTCAAGGTCGATTATATCCATGACACGCTCGAACGTAAGTTCATCGAAATACAGACGGTCACACATATCATAGTCCGTTGAAACAGTCTCCGGATTATAATTAATCATAACCGAACGCCAACCCTGCTTGCGGATGGTATTAAGCGCCTGAACGCCGCACCAGTCGAACTCAACAGAACTACCTATCCTGTAAGCACCTGAACCCAGAACGATTATTGAGCGCTTGTCACGCTCGAAATTAATATCACTCTTCGTTCCGGCATAAGTAACATACAGATAATTGGTCTGTGCCGGATACTCCGCCGCCAAGGTATCGATTTGCTTTACCACTGGCAGTATTCCGTAATTCTTGCGCAACTGGCGTATTACAAGACCGGCCTTCGTCATGTTCCCAAGCTCGTTCTCAAGGCCGACAGCACGCGCTATCTGGAAATCTGTAAACCCATACACCTTTGCCGTACGCAACAGTTCCTTGTCAAGTACGTTCACACTCTTGCAACGCTTCAAAGCCTCATCAATATCTATAATATGTTTCAGCTTGTACAGGAACCATTTGTCTATTTTGGTAAGCTCATGAATCTGGTCTATCGTATAGCCGCGGTGCATCGCCTTTGATATGACAAACACACGATTGTCCGTCGGGTCACGCAATGCCTCATCTATATCTGAAATCTCAAGCTCTTTATTCTCCACAAAACCGTGCATACCCTGCCCTATCATGCGCAAACCTTTCTGTATGGCTTCCTCAAAATTACGGCCTATGGCCATAACCTCGCCGACCGACTTCATTGAAGAGCCAAGTTCACGGTCAACTCCACGGAATTTGCTCAAATCCCAACGCGGTATCTTACAAACGACATAATCCAAAGCAGGCTCAAAGAAGGCGCTTGTTGTCTTTGTTACAGAATTTTTCAATTCAAACAAGCCATATCCCATACCAAGCTTGGCTGCAACGAACGCGAGAGGATATCCTGTAGCTTTTGAAGCAAGAGCCGAACTGCGACTCAAGCGGGCATTGACCTCTATAACACGATAATCCTCGCTTTGGGGGTCAAAAGCATACTGAACGTTACACTCTCCGACTATTCCTATGTGACGTATAATCTTTATAGACAAGGCACGGAGCTTGTGATACTCGCTGTTTGTAAGGGTCTGTGACGGCGCAATGACAATACTTTCACCCGTATGAATGCCAAGAGGGTCAAAGTTTTCCATATTACATACCGTTATGCAATTATCATAACGGTCACGCACAACTTCATACTCAATCTCTTTCCAGCCTTTAAGGCTCTTCTCAACCAGTACCTGCGGAGAAAAAGAGAAAGCCTTTTCCGCCAAACGGTCAAGCTCCTCCTCGTTGTCACAGAAACCGCTGCCCAAACCGCCCAAGGCATAAGCCGCACGGATTATAACAGGATAGCCCAAATCAGCCGCAGCCTTACGAGCCTGCTCAATGTTTTCGCAAGCCTCGCTCTTGATGGTCTTAACATCGATTTCATTCAAACGTTCTACAAACAACTCGCGGTCTTCTGTATCCATAATGGCCTGCACCGGTGTTCCTAAAACACGCACACCATACTTTTCAAGCACGCCGCTTTTATAAAGCTCGACACCGCAATTAAGTGCAGTCTGTCCTCCAAAAGACAGAAGAATTCCGTCTGGACGCTCCTTCTCTATCACACGTTCTACAAAATACGGCTGAACAGGAAGAAAGTATATCTGGTCTGCTACGCCTTCAGATGTCTGCACCGTAGCAATATTAGGATTAATGAGCACTGTCTCGATTCCTTCCTCCCTTAATGCCTTCAACGCCTGTGAACCCGAATAGTCAAATTCACCGGCCTCGCCTATCTTCAACGCTCCTGAACCGAGAAGCAACACTTTCTTTATATCGTTGTATTTCATTTCAAAAAATTTAGGAGTTTGCCTATTGATTATAACAAGAATTGCCTACCTCAACGCACTGACGAATTTGTCAAACATGAATTCCGTATCTACCGGCCCTGAACAAGCTTCAGGATGGAACTGGCTTGAAAACCAAGGATTGGACTTATGCCGTATTCCCTCATTGCTTCCATCATTCATATTGACGAACAACTCTTCCCAATCATGGCCAAGCGTAGAACTGTCAACTGCATAACCATGATTTTGACTGGTCACATAACAATGTTCTGTTCCAACAAGGCGCACAGGTTGGTTATGTGAGCGATGGCCGTATTTCAATTTATAAATCTTTGCACCGCCGGCCTTTGCCAACAACTGATTGCCCATACAAATACCACAAATAGGCTTGGCAGATATGCTCATCTGCTTACGTATTATATTAACCGCATCCTCGCACATGTCAGGGTCACCCGGCCCATTGGCAAGAAACAATCCGTCAAAATCCATATTTGTATAATCATAATTCCAAGGTACACGTATGACTTCGACACCGCGACCAACAAGACACCTTATTATGTTATTCTTCACACCACAATCAACAAGCACGACTTTCTTTCCAACACCTTCATTGTAATGTATTATCTGCTTGCAACTAACTTGATCGACAAAATTCACGCCCTCATAATCAGCTGTTGGAACGTTATCCGGTTCGTCGTCAAACAGTATCTTCCCCATCATCACACCATGTTCACGCAAAACTTTTGTCAGCTCACGCGTATCGATGCCGGTAATTCCCGGCACATGCTCACGCTTCAACCAATCAGCCAAACTTTCAACGGCATTCCAATGACTATATTGCTCACTGTAATCTGCCACAATTATCGCAGACGCATATATTCTGTCGCTTTCCATGAATGTAGCTATACCGTCAGTCCCCAAAATAAAGGGCGGCACACCGTAATTGCCGACAAGAGGATAAGTCAATACCATCAGCTGTCCGGCATACGAAGGGTCGGTAAGACTTTCCGGATAACCCATCATTGCAGTATTGAAAACGACTTCACCTGCTACAGGACTGTCATATCCGAATGATTTTCCATGAAACTTAGTTCCATCTTCAAGTATTAATGTCACATTTTTCATTTTCTGTCGCGCATTTTTGAATGTGTATTATTGCAAGCCAAAAGAAAGCCTAAGATGGCACAAATCTTGCCATAGGTTAATTTATTACTAAAATTTCTGTTCGAACTGATATACATTCTCAACGTAATTTATAAACGCCTGATTGACAAGTTTTACTCCGCCTGGCGTTGGATAATTACCTGTAAAATACCAATCACCTTTATGATTTGGTATAGCTTCATGCAAGCCTTCAATTGACTGGTAGACAAGCTCTACAGGAGTTGACATTCCTTTTGGACGAAGCATGTCTATAATTTTCTTATTTATCTCATCAACGGTAAAAGGCTTGTATATATCACGGACACAATTCCTCATTTCAGCCTTTGGCTTCTTAAGCTCTTCTTTACATTTATTATAAGTATCTTCAATAAGCTGATACTTTCCATGTACTTTTAACAGCTCAATTGTGGCACGAAATACACAAAATTCTTCCAAACTTGGCATATCTATTCCATAATAGTCTGGATAACGTATCTGCGGAGAACTGCTTACAATTACAATTTTCTTCGGATGCAAGCGGTCTAGTATCTTCAAAATACTTTCCTTTAGTGTAGTTCCACGTACAATGCTATCATCGATTATAACAAGATTATCCTTATACGGCTCAAGCGATTCATATGTCACGTCATAAACATGGGAAGCCAAATCATTACGGGAGGCGCCTTCCGTAATGAACGTACGCAACTTGATGTCTTTCCATGCAACCTTTTCGCTTCTTACATATTGATGTAAAAGCATAGTAAGCTCCTCATATGAGGGCTTATGATCCATATTCAATATCGACTTTATCTTCTGTTCGTTGATATACCGTTTGAAACCGCCCAACATTCCATAAAACGCGACCTCTGCGGTATTTGGAATAAATGAAAAAACAGTATGCTCCGTATCGTAATCAACAGCTCGAAGTATAGAATCCGTCAACTGTTCACCAAGTTTTTTACGTTCTTTATAAATATCCCTGTCTGAACCACGGCTGAAATATATGCGTTCAAAAGAACATTTGCAGTCACCTCTTTGCTCAAGTATACGTTCTACCGTGGTTTCACAATTCTTGTTTACTATCAATGCACACCCCGGTTCAAGTTCATTTACATCGTCACACTCCAAGTCGAACGTTGTCTGCAACACTGGCCGTTCACTGGCAACTACGACCATTTCATCATTCTTATACCAAAAAGCGGGACGTATACCCCAAGGGTCTCGCATCGAAAACATCTCACCGCTTCCTGTTATACCACACATTACGTAACCTCCGTCAAAATCCGCCATGGTGGATTTCAACACGTTACTCATTTTTATGTTGTCCTCAATATAATGCGTTATCTCCTGATCTTTCAAGCCTTTTTTCCTACCTTCAACAAAATTACGTTCCACCTCACGGTCAAGCCTATGTCCCATGAGTTCCAAGGTTATGTAGCTATCACTGTATATTCTCGGCGACTGCCCCTGTTTTACGAGTTTGTCAAATATTTCGTCTATGTTTGTCATATTGAAATTACCACACAGACACAAGTTCTTCGCCCTCCAATTATTCCTACGCAAAAACGGATGAACATACGAAAGCCCACTTTTGCCTGTTGTAGAATAACGGAGATGACCCATATACAACTCACCGGCAAATGGTAATTTTCTCTTGGCGAAATCTGTATCAGCCAGCTGTTTGGGAGTCAAATCCTTAAAGTTCTTTTGCACATTACCAAAAATTTCTGTAATTGCATTAGAGCCCTCGGCCCGTTCCCTGAACATATATTCTGAACCTGGAAGCGCATCAAGATTGACACATGCCATACCAGCACCTTCCTGTCCCCTATTGTGCTGTTTTTCCATCATGAGATAAAGCTTGTTCAACCCGAACATCCAAGTTCCATACTTTTGCTGATAATATTCCAATGGCTTAAGCAACCTCACCATTGCAATTCCGCATTCATGCTTTAATGCTTCCATTTATACCGATAAATAGTTAAAATCACATTTTAATTCAATTCTTGCAAATCACTCAACTGTTACAGACTTTGCCAAATTTCTGGGCTGATCCACATCCTTACCCTTGCATACAGCAATATGATAAGCCAGCAACTGTAAAGGGATTGTTGCCAACAACGGTTCAAGGCACTCATGGGTATCCGGCAATTCTATAACTTCATCTACGATCTTTCTTATAGTCTCATCTCCTTTTGTCACCAAAGCTATTACCTTACCCTTGCGTGCCTTTATTTCCTGTATATTGCTTAAGACCTTATCATACATGGAATTACGTGTGGCTATTACGACAACAGGCATATCAGAATCTATCAATGCTATAGGACCATGCTTCATTTCTGCAGCCGGATAACCTTCCGCATGTATGTAACTTATCTCCTTCAGTTTCAATGCACCTTCCAATGCAACTGGATAATTATATCCGCGTCCAAGATACAAGAAGTTTCTTGCATAAGTGAAAATGCGGCTCAAAGAAGCTATCCTGTCATTAAGAGTAAGGGTTTCTTCCATCTTCTTCGGGATACGGCTCAATTCCTTAACTATATCATAATAAACCGCATCATCTACCGAACCCTTGGCTTTAGCCAATGCCAATGCTAACATGACAAGCACGGTAACTTGTCCTGTAAAAGCCTTAGTCGAGGCGACACCGATTTCCGGACCGACATGTATGTACGAACCCGTATCTGTTGCACGTGGGATACTCGCACCAATTACATTACAGATTCCATATATGAAAGCCCCACTTTTTTTTGCCAGCTTCACAGCCGCCAACGTATCAGCCGTCTCTCCACTTTGAGATATGGCTATGACGACATCTTCAGGAGTAACAACAGGGTTTCTGTATCTAAATTCGCTTGCATACTCAACTTCTACAGGAATGCGGCAAAGATTTTCTATTATCTGCTTCCCTATAAGCCCCGCATGCCATGAAGTTCCACAACCAACAATTATAATCCTTTTTGCGGAAAGCAATTGTTTATTATAATCTATTACCGCACTCAAGGTTACGTTGGTCGCTTCCACGTTCACACGTCCACGCATACTGTTCGTAAGGCATTCCGGCTGCTCGAAAATTTCCTTAAGCATGAAATGAGGATAACCGCCTTTTTCTATCTGCCCCAAATCCAAGTCTATTGTCTGAACCCTTGGAGATAATTCACGGTTCAACACATTGACAACCTTAAGCTCTTCCTCCCTTTTCATTACGGCAATACTGCCGTCATCCAAGAATACGACCTTGTCTGTATACTCAACTATCGGACTGGCATCAGAAGCTAAAAAGAATTCCTCTTTTCCGACACCAATAACCAACGGACTTTGCCTACACGCTGCAATAATCTGATTAGGTTGTCTTTTGTCGAGCAATGCTACAGCATAAGCACCTATAACCCCATGCAATGCCAACTGTACAGATGTAAGCAGATCCAGTTTTTTCCTTGTCTGGATATATTCTATAAGCTGCACAAGCACTTCTGTATCTGTATCCGAACGGAAAGTTATACCTTTGGCTTGCAGCTTTTTCTTCAAATCTGCATAATTCTCGATTATTCCATTATGGATTATAGCGAGATTTTTAGACTCTGAATAATGTGGATGTGCGTTGACCGCCGAAGGTTCTCCATGTGTGGCCCATCGGGTATGTGCAATACCGACTGTTCCTGAAACATCTTTACCATGACAGAAGGCATCCAAATCGGCAACCTTGCCCTTCGCCTTATAAACATTCAAGCCGCCGCCGGCATTCAACAAGGCGACACCGGCGCTGTCATATCCACGATACTCCAACCGGCTAAGCCCTTTTAGAAGAACGGGATAGGCGTCTCGACTTCCTATATAGCCAACAATACCACACATATACAGATATATACTTACTTTAAGACATTAACAACCAAAGATGCAACGGATGTCACCACGCTTAACACCGAGAACCATATTGTAACGCTTGAACCTATCGCCGAATTCTGCGCCTGCACTTTATTCGGTTCAACATAAACGTAGTCATTCTGTTGCAAATAATAATATGGTGAATTTACCAGATTTGCATCATTAAGGTTCAGGCGGTGAAACGTTTTTTGACCGGTAGTATCTTCACGAACCAAGAGAACGTTCTCGCGCTTTCCATAAATAGTAAGATCGCCGGCTCTCGCCAAAGCTTCAATAATGCTTATCTTTTCCTGGTCTACCGAATATACCCCAGGCGATTTGACCTCACCACCTATTGCGACCTTGAAGCTTGCCATCTTCACCGTAACAATCGGGTTTTCAGTTTTTGCCATATACGGAAGAATCTTCTCACGTATACAATTTTCACACTCACGTTTTGTAAGTCCACCGACTTTTATCTGGCCTACTACCGGGAAATTTATAAATCCCTGGTTGTCTACAAGATAAGTCTGCAACGAACCTGCCCCCGAATACAGTGCACCTGTAGCGTTAAGGGTGTTTGAAACTGACAAGTTGAATGGCATTGCCACTTTGGGGTCTGTCGTACTTACTGTAATCGTCAATAAGTCTTTCGGCATTATCTTTGCGTCAAAAAGTCCTTTTGAAGCCGCCGTGTTTACGGTGTCGGCATTCTGGAAATACGCAATGTGCTTGCTACTACCACACCCCACAATAAACAGGCTAAAAGCAGCAAACAATACCAAGTTTAGTATTTTCTTCATAAATGTTAGTGTTGTTATGAAAACGTAAAACTTTGCAAAAATAGTTCTATTTTCCGAGACTTACAAATATTTCACTACTAATACATAAAAAAACCTCTCTTGCTATACCAATAAAGCAAGAGAGGCTCAAACAAATCCTTATACATTAAAACTTAAAATAATTTTTCGCATTGTAATAACTGATGTCTTCAACCATCCTATACAATGCTTCCTTGTCATCCGGCAACAAGCCTTTCTCCACATCATTACCCAACAAATTGCAAAGCAAACGGCGGAAATACTCATGACGCGGATAAGACAGGAACGAACGGCTGTCGGTCAGCATGCCAACGAAACGGCTTAACAAGCCGAGAACCGACAGAGCGTTCATCTGCCTTGTCATTCCATCGAGCTGATCGTTAAACCACCAGCCACTGCCGAACTGTATCTTGCCGGGGCAAGAACCGTCTTGGAAATTGCCCAACATGGTAGCTATTACCTCATTAGCGCACGGATTCAACGTATATAATATGGTACGCGTTAGCTTTCCTTCCGCATTCAGATGGTCAAGGAAATGGCTCATGGCCTTAGCCGTGTTAAATTCGCCGATAGAATCAAATCCCGTATCAGGACCGAGCTTCTTGTACATAATGCTGTTATTGTCACGTATCGCGCCATAATGGTACTGCTGTGTCCAATCACTGTCATAATCCATTTCCGCAAACACGGTCAACATGCAATGTTTGAACTGACGGATTTCAAGTTCTGAAAGATCTTGTCCACGCATAGCCTTTTCGAAAATTGTCTCTACCTGACTGTCGGTATAAGGCTCATCGTAAAACTCCTCTATGCCATGATCTGACAAACGGCATCCGTTCTCACTGAAGAAGTCATGACGCTTCTGCAAAGCATCAACCAAATCCTGGAACTTGGATATTGTAACTCCGGCCACTTCACCAAGCTTCGTGACATATTCTGCAAAATTCTTTGCATTGTCAACAGCCATGGCCTTGTCGGGACGCCATGCCGGTATCATCTTTATTTCAAAACCGCTTTCACGAGTCTGCTTATGATACCGCAAGTCGTCAATCGGGTCGTCGGTTGTACATACACATTCAACGTTGTAACGGCGCATAAATCCACGTGCGGTATATTCCGGCTGCTGTAGTTTCTCATTGCATTCGTCATATATCTCGCGAGCCGTCTTCGGACTCAGCAGTTTGTCAATACCGAAAGCAGTCTTCAATTCGAGATGAGTCCAATGATAAAGAGGATTGCGGAACGTATAAGGCACAGTTTCCGCCCACTTCTCAAATTTTTCCCAGTCGCTGGTTTCCGTGCCGGTGCAATACTTTTCATCCACTCCATTTGTGCGCATGGCACGCCATTTATAGTGGTCTCCACCCAGCCAAAGCTCTGTAATACTTTTGAACTTGTGGTCATTAGCGACCATTTCAGGAATAAGATGACAATGGTAATCAATGATTGGCATTTTCGCCGCATGATTATGAAATAGATCCTGTGCAGTAGCTGTTTCCAACAGGAAGTTTTCATCCATAAATTTTTTCATGTCTTTGTTTTTCTTTAAAATAGTTAATCAAATTGTAGTTCATTCTTTTTATTTATGCAAATATACAGCATTTTTTTTGATTTCATATTAATTTAAGCTATATTTGCACAAATAAAAAATGTAAATATGGGCGCTTTCGTCAATTCCACGTCTGCAAAACATAAAAACAACCGTGTTCTGTTGATTTATACAGGCGGAACTATCGGTATGGGCAAAAATCCTGTCACAGGTGTGCTTGAACCTCTTGACATGAACCATCTGGTATGTTGCCTTCCTGAACTGGAAATGATAAAGACAGGCATAGACACTTATCAATTTACACAACCCATCGACTCAAGCGACATGTCGCCAAGACTATGGTCGCAAGTTGTACGAATCGTGGCGGAACGATATGACATGTATGACGGCTTCGTCATACTTCACGGTACTGACACAATGGCGTACACGGCCTCCGCATTGTCGTTCATGCTTGAAAATCTCACAAAGCCTGTAATCCTTACCGGAAGCCAGTTGCCAATCAACCAACTGCGTACAGACGGCAAGGAGAATCTTATAACAAGCATCGAGATAGCCTCTGCCGTCCATGATGACGGCACAGCCATCGTCCCGGAAGTGTGCATCTATTTCAGCGGCAAGCTGTTAAGAGGCAACAGGGCGACAAAAACAAACGCCGACGGTTTCAACGCTTTCGAATCATTCAACTTTCCGCATCTTGCCGAAGCCGGAGTAAACATTGTATATAATGAGGAATATATACTTAAGCCTGATTTCAACAAGCCAATGATTCCACATACGGCAATAGACCCGAATGTGGTCGTTTTCTCCTTATTCCCTGGCTTGCAGGAAAACATAATCCGCCATGTGCTTGACGCGCCAGAACTTCGTTCCATTGTAATGCGCAGCTTCGGTAGCGGCAATGCGCCAAAGAAAACATGGCTTACGCGGATTTTGCAACAGGCAAGCCGCCGTGGCGTAACAATAGTAAACATAAGCCAATGCCTCGCCGGAACGGTTGAAATGAACCGTTACGACACAGGCTACCGTCTTAAAAGCACCGGCGTCATAAGCGGATATGACAGCACTGTGGAATGCGCCGTCACAAAGTTAATGTGCCTGCAAGGCAACTATACAGACAATAAAATAGTAAGAAACTTCATGAGCCGCCCTATCTGCGGTGAGATAACGATTTGATTAAAAAAGCACAATTAACTTGCACCCGTCCAATTAAATACTTATCTTTGCAGATAGTTTATTAAACGAAATCATCAAAATAATCATTTTTAGAGTTATAACATTATGGAATTAAAAGGAACAAAAACTGAAAAGAACCTGCAAGAGGCTTTTGCAGGCGAATCACAGGCACGCAACAAGTACACTTACTTTGCTTCAAAGGCAAGGAAAGAGGGTTACGAACAGATAGCTGACATCTTTGAAGAAACCGCACGCAACGAGAAAGAACACGCTAAACTGTGGTTCAAGTATCTCGAGGGCGGCGACATAAAGGACACTGCAAGCAATCTTGAAGCAGCTGCCGCTGGCGAAAACTATGAGTGGACTGACATGTACGACCGCATGGCTAAGGAAGCTGACGAAGAAGGATTCAAGGAAATTGCAGCCAAGTTCCGCATGGTAGCAGCCATCGAGAAGGCTCATGAGGAGCGTTACCGCAAGCTTCTTGGCAACGTACAAGAGGAAAAGGTATTCTCTAAGGACGGTGATGCCATTTGGCAGTGCGCTAACTGCGGCCACATCGTTATCGGCAAGAAAGCTCCTAAGATGTGCCCCGTTTGCAACCATCCGCAGAGCTTCTTCCAGATTAAGGCTGAAAACTATTAATCAATAAAGACACAGACGGCGATACGCCAGTGTACATAAAAATGCGGCGTGACATTATGTCACGCCGCATTTTTATAAGCAAACTCTCGTATTCTGAATGCATTAACCTTATATCGAACCAACGATCACTCAATATTGACATCATTGATAAAAGCATGCTTATTGCATATGGTGATTATACCGAACTGACGTTAATACACTATAATCACCTTTTATCTTCCCAAAGGCCGCAAATTGCACGCTAAAAGGCCGTGTTTTACGATGTAAAACACGGCCTTTTGCATGGCTGCACGTAACTGTTTGGCAGTCAACGGGTTATCTTTATAAAAACAATCTTGATGCTATTTTGCCGGTACGTAACCGCTCTTCATAACCAATTGTTGGCCTTTCGAGGAAAGAAGGAAATTGATAAACGGCTCAACCACATCGGCCTTATCGGCCGTGTAGTAATAATACAGCTCACGGATGATGGGGTAAACGTGGCGACGCCCCATGTCCATGTTGGGATAAACGAAATGCTTGCCATCGTAAGAAATCTTTACCGCCCTTACATTCTTGTTGACGTAGGCCATGCCGACGTAGCCTATCGCGCCCTTTGTCTGGCTTACCGACTGTATTACGGCTCCCGTTGCAGGCATTGACAGCACTCCGGCCATGTAGTTCTTCTCATGCAGCACGCTCGTCTTAAAGAACTCATACGTACCCGATGAAGTCTCGCGCGAGTACACTATGATTTTCATGTCAGGCCCGTACTTGCCCGTATAATAGTCTTTCACCTGCTTCCAGTTGGTTATTTTGCCCCTGAATATCGCCTCAAGCTGCTCGCGTGTAAGGTGGGTTACGGGGTTCGACGGATGCACGATGACGGCCAACGCGTCGTATGCGACAACGGCCTCACGCAGCTGTTTTCCGCTTTTGCTCAACTTCACGCGCTCATTGAACTTGATTGAGCGTGACGACATGGCTATGTCAGTTGTGCCGTCGACGAGCGCGGAGATGCCTACGCCCGAACCTCCGCCGGTCACTGTCACACGCGCCTGCGGATTTTCATTCATGTAAACTTCGGCCGCTTCCTGGGTAACCGGCAGCACTGTGTCACTGCCTTTTATCTTCTGTGCCGACGCACACACGGCAACCGCAGACAAAAGCGACAATGTTGTAATCCTGATTAAATTCATATCTTTATACTTAAAATTTGTCAAACAATATACGGTAAGCAACCGTTCACGGCGCGAAATAACACAAAAACGATTTCAAAAGCATTACACAAGTGTTACGAAAAGGTTGCCTACAGGCATGCGTCAACCTTGTCACACCTTTGTAACGTCCGTGTCACATGTTCGTCAAGACCAAGCCTTAACTTTGCATCGCAAACCAGTAAAACAACGTTATTAAAGATTATGAAAAAGTTTCTGGAAAAGATTGTTACGGGTGTGATAACATGCAGCGGCTTTTTAAGCAGCTTCATCATACTGCTTATAGTAATTTTCCTTTTCTCCGAGGGCTTTGGCTTGTTCTCGCAGAAAACCATTGAGGAAGGCTACAGCCTGTTAGTAAACAAGGAAAACCCTGTCAACGAGCTTGACGCAAAACAGATAAAGGAGATTTTTGACGAAGATGTAACCAACTGGAAAGAAGTTGGAGGACACGATGAGGCCATCACATTGGTACGGTTTGACGATTTGCCAAAACTCTTCTCGCCGTCGCAACTTGGAGAGAACTATGAGCGTGCAGGCGTATGCATTGACTCTCTGGTAAACGCCGACAAGGGAATAATTGCCTTCGTGCCGTCATCGTTTGTCGAAAAAGAATTCAGCGGCAAACAGCTCCGCGACCATAAAATATCAATAAAAGAAGTTTTTACAGGTAAGGAGTGGTTCCCAACGGCAACGCCAGCTCCGCAATTCGGCTTCGTACCATTGGTTCTCGGCACTGTATGGGTTACGGTTTTCGCAATATTATTCGCCCTTCCGTTCGGCTTGGCGGTGTCCATATACATGTCAGAAGTGGCATCCGAGCGTATGCGTAAAGTGCTAAAACCCGTCATAGAGCTGCTTAACGGCATACCGTCAGTTGTCTATGGTTTCTTCGGACTTATCGTGATAGTGCCTCTGTTGCAGGATGTTTTCGGCCTTCCTGTAGGCGAAAGCGGCTTGGCAGGCGCATTGGTGTTGGCTATCATGGCCTTACCTACAATAATCACGGTAAGCCAAGACGCAATGATGAACTGCCCGCGCTCGCAACGTGAAGCAAGTCTTGCACTTGGAGCTACCAGGTGGCAGACCATTTATAAGGTCGTAATGCCCTACTCCGTTTCAGGTATAACATCGGCTGTGGTGCTCGGCATAGGCCGTGCTTTCGGCGAAACGATGGCCGTATTGATGGTAACAGGAAACGCAGCTGTGATACCTCTGTCGATAACCGACCCCCTGCGAACCATCCCGGCAACCATTGCAGCCGAACTGGGAGAGGCTCCTGCCGGAGGACCACACTACCAGTCACTGTTCCTACTCGGCGTTGTCCTATTCTTCATAACGCTTATAATCAACTCAAGCGTTGAATACATATCCTCGAAAAACAAGCAGAGATAAAGACAGGCAGACATCCGCCAGTGCTCTACTCACAGCATGGCGGCATGCCTTTCACAACATAACAAGCGCAAATAAAAAACACATATCGAATATGCCAAACAACAGTAAGTCGTCTGAAACGCCTGATGAAAAGGTAATCAGAGTTCCGTTCTCCGACAAAAAAGGAACGGGCAACCAGTCAAACCACCGCCGGAAGATGCTTGCCGAAAAGTCGGCATTCGCCTTGTTCCGCTTATTGAGCGGCGTTATTGTGACAATACTGTTTGTCATACTTGCCTTCATAATCATAAAAGGGGCAGCCGTCATCAATTGGGACTTTATCACTACGCCTCCTGCCGACGGCATGAAAAGCGGCGGAATATGGCCCGCCATCGTCGGCACTTTTTACCTTATGGTGGGCAGTGCGCTCTTCGCTTTCCCTTTGGGAATAATGAGCGGCATCTACATGCACGAATATGCAAAGAGCGGAAAGCTTGTAAGATTCATACGAATGATGACCAACAATCTCGCGGGCATACCGTCAATAGTGTTCGGTCTTTTCGGAATGTCACTTTTTGTCAACTTCTTCGGTTTCGGTGACAGCATCCTTGCAGGCTCGCTAACGCTTGGACTTCTCGCCTTGCCTCTTGTAATCAGGACTACCGAAGAGGCTCTGAAGGCCATCCCCGACACATTCCGCGAAGGCAGTCTTGCACTTGGAGCGACCAAGCTCCAGACCATAAGGCGCGTAATCCTGCCTATGGCAATGCCTAATGTGATAACCGGACTTATCCTCGCACTTGGCCGAGTATCGGGCGAAACGGCGCCAATCCTGTTCACATGTGCCGCTTATTTCCTGCCACAGTTGCCAGAAAGCGTCTTCGACCAGTGCATGGCTCTGCCCTACCATCTTTACGTATTGGCTACCAGCGGTACAGACATGGAACTGCAAATACCCATCGCTTACGGCACGGCTCTTGTCCTGATAGTAATCATACTCGTGGTAAACCTGCTGGCAAACGCGATGCGCAATTACTTCCAGAACAAGTTGAAGACAAACTGACACATTGTTCAACAAATAAAATACGCATTTCAAATTCTTAATTCTTCACACTTAATCCACAATTAGAAAATGGCAGACATAAAGATACAAGCAAAAGACGTAAACTTCTATTACGGGCAGTTCCATGCCTTGAAGGGCATCACAATGGACATACAAAGCAACGAGGTAGTGGCCTTCATCGGCCCGTCCGGCTGCGGTAAATCTACATTCCTCCGGTTGTTCAACCGCATGAACGACCTTATACCTGGCGCACGTATGGAAGGCAGCATAACCATCGACGGACAGGACATCTACGCACGCTCCGTCAACGTTGACGAGCTACGCAAGGATGTGGGCATGGTGTTCCAACGCCCGAACCCGTTTCCGAAAAGCATATATGAGAACGTTGCCTACGGCCTGCGCGTGAACGGAGTGAAAGACGAGAACTTTATCGCCGAACGGGTTGAGCGTTCGCTGCGCGGAGCGGCACTGTGGGACGAGGTAAAAGACAAGCTCAAGAAGTCGGCCTACGCCCTTTCCGGCGGCCAGCAGCAGCGTCTGTGCATAGCAAGGGCCATGGCCGTAAGCCCGTCGGTACTGCTGATGGACGAGCCTGCGTCAGCCCTTGACCCGATATCTACGGCTAAGGTGGAAGAACTTATACACGAACTGAAAAGCGAATACACAATAGTCATTGTCACCCACAACATGCAACAGGCGACACGTGTCAGCGACAAGACGGCCTTTTTCTACCTTGGAGAACTGATAGAGTTCGACCGTACCAACAAAATCTTCACCAACCCGAGCAAAGAACAGACACAAAACTATATTACGGGAAGGTTCGGATAAAAGTACATACAACATTAAACTCATAGAAACAAACAAGAAAAAGATATGGTTAAATTTGTTGAAGAAGAACTGAACGCCGTCCGCGACGAAGTACTCCAGATGTGGGAACTTGTAAGCGGGCAGATGAAAACCGTGACCGAAGCGCTGCTTACAGCCGACAAGGAGCGTGCATGGGAAGTAGTGGTAAGGGAGAAAAAGGTGAACGCAAGCGAACTTAAGCTTGACTGCGACATAGAAGATTTCCTCGTACTGTACAACCCCGTAGCGGTGGACATGCGCTTTATCGTGGCAATGCTCAAAGTCAATACCGACCTTGAACGTATCGGCGACTTTGCCGAGAACATCGCGCGTTTCATCATCAGGCAGGAAGGCGAGCCTATAGACAGCGGCCTTGTGGAGGCCACACGCCTGAAAGAGATGTGCGAAGCGGTAATAGACATGATGGACACGGCATACGCCGCACTCGAAGGAAACGACATTTCACTCGCCAACAGCATTTTCGACAAGGACAACCTTGTTGACGAAATCAACGCGGCCAGCACTGCGGCATTGGCCGATTATATATCGAAGAACCCGGAAAAAGCTGCGTTCTGCCTTGATTTCAAAGGCGTATTCCTGCGCCTTGAACGTGCAGGCGACCACATAACAAACCTTGCAGAGGAAATAATCTTCTACATCGATGCCGTTGTATTAAAGCATTCCGAGCATAAGGGAGCTACCAACCAAGCCCTGACACGCAAGATGCAGGAGGGACAGGAATAATATCCGTCAATGCAAAAGGCCACCTTTTGGCTTTCAAAAGGCGGCAAATTACGTTGCAAAAGGCCGTGTTTTACCTTGTAAAACACGGCCTTTTGCAATACTGTCGCTAAACAGCTGAAAGCCAGCATGTTATCTCACTATGCGTTAGAGCCGTCCAAACGGTGCGCCTGGACGGTTCTAACGCATAGTTTCAGCGGCTCATGCAATGCCTATCCACTGCCATAACGCCGCTGCGTTCAGTTCTTTATTATGCCTGTATCGCCGCCACGCTTAACGGCATTGCGGTTCACCGACTTGTGTTCCCGTCCCCTGGAGAGGCGCCATGTCAAGCTAAGTGTGAGCATGTTGCCCAAGTCACCGCTATACATGCGCATGGTTTTATGCACGTAACGGTTAAGCAACTCGGCATCGTTCATCTTCACACGGTTTTGGAAACAGTGCTGCCAAAAGAGCGAAACGTTGAAGTCGCCCAGCCGATATGATGCCGTAAGATAATAGACTGTGGCCTGCCGGTTCTTCGTTTCGCCTTCAAGAAAGTTCCAACCGTTGTCAACATGAGCCGAAAGCGACAGCCTGCCAAGGTACGCGTCGGCACCTGCGCTCCAGTTGAATGCCGAGAAATGGTGGGTATAGTCGTCACCGAAATTGAAGCATCTGTACAGTCCGCCCATGAAGTTCAGCGACAGCTTGCCCGGCAACACGTCGTAACGCGTGTAATTGTTGACGTAAAACAGGTTTACGGCAGGCTGGTTTGTGCGCGTGAAAAGGAAATAAGTGTCACCGTCGTCGGCTGTCACGCGCTCTATTTTCGGCATCGTGCAGTCGGGGCTTTTGCGGTATGCCGTCATTATCTGGGTGTATAGTGACGGCAGTTGCAGCGATGCCGTGATTGACTGTTCGATAACTTTGTTTGGCCGAAGAGCCGGGTTGCCTGCGGTAAACTCAAAGGCGTTGTTACGCGCAATGGCGTCTCCGAGATAGGCAAGGCGCGGCGGCTTCTGCGTCATCGACACATTATAGCTAAGCCGGAAAGGACGCCACGGCGACCATGACAGTTGTAATTCGGGCCGCCACAGCCAGTAGTCGTTGCGCTGCGAGCCTTGGCGGTAATGGCGGTAGCTGGCTCCCGTGCCGACGGTGTATAACAAATTGGCGAGCCGTCCTTTTATTTGCGCGAACATATAAACGCCCTGCGTGAGGATGGAATTATGCGCTTCGGTGTCTCCATGATAGTCAACGCCTGTAAAATTGTAGTCGAATGCAGCACCGGCTGACAGCGTGAAAGGACGCAGGCAGTTCTCATACACAGCCTCCGCAAACAGCGTGCGCGCCTTGCTTGCAGAGGTATAGGCGTATGGCGAGCTGCCGCCGTAGGAATAATCATAGTCTGATGCGGTGTAACTGCCCGACGCATTGAACGTTAGGTTCTGCCTCTTAGTCAGGTTGTAATTGAAGTACAGGTCGGCTAAGGCCGTCTTCGTGTCGTCAGCCGAGCGTATAGGCAGCCTTTCTTCAACGCCGCCCGACACTTCCGTGCGTGTTCTCGTGTTTCTCGGAATGCGTGAAAACGTGCCTCCAACGGTAGCTTGCAGCGTGTAGCGCGACGTGTCGGCAAGAGTGTATTGCAGTTGCAGGTCGTGCGAAACCTGCCTTGTACGCCAGTCGTTGTCGGTGCGCTGCATGGTGAAAACAGAGTTGTCGGGCATCAGGTAGTCGGCAGTCTCCTCGTATTCCTGCTTTCTCATGTCAGAGAACCCGAACGAATAATTTATACCGAACTCGCTTTTTCCGCGGTTGAGCTTGGCAAACGTCTCTCCATTCGACCGCATCGAGGTGAGCGTCTGCATAAGCTCCGCCCCTACAGTGTAGCCGAATTCCGGCTTTTCAGTAATGATGTTGATTACGTAATCGACGTCCATTCCGTATCGGGCACCGGGATTTTGCAAGAAGTCAACACGCCTGACAGACTTCGGGTCGAGCGATGTCAGATCATGCTTGTCGGCCACAATGTCGTTGATACGCACCTGAAGCTGCCCCATGTTGGGCGGCACAGAAATTGTTTTAGCCACCTCGTTCACCGTCACCAATGGCAACGCGAGACGCGAAAGCAGGCCGTAACCCGTTGTGGAAACCTCTTTTTGTTCCTTGGTCGGCAACAGGTGCAGGGTGTTGTCGCGGTTAACGACACGCTCGCCCTTAACCACAACTTCGTTCAACGACAGCGAATCGCTGACCGCCTTGCCGCCGTTCTCCTTGCCGTCAGTGGCCTGCGCCATGGCAAATAATGGAGCAATAAAGTACAATGAAAATAAAAACAGTCTCTTCATCTTCGCTTTTTTCATGCAAAGGTAAGAGCCTGTGGCTGATGAAAAGCGGTGTCAGCCCTGACAACTTGCTGACATTTGACTGACAATAAGATTTTAATTGAGGATTGAGAGTTTTGTTAATTGAGGATTGACAGTTGAGAATGGAGAATTATGATTACCATTGTTGATAAACGTTATGCGGTTTTCAATGGTAATCATAATTCTCCATTCTCAACTGTCAATCCTCAATTTATAAGCCCGTCCGCGTTCTGCCTCAATCCTGATGTTAGTGTCTTGTTCTACAACACGCTTCAATCTTCTGATTAAAGTGTAAAGAGTCTCGCTGGCATCAGGCTTACCAGGCCACAGTGCAGAGCATATTTCAGTCTTCGACAGCCTGTGTCCTTCAGCACGGAAGAACATCCGCATAAGCTCAAACTGCATCGGAGTGAGACGCATCTCGTCGCCACCGACAGTATAAAAGGCATTGAGCGAACTGTCAAACCGTAACCCTCCGAGACATTGAAAGTTTGCAATTACAGTTTGCTTGGCAGCACGTCTGCGCATATAAAACATCGAGAAAACGCCCCAAAGCATGGCCGCAAGAAGCAAACACACCGGCAAACGCTGGTCGGAAAGACTGAAAACAGTGGCAAAAGAGCAGTCGGCATTGCCTCGGAAAGCGACTTGCATGTCGTCATTATGCAACCCGTCTGGCCGTATTACAACCGTTTCGCCGCTAACACCGGCGTTGTCTTTCCACGCAACAGCCTGCGTTTTACCCTGCGGCATCACTGCGAACGACACATAAGACCTGCCACGCAGCTCCGGAATTGACAGGCTCTCGGTGAAAAGTTCGTCACGTATCAGCATTGCAACGACATCAGTTGACTGCGCCTGCAACTGCCTGCAAACACGTATTGTGTCCGCTGTGACCCACTCACTGCCCTTTTCCGCCAGCGCACGGACGAGCGCACGGTTAAGGTCTGACGCTATCCTGTCCTTCGCATCAATGTAATTGCCCGTGCCGGTAACTACCGACGACACGGCCAGCAACATGAAAATGATAATTGAAAAATATGCTTTCATATAATTATATGTGCATTGTTTCATAACGAAGAGGCATGGGTATCCTCACTTTTCGTGGCATACTGCCTCCACGAACGGTACGTCCAGCTTATTTCATCGGTAGTAACCTTGGTGCGAGGACCTAACTCCACTATCTTCTGTGTACGCATCAAACACGGCCAACCATTGTAAAACAGATGATAATCCTCCAACTGCGTTATGGTCATTCCTGTATTGAGGCTGTCTTTCATAAATTTATTTATAGTTCCGGCAACTGTGTCCGTCATAAGAATATTGAGCACCCCGCCAAGCAAGTCGTGCGTTTCTTCAGAAGTAAATTTTGTCACTGTCCGCCCGAGAATGTTGTAATCATAGTCAAAACCGTACTCGTCGTAAGGTGCATAGCCAACCAATACAGTAGTGACCGACGAGTCTTTATCCGCATCGTCTATTGTACTTTCACCTATGTCAAACACATTACCGTGAAGTGAAAAAAGTGTTGACAACTCCTCATACATAGACAACACGCCTTGCTCCGACGAGCACATTAGAGTAACCAAAACTTCAAGATTGCTGCGCGACATGACCGAATCTATGCCCGACGATGCTGAATAAAGCGTGTCAAGCATAGCTTTCATACCAACCTTGAGCCTGTCACGTATTTCTTTCCAGTTCTTCAAACCCGTTACTGTGCCGTATTCATTTGTTGTGAACACCGCCGTTACGTCCTTAAAATGCGAGGATAAGGCATTGTACAGTCGGTTTTTAACACTGCCAGCCGCATCGTTTCCATACTCAACGCCTAACGGGACGAACTCCATAGTGTAGCCGTCCGGCGTAGAGTCACACACTATGAGCATAAACTCTTCACGCATTTTGTCTTCTTTCAACACGGTGTCGCCACCCTCAACCGAGAGTTCCGTCTGCGTGCGGAGATACTTCATGGTGTCATTCTTGCAGAAATACGCAATTACGGCAATTGTCGAATCCTGTGTTTCCAAGTCGGAAACACCGTGCGAAGTGACACTCCCTCCTATGCCGAGACATACGGACAAGAGCATGACAACGGCTAAAACGGTTCGTGTGTTCATAGGTATTGCAGGATTAAATGATTTGTTGTATGGGTACAAAGATACAAAAATCAAGAACAAAAAGCAAGCAAAACCGTTGTAAAATTGGCATAATAATAATCCCCGACGGCACTACATGCCATCGGGGACGTGTATAATAAACTTGCTTTACAGTGCAAAAATCACTCTTCTACGGGTGCTTCTTCAGTCTTTGCAGGCTCTTCTGCAACAGGAGCTTCTGCCGGAGCAGTCTCTTCCTTAGCAGCTTCCTCTACATTTTCAGCGCCTTCTGCCACAACCTTTACAGGAATTTCAACAAGCACTTCCTTGTGGAAATGAACGGTAGCAACATAGTCGCCCACCTTCTTTGCGTCGTGCATGGTGACGATTTTACGGTCGATGTCGAAGCCCTTGGCCTGCAACTCGGCGGCAACTGTGGCAGCCGTAACAGCTCCGTAGGCAATACCGTTGGCACTGACCTTAACTGCAATGGTGAGGGCAACGTCCTTCAAAGCCTCTGCTTTCTTCTCAGCCTCTGCCTTGATAGCGGCAAGTTTGCGGGCCTGCTGACGCAAAGTCTCGGCGAGCTGCTTCTTTGCCGACTCCGAAGCGATTACACCTTTACCTGTAGGTATGAGGTAGTTGCGACCATAGCCGCTCTTAACATTAACTATATCGTTCTTGAATCCCAAGCCGATAATGTCTTCTTTCAGTATGATTTCCATCGTGTGTCCTCCTTAATTATTTCAACAAATCGGCTACATACGGGAGCAACGCTATCTGGCGTGCACGCTTTATTGCCTGTGCCACGCGGCGCTGATACTTCAAAGACGTTCCAGTGATGCGACGAGGCAGGATTTTTCCCTGCTCGTTCAAGAACTTTTTAAGGAACTCTGGATCCTTATAGTCAATGTACTTGATGCCGCTCTTCTTGAAACGGCAGTATTTCTTCCTCTTCGTGTCAACCGAAGGAGGGGTCAAATATCTGATTTCCGATTCCTGTGCCATGATTAAGCCTCCTCTTTTTTAGCTAATTTGTTTCTTCTCTTCTCGGCGTACTGTACGGCGTACTTGTCGAGTTTCACTGTCATGAAGCGGATTACCTTCTCGTCACGACGGTAACCGGTCTCCAATGTCTTGATAACTTCAGGCTCAGCCTTGAACTCGAGCAGGCAGTAGAAACCTGTCGACTTCTTTTGGATAGCGTAAGCCATCTTCTTCAATCCCCAGGTCTCTTCGTTCAGGATTTCCGCCCCATTGTCGGTAAGCAGACCCTTGAATTTTGCGACCGTTTCCTTCATCTGTTCATCAGACAAAACGGGAGTCAAAATGAAAACGGTTTCGTATTGATTCATACTACTTAAATGATTAATTTGTTTATAATTTTGCAAAATGCGGTGCAAAGGTACACTTTTCCGATGACATAACGGTTATTTATAATGTGCAGGGACATGCTTTTTAACTTATTTTTGCCTTTCGTCGGTTTCAACCTGTTACATTTTATGCTTTTATAGCCATCGATATTGATTTTTCTCCTTACTTTTGCAGGCATAAAAGCGCATAAGTTATGAAAAAATACATACGTTTTTCCGGTCTGGCAGTGCTTTGCTTGGGTGCATTGTCGCTGGTTATCGGCTACGCATTTGGCTGGACTGACAGCAACGCGTTCCTCCTCTCGGCAGCGACATTGGTAATTTTTGGAGCCGTAGCTCACGTGTATTTACAAAAGAAAGAAAGCAAGTATTAAGCCGTGTGACAAACGCACGGTTTGCGATTTGCCGTCTTTTGCATTCCAAAAGGTAACATATTGCACTGCAAAAGGCCGTATTTTAGCCCGTAAAACACGGCCTTTTGCAATGCGTTGAATATCAAGAAGTTATGAAAGCAACCGTAACTTGTCCGTCACCCCTTCTCATTTATGGCTGTCGCCCATGTGCAGCACAAGCCTTCCACCTTTCATAATGTCATCATACATTATATATGTCTTATCATAAGGCTTGCCGTTAAGCTCGGCTGACTGTATGTAAATGTTTTCCGGCGAATTGTCTACAGTCTCGATAACAAAAGTCTTGCCCTTGGCTGTCATCGGGTTAAGACGGAATTCGATGCGGTCGAACACAGGGCTGGTGATTTCATAACGCATATCGCCCGGGCATATGGGATGTATGCCTGAAGCCGCCAATACATACCAGGCCGACATCTGCCCCACGTCTTCATTGCCCACAAGCCCGAGCACTCCGTCATGGTAAGCGTTGCGGCAGATGTCGCGCGTCCACTTCTGCGTCAGCCACGAAGCTCCCATACGGTTGGGAAGGAAAGGCACATGATGTACCGGCTCGTTGGCGTGGTTGTAATAATCATTCCAAAGATAGTCCTTCGGCGTATTCTCAAACATGGACTGCAAATCGGCCAACACCTTCTCACGGCCTCCCATCAGGTCAACCATACCGTCAACATCGTGTGGCACAAACCAGCCCTGTTGATATACGTTGCTCTCCATACATCCGTACCCCTCGGCCAGACGGCCCTTCTCCGGCAGGGGCATGAAACGCCCTTCACCGTCACGCGGACGGAACCAGCCCCATTCGCTGTCGAACGTCGAGGCGTAAGACAACGCACGGCGGTCGAACTCCTTTTGGTCGTCCGCCTTGCCGAGCCATTCCGCGAGCCGCGCCATGCACCAGTCGGTATAGGCATATTCGAGCGTCAGCGACACGCCATTGTTGCCGGTTGAATATCCCTGGGAATTGTTGCCGAAACGGCGCGAAGTGTTAAGGGCATAACTATAAGCCGTCTCCACGTCATAGCCGCGTATGCCTTTCGAGTAAGCATCACAAAGAACGGATATCGCAGGGTTGCCTATCATGCAGCCTGAATAGGCGTTAAGCAGTTCCCATCGCTCAAGATACTCCTTGCCGCTCTGCCCTGCTATCTCGACAAGAGAATTGATCACGTCATTTACCAGCACAGGGTTTATGATGGTCTGCAATGGCATCTGGCTGCGGAACACGTCCCATCCGCTGAATATTGTGCGCTTGTTGAACTTCGATGTCTTGTGTACCTTGTTGTCTGCTCCACAATACTCGCCGTTGACATCGCTGCAAACGCGCGGATCGAGCATGGTGTGATAGAGTGCGGTATAGAACACACGCTTCTCCTCTTCTGTGCCTCCACTTACGGAAATCTTTGCAAGCTGCCTGTCCCATAGCTTCGAACAAGTCTCACGCACACCGTCGAAATCCCATCCAGGCATCTCTTTCCGCAAGTTTTCTTCGGCATTCCGCAAGCTTGTAAACGATATTCCAGCCTTCAACAAGATTTGTTCACCAGCCCCGGTGTCGAAGTCTGCGTAGAAACCGATGTGCTTTCCTTCATAATGTGACACCCCGGGAATGACACGCGCGTTGCGGATAAGGTCGCGGTAGTCCTCGCTCTGTATGTCGTCCAGCTTTCGCTTGCGCCCTTCGGGAATGTCAGCCGACCATATACCGTGCGACTTGAACGGCCTTGAAAACTCCGCATAGAAGTACACTGTGTAATCAGCCTGACCGCCGCCGTTGCCCCATCCGCCGCCTTCGGGCGTGCAACGCATCATGCCGCGTATGGCTTTATCGCCCACAACCTCGACGTTCTGAAGCACGGATGTGCCGCCAACGCGCCGTGCAAGGTCTATCTGAACATGTGCATCGCGGCTCTCAGGATAGGTGAAACGCAGCATTCCGCTATGCGGCAAGGCCGTAGCCTCGGCCCGGATACCGTAATCTGTAAGAAAGACAGAGTAATATCCAGCAGCGGCTTTTTCGCTTTTCTTGTCATAACGGGAACGATAGCCCTCGTCAGGATTGTCGAGTGTGCCGGCAAAAGGTTTTATATTGCCCACCGTAGGCATGACCAGGAAATTGCCAAGGTCGCCATACCATCCCACCCCCGACATCTGGGTGAAAGCAAAACCTTCGATTGACGTGTGCTCATAACTGTATCCGCAGCCGTTGTCTCCTCCCGTTATCGTGTTAGGACTGACCTGAACCATGCCAAAGGGAGCCACCGCGCCGGGATAGGTCTTGCCCAGTCCATGATAAGCCTTGGCCGCCTTGGTATTGGTTGTTGCGCCAACAAAGGGGTTTACATACGAAGAAAGACGGTGTACGTCACCGGCATTCACGCCTATGACGCACACAATAAACAATGTGGACAGAATGTATCTATTCATTGAATGAAGCAGTAATGTCATACATAAACACGGCGTTGCACGGTCACTTGCCGTCAAAAACCCCTGTGGCACGATAATAACACTCAAGCATCTTGTTGAAGATGCGTTCACCTGCACCGACCTCTATCATACCGTTAGGCCCGTCATACGCACCGAAACCGCCGTATACCGCCGAACGAATGTCTGGCACGTATGTAGGCCATGTGCCCCCACTCCACGTGTAACCGAAGAAGAACGGCACGACGTTGTTGGCCTGCATCTCGCGTTTCCAGTCCAACTGGAACTTTATAAACGGCTCGCCCGGCATGGCGGCTATGGCTATGCGGTTGTTGATTGATATTGCCGAACAGCGTATATGGAACTTCAACGATTTGTCATGCCTGCCGATGAAGTCAAGAGAATCAGTGCATACGCTTATGCTTGGCTTGTCATATGGATTGGGATAAATTTCCTTTGCGAGTTTGACCGCCTCTATCGAGAGCAGCTTTCCCATGCGTTCTATAAGGTCGTAGTTGCACGGACGGGGGTCGTCCGGGCTCTTGCGGCCACCGTCTTTGAACAATGGAGCCTGGTTGCCGGCACCTCCCTGCACGAACAAGCAATTCACCTTACCGCCAAAAGCCTCCTCGGTGTACTTGGTGGCATACCCCACATAGTCGGCGGATATTTCAAAGTTGTTCCACACCACATCAGGATGGCAGGCATAGTTCATCACGAGCACGCGCGGATTACCCTGCATGTCTTCAAGTTTGATTACGCCTACGGAATTGTCGACAGGCCCGTGTGGTATGCGCTCAGGATTTACAGCGCGGTAATGGTCATCACCAAGCCACGACTCACGGGCGCGCCCGTCGTCGCGGAGCACAAGCCTACAGAAGCTCAACTGAGGGAAACTGCGGTGGCCGCCGGATATGCGCGCCTCGAACATCGACGCGTCAGCAATGCGCATAGCTTCGTCAATGCGGTCTTCAAGTCACTCCTTTGGACCTTGCTGTGACGAATGCGTATGCTGCGGACAGAAATAAACTTCCTGCAAACGGTACTTGGAACGCAGGCGTGCCGCAAGCCTTTCATTTACATATCCGCCAAGGTCAAGGGCTATGAATGCAATGCGTGTGCCGCCGGCATCAAGCAGAAGCGTGCGCGCGTAAAGCGAGTCATGCACAGGATACTTGGGATTTGGCGGAGTGATGTTGACTTTGGCCGTTCCCGCCATAAGCGCATCGGCTGCGCGCAAATTTGTCACTGAAAAGACACCGGCCAGCAGGCACAGTGCAAAAAATCGCAAACAAATGGTTTTCATGGTTGTTGTTGATGGTTAATGTTTTTTCTTTCGACATGCAATTATAATGTTACGCGCTTAACGAAATTCTTAAATAAGAATTAAAACGGCGCATGCCGCAACTTTTTTAACAAAGAAACACCTTGCACACCATGCCCTGCGGCATTTCTTAACATATCATTGACGCTTTCTGGATGCCTTTGCAGCATGCGGCCTTACCGTTGCCGATGGCTTCATTTACAGCCCATAGAAAGCAGGCTATCAACTTTCTTAACTTCTGAAGGGTTAAGATGGTTTTTCAAAAGAGGGCATCCGACATTTTGCATGATGCCTTTAGTTCTCATTTTAATACATAACCGTGTGCCTCACTTGAATGCAAATGAAAAGTAAGCTATAATCCAATATCATCACGCATAACTGGGAACCGCCATCAAGGGAATGCCGGATGAACTTCAATATACGACCTTTTACATTCCCAAAGACCACATATTACACGCTAAAAGGCCGTCTTTTAGCGTGTAAAAGACGGCCTTTTACAATGCTCTGAATATCAATCAGTTATGAATGCAGTGCGAAACGTGCTTGAATTTAAGCTGCAACGAGTGTGTCTTAAAGGCTATTTAGTCGATATGTTTTCCATTAATTCATCAGCATCTATCATCCTTTCAACCCTTTTTATGCCGGCATCCTTGTCCACATCCTTTGAATATATGGATGCACAACCGTCGTTTCCTACCCTTATAAGCCAGAACCTGTTAATGAAGCCGTTGGCGTTTTCCTTTATTTCAAGGTGCTTCATATAGGCGTTGCGGCACAAGTCCTGCCTCGCAAGTTTGTCGTTTGACGAATTGACAAACACCATACGACCGTCAACAACCATGTATGATGACGGGAAAAGAGGCTTTGCCCCATAATATTCGCCGTATTTTATCAGTGAAGTAGGACCTAACAAGTACATATATTCTCGCTTGACGGGCAACTGCCGGGCAAGTATGACACCATCATGAAGAGCCAAGTTCTTATATTCCGGGTATGCCGAGATATATTCCTTGACAACTTTCATCAGCGTGGGGACAATGCTTGCCGTGTCGATTTGCGTCATTCCGGATTCAAAAACCTCGTCATCCACGCTCTTGTTTGAAGAACATTGGCATAACAAAAATATTAGCAGGAGCAAGGGAACACATCGTTTTTTCATGGCATAAGAATTTACTTACAAGCTATTTCAGACAAGACCAGTCATTCACCAATGCGGAAATCTGACGGCTTATATCATTAACGTCTTTAATAATATCACTCCCATAGGGCTTTTCCATGCCGAGATTGTCAATCATCTGCAACAAGACATGCCTTATCTGACGATTATCCATTATCGCATCTGCGACTTTCTGAACATAAGACAAATATTCACAAGAAGCAATATCCGCAGGCACCGACAATGGATTCCATGCGGCCAATATCGCATTTATACGTAATTTGAGTTCATCCATACCTCGATATGTTTGCCAACAAGGCATTAATGAAAAACCAAAGGTTATGCATTCAACTTATGCAAATATAACCCTTTTCTATCAATAACGGACAAAAAGATATGGGAAACGAACAAAAATCGGCAATCCGTCAAGAAAAACGGATTGCCGATGCCTTGCAAACAAGTCTATACAGATACTACACAAGCGTGTGCCTGTCGATGTATTCCTGCACTTGTTCCTTGTAGCTTTCAGAAACAGGAATAAACGTATCTCCGGCCACAATGCGGCCCCTGTCTATCATATCTGCCACTGACATGTTAACGATAAACGAACGGTGCACACGCATGAACTGCGACTTGGGCAAATAATCCTCGAGCTTTTTCATGTTCATAAGCGACATTACCGGCTTGCGCCGGTCACGGAAGTATATCTTGACGTAATCCTTCACTCCCTCAATGTAAAGGATGTCGACGAAATTTATCTTGACAAGCTTGTATTCGCTTTTTACATACACAAAACCGTCTGCCGACATCACGTCCTGACGGTCAACGACCTTGCACCGCTCCAACACCCTGTTAACGGACAGCACAAAGCTGTCATAACTTATGGGTTTCAACAAATAATCGGCAGCATTGACCTTGTATCCGTCAATGGCATAACGGTCAAAGGCCGTGGTGAAAATAATCTTTGTTTTCTTTGGCAATATGCCTGCAAACTCCATTCCGCTAAGTTCCGGCATCTGTATGTCAAGGAACAGCAGGTCAACAGGATTGTTCCTCAACTCCTTCATCGCCTCCACCGCGCTGCCGTACACTCCGACAAGATGCAGTTCGGGCGTCTTCTTGGCATAACTCTCCAAAAGCTCGGCAGCCAACGGCTCGTCATCTATTATCGCACAAGTCAGTATCATAAATCGTTATTTTTGAATAGTAAGTTTCAGTTTCCTCATCTACGCCCCTATCCCATTCGTACTTTCCGGCGTATGCTAAAGCCAGGCGCCGGGCCACCTGTTCGAGCCCTATGCCATGACCGCTCTTATCCGTGTCAGCTTTAGGATAATTGCTGTTCCTTATTTCGCACACAATCTCCTTACCGTCAGAAGTTATACGTATGGAGATGAAACTCGGCTTAACGGGGCTTACGCCATGCTTGAACGCATTTTCAACAAGGGATATGAATATAAACGGAGCCACGTTGATATCCCTGTCTACCGGAATGTCAACACTAAAATCAATCTTGACATTCTTGTTCAGCCTAAGCTGCATCAATTCCACATAATTCCGCAAGAGTTCAACTTCCTCCCTAAGGGTTGTCAGATTATTACGTCCGCCATAAAGCATCTGGCGCAACAGCTGGCTTAAAGACAGTACAGCCTTCTGCGCCTTGTCTTTGTCAAACGCAATCAGCGCATATATATTGTTCAATGTGTTCAGCAGGAAGTGAGGATTTATTTGACTCCGAAGATTGTCCAGCTCTGACTTTGTCTTCTGTATTTCCATCTCCTTACGCAACGCTTCGGCATCATGCCACCTCATGGACAGGCACAACGAAGTGCCCAACACTGCCGAAAGCACGAACGGGAACATATCTTTTATAAAGCCGAACAATACTTCCGCTCCTTGTGAAGCCCTTATGAACCGAGGCGGTGGAGGTGGCAAACCGGCGTTGAATTCCATGAAATGTATATATTCCATGACCCAATTCATACATAAGGAGATAAACAATATGACGACAAGGTTTATGCTGGCATAAGCGGCAAATTGCTTCTCTACAAAGAATTTAGGCACAAGCCATAAGTAATTAAGGTAGAAGATGGCGCACAGGAACAGAGGAAAAAACAAGCGCAGGACATCCAGAACAACCGTCTGCCGCGCATGTTCCGGGGCAAAAATAAACACCGGCAACGCCACCAGCACCCAGCATACAGCATGGATTATGACCGTATAAACATTCTTTTTCGTCATAGCCTATTCATATCTTATTGCCTCAATCGGGTCAAGCATCGCAGCTTTCTTGGCCGGATACCAGCCAAAAAACACACCCGTAGCAGTACAAACAAAGAAACTAAGCAACACACTCCAAGGCTGTATGAACACCGGCCACTTGGCAAAGATATTTACTCCATAAGTAGCTCCGATGCCTATCAGCACTCCTATAAGACCACCTGTCACACTTAAAAGTATCGACTCGATGAGGAACTGGCTCAATATGTCTATTCCCCTTGCGCCCACGCTCATGCGCAAACCTATCTCACGGGTACGCTCGGTAACGCTGACATACATTATGTTCATGATGCCTATGCCTCCAACTACCAGCGAAATACCGGCAATACAGGCAAGAAGGATTGTCATCAGGTCGGTGGTTGAATTCATCATGCTTGCCAGTTCTTCCTGCGAACGTATATTGAAGTCGTCTTCTTCCGCCTCGCTTTCACCCGTTGCATCTTTCAGTTTGTGCTGTGTCCTCAATACTTTTGAAATCTCTTCTACAGCCTTGTCTGTCAAGCCTTCTGTCAACGCGGAGCAATTTATGCTCTGAAGATAGTTTACGGCAAGTATTCGTTTCATCACAGCCGAATAAGGAGCCAGTACCAGGTCGTCCTGGTCCATGCCCATAGAGTTGTATCCTTTACTCTTCAATACTCCTACAATACGGAATGGAATGGTATTAAACCTTATCACCTTTCCAACCGGGTCTGAACCGTCAGGGAACAAGTTATCCACTACAGTCTTTCCCACTACACACACCTTTGCGCTTGCCTTGATGTCTTCGTCTGTAAACATCTCGCCATCCTCAACAGACAACTGCCTTATTTCAAGATAATCCCCGTTTACACCGTATATGGTTGAAGGCGTATTATTATTGCCGTTAATGAACTGGCCGGAACTGTTAACGACGGGACTTATGGCGCTTATATACTGACACTGGTCGGCCAAAGCCTCATAATCAGTCAGCTTCAACGTCTCCATCTCGTCGGCATCACGCCGCACGCCGCCACGCATATCCTGTCCGGGCATAATCATTATCATGTTCGACCCCATCTCGGAAATCTGCTTCTGTATGCTCTTCTTGCTGCCTTGGCCGATGGCAAGCATCGTAATAACCGACGCGACACCTATTATTATGCCAAGCATCGTGAGAAAAGAACGAAGCTTATTGGCGGCAATCGCCCTCAATGCTATTTTGAAAAGATTGGCTATACTCATGGTTCCTAAGTAAAAACATCTATGTATCAATCGTCCCGGGCTGGCGGAAGTTCAGCCAGCGAACGTTCGGCTGACAGTATATCGTCATTCAAGGTGTCACTTCTGACTCTTCCGTCACGCAACACTATATTGCGGCTCGAATACCTTGCTATATCGGGATTGTGGGTTACAAATATTATAGTCCGGCCTTCGGCGTGCAACTTCTGGAAAAGAACCAAAATCTCAAACGACGTGCGCGTGTCGAGGTTTCCTGTCGCCTCATCCGCCAAAAGCACTGCCGGATTATTGACTAAAGCGCGGGCTATGGCCACACGCTGCATCTGTCCGCCTGACATCTGGTTGGATTTGTGATAGAGCCTGTCGCCCAGCCCTACGGCCTCAAGCGCCCTGATGGCACGTTCACGACGTTCCCTCACGCTTACGTCAGGATTATACATAAGCGGCAATTCCACATTTTCTATACTCGTAGTCTTGGGCAACAAATTATAGTTTTGGAACACAAAGCCTATCTTCCTGTTACGAAGCACTGCACGTTCCGGCTTTCTCATTTTACGGACAGATATGCCATCAAGATAATACTCACCTCGACTCGGGGTGTCAAGGCAACCTAACTGATTGAGCAAAGTAGACTTTCCTGAACCCGATTTGCCCATTATTGTGACAAACTCACCCTCGTATATCTTGAACGACACTCCACGCAAAGCATGCACTGTCTCATCGCCGACATGGAAATCACGGTGAACATCTTGCAGTTCTATCACAACCTTTCCTTCATTCATGGCGTTTTATGATTACAAACTGTCAATTCTTTTTCTTCTTGTCCTGTCCAGGCCCTTTCGGAGCGAACGGACTTGACTCCTCGTCGTCTGCATTTCCGGCCTGCATCATTTCACCACCGTCAACCTTTATTTCAGTGACTACCTTTGCTCCTTTGTCCATCCCCCCAAGCAATTCGGTATTAACACCGTCGCTGATGCCAACCGTCACTGGATGCGCCTGAAACACATTGCCGGCAAATGTCCACACTTTATTCTCTCCCTTACAGTCTTTCACTTGTGCGTCACCGATAAGTTCCTTGGCCGGAGTGAAGCGCAGAGCCTTGTTAGGCACGCTAAGAACGCCAGGCTTGTCAAGAGTGTAGATTGTGACGTTGGCCGTAAGACCCGGTTTCAGCTTCAAATCCTTGTTCGGCGCACTTATTACAACCTCGTAAGTCACGACATTGTCTTCCGTATTACCTTCCTGCCGCACCTGTGTAACCGTGCCGGAAAATGTGTCATCGGGATACGCGTCAACAGTAAACGTTACCCTTTCACCTTCCCTTACATCACCTATGTCGGCCTCATCTACATCCGCAATCACGCGCATATCCGTCAAATCCTTGGCTATTGTGAACAATGTCGGTGTCTCAAAGCTTGACGCTACGGTCTGACCTTCTTCCACTTCACGTGACAGCACGACACCGTCAACCGGCGAAGTAATGGTTGCATAGCCAAGGTTCGTCTGTGCCTGTTGCAGGCTTTCACGCTGTTGTGTCACCGCATCCTGTGCCTGCTGATATGAGAGCAACGCCGTCTCATACTCGTCGGCACTTACAAGCCCCTTGTCATACAACGCCTTGTAACGCTGGTAGTTTGCCTTCTGGTAAGTAAGCTGGCTTTGAGCGTTGCTCAGAGCGGCCTTCGCCGTATTAACCTCGCTTATCAGGTTGGTCTTGTCGAGTTCGGCTATCACCTGCCCTTTCTTCACCACACTGTTATAATCCACGTAAATATTAGCCACTATGCCCGACACCTGCGTTCCGACATCTACCGATGTCACCGGCTCGATTGTGCCTGTGGCTGTTACGCTGTTGGATATGTCATTAATACCAATCACAGCCGTTTCAAACGACACTTCATGCTTCCCTTTTCCACAAAATGCCAGGCAACAGCATACAACAGCCACCGTCACTACCGTTATGACTGCTATAATTTTCTTCTTTCCCATAACCTTATTATATCATATTCATTTCTTCACCGCTATAAAAATCAAGCAACTGCAAGTAAAGTATGGCCGTGTACTTGCTTTCGAGACGGCTCTGCTGTGCATTGAGGAGCGTCGTCTTGGCGGTTGTCAGCTCCACGATGTTCTTCAGGCCGAGACGGAATTGCTCACTAAGAAGGTCATAGCTGTCCTGTGCACTGGCAACGCTTGCCACCGCCGAGCGGAAACGCTGCTGGTTGGTTGTGGCGTTAACCCAATACCCCTGCACGGTAAGTGCAAGGTTGCTCTTTGCGTCATCGACTTCGGCCTTTGACTGCTGAAGCTCCAGCTCCGCCTTGTTCAGCGAGGTTTTGGCGGCACGGTTGTCAAATATAGGCACACTCAGCGTAACGCCTATCGAACCGTTGAGGTTGCTCTTCATCTGGTTTCCCCACGAAGAACTTACCCCCATCTGGGTATGAGTGCCCGAAACAGTACTCGTACCTATGCCGCCGGATATGCTCACCGTAGGCTTACGTCCGGCCTTTGCAATGTCTATTCCGAGGCTGCTATAATCCACACCAAGCAAGGCGCTCATTATTTCCGGGCGTTTAGCCAAAGCATTCTCCAATACATACTTCACCGACGGAACGGCGGCAAGAGCCTGCTCGTCAGTGGATGACGGAACGGCGATGTCGAAACTCGCGTCATAATCCAGCCTCAAAAGATATTTCAACTGCTGTTTATAGTCTTCAAGCTGACCCTTCATGCTGACAAGATTGTACTCGTCGGTAACGACCTGCGCATCGAGCTGAGACAAGTCGGCCTTCGAGAGCGAACCAACCTTGTACATCTCTGCGCCACGTGCGGCGTTCTGACGGCTTATCTGAAGTATCTGCTCGTCCACTTTCACCGCTTCGGCCACATACAGTATCTGCACATACAAATTCAAAATCTGCTCCTGGACGCTGTTGACGCTCTCTTCAAGCTCCAGCTCCTGCTGCCGTCCGGCAATCTTCCTTTGCTTCAAAGTATTACGGTTCGCATTGCCGTCCCACACTGTCCAGTTTGCATTCAGACCGTAATCACCCGAGTAACTTAAATCATCCATATAGTCACCCGAACCGTCTGCAAAAGGCCTGTAGCCACCCTGGTGCGTGGTTGAGAACGACAACGAGGGAAACAGCTGCGCCTTAGCTTCCTTAACGTCCTCCTGCGCCGAAAGCACAGACAACTTGCCCTCGACAACTGTTATGTTATGCTCTAAGGCATAGTCAATACACTCTTTCAACGTCCACTGGTGCCCGCCGTCGGCCAATGCCCAACATGACGGCAGAAGCAACATGCTGATTGTAACGATTTTTCTTGTCTTTGCCATGTCATTGCGTTATATTTCGCTGTACAAAAGTACAAAGAAAGAATGTCGCAATAAAATAAAATGGATATATGTCAACCGTTAGTAGAAACATATATCCATTTTGTCGATATGACAAATTTGCCTTAACAAATATTAGCAGACACGCGGACCTGCTCTGAAATCAATTGAAGTGGCTTAGCCTGGCTATGTATTTTCCGAGTATGTCAAACTCGATGTTCACTTTCGATCCGACCTTTATGTCGCTGAAATTGGTATTTTCAAAAGTGTAAGGGATTATGGCAACGGTAAAAGTGTCGTCAGTCGGAGCGCACACTGTAAGCGAAACGCCGTTTACTGTGACACTGCCCTTGTCAACGGTAAAATATCCACGCCGCGCCATCTCTTTGTCAAACCCGTATTTGAACGTAAAGTATGTGCTGCCGTCAGCATCGCGCATTCCTACGCATTCCGCCGTCATGTCCACATGTCCTTGTACAATATGGCCGTCAAGCCGCCCGTTCATCACCATTGAACGCTCTACGTTTACCTTATCGCCGGCTTTAAGCAGCCCCAGGTTCGAACGGTCAAGAGTCTCCTTCATGGCCGTAACCGTATAGCACCCGTCGCCGAGACGCACCACCGTAAGGCACACGCCGTTATGGGACACGCTTTGGTCTATCTTCAACTCCCCGGCAAAAGAGCACTCCAATGTAATGTCAACATTGCCGCCATACCGCTCGACGGCCTTTACTACAGCCGTCTCTTCCACAATTCCAGAAAACATTTGAAAATATAGATATTAACATTAAACAAATGGGCAGGATTTAATCCCGCCCGTATTATTTGTAAAAAGACCGTACCAGTGATGTGATGAAAACTCCGAGCTATATAAGATTTGAGAGCTCTCCGCCTTTGTAATCCACCGGCTTTACAGCTATGCCTCACGGCATCGTGGCCCGCCATCAGCAAGAGAAGTCATCTCGGTTTTCGTTTTTTATTGATGAGTATCCCGATCGAACCAATACGGTCTGTATGTCTTCGTCTGCATTTGCAAAGATAGGCATTTATTTCCAACCATGCAAATATTTACAAAGAAAAATCGATTAACCCGAGATAATAGGCGGACCGTCAGCGAACGCATTTGCAAAAGGCGGCAAAACGCAACGCAAAATGCCGTCTTTCAGGGTGTAAAAAGCCATCTTTTACAAGCCCAAAGACCACCTTTTACACACGGCCGTGCAACAGCCTCGCAACCAACAAGATACATGCAGTCTGCCATACGCATATCCAATGGCTCGCCGCTGTCGCCACACCGAAGCCACGATGCAATAAAAACACAAGGTTTTTGCAAGTTTTTCAAATATAATCAGTACTTTTGCAGTGTTCCCATAACGGCAACACTTTACCAGGAACCATACAAGCCATACTATAAAAAGCAAAGACCTATGGAACACATCACAATCAAAACCGACATAAAGGTTTACAATTACGACGAAATTGAAGAAGGTGTCAGGGAACTTGTAGAATGCGCCAAAAGCGCGACTGGCAACTCGTACACGCCTTATTCGGGATTTTGCGTCGGCGCAGCCATAAGGCTTGACGACGGAACAATAATAAAAGGGGCGAACCAAGAGAACGCGGCTTTTTCCGTAACGATGTGCGCAGAGCGTGCGGCAATATTCAACGCACAATCAAACTATCCGCAAAAGGCGATAACCGAAATAGCCATCGCCGCAAAAAACGCCAAGGGATTTGTAACCGAACCCGTTTCACCATGCGGCTCGTGCCGCCAGGTCCTGTTGGAAATGGAACAACGGTACAGCCGCGACATAAGGATACATCTCTGCGGCGCAGAGCGCATCTATACGCTTGAAAGCGTGAAAGGCCTCCTGCCACTGTCGTTCGCCGACAAGTCCATGCGCTGACTATCGTCCGCACAAGCCGGCATAAGGACACAGGCTGCATATCGACTTGTCTGACGTTGGACTGAAAGGCACTTGCGGGTCGAATATGTCTGAAACAACAGACTTAAGCCTCCCGGCAAACTCCTCTTCATGTTCCGCGATGTCAGACACACGTTTCTTGCCGATTAAAAGCGTAGGGTCATATCCTTCTTCCGCAGTATGCTGGATGAAAAGCAATGCCGGACTGACCGGGTAACCTTCAGGATTGACACGCGTGTCGTGACGTACAATCATTGCGTACAACATCGTTTGCAGATAATAATCTGCATGCTTGTCTGGCTCTATGGGCATGGAAAAAATCTCTTCGACAGTGTTTACCTTTCTCGAAGGATAACGCCCTGTCTTATAATCAACCACCCTAAGCCTCTCACAGCCGGCCGCCCTGTCATAGATTTGGTCAAGACGGTCAATCCGTCCGCCCACATCTATCCGGCGTGTACCATCGCCCGTAGCTATCGTAAGCTCTGTATAAACGGAAGTCTCAACATCGTTTATCCTGAACGGAGCCAATCCCCGGTCAATCTCAAGCAGACGGCAGAGATACCTTATGATGACCTCACGGTTTATCAACTGCAGCCCGTTGTAGTCAACACGCCTCTTTGAGCCTGCTCCCGACACCACTTCGGAAAACGCATCATCGACGATACGGCCTACCATCTCCTTGTGCTTCAGGGCGTAATCGATACTTTCCACGCTTACAGTTCCGTCGCTCCGCCGAAGCGATTTGTAAAGCATCTCTGACGCGGTATGGAAAATATTGCCAAACTGACGGCCGCTCATCTCATCCATCTCATCGTCTTCCGGCTCTTTTATCATTGCCACATTGCCATAATAGAACTGCAAGGGACAACGCATATAACGGTTGATTGACGTTGGCGAGATGTACTCCATGCTGTTCAGCACGCCCATTACAGCCGCATTCTTTTGTATAGCGACCGCCACGGACGGCGTCGTCTTTTGCCCCGTCTGCAAAGACACGCGCCTTATATCAATGCCGCTTTCAATCATCATTTGCAGCATGAAGCGGCTCATTTCCCCCGTATGGCCGTTTTCAGTGGAATTGTTGTACACGAGGGTGACGTCTGACGCCCTTTGAAGAAGATTGTAAAAATAATACGCATAGATGGAAACCTTGTTGTCAACGGTAGTCAAACCGTGTACTTTCCGTATCGAATAAGGGATGAATGACGAGTCGTTTATTCCTTTGGGCATATTTCCCTCATTGCATGAAAGCACCAGGACATGGTCGAAATCAATGTTCCTCGTCTCCAATATGCCCATCACCTGCACTCCTTCTGCCGGTTCTCCATGAAAAGGAATGGTGGTGGAATTGACAAGCTGGATTATAAGTTTCTGCAACGTTACAATATCGACATCAAGCTCTCCTGCCCTTATCAACTCATTCAACCTGTTGCACAATGTGTACATTCTGAACAACGATTCTTGCTGAAGCGAATCTTTTTCATTGTTTCCGCACCCGGCGGCGACCAATTTCAACACGTCCAAAATCCATTGTAGCAAAGTCTTGTTGTCTGTAAAGGCATTAAACAGCACTGCCATATTGCCGTCAACGGCAAGGAGTGAGGACGACGGCCTATATATCTTGTCATTCACAAGGGTATCGGCCAGTTTACGGCAAGCCGCTGACACATATCCGGCATAAGGATGCGACAATAATTGCAAGACGTATTTTATCCTGAATGTTCCATCCGCAACAGAACAACCGTTCAGCCTCAAATCGAGAAGCAGCATGACAAACGACGATATTGAAGTTTGGAAAAGGGGAAAGCCCGTTGTTATGTTGACACTTCCCGTTTCTTGAGGAATGCCATGTATTACTGACGGCAATAGCGATTCGTCGCATAATACGATTGCTGTGTCTTTTCCACATTTGTACCTGCAATTCTCTTTAAGCCAATCAGTTACATATCTCGACTGGGCATTGTCGGTAGAAGCGCTTATATATGTTATTTCTTTTCCACGCTTAAAATTGCCATATATATTTTCGTCTGAATTGTCAAGCTCGTTAGGAAAATCCTTCAAATATTGCGAAACATAAGTCCCCGCTTCATTGGCCGTTGACGAAAAATCGCCCTTTGGCATATAATAGTCATCAAAATCCCAATAAAAGCGCGCCTTCCCTTCTTTCTGCAAATGCCTGAACACCTTTTGCTCGACTTTCTGCAACACATTGAAGCCGATAAAAATATACATATCATAATGATCGTCGATAACCAAGTTGTCAGCGACTTCACGATAAAGCATACCTTCATAGGCTATTGACTGCTCTTTCAAGCAGTTACGGAAATCGGTATATATATCACCTATATGGCACCATAAACGCAAAAAACGCTTTTTCAATTCAGAATTGACATCATCGGTAAAATTAACGAAAAACTTACGCAATACTTCTTTTTGTTCATCGTCAAGGTATGAGACATCATCAAGTTCGTGTATGTTTTCTATATTCCTGAATACATTTGAGGCGTCGGCCATATTCTTGTCAATATCGTCAAAATCGGCGATTAGCAGCTGTCCCCATCCCCAAAAACGGTCTAACGTCTCATCTGTTCCTGTACATTTGACAAAACTCTTATACAAGTCACAAACCAGCTTAATAGAATCTCCGACCACAAGCCTTGAGTGTTGACGAAAAAACTCACTTATCGTCACGTATGCCGGAGACCATATTGGCTTCCCGGCTTTCCACGCCAACATCTCATTCAAGAACAACGAAGCCCTTTTGTTGGGAAAAACAATTGCAATGCGAGACAAGTCTGTACCGTATTTTTGTATAATATCTTCGGCTACGTAGTCCAGAAATTTCTTCATACAATTGATGAATTATAAAAACATACAATGCAAAATTACAACATTTTTATATCACTATAAAACGTAACACTATTCTTTTTGCCAATAAAAAGAATACAATATAAAAAAATCCCCACAGCCAAATGGCTGTGGGGACTGTTATCAATAGATATGCAAGATTTACTTTTCGCCTTTCTCCATCTTGGCCTTCAACTCTGCAAGTGCATCAATGTCACCCAGTGTTGTTCCGGCTGCAATATTATTGATTGCAGGAGTTTCCTCCTTCTTAGCCTTCTTGCGTACAGCCTTCTTAGGCTCGTCCTTCACATCCTCGAATGTGCGGCTGTGTGAAAGGATTATCCTCTTGGTTTCCTTCACAAACTCAATAACCTTGAACTGAAGTTCCTCTCCAAGCTGAGCCTGGCTTCCATCTTCCTTCACAAGGTGCTTGGGAGTTGCAAAACCTTCACCACCTTCATTGAGAGCGATGACAGCACCCTTGTCCATAATCTCTGTTATCTTGCCTGTGTGGATTGAGCCCGGAGTATAGATAGTCTCATAAGTATCCCACGGATTTTCTTCCAGCTGCTTATGACCAAGGCTAAGACGACGGTTTTCCTTGTCTATCTCCAGCACTACAACATCGATATCAGCTCCAACTTGTGTAAATTCTGAAGGATGCTTAACTTTCTTTGTCCAAGACAAATCGCTTATATGAATAAGGCCGTCTACACCCTCTTCCAGTTCAACAAAAATTCCGAAATTGGTGAAGTTACGAACCTTGGCTGTGTGCTTGCTGCCAATGGGGTACTTGACTTCTATTGTCTCCCATGGATCTTCCTTAAGCTGCTTGATGCCAAGAGACATCTTGCGCTCTTCACGGTCAAGAGTAAGAACTACTGCCTCAACT
This sequence comes from uncultured Prevotella sp., assembly GCA_900551055.1. Lineage (GTDB taxonomy): Bacteria > Bacteroidota > Bacteroidia > Bacteroidales > Bacteroidaceae > Prevotella. The sequence goes on along the minus strand of URUK01000001.1, from coordinate 50,628 downwards.
TCATCACCCACGTGCAAGAACTCCTGTGCACTGCGCAGATGCTGGCTCCAGCTCATTTCCGAAACGTGGATAAGTCCCTCAACACCTGGAGCAATTTCAACAAATGCACCATAATCAGCTATGACAACAACCTTACCGTTGACATGGTCACCAACCTTGAGGTTCGGATCAAGCGCATCCCAAGGATGCGGAGTAAGCTGTTTCAAGCCCAGAGCAATGCGTTTCTTGTCGTCATCAAAATCAAGTATGACAACATTTATCTTCTGATCCAAGGCTACAACCTCATGCGGATCGCTTACACGGCCCCATGAAAGATCTGTGATATGGATGAGTCCGTCAACACCGCCAAGGTCAACAAATACACCATAAGTAGTGATGTTCTTGACTGTTCCTTCAAGTATCTGTCCCTTTTCAAGCTTGCTGATGATTTCCTTCTTCTGCGCCTCAAGTTCGGCTTCGATGAGAGCTTTGTGCGAAACAACGACATTGCGGAACTCCTGGTTTATCTTAACAACCTTGAATTCCATTGTCTTGCCGACAAATACATCGTAATCACGTATAGGATGAACGTCAATCTGACTTCCGGGAAGGAAAGCTTCTATACCAAACACATCAACTATCATGCCACCCTTCGTACGGCACTTGATGTATCCCTGTATGACTTCCTCATTATCAAGAGCGGCATTTACACGCTCCCAGCTCTTGCTCAAACGAGCTTTCTTGTGTGAGAGCAACAACTGTCCCTTCTTGTCTTCCTGGTTTTCAACATAAACTTCAACTGTGTCGCCAACCTTCAAATCCGGATTGTAACGGAACTCGCTGGCCGGAATGACACCATCACTCTTGTAACCGATATTGACAACAACTTCTTTCTTGTCAATAGAAATAACAGTTCCGTCAACAACCTGATGCTCGCTGACTTTGTTAAGGGTTTCATCGTAAGCCTTTTCAAGTTCTTCTTTGCTTACGCTTGCCTGACTTCCATTTTCAAACTCATCCCAGTTGAAGTCTGCCAATGGTTGCACGTTCTTTAAATCTGACATAAAAAATTTAATTAGGTTTTAATTAATAAAGTTCGACTTTATATTGTCTAAAATCGGGCGCAAAGATACAATCTTTAATCCAAGTCAAAAAAAATCAAGTCAAATAAATGCCACACGCGGCATTTATTTATAATAATTTAACAAAAGAACAAGTATGCATCAACCTCTCTGGGCAAACCATAAATTACTCTTCTTGACGGCTCGCCCTTAGAATTATGCTTGTAGCTCCAATTGTAAACAATGTGCCATCATTAATGACACGCCTTTCACGATAACCTAAAATCTCATTGTCCACAAAAGTCCCTGTGTTGCTCGGGCCATCGCTCAACTGATACTTTAGCCTCCCCTTCTTATCCTTTGACACGTTTATGACGCAATGATTTATGTCTAAACTCGGGTCATTGGTTTCTATCGGCGTATTAGTCTTGCTTCCCTTCATATAGCGGCCGATGACATTGTCGCCATATTGCAGTGGGATGACCTGCTTATAGTGAAAAACATTTTCAATTACAACTATCGAGCCATAACCGTGCTCATCAGCGTTTTCATCCAAGACTTCTTCCTTACGGACATTCCTCAACTTCGACTTGCCTATCTTTACGCCAAACTGCTTACCGCATTGAGGGCAAACAAAGACCAAAGCCTGCCCCTCATTATATTTCGTTTCATCAAATGTGACAAATTCATCACATTTCGGACATCTAACCCTTTTCATTTGTATTTGTTACATGATAGACCCAGGCCTCGTAAAAATACTCCTCCCCTTTCAAGTTGTTCAGCTCGTTGTACGCCTTGCTCTGGCTATCATAACGGCCATAAACAACTTTTACAGACTTGTTATTCCCGACCAAGACACGGGCTTCTGTAAACCCGTCTTCCTTCAGTCGCTTGACAAATGCTTCTGCGTTAGCCTCAGACACTTTGCTTGCCAGCACAATGCAATAATACGGTTCGTCTGCCTTTGGCTTCACAATGCCCGCAACGGGACGCCTTGTCGAAGCATTTTCTGTGACGGGTCGAACGTCAGTCTTTTTTGAAGGCACGACCGTACAGGATTGAGCTGAACGTACCGAGTTTGTATTCCTTACAATGTTTTCATATCCGTCTTTCACAATACTGCCTACAACAGTCTCAGCCACATTTCCGGCGCTCATACCTTTAAAGCCTTCATTAAGTGGCGTGCCCAATACCAAAAACAACACAACAGCTATTACGGCTGCGACAAAATTCCGCAACGCACTGATTTTTATCCGCACGCTTTTATCGCCATAAGTCTTACGTTTGGGCTCAGTACCATCGCTTTTCGAAGTGCCTTTCCTTGCGTCTTGATTTATCTCAAACGTAACTGATGTCAAATCTGGTAGTACGTCCTTTCCTTTCGCCACGGGTACGGTGTTCATATCCATGTCAAATGAACTCAACCCGTACAATCCCGGAGTAAGTATGCCGGCCTCACATGGCCTAAATTCCCAGTTGCCGTCACCGTTAAAAGACAACACGCCTATATCGTTAAGTTCGTAAGAACCTGCATTCTGCACGTGTTGCCTTAATTCTTCCACCTCTTTTTCTATACGCGCGAGAGCATCCGGATAACTCATGTCGTAAGCATCCGAATAAGATTGCACCAACAGCGAATCGTTTACACTCAACTTTGGATTGAAGCCAAGCGTCCTTAAAGGCGGAATGAACATCTTGTCGCCGGCATCATACCTGGCCGCGACATGGCTTGCGACAAATCCGCCCAATCCAGGAACTATGACGCAATCGCTTTTCAGCAGCAATATCTCAATATGTCTATCCAAATCTATCACGAGTGCAAAATTAATGTTTTTAATCCGAAAAAGCAAATATAATAACGCTTAAAGAACAAAAAAACTCACTCGCCGTTTTATATTTCCAGATATATTTTATACTTTTGCACGTGTTTAATTTTTTTGCTTTATGGAATACATAAAAACTGAAATTGAAGGCGTTTACATCTTACAGCCAAAAGTTTTTGAAGATGCCAGAGGGTATTTTTTTGAAGCGTACAAACAAGAAGACTTCACAAAACACATTGGAGCCGTCAACTTCATCCAAGACAATGAATCAAAATCGAGCCGCGGAGTGCTACGCGGCTTGCACTACCAAAAAGGAGAATATTCGCAGGCGAAGCTTGTACGCGTAATCAAAGGACGTGTGCTCGATGTCGCCGTAGACATGAGAAAAAGCTCGGAAACATTCGGCAAGCATGTCGCTGTGGAGCTAAGCGACGAGAACAAAAGGCAGTTTTTCATACCACGCGGCTTTGCACACGGCTTTCTCGTGCTAAGCGATGAAGCCATATTCACATACAAGGTTGACAACATATACGCCTCGGAGCATGAAGCTTCCGTACGATTTGACGATGCAAAACTCGGCATAGACTGGCCTATGGCCTCCAAAGACATACTGACCAGCGCGAAAGACTTGGCAGCCTTGCCATTTGACGAGGCTGAGCACTTCGAATGAAAAAGCGGATTTAAACATTGCCAGGAGCATAAAGCCAGCCTGTCATGAAACAGACTGGCTGAGTGGAAGTCTACTTGCAGACATTCCATTCCGGTCAGTCAACCAAAAACTATTATGGTACGAAATAAAATATCATATTATATCGCAGCTGTGGCCGCAGCCATACTCCTTTGTGAATGCAGAGGGAAAAACAATCAGGACGCTGAAGCCAAAGAAGACCTGAAGGCCAAGGCCATGCTCGAAGGTATTTGGATGGATGCCTATGAAGAAACTGCAATATTCAAGATAAAAGGCGACACCGTATATTATCCCGACCAGACAAACAGCCCCGTCAAGTTCCAGATTATCGGGGACACCATGATAATGCTTGGCAATAACATATCAAAATATCCGATAATACGCAAAAGTGCACATATCTTCGAGTTTAAGAACCAGAACAACGAAGTCATAAAACTTGTAAAAAGCGAAGACCCTAACGATTCATTACAGTTTGTACGCCACCGCATATTGCCCATAAACCAAGGCAAGACCATAAAAAGTGACACCGTTGTAGTGTTTTCCGAAAAGAGATACCACAGCTACGTGCAGATAAACCCTACGACGTATAAAGTGTACAGGTCGTTTTACAATGCGGAAGGCATTGAAGTTGAAAACATTTATTACGACAACATAATCCACGTGAGCGTATTTCACGGACGCGACAAGGTGTTCTCAAAAGACTTCACCAAAGCCGATTTTGCCGCCGCAGTTCCGCAGAACATGCTAAAACAAAGCATATTGAGCGACATCAAACTGACGTCCGCATCAGACGACGGACTGCATTATCAGACACAACTCACAATCCCCGACAGTCCGAGCAGTTTCCTTGTTGAACTTGTAATATCATATTCCGGCGAAACAAGCATAAAGGTTCTCGGTTGAAAAAGCGAGCTTATACTTTACTGCGAGACACTTTATAGGCCAACTTTTCCAACCGTTCCATTAAACGGGACATGACGTCCTCTTGTACGAAAGGCCATGTTTTGCGATGTAAAACATGGCCTTTTGCATTACAATTTGCGGAGTTTCACACGGCAAAACGCCACCTTTTACGAACGTGCTGATTTTCAACGGAATAACACTTCGCGGGAAACTCCATTACGGCTGGCCGGCACGCCTTCCGCAACAGGCAAGACACACCTATAAAATTCGTTGAAAGCACGTTAAATATGTGTATCAGGACAGCTTTTTAATATTATTTAGTTCCATTTTTTCGCACATAAAACCATAATGTAGTATTTTTGCGCTAAATTTTCAAATACAACTTATAACACTACGCATTATGGCAGAATCAATGGATATCCGTGAATTGAATATCTTGATAGAACAAAAAAGCTCTTTTGTGTCAAACCTGACAATGGGTATGAACCGCGTAATAGTGGGACAGAAACATTTGGTAGAGACACTGCTAATCGGACTGTTGAGCGACGGCCACATTTTGCTTGAAGGTGTGCCCGGACTTGCAAAAACGCTTGCCATCAAGACTTTGGCTCAGCTTGTCGATTCAAAATACAGCAGAATACAGTTCACTCCCGACCTGCTTCCGGCCGACGTTACCGGAACAATGATATATTCGCAGAAAGACGAAAAGTTCCAAGTAAAAAAAGGTCCGGTATTCGCAAATTTCATATTGGCCGATGAAATAAACCGTGCTCCGGCGAAGGTACAGAGCGCATTGCTTGAAGCCATGCAGGAACATCAGGTTACAATCGGCAGCGACACGTTTGACCTGCCACGTCCGTTCCTTGTAATGGCGACCCAAAACCCGATAGAACAGGAAGGCACATATCCGTTACCGGAAGCACAGGTAGACCGATTCATGCTGAAAGTCATCATCGACTACCCTACGATTGAAGAAGAAAAACTGATTATACGTGAGAACCTTCAAGGTTCGCTTCCTGAAATCTCACCGGTCATATCCGCTGAAGAAATCATCGAGGCGCGCGAAGTCGTAAGGAAAGTCTACATTGACGAGAAGATAGAACAATACATCGCCGACATCGTTTTCGCAACGCGCTATCCCGACCGGTACGGCCTGCCGCAGCTGAAAGACCTGATAACGTTCGGAGGCAGTCCGCGCGCCAGCATAAACCTGGCCAAGGCATCACGCGCATACGCATTCATCAAGCACCGCGGATACGTAATCCCCGAGGACGTGCGCGCCGTGGCCCACGATGTGCTTAGGCACAGAATAGGGCTTTCGTATGAAGCTGAAGCTACGAACGTTACAAGCGAAGAAATCGTCAGTGACATAATAAATAAGGTGGAGGTGCCTTGATGGAGACCCAAGACATACTCAAAAAAGTACGCAAGATAGAAATAAAAGCCCGGGGGTTAAGCAACAACATCTTCGCCGGACAATACCATTCCGCATTCAAGGGACGCGGAATGGCTTTCAGCGAAGTGCGCGAATACCAATACGGCGATGACATCCGAGACATAGACTGGAACGTGTCTGCACGTTTCCACAAACCTTTCGTAAAGGTATATGAGGAAGAGCGAGAACTTACAGTGATGCTTCTCATTGATGTCAGCGGTTCACTGGACGTTGGAACACAAAACGCGACAAAGCGTGAAGTGGTGACAGAAATAGCCGCAACGCTCGCCTTCAGCGCAATACAGAACAACGACAAAATAGGCGTGATATTCTTTTCCGACAGGATAGAAAAATACATTCCGCCAAAAAAAGGCCGCAAACACATACTGTTCATTATACGAGAAATGCTTGACTTCCACCCGGAAAGCCTGAAGACAGACGTGAAAATGGCAGTAGAGTTTCTAACAAGCGTACTGAAAAGGAAGTGTACGGCATTTCTCATGAGCGACTTTTACACAAAAGGCGAGTTTGAAAACGCGCTTACAATATGCAACCGTAAGCACGATGTCGTAGCTGTCCAGGTTTACGACCCACGCGCCGAATCACTGCCAGATGTCGGTATCATGCGCGTACTTGACGCCGAAACCGGCCACGAGATGTATATAGACACAAGTGACAAGAGGTTGCGGAACGCCCATCACGCCTATTGGCAGAACAGGCAAAAAATGCTAAAAGACACTTTCAACAAAAGCAATGTGGACAATGTTTCGATTGCGACGAACCAAGATTATGTCAAAGCGTTGATGCAATTATTTGCCATGAGAAGTTGATACAGACGTGTGTCTTTCATTGTAAACAACATCGACTGCCATACGGACGTTCTTTGTCATGCTCTTTTAACCAATTGGATTGATGAAAAAAATATTTTGCATAATATTACTTATAGCCAGCACGTTATGTGCCTCCGCTCAGGTTTTCATTGAATCTAAAATAGATTCAATTGAGATATTGATAGGAGAACAGACCGGCGTAACACTTAGCGTCACGGCAAAAAAAAGTTCTAAAGTACAATTTCCAACATTCAATCCGTCGCAGTATATCACCCCCGGAGTTGAAGTTCTGGACAATTCCATTCCCGACACGGCACAACTTGACAACGGACTTGTCAAAATAACACGTAGATACACCCTTACGTCTTTTGACGAAAAATTGTATTACCTTCCGCCGATAAAAGTAAACGTTGACGGTAAAGAATACAAGAGCAAAAGCCTGGCGTTAAAAGTACTGACCGTGCCTGTAGACACCCTGCATCCGGAAAAATTCTATCCTCCTAAAGGAGTGCAGGACAATCCGTTCCTTTGGAGTGAATGGGAAGGCACGTTCTGGTTGAGCGTAATATTTGTGCTTATATGTGTACTGGCGTATTATTTATGGACGAGATTGAAAGAGAACAAGCCTGTAATAGCCAAAGTCCGCATTATAAAGAAGATTCCGCCGCACCAGAAAGCGCTGAAGGAAATCGAGCATATAAAAGAAAACAAGTTGTCTGTCTCTGAAGACCAAAAGACATACTACACACTTCTCACCGACGTGTTGAGAAAATACATAAAGGCAAGATTCGGCTTCAATGCAATGGAAATGACAAGTACGGAAATCATCTCACGCCTGCAACAAGAAAACGACAAGAAGATGATTGACGAACTGAAAGAGTTGTTCATGACCGCCGACCTTGTAAAATTCGCAAAATACTCTACTTTGATAAACGAGAATGACGCAAATTTGGTGAACGCCATTGAATTCATAAACACCACCAAGCAGGAAGGACAGCCAACTGTAGAACGTGTAGCTCCAGACTTAACAGAAAAGGACAAACAGAGCATGCGTTCACGCACTGCACTAAAGGCGTCAATCCTTGTACTGTTAGTGTCAGGTATTGCAATTTTTGCTTTCGTTGTATATCAAATTTGCATGCTGGTATAAGATTTGAAGATTATGGAATTTGTCAATAAAGAATACTTCTTGCTCCTTCTGCTGCTTATACCATACTTCATTTGGTATTTGCTTTACAAGAAGAAAAGCGAGCCTACGATGCGGATGAGCGACACTTTCGCTTACCAATACGCCCACCGCAGTTTGCGCATACGGCTTATGGGACTGCCGATGCTGCTGCGTGTGCTTACATTCATACTTGTTGTTATCGTTTTGGCAAGGCCTCAAACACGCAACAGCTGGGGTGAACGGACTGTCGAAGGAATAGACATCATGCTTGCTATGGACGTTTCTACAAGTATGCTTGCCGAAGACCTGAAGCCTAACAGGATTGAAGCGGCCAAAGAAGTGGCTTCTGAATTCATTTCCGGGCGTCCGGATGACAATATCGGTTTGACAATATTTGCCGGCGAGGCGTTCACACAGTGCCCGATGACAACCGACCACACATCGCTGATAAACCTGCTGCAAAACGTCAGGACTGACATTGCGGCCAGGGGGCTGATTGAAGACGGAACGGCAATCGGCATGGGACTTGCAAATGCCGTAGGGCGCTTGAAAGACAGCAAGACAAAGAGCAAGGTCGTAATACTGCTGACCGACGGAAGCAACAACCGTGGCGACATATCGCCGCTGACAGCCGCAAGCATAGCAAAAAGTTTCGGAATACGAGTCTATACCATCGCGATTGGCAGTAAAACAATGGCTCCTTATCCCATCCCCGTAGGAGGAACAATACAATATCAATATGTACGAGCCGATGTTGACGTCGAAACATTAAGTGAAATCGCAGCAACGGCAGACGGACATTTCTACCGTGCGACAAATACGGCCGAACTGAAAAAAATATACGAAGATATTGACAAGCTCGAAAAGACAAAGATGGACGTTAAGAAGTTTTCAAAGCGTTATGACGCCTATCAGCCTTTCGCACTGGCTGCATTCATCTCGATGTTATTGGAAGTCATATTAAGACTTGTCGTATTCCGCCGCATACCGTAAACATATAAAAAAGAAATTTTATGTTCAGATTTGAAGACCCGACATATCTGTACCTATTAGTATTACTGCCAATCCTTATTGCCATTCGGATGTATGGATTGCGCAAAAGGAAAAGGCAACTCGCAAAATTCGGAGACCCGGTGTTGCTAAAACGACTGATGCCTGACGTTTCAGGCGCAAGACGGGAAGTAAAATTCTGGCTTATGCTCACTGCCATCGCACTGCTAATAGTGATGCTTGCAAGGCCACAGATGGGTACGAAAATCAATCAGGAACAACGCCAGGGCATTGAAGTGATAATTGCATTGGACATTAGCAATTCAATGAAAGCCGAAGACGTCACACCTTCGAGGCTGGATAAAAGTAAAATGTTGGTTGAAAACTTAGTCGACAATTTCACAAATGACAAAGTAGGATTGATTGTTTTCGCAGGCGACGCTTTTGTGCAGTTGCCTATAACAAGCGACTACGTATCTGCCAAAATGTTTTTACAAAACATAGACCCTTCACTTATCGCCACACAAGGCACAAACCTGGCTGAAGCGATAGAACTAAGTTCCAAAAGTTTCACAAAACAAGATAAAGTCGGCAGGGCAATTATCGTGATTACTGACGGTGAAGACCATGAAGGAGGCGTGGAGGATGCGGCTAAAGAAGCCCAAAGAAACGGCATGCGTGTATTTGTATTAGGAGTCGGCTCTCCAAAAGGTTCACTTATTCCGGACGGCAACGGAGGCTACATGAAAGACAATACAGGCCAAGAAGTAATGTCTGCTTTGAACGAAGCCATGTGCAAACAAATCGCCGAAGCCGGAGGCGGAGCGTATATACACGTTGACAACAACAATATCGCACAGCAACAACTTAACAATGAAATTGCAAAGTTGCAAAAAGGCGACATCTTGAATGTCACATACAGCGAATATGATGAACAATTCCAAGCTGTAGGTATTTTGACCATACTCATATTGATAATCGAAACCATCATCCTTGAAAGCAAAAATCCGTTGCTTAAAAGAATAAGGCTCTTTAAATAAAAGACAAATGAAATCAAACATTACCAGACACATCATATTGATTTTATTATCAGGCTTTACGGCCATTGCTTACGCACAGACTGACAGGCAATTGGTTCGTGAGGGAAACCGTTTTTTTACAAAAGGGCAATATGACAAAGCTGAAGTGCAATACAGAAAAGCTGTAGAAAAAAATCCGTCAAACCCACAAGCTTTATATAACCTTGGATGCGCATTGATGATGCAAAACAAGGACTCTGCGGCAATAGTACAATATCAAAAAGCTACAAAAATAGAAAAAAACAAGTTAAGGCTTGCCAGCGTTTACCACAATATCGGCGTTGTATGCCAAAACCATAAAATGTACGGAGACGCGATAAAAGCCTATGAGCAATCACTAAGGAACAATCCAAAAGACGACGAGACACGTTACAATCTTGCGCTATGCAAAAAAATGCAGAAAAACAACAAAGACGACAATAAAAACAAGAACAACGACAACAATAAACAGCAAAAGAACAAAGACAGGAACAATAATAAAGAAAAAGACAAGGACAAACAGAAACAGCCCAAAGAACAAATAAGCAAAGACAATGCAGAACAACTAATCAACGCGGCCATACAAAATGAAAAGGCTACACAGCAACGGTTAAACAAAGCATTGCAGAAAACAGGAACGCGCAAAATCAGCGACAAGAACTGGTGATAATAAATAAAAAAGATGTAAAGTTTTTGGCATGAATAAATACATTTTCCTATTACAACTAATAGTATTGGCAGGTATTACAAAAGTCAATGCCCAAAGATTTACCGTCAATGTCCCATCACAAGTGTCTGTCGGTGAAAACTTCAGGCTTGTCTATTCCATCGATACCGAAAACGCAAAAAATTTCAGCATCGGCGACATTCCCGACGCCTTGGAGATAATAATAGGACCCAACACCTCCAGACAGATTAGTTATGTAATGACAAACGGCCATACAACAGGGTCGTCGTCAATAACATACACCTATATATTATGTGCGACAAAAAACGGGACTTACACCATTCCTCCCGCACACATAACAGCCAACGGGAAAAGGCTTTCATCAAAAAGTGCAAAAGTAAAAGTATCAGGAGAAAGTCCAAATACCGGCGGAGCGCCACGAATGCATGACGACTCTGACAACCATCCGGGCCTGCAAGACGCGGGGACTCCGATAAGTGGGAACGACCTTTTCATAAAGGTGAACGCGAATAAGAGACGTGTACACGAGCAAGAGCCCATACTCCTGACGTATAAGGTTTATACAAGAGTAGACCTTACGCAGCTTGAGGGAAAAATGCCTGACTTGACTGGCTTCCACACCCAAGAGATACCACTTCCACAACAAAAATCGTTCCATATAGAACGAGTTGACGGCCGTCCATACAAGTGTGTGACGTGGAGCCAATACGTCATGTATCCGCAAATGACGGGAAAACTTGAGATACCGAGCATCACATTCAACGGAACCGTCATCCAACAAAACCGCAATGTCGACCCGTTTGAAGCATTTTTGAACGGAGGTTCAGGATATATTGAAATAAAACGTGCCATAAAGGCACCGGGCATGACCATACAAGTAGACCCTCTTCCAAAACGTCCAGTCAACTTCTCCGGCGGTGTAGGAAAGTTCAACATCACCGCACAACTGAACAAAAGCGAAGTAAAGGCGAACGAACCTATTACATTGCGTGTCATCATTGGCGGCACAGGCAACCTAAAGCTGGTTAAGCAGCCACAGGTAAAATTCCCCAAAGACTTTGACACGTATGACGCCAAGATAACAGACAAGACCAAGTTGACGACCAACGGAGTGGAAGGAAACATGATTTACGACTTCATTGCCGTTCCACGCAACCAAGGAAGTTATGTAATCCCTCCAATAGAGTTTGTATATTATGACATTGAGGCCAACGCCTACAAAACAATAAAGACGCAGCAATTCAAACTTGAAATTGCGAAAGGCGACGGGAATGTCAATGACGCCGTTGATTACAGCAACCTGAAAGACAAAGACATTCACCCTATAAAAGAAGGTGATATTGAGATACAAAACATAAACGACGTCTTTTATAACTCGACGGCCTACTGGATTATACTATCCCTGCTGTTTGTCGTATTCGCCAGCGTGCTTATAATATTCCGCAAACGGGCCATTGACAACGCCGACATAACAAAATTGAAAGTCAAAAAAGCCAACCGCGTGGCAACCAAACGCCTGAAATATGCAAATACGTTGATGCTGAAAAACGAGCATGACAAGTTTTACGACGAAGTGCTGAGGGCGCTATGGGGGTATGTGGGCGACAAGCTGAACATGCCTGTAGAACAGTTGTCAAAAGACAATATCGCTGAACGGCTTACACAGAGAAACGTCGACCAGGAAACAACATCCATGTTCATCCGCGCCGTCGACGAGTGTGAATACAACAGATATGCCCCCGGAGACACAAAGGGCAACATGAACCAAACATTTGAAGCCGCCATGACTGCCATAATAAAGATTGAAAACGTCTTAAGCAAGAAGCTTAGAAACAAAGCCCCACTGTCTTTGATTTTATTGGCCGTCATGATATTTGCCATACCAGCACCGGCCACGGCAATCACCAAAAAGAACGCCGACGACGAATACAAGAAAGGCAATTACCAGCAAGCCATCAGGGACTATGAAGAGTTGCTGAAAAAAGGGCCGAGCGTAGAACTATATTACAACCTTGGCAACGCGTACTACCGCACGGACAACATCACCCGGGCTGTATTGAATTACGAACGGGCGCTGCTGTTGTCTCCCGGCGACGAGGACATCAGGTTCAACCTGCAAATGGCGCGGTCGAAAACAATTGACAAGATAACGCCCAAGTCTGAGATGTTTTTCGTCACATGGTACAAGTCGCTCGTCAATTTCACAAGCATCGACGGATGGGCCAACACTGCCATAATAAGCATCGCCATTGCCCTGCTTCTGATATTGTGCTACCTCTTCGGCAAGAAGATTTTGATACGCAAAGCAGGTTTCTATGGAGCGATATTCTTTGTCGTGCTGTTCATATCCAGCAATATTTTCGCATACGAGCAACGGCGCATACTTACACGGCGCACAGGCGCTATAATAACAGCGGCGTCAGCGCCATTGAAAAAAACGCCGGTGGCAAACAGCGAGTACAATACAATAATACACGAAGGAAGCCGAGTCGAGATAATCGACGACACGATGAAAGACTGGAAGCTTGTAGAACTTGAAGACGGCCGTGAAGGCTGGATACAAAGTTCCCAAATGGAACGGATTTGACATTAAGGCAAACAACATTCCACCGGCATGCCCGGGCATTCACCATGCCTGCATCCGGCAGACTAAGACAGCGGCAAAGACTTTCCGAGAGGCCACGTTTTACAGTGCGAAAGGCCATGTCTTACGCCCTAAAAGGCCACCTTTCAGGCGGCAAAAGGCGGTCTTTTGGCAACGTGCTGGTTTTCAGCGACATTCTCGAACGGAGTTATAGCTGTTTCAATATTCATCGACTGTTCTTTTAACAAGGGCAAATGCAAACATTGACAGACATTGACCGGAGCGTCCTCGCGTTCTTCAACGGGAGCGACTCTCTGTTTGTTGACAACCTGGCTGTAATCCTCACGTCAGGGTTGACATGGATACCGTTGTATTTGTCTCTGCTTTATGTTGTCATCAAGAATAATGATACAATGAAGCAAATAATGCTCGTCGTCGGATGTGTGATATTGAGCATAACCTTATCCGACGGCATGGCCGACTTCATTGTCAAACCCATGGTAGAGCGTCTGAGGCCATCCAACGACCCGTTTATCAAATATACGGTCAACGTGGTTAACGACATGAGAGGCAGCTCGTACAGCTTTTTCTCAGCCCATGCTTCAAATACATTTTGCGTAGCAATGTTTTTCTCGCTGCTTGTCCGCAACAAAGTTTTTGTCATAACAATGGTGTCATGGTCTCTCGTCAACTGCTGGACACGCATGTATTTAGGCCTTCATTATCCGAGCGACATTCTTGCCGGCTTGGTTTGGGGCAGCATTTCAGGAAGTCTTGCCTATTACGTCTACATAAAGTCTTACCTTCACATATATAAGGACTTTAATTACATTTCATCGAGATACACATCTACAGGTTACAACCGCTTTGACGCCGACATTGTTTTGCTGGTTTTAATACTTACATTATTATTTGCAATAACGAAAGCGTTGATTATTTAAGTTTTATTTCATTATGGACACCAAACATATTCACATCAAAGATTACAACTACGAACTGCCCGATGAACGCATCGCCAAATATCCCGTTGCGCAACGTGACCACAGCAAATTGCTGATATACAACAAAGGGGAAATATCAGAAGATATGTTTTACAACATATCAAAATACCTTCCGGCCGGTTCGCTCATGGTGTTCAACAACACACGGGTGATACATGCACGCATACATTTCAAGAAAAGCACAGGCGCATTGATTGAGGTCTTTCTTTTGGAACCGGCAATACCGTCTGATTACGAACTGATGTTCCAAACCCGTGGAGCATGCTCATGGCTATGCATGGTCGGCAATCTGAAGAAATGGAAAGAAGGGCAATTGTCACGTAAGTTCAACATTAACGGACATGAGATCGTCCTTTCGGCAGCCCGCGGCAAAGCCCAAGGTACAAGCCATTGGATTGATTTTTCATGGAATGACACGGAAGTCACTTTTACAGACATCTTGGAGGCAGTCGGCGAACTGCCCATCCCTCCATATCTTAACCGCGAAAGCCAGGAAAGCGACAATGTCACTTACCAGACAGTCTATTCAAAAGTAAACGGAAGCGTTGCCGCCCCTACCGCCGGTCTGCATTTTACAGACAATGTGCTCAATGCAATCGACGCTCATGGGATTGAGCGCGAAGAACTTACATTGCATGTTGGAGCCGGAACTTTCAAACCCGTGAAAAGCGAAGACATATCCGGCCATGACATGCACACGGAATATATCTGCGTAAAACGTTCTACGATAGAAAACCTGATAAAGCATAATGCAAGTGCCATCGCGGTAGGGACAACAAGTGTACGCACTCTTGAAAGCCTCTATTATATAGGTGCCAGACTGGACAAACAGCCCGAAGCGGCAGAAAGCCAACTGCATATCACCCAATGGGAGCCTTACGACACTCATCCGACAATACAACCGGTAGACGCGCTGCAGAACATTGTTGACTACCTTGACAGAAACGGGCTGAATGCAATTCATTGCAGCACACAAATCATCATCGCCCCTGGGTATGACTACAAGATAGTGAAAATGCTTGTTACAAACTTCCACCAGCCGCAAAGTACATTGCTGCTGCTTGTCAGTGCGTTTGTCCATGGCGATTGGAAAAAGATCTATGACTACGCGCTTAAGCACGATTTCCGTTTCCTCAGCTATGGTGACAGCTCTTTATTGATACCGTAAAAACTATCCACACACTATCCATACAGATATTAACGTAATCAGATTGCCAAATATGAAAATAGGTGACAAAGTAAGATTCTTAAGCGAAACAGGCGGAGGTGTTGTCTCCGGTTTCCAAGGAAACAACATAGTTCTTGTCGAAGACGAAGACGGTTTCCAAATCCCTGTACGCACAAACGATGTCGTAGTAGTAGAAACCGACGATTATAACATAAAGGTTGACAGTGTAAGTAAAAAAGACAATCCAAACAAAGTCGAAGACGAACCGGCCGACCGGCCGATAACGTTCAAGGCGAAACCTGAAGAACGCAGAGGAGGCGACGCCTTGTCAGTATATCTTGCCTTCGTTCCTATAGACATCAGGGAAATTACCAATACAAAGTTTGAGGCATACATTGTCAATGACAGCAACTATTACATAAGTTATTCATACATTTCAGCTGAAGGTTCCAACTGGCACTTGCGTTCCGTCGGAACAATAGAGCCGAACACAAAGCTCTTCATTGAAGAATTTGACAGGGAAACGTTAAACTCTCTTGAACGTGTATGCATACAGTTTGTCGCTTACAAACACGACAAAACATTCATGCTAAAACCCTCTGTCGACGTACAAATCAGAATAGACGCGGTCAAGTTCTACAAGCTCCACACGTTCAAAGAAAACGACTTTTTTGAACAGCCGGCATTGATATATACCGTTATCGAGAATGACAAAGTTGCACGTCCGTTAGTCATTGACGCAAAAAAACTCAAACAGGAGATGGCTCGCAAGATTTCCGATGACAGCAAGAAAACATATATCCAGCCAGCAAGGAAACAGCAAGACAAAGATGCGCCGATTGTCATCGACCTACATGCAAACGAACTTCTCGAAACAACGGCTGGACTGTCTGCCGCAGACATTCTCAACCATCAGCTTGACGTATTCAGAAAAACGATGGATGAATATAAAAGCAAGGCAGGCACAAAGATTATATTCATCCACGGCAAGGGCGAAGGTGTATTACGGCATGCCATAATACACGAGTTGAACTACCGATATAAAAAGTGTCCATACCAAGACGCCTCATTTCAGGAATATGGCTATGGAGCTACACAAGTAACAATAAAATAAGCCAAGACTTACGCAAAATCACAAACAAGATGCAACACGGTTTCATCAAAGTAGCTGCGGCAATACCGCCGATAAAGGTCGCCGACTGCGAATACAACATACTGCAAATAGAAAACATAGTGGCTCAAGCCGAAGGGAAAGGCGTAGAAATAATAGTATTTCCCGAACTATGTGTCACGGGTTATACTTGCCAAGACCTGTTCCGGCAGACCATTCTGTTAGAACAGGCGGAAACGGCCATACTCATGCTGCTTGACTTTACAAGAAATCTTGACATCATAACCATAGTAGGCGTGCCTGTAGCTGTAGGCGGCGCGCTGCTGAATTGTGCCGCAATAATCCAAAAAGGCGATTTGCTCGGCATAATACCCAAAACATACATGCCGAATTATGGAGAGTTTTACGAGAAGCGCTGGTTTGCATCTTCTTTCGACCTTCACCCTACAGAAATACGCTACGCAGGCAATACGGTTCTGATAACGCCTCAACCCACACTGTTCAAGACTTGCGACGGAGCCTTGTTCGGTATTGAAATATGCGAAGACGCATGGGCGCCGGCTCCACCAAGCACAGCACTGTCATTGTCTGGAGCCGATATGATTTTCAACCTTTCAGCAAGCGACGAGCTGATAGGGAAGCACAATTATCTCAAGAACCTGTTGTCGCAGCAAAGCGCACGAACCATATCCGGCTATATCTACAGCGGCTGCGGATTCGGAGAAAGCTCACAAGACGCAGTATATGCCGGCAACGCCATGATTTACGAAAACGGCCAACTGCTCACAAGCAGCAAACGTTTCAACTTCGAACCACAGACTGTCATAACACAAATCGACATCGAAAAACTCAGAAGCGAACGGCGTGCCAACAGCACATATTCAGCAGCAATGCGCGGCCATGAAGCACGTATTGTAAATGCACATACAGCTACAACTCAGCGCGATTTTGAACTGATACGCCCCATCGACCCACTTCCGTTCATCCCGAAAGCGGCCGATATGGCAGAAAGCTGCAACGAGATACTATCAATACAAGTATCCGGCTTGGCTAAAAGGCTTGTCCACACAGGGTGCAAAACCGTCGTATTGGGAGTAAGCGGAGGACTTGACAGCACTCTCGCGCTGCTTGTATGCGTAAAGACTTTTGACAAACTCGGATGGGACAGGAAAGGCATTATTGGAATAACCATGCCCGGTTTCGGAACAACAGGCCGTACGCACTCCAACGCTGTGTCGCTGATGCAAAGCCTCGGGGTTACTACCAAGGAAATAAGCATCACTGCGGCAGTAGAACAACACTTCAAGGACATAGGCCAAGAGATATCTCTACACGACGTGACATACGAAAACAGCCAGGCCCGCGAGAGAACGCAAATCCTGATGGACATCGCCAACAAAACAAACGGGCTTGTCATCGGAACAGGAGACTTGTCTGAACTTGCCCTTGGCTGGGCCACATACAACGGCGACCACATGAGCATGTACGGAGTAAATGCAGGCATACCCAAGACGCTGATACGGCACTTGGTGAAATTTGCCGCCACAAACGTGGATGAAATCTCGCAGAAAATACTTCTTGACATAATAGACACTCCCGTAAGTCCGGAGCTTATTCCGGCCGACGCCGACGGCAACATAAGCCAAAAGACAGAAGACATTGTCGGCCCTTACGAACTGCACGACTTCTTCCTGTACAACATTTTGCGTTACGGTTTCCGCCCTTCAAAGGTATATATGCTTGCACGCCAGGCGTTCAACGGCGACAATGGGGCAACATGTTACGATGAAGAAACCATTAAAAAGTGGCTCAAAGTATTTTTACGCCGTTTCTTCTCACAACAATTCAAGCGTTCTTGCTTGCCCGACGGGCCGAAAGTTGGCAGCATCAGCCTTAGCCCGCGCAGCGACTGGAGAATGCCGAGCGATGCTTCACCTGCACTATGGCTGAAAGAATGTGAAGCCATCTGACAACCGGCAACACAACAAAAAGGCTCAAAACCGATTGCAATGTAACCGGTTTTGAGCCTTTTCCCTTTTCCTGTTTCATTCCTCCACAGGCGTATCGTCCTGCCTGTAAAACTCGTAGCATCCTATATCCGGAGCATCATCGCGAAGCATTCCGTCACGGTCTTCCGGCAATGAATAGTCTTTGTTTGCCGCACCCACAGCCGGTGACCTGCCGTCGAGATGAAAATCATACCGCTGCAAATCGATGTCAACCAGCCTGAAGTTTTCATCCCCACTCACGGCTGCTGTGTCTTCTACATTTTCAAACAGCACATCAATGAAGTGCTCTTCATCCTCTACTTCCGGAGTCCTGACAAGCGAACTGACAAACCGATAATTAAAATCTTCCTCTCCGTCACTCTTTATCCCACTGAACATATCATCGCCATATCCAGTCACAATGCTGTTGATACAATCCATCCTGACCAACGGAATAGTGCCGTCACCATAAGCATTTGTAAACATCAGAGCCGCTCCGCGGTTGGAATCAAAAGGATAAAACTGTGCCAATGTACAATGAGTCAATGTGACATCACCGCCATATACCGCCACACAGTCGCCAAGAGTGTTTGTCAGCTGGCAGTTGCCAGCCTCTACCTTGCCGGCAACCACACGCAACCCGTCACCCTGGCAATTATGGACAATGCTGCCATACATACGCAGCTTAAGCTGCGATACATCCGAAGAATCGCACACTATTCCGTCAAAAGTGCTGTGTATGTCTGTATATGTTATGGAATTTCCATAAGAAGAGCTGTGCAACCTTATTCCGCGCCACTGGCCGCTGACCATGTCGTATGGCAGATAATCAAACATCCTGTCAGTCCTGTCGCCACGCAAAACAATGTTATTATCGGCCGTTCCTTCAGACAAAAGCCTGCCGTAAACGTCTATCCCTGCATCTCCATGAAAATAAAGCGTTGTCCCTGGAGCAATGCGCAACGTAGCCATGCTGTCCACCTTCATCTGTCCGTAAACCACAACCGGCTTCTCGGTGCCGTCAATCAGAGTGTCACCGCTTATAACAACGTTCCTCAATATTGTGGCATTCCACGCATAAGCATTGAGGTTTACCCTCTGCTCCACTCCGCTCTCCAGCCCGAACACAAGCTCGTCTTCTATAAACTGTGGCCCTTCAGCTGCATTAACCGGCGCCGTAAGTTCTACAAATACACGCACACTGTCATTCTTCCTTATCTCCACATTATGCACTTGGAAACCAGCTTCAGGACTAAGATACTCACCATCCACATTTACCCTGAACCCCACTTGGTTTCCGCCTGCAAGGCGGACAGTGGAACAACGGATGCCGTCGCCCGACCTGTTATATATCCAAAAAGTCCTTGTTGAAGACGGAACGGTAGCGAACAATGTGTCAAACCGTACTGTATCAGTTGAAAAAGTCAGCACGTTTGAAGGCGAAGTGCTGAAAGAATCGTCATCAGTACAAGCGCCTAACACCAATACCGACACGGCAGCGCATAATGTTAATAATGTCTTTCCCATCGCTTATTATAACGCTTCAAAGCCGCCAATATTGCATGCCTAATAGAAAAAGGGCTATAACAGGCGCAGAGCCGCATCACTTCATCATGGAAATAATGTCCATACAATTGTTTTCTTTCAACAACTGTTCTATACTTACAGACTTGTTGTTCTCCATGTACTTGCCGACAACACTGATATATTGCGACCTGAAAAACTTGTAGCCCAGCGCCACATTGCACACCCACATGATTTTTCCGATGTGCATGTCACGCTCCAGTTGGGTGCGTCCCTCAAAATCATGCATGGGATAAAGCGCCAGCAAATAAAAACTAAGACAGTCGGGCACGATATACTCCCTCGTCATCGTTTCACGCTGGGACGGGAGGTAATACTTCTTATACAAATGGTAATCCTTACCCAAGTACTTGTCCAACGAAATGCCAATAGACTGATTGCCAACCACAATGCTTTGATCCAACGCCCCTATTTGCGAATAAACCTTTGGCACGGGCATGTCTGGAATATGCTCCTTCAGCTTCATGAAAGCACTGTTGAGCTTTGTGTTGATGTCGTCCATATTGGCATATTGCGACTCTGCATCAGACACTATGGCCTGCAACGTTGAGTCTTGGAAGAAAGCAAGGAACTTGCTGTTTATCCTTGGGTCGTTAACTTCGCCAAGCCGCAGCACGTCTTCAATAAGAGTACGCGTTTCCATCGGATAGTCCATGTTCATCTGCTGCAACGCTGAAAAATCACCGGTAGTAAGATACTGGCTTTCCAAACGGTCGTAGCGGCACACCTCCATACGGTGCTCACCACCATCGTCAAACGGCTTCAGCCTCATGTCGCATGCCGTAAATACAAATGCAACCAATATCAGCAGACTATTTATTTTCCTCACTATACGCATCTTATTACTTTTGCAAAAGTACTAAAAAATATTGTATAACCCAATTAATTAGCTAAAAAAAACAAATTAAAGCACAAATAAGCACTAATATGTATAACGAAGTATAAAATTTGAATAAAAATATACAATGTACACAAATGGTTTACACCGGCAGGCGTCTGTATCCAGCCTTGGATGTAGTCAGGCAATGTGTCCTAACCTCTAAAAGTATAGATTTATACGAAACGGCAGGCGTTCACCTACTCACTACGGCTGCAAAGACAACGAGACTTATAACTATCTGAATTCCAACGCATTGCGAAAGGGCATCTTTCGCCTCGCAAAAGATGCCCTTTTATCTCGTAATTCATGGCCTTTTACAATTCAATTGATGGCCTTTTACAAACCATCCGCGGCCAGCCCGGATTTAAACGGCAGGAATGTCAATGCTCATCGACTGCTCCTTGCCGCCCTTAAGCGAAACGACACGGCTGCAACCGCCCATCCTGAGGCGTATTGTCTTGCTGCGGTCTGAGTATAATTTCACGGTGACCTTGCCTTTCTTCACGTCCCATTCAAGTTCTCTTACCGTAACTCCGCAACGGGTCCTGACGCCTCTGATGCAACCATGCCCAAAACCTTCAGGCAAAGCCGGCAACAGGTCAATACCTTCCTCGGTAGAACCTACAAGCATCTCCATCAGTATTCCCGGCACCGAATGGCAGACATCAGTACAGAATGTGCCGTGATTGGGATAATGCGAGGTTGCCAGACTACTGTAATAAAAGTCTTTCTTTACCAATGCCATCAGCTTGTCCATAAGCGACACCGGATTATGCACGCCTGCCGCTATCAATGCCGCATGTAACAAGCCGTGGCCGGCATTCTCATAATCATGACGGTCACGCATCTCCAAGGCTCTCCGTGCAGCCAGGTAAAGTTCCGGGGTCTTGTCTTCGGAAAGTTCGCGGTAAGGCCAAACCATCATAAGATGGCTTGAATGGCGATGGCCGTAGTTATCCTCCAAACCGGGCCATCCCCACTCCTTTATGGCTCCGTCGGCATTGACTTGGTATGGAGGCAAAGCCTCAAGCATCTCATTCCAACGGTCACGGCCACCACCAGCGCCCTGTTCTTCGCCCAGCATGTCACACACTTTCACCAAAGTGGACAGCAGGAAACGTGCGCCCGACACATCGAAAGCCGAGTTGTTTAACAGTGACACACGGAGATTTGACGGCTGGTTTTCAGGCGAAACCGAGCCTGCAAAAATATAATGACCGTCAGCATCCTTGTATTCCAGAAAGTCCTCATAAAACTCTCCCATGCTTTTAAGCATCGGGAACAGCCGGTTTCTCAGGAACACCGTGTCTTCCGTTACAAGATAATGTTCCCAAAACGGGTAAAGCATCCAAGCCTCTTCGCCGGTGGCGTAATGATAAGGATAATAAGTGTTTATTGACGACAGCAATCCCGAAGACAGCCCCGGCGAATTGCCACACGCCAACATGCCGCGGCAGCCCAACAGCTTGGCGGCATTGGTCTCAAAATCCTTACGCCATACTTCGTTCAAATGGAAATAACCTTCCATAACCTCGGGCATAGCCCCGATGTTCCCGCCGCACACCTGCAAATTCAGATTGGCGTCCAAATGATAATAGCCGCCCCATCCCGCATTACAGTCACCAGTCCAAATGCCCAACAAGTCAGGCGGAGTAATCTCGCAACCCGATGACAAGAAATGGTATCTTCCGGCATTGAACAGGCGTTCCCACAGGGCTAATACAGGGCGGTCGGTATGCTTCTGCATTGAAAGCAGTTCCTCATTGGAAAGGGCTCGCTCGGCTCTCGTCGCCCCGAGGTCAAGCGTTACACGACCGTATATATCAGAATGAAGTGCCTTGTGGGCATCAAGCAGTTCGTCATAATCGGCAGGCAACTCGTCCAACGCGGTTTCAACACCTCCGTCAGGCCAAGAACCGACGCAGCCTGAACCGTACTTTTTGTTTTTCACCAAAATCAATACGTCAGACGCATCCTCAACAAACAATGTATCGTTGCATAGCCGCGAACTTCCGCCTTTTAGTATTATGCGCGCGCCGCCCTCATAACCGGTGTCGTTCATCGGAGCGGCATAGTTGGCACGGACATTCAGATAAGAATCGCTGCCACGCCTTACAATCTTCATGTCCTTGGGAAATCCGGCCTCAGCAGGCATTTGCAGGCTGATGGCACAGTTCAATTTCCCTGACGAAGGTGCCGACAAATTCAGCACTGCGGCATTGGCGGCACGTGAGACAAACGACCGGCGAACCCATTTACCACGCCCGTCCGTCCATCTGACAAAGACTTCTCCAGTCGAATAATCCGTACTACGGTCATAATCACGCACAGCTCCGCATGAGTCCATATCAACCTTCAGCAGGTAGCCCGGATGCCGGCCGCCCTCTCCCCCATCCTTCCAATTGGCCGTGCGCACGGCCAAATCGTTGGCTTCCTTGAAACGTCCGCTTACACATAGCTGCTTTATACGCTGCAATGTGTCACGGGGCACATCGGCAAAAGTACGCGGATGAGCACCAGGAAAATTGAAAAAGCGGTCGTTGACGACTATAGTCTCATGCAACGGATTGCCAAACACCATGATGCCCATCTTGCCGTTGCCGGCCAATAACGCCTCCTGCCACTGCCCGTACTGTGCCGGATAGCTGGTTGAATGCCCCCAAGCCTCATGCAACGAATACGGCCATACACGTGAAACAACTGACAGGAGGATTGCAAACAAGACAACTGTTTTTCTCATCTTCCGAACATTTTAAAGTTTCAATAAGTTTATCCTGTCCACATTATAACCCTCAACAGAAACATCAGCCTCCGCATCTTGGGGCGTGAACTCTAATGACACATGCCTGCGTTCACCGGGAAGCAAATGGAAATACCCGTCAGATACGTATGCCGGCAATATGCGTTCACCTGTTGCGGCATTGCGAATATTAAGCTTCAATGATATGGCCGGAACCCCACTTTGGTTGACAATCTCGATTTCCACCTTGTCACCTGTCCTCTTGACAAGCTTTGCTTCTATTGTACACTTAGGCAAAGAATTGAACGATTTGAGAGTTCCGTCTACGTCTGTTTTCCAATAATCGTTTGTCGAAAGGACATTGCCCTTACGGTCTTTCAACGTAAGACGTTCCATATATACGCCAGATGCACGCTCCGGTCTGGGCTGTGAAAAACATTCGGTCAATACGCCCGGCGCAACATCTGTCTTGGCACTGCGCAGATACAGGCGCTTACCGTCCAATCCATACGCCTCGTAAATGGCCGTCACACCCTTCAGTTCTTTGGACGTAAGGTTTACGACAACAACCTTATCGTCGTCAAGATTTTTCTGTATATGTATAGGTTCGCAAGCTTTACGGCATCCATAGAAAGAGCCAAAAGGCTCATAGTCCCATGAATATATCTGCCAAACCATACTCGGCCACGCCGGATGACTCATCCATAACAGCAGACCGCTGGTACTGTTCCATAGCTTGCTGTTCCATGCCTCAAACATTGCGCGGTGGCTGTCATAATTAAGAATCTGCGCCTTGCGGTTGAAATCCACCAGGCTGGAAGGTTTGCCGAACTTATGTTCAAGGTCGTTCATAAAGTCATTCTGTCCTCCATGCAGGTCATGATAGTACCACACGTCACTTATCGGCCACGCATCCTCCTCACTCATCATATCCAAAATTGACTCGTATGTAGGTATGGACGTTGCCCCTTGCTCGGTGTTGAAACCGTGGGCGCGCTTTGTGTAATAGTCAACAGGATTCTTAAAGTAATTCCAAGGGCCGCTCGGACGCAGGTTGCAATGCGTTGAGTTTGGAGTATAATAACGTGTTCCGTCAACACGGGCGATCATCTCCGCCAACCGCTTTTCTATATATTCGGGTGCAAATCCCTCATTCCTCGGATTCCAAATGGCTATTGACGGATGATTACGGAAACGTTTAACAACATCTTCCGCGTTACGCAAGAAAAGGTCATCGTCGTTTACCGGCATATTATATCCTTGCGTACTAAGCCAGAAATCATTAAAAACCAACATTCCATATTCATCGCAAAGCTGGTAAAACACTTCTTCCGTGCTCTCACCTGTCCAATTGCGTATCATATTGAAATTTGCCTCTTTATGCAGACGTAAGTAAGGTTCAAGGTGCTCACGCGAAACGCGTTTCATGCCATCGTCCATTCCCCAATTACCTCCTTTGCAAAATATACGCCTGCCATTGACGCGGATAACCAGGTAATGCTTCATCGCATCATCCGGAGACGGGACCAATATATCAGTTGGAACATCTTTCAACAAACGCGGCATACACATCCCTTCTTCAACATACTTACGGTTGACATTATCAAAAATAGGGGCCGCATCCTGCATGGCTGCAGGTCGGAATTCCATTCTCCGCACACTGTCATCAGGGCAACAAACCTCCAATTCGTAAGTAAGTTCGCGGACACCGAAACGAACTTGCTTCACATCTGAAACATGTTCGCCTTCCGACACCGATACCCCCATTGTGTAAAGTGCTTGTGCGCCATAATTATTAGGCCACCAAAGACGAGGATTCTTCATTTTGAGCACGGCCTCCTCAGAGGGAAGGAAGCACACTTCTTTCTTCTCTCCCGGCGACAAATCAACCTTCTTGGAAATCGTCTTTCCCTCAAAATCCAAGTTGACAGCCACTTGTTTGGGACGAGTCTGCACATTTTCTACCTCTGTACGGACTGTCAGAAATGCTTGTGTCGTATCAGGCAAAGCCAAACGAGTTATCACTTGGGTATCATGCAACCGCACGCCTTCCGTGAAACGCAGATGTACGTCCTGCCAAATACCGATATTACGGTCACGTATACCAGGCACCCAGTCCCATCCTTCAGAAGAAATGAACGTCGGTCCATCCAAGCACAGCTGGCCTCCATTCATTCCATTGCCAGCCGAAGGCGACTGCTCATGAGGTATACCTGGATTTGGAGGAGGAAGTATATGCACGGCCAACACGTTTTTTCCATCACGCAATGCTCTCGTAGCATCAAACTCTCCACGTATAAAAGCACCTTTCATTGTGCCAAGACAGAGTCCGTTCAACCATATTTCCGCCTGGTAGTTTATACCGTTGAACAAGAGCCAAGCCTCTTTTCCGGCACATGAAACTGGAGTTTTAAACTCGAAGCGGTACCACCAGTCCATGCGGCAAAGCGTATCCGGTATTGACAAATTGTTCAATCCGAAATAAGGGTCAGCATAAACTCCTTGGTCAACCAGCGTTGTCAGCACAGTACCCGGTACTGTGGCATTATACCATCCATCTCCGGAAACGGCGGAAGCATCGGCCTCAAAAACCGATTTACCCGACGTTATAACGTCATGCCCCGAACACATACGCCAGCCTTGAGACAAAAGATAATCATTATTGCCGACTTTTTCCAGCTTCGCATCAATCTTTGTCTGCTCTTTTACGGTTGGTTTTATTACGGCACCGCCCTTTGAACGAGGCAACGTTTTTACATCCTGAGGATGTGAAAGCCCCCAATTGGCGACATTTTGTGCCGCCAATCGGGGTGTCTCTACCATACAACACGTCAAAAAACATGCGATGGCTAATATTTTATTTCTTGTCATTTGGCCGCTGTATGGTTATTTGACAATATGGCAACGCCCTGCAAACGTATGTCTGCGGAAGAGGCTCCAACCATTATGGTGTATTCTCCGGACGGATAAATAAAACATCCTTTCGCCTCGTCCCAGTAACGCAGCTGGTCTTTGCGCAGCTTAATGGTTACATTACGGCTCTCGCCTTTCTTCAAAGTTACTCTCTCAAAGCCTTTCAGCTCTTTTACAGGCATCACCTCGTTACGTTGCGGCAACCTGACATAAACCTGTGCGACTTCGTCTCCTGCACGCTTTCCTGCATTCTTCAATGTGAACGAAACATTGGCATACTCATCATCTTCAGTCACTTTCAAGCCTGAATATTTGAAAGAGGTGTAACTCAAGCCATACCCGAACGGATAAAGCACGTCGCCCTTGTAATACTGATACGAACGTCCTTTAGTAACATCGTAATCATCAAACGCAGGCAGGTCGTCAAGACTTCTATAATAAGTCAGCGGCAGACGACCGCCGGGATTATAGTCGCCGAACAGGACTTCGGCAACGGCTGTGCCTCCGCTTTCGCCCGGATACCAGGCGTTCACTATCGCCGGCACATTCTCGTCCATCCAGTTTACTGCCAAAGAGCTGCCCGCAACAAGCACTACTACAACATTTTTGTTCACCTTATATATCTCTTGCAGGAACTCGCGCTGGTCAGCCGGAAGCTGAATGTCATAACGGTCCTGGCCTTCACGCTCTATCGACTTGTTGATGCCAAGCACAGCCACAACCGTCTCGCATTCACGAACTGCCTTGCCTGCCTCTCCGTACAGGTCGAGACGCGTCTGCGTTCCCACCTGCGGAACTTTCCATTGCAGCTTTGCCACGGCATAATCGCGGTTGTCATAATACTCCGCCTTAAGCTCGTAATCCCTGCCTGCCTCAAGATACATCTCCGCGGTATCCGTCCGCACTGAATGTCCGGCCCATGCGTCAATGAGCATCTTGCCATCAATGCTGAGACGGCAACCGTCATCTGAAGTAAAACTGAACTTGTAGTTACCGGAAACAGTGGGGCGCAGTTTACCCGTCCAGCGGATAGATAATGGCGATGCAGGCAAGAACGGGTCTGGCGCCTGATTGCCCGGTTCGAAGTTAATCCACTCCTCCTTGCGAACTTTCGGAGTACCTTCGAGCTTGGTATTGCTGAAATATTCGGCTTTCAATCCATCCGGAAAGTTTGCGCCTTGTATCAGCTCCATGCCGTCAACAGCCGATTTCCACGGAGCATAGACAACTTTCACATCGTCGCCCACCCTTTTGCGGATGCCGTCAAGTATCGAGACCGGGGCTATTACAGGCGAACCGCTGTAATCGCCGAACTCGCACTTGCCCGCATTGATACCCACAACAGCTATCGACTTCACTTTCTTCGGATTGAGGGGCAGCATGTTTTTCTCGTTCTTCAACAGTACGATACACTCCCTTGCAGCCTGAAGAGCCACCTGCTGGTGCTCCTTCGAGCCTATTACATCCGGCGATATGCGGGCATATGGGTTTTTATCCGTGCTGTCAAACAATCCCAACTGCATACGCGCCTTCAACACGCGGTAAGCCGCCGTGTCGATGTCGGCATCCGAAACCATGTACTGACGGTAGGCGTTAAGCAGTGGCTTGTCATAAACATCGTCGCCGCATTCAAGGTCGAGTCCGGCCTTCAGGGCAAGCGTGGCTGCCGTTTCCTTGGTCTTAACGTACTCATGCCCTGTACGCAACAATGAAACTCCGCCGCAATCTGACACTACATAGCCGCCGAAGCCCCAGTCTTTGCGCAACACCTTGTTGAGCAGCCACGGATTGGCAGAGCACGGAACGTCGTTTATGGCATTGTATGCCGCCATGATTGAAGCGGCCTTACCATCCTTTATGCAGGCTTCGAAAGCCGGAAGATAATATTCCCTCAACTGCTTTTCTGAAATCTGCGGATTACACTCGAAACGGTTATGCTCCTCATTGTTGGCAGCAAAATGCTTCGGCGTAGCCACCACTTTCAGGTAGCGGCTGTCGTTTCCTTGTAGTCCGCGGACAAAGGCCGTACCCATGACTCCGCTCAAATAAGGGTCTTCACCATACGTTTCAGGCGTACGCCCCCAACGGGGGTCGCGTGCCATGTTCACCGTAGGCGACCAGAACGTAAGCAGGTCGCTGAACTGATACTTTTGGTTGCGCCCCTGATCCAGTTCATTCCAACGCGCACGGGCCTCATCCGATATTACCGTTGCCACTTGCAGCTGCAACCGGGGATTCCATGTAGCCGCCAGTCCGATGGCCTGCGGAAACACGGTGAAGCGTCCCGGACGTACAACCCCGTGCAAAGCCTCATTGCCATGATAATACTTCGGTATGCCAAGCCGCGGAATACCGGGTGACGTGGCACGCAGAAGGCCGATTTTCTCTTCCACCGTCAACCGTGACAACAAGTCCATTACGCGGTCATGCACCGGTGCGGTCTCGTCCTTGTACAACTCACGCTGCTGGGCGGAAACACCGCAAGCCGATGCCGCCAGCAACACAATGAATGCTAATCTCTTGAATGTTCTCATAATATCTGTTTACGTTTAACTTTCTGATTGCAAAGTTAAAGTAAAACGCTTATCAGTATTATAAAAAACGCTTAACAGGCGCTTAAAGTCTAATTAAAAACATATTTATTATACAAATCCGGCCAAATATTTTCCAATATGCCGTATTTTACGCTGCAAAACGCCACCTTTTACAACACAAAAGGCCACCTTTCACACGGTAAAAGATGGCCATTCGGAAATGCGCTGATTTCCAGCGGCATTATGATTGATATTCCTTATCACAACATATCAATAACATAAAGCAGCTTACCATTCAAGCAATATGGTGTAATCACACTTACATAAAGAAAAATGTAGATGGAAATGCCTCCAACAATACTCAATGGCAGAAAACTGAATATCAGCCAATTGCTTACACTCCTGTTATATTTCGAACGTTTATATCTTGCAAATATATCGTCTTTCCTTTTGGCATATCTCACCAATGAATGCACAAACACAAAGACAGCGTATAGAAGATACATTGCAAGATTAGCGTTTTTATTTCCATCACTAAGCAAAGCCATCACAAAACCAGCAAGAGGGAACCATAAGAAAAACTTTACAGCTGTTATGAACAGCATACTTGCCATAGGTGCACAATCTCCCTTTCTGGCATACCACACATACATCCGATAATAAATATAGTCCATACCCACAATAAAGCATCCATTATATTTTGTATCACCAGCGTATGAGGAGTTGCCCGATGACACAAGTTATCATTTCAACAAATCGTCAAGAAACCTGTCAAGGTCTTCATCCAGCCCTTTCATCAGGTCGCCGCCAATGATTTTAATGTCGCTGTCAACGAGGTACAGCTCGCACAAATGCTCCCTGTCATCATTCTCAAGAATGAAGCTGTAAGGCTTCAATATGCACAAGTTCTCGACCACATCCTGCATCTTCGCCATAATGTCCCTTATCACTCCGGCAACACTGTCATAAAAATCAGGGACAGGACAATTAATCCAATCATCGACAACACATCGCGTTATCTCGCTGTCATTGTCGTCAAACGCCATGAGTTCGCCCGTTTCCTGCGACAAACTCAAATGTATGTCGGTCATTATCACCGGCTCTTCAACCGCAGGAAACTTCTGCGCTATCTTCCTTATAAAGCGTTCTATCTGTGCAATGGTTGCATCTGTAACATTCATAGCCCTGTATCTTTAATATTTAATCGACTTCTTCTTCGGTTTGCTTTCGTTGCTCATCCTGTCCAAAGCCGTTACGGCATACTTCACTTTCTCGCCCGGACGGATGTCGGTCTCAGGTATCTCGTAGAACTCGTCAGTGGTGATGGCAACGATTTTCGCAGGATTACCAATATCTTCCTTGTCACCCTTGGTGAACTTGTACACAACATATTTTACCGCCTCGTTTTTCCATCCCTTGCCACTCGGTGCCTTCCAAAAAAGTACCGGACGGCCGTCGATGCCCATTATCTTCATTTTCATGACTTTCTTAGGAGCCTTGCCGTCAATATAAGGCATCGTCGGAACAAGCGCAGGATGCTTCCAATACACCTTTTCCAATAACGAACCATAGTTCCCGACATTATCAACAACAGCCTTTGCGTACCACAACACCGTGCCGTTTACATTCCACATCTCATTGTGCAGCTTGCGCTTGGCAGGCAACTGGTTAATGTTCGGGTTGTCAGGGTCTGGGAATTTCGCCGTCCGCTCCACATCCTCACCTATATAAAGATGGCGTTTCCCTGCATATTTGTTCCACCATTTTATCAGCGTCTCATAATCAGCAGCCTTATGGCCGATTTCCCAATACAGCTGAGGCACGCAGTAATCAAGCCATCCGTTGTTCACCCACATAAGCACATCGGCGTACAAATCGTCATAATTCTGAAGGCCGTTGGTGTTGCTGCCCATCATTGGGTCGCTTTTCTTATTGCGGTAAATGCCGAATGGCGACACTCCGAACTTCACCCATGGCTTTACTTCGTGTATCGTTTCATAAAGCTGTTTCATGAAAAGGTTGACATTATAGCGGCGCCAGTCGCCAATATCCTTAATCCCGTTGCCATAAGCGGCATATTCCCTGCCATCAGGTATCGACTGCCCGGCCACGGGATACGGATAAAAATAATCGTCTATATGCAGGCCGTCAACATCATAACGCCCGACAATATCCGCCACCACCTTACATATATAATCACGGTTTTCAGGCAAGCCCGGATTCAATATCAATTGCCCGTCATACGCAAAAACCGTTTCAGGGTGCCGTATGGCCACATGAGTGCTTGCAAGTTCGCGCGTGGTCTTGGTCTTTGCCCTGTAAGGATTTATCCATGCATGAAGCTCCATTCCACGCTTATGGCACTGTTCCACCATCCATGCCAACGGATCCCAGTAAGGCGAAGGAGGCTGTCCCTGCCTTCCTGTAAGGAACCGGCTCCATGGCTCGAGTTTACTTTCATACAATGCGTCGCACTCCGGCCTCACCTGAAATATTATCGCATTCACTCCACAAGCCTTAAGCCTGTCGAGCTGGGACGCAAGCGTTGCCTGCATCTGGCGCGTACCCATGCCCAGAAACTGTCCGTTTACACACTGTATCCATGCACCCCTGAACTCTCGCTTTAGACGGTTGTCCGCATACCCTTGAATACCTGACAACAAGAGCATGCCTACGGCAAGAAATAACCTTAAACGGCTATGTACATATCTTTTCATACCCCAAAGTTACAATCTTTTATTCATTAAAACAAATATATATTAATAAAAAGTGGAATTAACACCTCAAAACGGCCATATATTCAATACTTATTTACTAACAACTGTTAAACATTTCAATTGTGTGGGCACACATTAAATTTGTAAAAATAAATCTTTATTATTGTTTGGTTAATAAAAAAAAAGTCTATATATTTGCAATCGTTATCCTGAAAACAATCTTTTTACCTTAAAAAACTAATACCTATTGAAGATATAGAGCGGTTGCCTGTGAAGGCCCACCGCTTTATTTTTTTTCCTTACACGTCGGTTTACATGATAACAACAAGCCTGTTGAAAGACATAATGAACGCATACGTTTTCGGAAAGGTCATGTTTTACAATGTAAAATACGGCTTTTTAGTCTATAAAAGGCATCCTTTTGCCCTGTAAAAGACGGTCTTTTACAAGGCAAAAGGAAAGATTGGAGCAAACCGCTCATTATCAACGGTTTACAAAAAGCTTCAATAGAATGTTGTTGTAAATATCAGCATGTCGGCCCACAAGGCTGTTTCATTTCGGAAACCACCTTATTCTGAATTGTAACAGTGACATTGTCAAATGAATGCCACAGTAAGCCCTGCCATGACAATGCTAACCATCGACATCAGTTTTATCAGGATGTTGAGTGACGGACCGGATGTGTCCTTGAACGGATCACCAACGGTATCACCCACAACTGCGGCCTTATGGCATGGCGAACCTTTACCGCCGAAGTTGCCTTCCTCTATCATCTTTTTTGCATTGTCCCATGCTCCGCCTGAATTAGCCATGAACACTGCAAGCGTAAAACCTGTTGACATTCCGCCGACAAGCAGTCCAAGTACACCAGCAACGCCAAGCACCATGCCCACAACTACTGGTATTATGATTGCCAAAACCGACGGAAGTATCATTTCACGAAGAGCCGAGCGAGTTGAAATCTTTATGCAGCGGTCATAATCAGGCGTTGCATTGCCGTCTAATATGCCCTTGATTTCACGGAACTGCCGCCTGACTTCTTCTACCATAGAACCGGCTGCACGGCCTACCGCACCCATTGTTATTCCACTGAACATGAACGCGGCCATCGCACCGACAAAAACTCCGACAAGCACATTGGGATTCATCAAATTGACTTGGAAGAAGTTTATCATGTCAAGAAGACCGGCATTGTCAGGATTAAAAACATTTCCCACATTGTCAATAAAAACCTCTCCTTCCGCCACAGCCCGTGACATGTTGATTTTTATCTCCTCGATATATGAAGCAAGCAACGCCAACGCCGTAAGGGCCGCACTGCCTATGGCAAACCCCTTGCCTGTAGCAGCGGTAGTATTACCTAAAGCGTCGAGCGCATCAGTACGCTTGCGCACTTCCGGGTCGAGTCCGCTCATTTCGGCATTTCCGCCGGCATTGTCGGCAATCGGTCCGTAAGCGTCGGTGGCAAGTGTTATTCCAAGTGTGGAAAGCATGCCTACGGCTGCTATTCCGATGCCGTAAAGTCCTTTGGATATGCTGGCCGAACTCATCGACATGTCAAAACCGTTGGCGCAAAGATAGCTCGCAATTATGGCAACAGATATAGTAACGACCGGCACCATTGTAGAAATCATGCCTGTACCTATGCCTTTAATTATCACCGTAGCCGAACCGGTTTCCGATGATTTGGCGATGCTCTTCGTCGGTTTGTAGCCCTGGCTGGTATAATATTCCGTTGCCATACCGATAATCACACCGGCGGCCAATCCACTGATTACGGAAAACGAGACGCCAATCCAATTCTCTATGTCCAACAGATAAAGTATTACAAACGTCGCAACTGCTATCAGACAGGCTGAAACATTTGTACCAAGGCTTAGGGAGTGAAGCAAGTCTTTCATCGTTGCCCCTTCCTTTGTACGCACCATGAATATTCCGGCCAACGAAAGGAATATGCCAACCGCCGCTATAAGCATTGGCGCAATGACAGCCTTCAGCTGCATGTCACCGTTCAGGGCGAACGCAGTTGCGCCAAGGGCAGCCGTGCTAAGTATGCTTCCGCAATAGCTTTCGTACAAGTCCGCTCCCATTCCCGCAACGTCGCCGACATTGTCACCAACATTGTCTGCTATCGTCGCAGGGTTACGAGGGTCGTCTTCAGGAATGTCAGCCTCAACCTTTCCTACAAGGTCGGCACCGACATCGGCGGCCTTTGTGTATATTCCGCCGCCTACGCGAGCGAACAATGCCTGCGTGGAAGCACCCATTCCGAACGTAAGCATGGTCGTGGTAATAGTTACAAGAGCTGTATTCTCACCTTCATAAAAAGCGCTAAGCAGAACAAACCACAACGCGATGTCAAGAAGGCCGAGACCTACTACCACAAGTCCCATCACCGCTCCGCTTCTGAAAGCAATACGCAAACCACGGTCGAGGCTGCTCCTTACGGCATTAGCGGTACGGGCTGAAGCGTAAGTGGCGGTCTTCATGCCGAAAAAACCGCACAAACCGGAGAAAATTCCACCGGTGAGAAACGCGAACGGAACCCACGGATTTTGTACATGGAGCACATAAGCCATAAACGCAAACACCAGACACAAGATGATGAAAATAACAGCCACAACCTTGTACTGCTGCTTGAGATAGGCCATAGCTCCTATGCGCACATATCCGGCAATCTCTTTCATCCTGACTGTTCCCTCGTCTTCCTTCATCATGTACTTGAAGAAATACCATGCCATTGCCAATGCACATACCGACGCGAACGGCACAAGCCAAAATACTAACGGAATGTTCATAATCATTTGTTTTTATTAGAACCTGAATGATAATTGTGTGTCTATCATGCTATAATTATGCCTTTGAAGCGAACGGTCATTGACAAACGCGTATTCAAGGTTAACCTGTAGGTTCTTCACAAAGACATAATCTATGCCCAATTCATAAAAAGTCTTGCTCGTTCCCCATTCCGCCTGCGGACGGTACATGTCGTAACGGGCCTTCACATGCAGTCTCTTTTTTATTACAGGGGCAATAGCCAAGGCATAAAATCCGTCGGCCTTATTGCCAGATGAATAGTTTACGGCGTCATCCCTTACGTCAGAGCTTTGGTTGTAAACCTTGGTGAAACCGTAACCTGTGGAATGTATGTATTCCGAACGGAATGTCCAGTCGTCCGCCACATACTCGCCGCTTATTGCATAGCGGTGCTTCCCCAGGCTCTTCACACCATCCTCGCCCTTCCGTGCGTATGAACCGTTCCAACCGAACGCGCCTATACGCAGGCCGGAAACAGGCATAACCCAAATGCCGCCGATAACATCTTTCCGATTGTCTACATCCTTTGTATTTATGCCTTGACCGTTGAACACACCTACTTGATAATGAAGCAGATACCTGCCCGATGCCGTCTTTATAACGTCGCCCTGCAACTGCAAGCCTATGTCACGGCCGTTTGAGGCGTGTTCGCCTGTCCGGTCGCTGAAGCCAGCCAGCTTGCTGACGTTCTGCGAATAGCCCATGAAGCCTTGGTCTATGGGATTCATGGGATTCTCGAACGTGAAAGGACGCTTGAATTGACCTGCCTTTATCTTCAGGAACGGCAGTTTCTGCCACTCCAAATATACATCCACGAGCCTCGGGCTGTCACCTAAAGTCGATGTATTACCGTTAATCTGCCCCTGCAGTTTGTAAGCGAAATCGCCAAGTATGCGTCCGTCAAGCGACAGGCGCACCATCCTTACACTGAACGTATTGCTTTCAGCCTCATGCTGTCCGCTGTATTGATATTGGCCTATCGCATAGCCGCTTAATTTCGGTTTGTCAAAGATTTTCGCCTTTTCCTGCGCTGAAACGCCATTATATGCAGACAAAAGGAAAAGCGATACGGCAAATAAACAGGATTTCTTATACATCATGGTCTCATTAATTCATGGTTTGGATGCGGCCGGTCAAGCCCGTTTTACCAACAGGACAACGTTTTCCACGTGCGGCGTATGCGGAAACATGTCCACCGGCTGTACTGCTTCCACCTTATAATATTGGTCCAGCAGCGCAAGGTCGCGCGCCTGTGTGGCCGGATTGCAACTTACATATACAATGCGCCCCGTGCCTGTACGGATTATCGTCTGCACCACGTCGGGGTGCATCCCGGCACGCGGCGGGTCGGTTATTACTATGTCAGGGCGGCCGTTTGCGGCGATGAAGCCGTCGGTCAGTATATCTTTCATGTCTCCGGCATAAAACAACGTGTTTTCAATTCCGTTGATTTCGGAGTTGACTTTGGCGTCCTCAATGGCTTCAGGTACATACTCTATCCCTACAACCTTACGCGCATTGCGCGCTACGAAGTTTGCAATAGTGCCGGTGCCGGTGTACAGGTCGTAAACGAGTTCATTGCCGGTAAGTCCGGCGAAATCGCGAACAACCGAGTAAAGACGCTGGGCCTGCTCCGTGTTTGTCTGGTAAAAGCTCTTAGCTCCCACCTTGAACTTCAGTTCCTCCATCGTTTCGAAGATATGGTCTTCACCCTTGAGCACCTGTATGTCGAGGTCGTTGTAAGTGTCGTTGGCCTTCTGGTTGTCAACGTAAAGCAACGATGTTATTTCGGGAAAGCCGTCGGCCAAATGCTGCAACAGCCCCTTTGCACGTTCATCGTCGCCCTCTTCGTCATAGTGGAACTGTACGAGCACCATCCATTCGCCCGTATCAGAATTCCTTATCACAATGTCGCGCAGCAGTCCGTGCTTGCCGCGCAGGTCGTAAAACGTCATCCCTGTAGCATATGCGTAGTCACGGATGGCGTTGCGTATGCGGTTGTGCAGGTCGTCCATCAGCCAGCACTTCTCTATCGGAAGGATTTTATCGAACGCCCCGGTTATATGGAAACCGATGGCGTTCATCTGCGTATATTCTGTACCTGCCGCAATCTCCTCTTTCGTAAGCCACCGCTTGTTGCAGCAACCGAACTCAAGTTTGTTGCGGTAACCGAAAGTCTTTTCCGAACCGAGAATGGGCCTTATTTCGGGCAACTCAACCTTGCCTATGCGTGTAAGCTGGTCGCGCACCTGCTTCTGCTTCATCTTCAGCTGCTCCGTGTATGGCACATTCTGCCACTTGCAGCCGCCGCACAGCCCGAAGTGGGCGCACTGCGGAGCTATCCTTACACTGCTTGGCTTCACTATCCTTATGATTTCCGCCTCGCAGTAACTGTGTTTCTTGCGCCTCACCTGCAAATCGACGACATCGCCCGGAACGGCGAACGGCACGAAGACGACAAGGTCGTTGACCCTCGCTATCGACTTACCTTCGGCTGCATAATCTGTTATAGTGACGTTCTCCAATACGGGTAACGGTTTCTTTTTCCTGCTCATATAAAATGTCTTGTCGTTATTTATTGTCGCATGAAGTAGCAAACAAACATGAGTAACATATCAATATCTGGATATTACGCACGCCCGGTCATGCCAACTTGCATAAATTGGTACAAAAGTAATATAAAAAAACGAATCCTTAAGGATAATGGAGTGATTTTAAAACGAAATGTTTGTGAAAATAAGATAAGACATTATCTTTGTAAGCAGACAACAAAACAATTCTACAAAAATATGGGGAAACACGCCGGGACACAACCCGAGAACAATGAAATAAGGATATACCAAAGCCAATACAAGAGCCTGTCGCTTGCAGTCATGTGCCTTCTGTTTGTCACAGGAGGTATTTTCATACTGAATGACGACGATTGCACCACAACTGTCAAGCTTATAGGCGGATGGCTTAACATAGCTTTCTTCGGCCTCGGCGGCCTTCTACAGCTTTTCGCAACACTGCACAACAGGATAAAGAACATACCGTTTATTATTATAACCGACCGCAACGTCAGTTTCTATGTACAGTTTAAGAAGAGCTATCATACAATAAACTTCGACGACGTAAAGCAGTTCAGGATTATCAGCATATACGGTTCCAAAATGATTGCGGTTGACTACAAGAAGAATGTTATGGAACAGCTGTTTGACGGCAGCAACGGCATTACCACGCAGCTGATGACCTACAACCTGAAAAAGACCGGCGCGGCAATCAGCATTCCGACAGCAAACCTTACGATGAAAGCAAAAGACATCTGCGCCATTCTGAACAAACGGATTGACGGTAAATATCCGTCAAAAGGATGACCGGATTACACCTTCATTCCAAAATGCCGCATATTGCGCTGCAATATGCGGCATTTCAGACGGTAAAAGGTGGCCTTTCACATCGCGAAAGGCCACCTTCTGCAAGACAGTCCCAAACATCACAAAATACAAGAGCTTAAACAAGCGTGTGGCAACAATTGCCACACGTCATGGCAACGGGACTTTATCCTATCATCGGCACAAGGTATTTGGCCATAAAGTAGCCTCCGGCAACAAGCCAGATGAACAATATGAATGCTAGCAGGAACGGCTTGAAGCCGGCCTTCTTGAACTTGTCGATGCTGGTTTCTGCTCCGAGGGCGGTCATCGCCATAGTCAAAAGAAATGTGTCAAAGACGTTGATGAAATCCACAAGACCACGCGGCAACAAACCAAATGAATTGAAACCGATGACAACCAGGAAAAATATTGCGAACCAAGGGAGCGATATTCGTCCCCGTCCTTCGGTGTCCCCTCTTTGCAAAGCGGCACGCATAACGCTGTAACTGATTATGAGCAACACCGGCACAAGCATCATCACGCGGAGCATCTTTACAATGATAGCAGCATCTGAAACCTCTTTGCCCATAGCGTTGCCTGCTCCTACAACGTGTGCCACTTCATGCACTGTAGAGCCGGTGAATATTCCCATAGCCTTGGCATCAAGGTCGAACACCCCATTACGATACAGCACCGGATAGACAAACATTGCTAATGTTCCGAAAATAACAACCGTTGACACGGCTACGGCAGTCTTATACGGTTTCACACGGATGGCCGATTCCGTACCAAGAACCGCTGCTGCACCGCATATTGCACTGCCAACCGACGTCAAAAGGGTTATGCCCCTGTCCATCTTCAGCAACTTGCCGATAAAAATGCCGCCGCATATTGTCACCGTCACAACTATCGCATCTATCACGATGGCAGGCAAGCCGACCTCAAGCACGTTCTGGAATGTCAGGCGGAAGCCGTAAAGTATTATGCCTATACGCAATATGCGCTTGGAACAGAACTGTATTCCCGGCACCCATGTGTCAGGCAGATTATTGCGAAGGCTGTTCGCATAAAGCATTCCGAGAACTATGCCTACAATCATAGGGCTTAGCTGCAGGCTCTTGACAAACCCCATGTCGCCGATATAAAACGCGGCGCATGAAAACAATGTTATAAGCAGTACGCCATGAAGCATACTGCTGCGCTTCTCTGTCAACATGTTTGAATAAAGTTAATTACATTGAAATACTTACACCCTTAACGGTTTTGAGGGTGCAAAGATAGTGAAAGGCGAGCGCAAAGAGAAATGAAAAACGAAGTTTTTTGTTTGGCTTTGCCGAGCCGCATCCTATCTACGTGAAGCAAAGGTGAGGATTTTTGTTCATGTATCCATAACGGCACGGCAATAAAAAGCGTTTGTCAATCGATATTGCCGACCCATACGGACATGTCTGTCACATCGTTCCCGTCCGATTGTATGTCTGCACCGCGCACATACGCTATTATGGAAGCAATGACAAAGGCCACCAAGCCAATGGCTATAAGCGAGAATGCTACAAACCAGCCCGACCGCTTTCGTCCGTCGGCAGCATACCCTTTTATGCGCGGTATGACAGACGGACGCTCTGCAACATTCCTGCAAGTACACTTTTCGGCCGCCTCCACCATGGCATTATCGCCTATCAGAGCTGCCATGTCCTGCATGACTTTTCCGAAAGAGTAAACATCACAACGCACATCCGACTTTGCTCCCTTTTGCAACAGTTCTGGCGCAATATAGCCGGAAGTGCCTCCGGGCTGCTTCAGCACTACAAACATGTCACCGTCGGCAAGGCTGAAGTCAACTATTTTCACGTTGTGTCCATTGTGCGTCACCATTATGTTGGAAGGCTTAAGGTCACGGTGGATTATCTGTTTGCTGTGCATGTAATCTATCGCTGCAGAGGCCTGTGCGACAATCTTACGCGCCAAAGCCGGGGTAAGCTGCCGCTTGTCAATAAGACTTTTGAGGGTGCAGCCGTCAATACACTCCATCACGATGGCAGAGCCAAGGCCTTCCACCTCTTCCATACCTATGGTCCGGCATATATAAGGATGGTCAAGCTGCAAGCCAATCTCAAACTCCTTGACCAATGCCTGTCTGTATAAAGGGATGTAAAGATAATCTGGCTTAAGACATTTCAATACGTACAATTTCCCATAACGCGACGCATAAAACAAACGCGTGTGGCCGTGAGGAGACACATAAAAACAATGCAGGGAACTGAACTTGTCGTCTACCGGCATCGACGGCGTTTCCATCTCAATGTCGAGCTTGTCCGTATATCCCGAAGTATTTTCCTGCATATCGCTTCCGCCTTGTCCGTTCATGCCTTGTCTCTAATTACATTGATTATTGTAAGCCCTCCGTTACGCCCTGCAACAAAAGGTGCGGTGCGGCAACCGTCGCGCTCTATGAACGGAAGATACAGCGGCTGTTCCTTTATGAAGCAACCTGTCATGAAACGGTCGCCTGTGACAAGTTTACTGTTAAGCGAACTTCTTACCTCGTATCTGCTGTTACCGAGATAACCAAGGCGTACTATACGGTTGGGACTCCACCCTATCTCTACTTCCGCGCCTGAACACAGTTCGCTGCTTGTAAGCTGCCGCGCATCGAAAAACGAAGAATTGTATCTCGTGCTTGTCTTAAGCCATGACTTGAAATCAGCATAACTTTCATGCCCTATATAACGCGAAAGCACGTCAAGAGTGCATTTGCGCGGAGCGTGGCTGTCGCCAACATAGCCCCAAAGACGCTTCAAAGTCGAGGCTGAAAGGCGCATCCCGAATTTACGTGAAAGATGCAATGAAAATTCCTCAAAGTCAGTCGTGGTTCCCAGAACACGATTGAATTTGCGTTCAACAAGCAATTTAAGCTCTTCTATTTCCGGCGTATTCTTATTCATTCTATCCCTATGATTTTATCAAAACGTCCCCATTCCCTGTCTTCCTTATACCAAGTAACGCTGCTTGACGGCACATGGAGCACACACTGTTGGAATATGTCATCGGCCGTCTGCCCAAAAGCGTTTTCATAACAAACAGGCGGAAATTTAGCGGTAATGTACAGATTTTCGAGAGGACAACCGTCAAAAGCGTATTCGGTTATGAGTTCCGTGCTTTCGCCAAGCCTCACTTCCTTTAGTCGGCTGCATTCTTGGAAAGTGCCTGAAGGTATAAGCGTAAGCCCGTCAGGCAAAGAGACAGACTCAACCAGGCTGCCATAAAATGCGCCCTGTCCTATTTCTTTTATGCCATCGGGAAACACAAACTGCGTTATGTTGCAACTTCTGAATGCGTAATCACCTATTGATGTGACTGTTGAAGGCAACTCATAATAGCCGGTCTTGCCCATTGGGAACCACATGATATTGGTAACACCTGCATCAAACAAAACTCCGTCAACACCTGCATATACGCTGTTGGCTGGAGAAACTTCAATACTTTCAAGACCGGTGCATCCGTCTGAATGCTCAACCGACACCACTGAGGCCGGTATCTGTATGCGCTTCAACGACCGGCAGTCTTTGAATGCGTCCATGCCAACCTTTATGGCGGTGGCAGGAAGAGAAACATTTTCCAACATGGAACATCCTGCAAAAAGGCCGGAGCCAACCACATTGTCCTCCGTATAGTGCTGCATGTCATAGCTGCTGCCTCCAGCTACAATCCTCACATCTGTGATATCAACATCAACCAGTCTCCCCGGTGTGCTTTCTCCGTCGATACCACATCCCATCATAGCTCTAAGGCAACGGAAATCGTCACCGTTCATAGGGCCGGCAAACGATAGTTTAGTGAACGCATAAAGGTCATCAGCCATGAGAGTTGCCAACTCTCCGGGTTCACTCGTCTTCACAGCATCACCCGTAGACAATGACATAACCTCGCCTTTGGTTTCTCCAACACGGTTCACTGCATACGGAAGCAACTCATACTCTGCCTTTTGCCTTAATCCACGTATTGTCATGCGACATTCAGAGCCTTCATCCGTACTGCCATCTTCGGCCTTTATTTTAGTTGTATCTCCGCTTTCAACGTCTACGACATAACACCCGGCCTCGGTTATCGCTTCACCGCCGTCATCTGTAATGCCGAACGAAACAATCGCACTCATAGGACCTTGGCTTAACAACGACAGTCCCGTTATGGAAGGAAGGTCGTTGGGCTTTGTGGTAAAAGTGCCGACTTCGCTGCTCAACGTCACTCGTCCGTTGTCGCTTTTCAGGCGGAAATAATATTGAGTTCCGGCACTAAGCCCTGCCAGACGCGCCGTCATTGCTCCGTCATTGTCGCTTTCCGCAGACACAACAATATTCATCGCTCTCTCGTCAGCCCCATACTCAAACGTAAACTTTGGTTTCGTCTGGTTTCCGCGCAGGTCTGCATGCCCTGCAACGGTGGCTTCCGTGCGTGTTATGTCAACCGCCCCGTCAACAAAGAGCTGCGGCTCGAAGTTGTCCGGTCCATCATTATCACTGCACGATGCAAGCATCAAAACAGCAAATAACTGCACAAAATATGTAAAAAAAGACCTGTTCATTATTTATTTATTATTTTTCCACAGCCTGACACCTACTCCGAGACTTACCTGCCACTGGCGGAACTTAACCGTTACAGCCGAAGCCGAAACGCTGACACGTCCGAATGAAGACATCACGCCGGCTTCTGCCGCCACGCCCTTATGGGTCAGTCCCTCGTTAAGCACATATCCGCCGCCTTCGCTTTCGGCAAGTTGCCATGCTGTGGAAGTGCGTCCATAGCCTGCACCATAAAAAACATCAAGCCACCGGCATACGCGATGCGCAAGTCCGGCGGTCAATACATAGTTCGCATGGCGCGTCTTGCCAGTGTAGTATGGTTTAACATCGCTATCCGGCAACATGCCGTCACGGTCGCAAGTCTGCACAGTCTTGCCGATGCTCCGCATGTCGCTCTGCGCATGGACGAAAGCCCCGTGCCTGCGCAATACAGCCAACATCAATCCCCATGACGGCCCATGTTCGTGTATCGCCACTGTAAACAAGGCGTGAAAAGCCAGTGGCATCTTCGGTTTCTTCCGCGACACAACGACCGTATCAGTAACAGTCTTTGTCAAGACAACCGTGTCCGGCCTTGCCGCAAGCCTCACTTCAGGCGTCGCAAGATTCATTTCATAAGTAACATGGCTCTCCAACGGTTTACTGAAACGATAGTCCCTCATCACTCCCCATTGCGGATGCTTTATCGTCAACAGCTTGCTACCCTTGGGCAGATACAGCCAAACTTCGCCAGTCTTGTTCTCCCTTTTCACCACTCCAAGCGGAGAAGAGAATGCGAAATCAGCCGATGCCACCACTTTTACCAATGCACATGCCTCTCCGTTTAGATCGTAAACCGGAGAGATAAACGCGGTGACATCATTCGGCAAAGTCCTGAAAACAGACACTTTGAACTTCACCGCCAACGTATCTCCATACAAGGCAGCATGACTTGAACCATACCATGTAACAGCTACAGACTGCACCGCCGCATAAACCAAAACCATGCACAAACACAGCACACGCCCAAGTCCAGTCTCACCGCACGTCCGGAACAATATGGAAAACTGTTCAGGTAACATTCGTTTCGTCATCATTCCAAATTAAAGTCACCAATGCTTATAACATCTTCACCGCCGCTTACATCTGCCGCAGGCTGCCATGTCCTTACGTGGATGCAGGGCATAGCCTCGTCACGGAAATCCCACAGCAGGAACAGCCACCCATCATCTGAATACCTGTCACTGCTATAATGCTGGCGCAAGCTTACTCCATATATGCCATCCATCGTGGGATGGCGCATTATCCGAAAATCGGAAAAGCCGACATCAATCCGCTTGTTGGCTGCAAACGCCTTAGACAGGCGCTTCACATACTCGTCTTTCGTGCGCAAATAATATTCCACACGGCCCCCGACGGCATATCCGTGCTTGTCATCGGACGCTTCTTTCACCACGTTTCCAACAATTATCAAGGCGCGTTCGCTGAACAGTTGCTTTATGAAATCAACATCCTTGGTTACGTATGCCATCCTAAGATGCTCGCAATAATTCAGTATTACGCGCCTGCGCTCTGCATCATCCTCACCAAGTTTTCCCGACAACACTTTCACAGCTTCGCGGTAAAATGGATTGTCGCGCCTTAGCTTGCGCAGGTCATCAACACCCAGCTTGCGCGACGGCATTGCCTCTTGCGTCTCGCATGCTACGTCCGGCGACACACCGTCAACCGAATTATCCTGCTGGGGACGAAATGTAGCGCGGCCATATCTCTCTTGCTCATAGTCTGTATCCTGTCCTTCAACGAAGAACGTAACGATACCGTTTTTATCTATAAAGCCCATCCTGCCGGTCATCTTCTCGCGGAAACGCAACAGGCCGTTACGGTAACGAATGTCAAGAATACAATTGCGCACAGGAATATCAAACACCTTATGCCCTCTGCCATCCTCAACAACAATGCACGTATCGCCGTTCCCATCGGCAACGGCAACAAGCTCACGCCCTTCATACATGCCGAACCTTTTACATACATTATTCCCGTTTACATTGAAGGTGCGCGACAGCCATAATGCCGCCGCCACACCCATTAATGCCAGTGTAAATGCAAACAAAATGTATATAAAGGTCTTCATGTTTACTGCCAGTCCTCTATCTCTCCGCCTATTTCAATCTTCACC
The DNA here is from genome assembly GCA_900551055.1 of uncultured Prevotella sp. GTDB lineage: Bacteria > Bacteroidota > Bacteroidia > Bacteroidales > Bacteroidaceae > Prevotella. The sequence goes on along the minus strand of URUK01000001.1, from coordinate 5,874 downwards.
TGGTCGGGATTGTCTGAAATGACGAGGTTCACAAGATGGTTCGTGCCCGGTTTGAACTGGAACGTACTTTCATATATGTAAGATACACCTTTCATTATTACTTCTATCAGGGGCATCCTGTTTTCAACACGCTGCGGCACTACTATGGCCGAGAATATTGTTCCTGCGTCCTGCTTAGCCTTGATTGTAGTCCGTGTTCCGCGCACATATCGCGTTGCCACGCCTGCACCAAGGTCAATTGTGGCCGTCGGTACAGTGTTGTGTATGTACACCTCCCCGTCCGTGGGCATGTCTCCTTCAAAGTCTTCACCCTTAACCAGACGTACCGTCAGCTTGCTCATTATGTGCCTGAACGTCAGCGGCACAGGTGAGTTAGATGCGCTTATCCCTTCAGTCTTGGCATAGAGGAAATCACTTGCCTCATATCCGTCCAAACCTGTAGCCTCATCAACTGCTCCCTGGTCGGTACTTACGCTGAATGGCTGGTCTTCAATCGAACTTACTTGCAGCATGTAAGGATAATATGCGTAAGCGTTGAACGTGCCCTCATCCCAATAAAGCGTGCGTGAAGCTGTCCATGCGTCGCCGTTAAGCGTCAATGGCTCGTTGTTTACAAGGTTCCCGCCTATTTCAAGCGAAACGTCTGTTCCGTTAACAAACACTCCGATTTTGTCGCCATCCTCAAAATTAGTGTCTGTAACGCGAGTGCGCTGCGCCGGATGGGTAACGGAAAATGTCATGGGTGTATGCTTGGCGTCAAGGGGTTTGCCGCCGTCTTCGTCCTGCGAACATGCCGACAGCCCCGTAATAAATAACGCCAACGCAACATATTTTATTATATTTTTCTTCATTTTTTCTTCTTTTAAGTTATTGATAGCCTTTGCTGTCCGCCAGTCCTATCTCTTTTTCAGTGGACTGCCTCTGTGTATCTGCGGAGGAGCCTGACGGCTATGCATCATGCGTCCGCTAACCTTGACGTCCGCACTGCGCGTCACAGCACCAGCATCGCGCTTGTCGTTGGCGACAAACTCCTCAAACGAATATGTCTCTCCGGCATATTGTTTGATGCGCTTCACGATACTCTCGCGGCTTATCGTACTATAATAAGGTATGTTGTTGTTCATGCAGGAGTTCTGCTCCGAGCGGAATACACCGCGACTGTGCATAAAGCCACCCTCGTATATGTCAACCAAATCGCTGTAACGACTGTCAAAGATAAGATGACTCCAAGGTACTTCGTGCATCTTTCCTGTAAGTGAAAGATTGTCATACCAGCCATTTGCCTTTGCCTGATTAAACCCATCGACATGTCCACAACAGGAACAACCACAGAAATCAATGAAAGCATTATGATAGATGTACTCGTCACCGAGCTTGCCGAAGCCGTGGCCGCCTGCCTCATGTTGGATTACTCCACGCGAATCAAACGGATAATCATCCGTACTTAACGGACAGAATGCTATGGCCGAGCCGTCAGTCCACATCTGAGTAATACCGCCATAGTCAGTGCTGTTTGGCACGATGATGATTAACGTCTGGTTAAGATTACTTTCATTCACGGTAGGCGCTTTTAGTGTATAACTAAATATTTCGTCATTATCGGCCTTAAGCCCCGCTCCACCCGTGTATGTTGTATTGAAGCGATTATTACGTATGGTGTTAACCGTGCCTACACCACTCTCCTGCGACAATGGGAAAGCCGTGTACACATTGAAGTAGTCACGGTAAGTGGTGTAAGGTTCAACACCAAAAAAGTATTCAATCTGTTGCTTCATAGTAGTTAGGTAATCTCCATTAGCAATATCTTCAGCATCATATCCGTCGCCAAGAATTACTATATTGATGCCTCCGTTGTTACCACGCGTTGCCGTTTGCAAAGCCAGCCACTCATCTTCATCATATTCATAATCGTATTGCGAGACTGTGCATTTGTGAGTGTAGTCCTCGTCTTTCAGTTTGAACACTATTTCTCCTTCACGGTTTCCGGAACCTTTTGCCAAAGCCTTGATGGTAAGCGTCACCTCCGTCTTGCCTCCGCCGCTTGTCTGCGACAGTTCGCACCAGTCTGGTTTGCTTGCCACTTCCCATTCACCTTCAGCGTCAACAATAAGCGTTTGTGTACTTCCTATATTCAAGGCACATGCCAATGACGGACGGCATACAAGCTCGTGATGAGCGGCAATGCGCTTAAATTCGTTCCAGCCTGGTGCAGTCTGGTATTGCGGCACAGCCGCCTCCGGCACTTCAAGTGTAAAATTATCCTTTGGAACACCATTGAATGCACTACTTGCCACACGTGCCGGCATCTCTCCTTTACAAACAATAGACCCTATATAAAAACAATTTTCAAATGCACTGCCAAATATATTTTCAACACTGGCAGGTATTACAAGCCCTTCTATATTACTACATCCTGCAAAAGCATTAGTACCTATACTTAAAATATTTTCTGGAAATTCAACTATTCCCGTAAGACGTGAATTATAGTAAAAGACACCATCATTAATTATTAGCAATCCTTTAGGAATAATCAAGTTTCCGGAAAAGTTACAGCCACTGAACGCATATTCGCCAAGTGTAACTAAATTTTTGGGCAATGTAAGCTCGCCTCTTAATGGCGTACCAGAAAATGCCCTTTCGCCAATATTTGTTATACCATCGTGCAATATCAACGTGCCATTACATCCCATTTCTTGAAATGTTCCACTTTCAATATTTGTTATTTTCTGTGGTATCTTGATATCTCCAGTGATATTTCTACAACCATAAAAAGCGGAGGCTCCGATATGCTCCAATCCATCTGGCAACATCAATGTCCCAGACAAATAAGAGTTTTCATAAAAAGCAATACCGCCAAGATATTTCAGCTTGTCAGGCAATATCAAATCACAATTAAAGTTACAACTCATGAACGAACAATTACCCAAGAACTCCAATGTGCTTGGCAAAGACAATGTACCTGTCATTGAAGTACAACCACTGAATGCGCCGTAAGCAATCCTCGTAACACCTTCGGGTATTGTCAATGAACCTGTCAAATTAGAACAACTACCAAAAGCTCTATATCCAATTCCCTCCAATTTGTCTGGCAACACAATACTAAGCAATGATCTTTTTCCATTTAATGCTTGCTCCGGTATCACACCGTCCTCTTCACCTGCTTCTGCAACATTATACCACTTATAATAAGAATTGTCGCCAAAACTACCGCTTACAGCAACCTCCTTCAAATTCAGAGCCTGCAGATTATCCATCTCGTCACGCATGAAGTAAAAATCCTGCGTATTTATTTCACCTGTGATTTTAAGGTTCTTTACTTGCGTGTAGTCCTTATTTGCCGCAACAATTGAGTCTTTAAGGTGACCGGCAGTAGAATTAATAATGATGTATTGGCGTGAAGAGCCGTCGTGGCTTACGAGGTCATTCTCCCACGGGGTTATGCTTTCACTGATTAGCGTAAGGACGTACTGGCCGCTTGCGGCCTTCTTGTCCACGCGAATTGAAAAGTTGTTCATCTTTCCGGCTACGTATGTAAACGCCTCATTTTTAGAGAACTTATAGGGTACTCCGCCAATGGTTATGCTGAAAAGTGTCACGCCTGACGGTACTGTCTGCGGTACAACGATGGCGCGCCACTCGTCGCCGTTGCGGCTTGGCACAGTCATTGTCTGCTCCACTTCGCCGGCAGGCGTAACCGTACCGTCGGCCAGGTTGATGGTTGACTCGCGCACAAGGTTGGCCGCGAGCACTATTTTGTCGGTCTGCGCCCACTCTCCCGCGGCGAAGCCCGTACCCTCAACAAGGGTTACGCGGGCGTTAGCCATACGGTGGCGCATGGGCAGGCGGATAACACTTGTAGTCGGAGCAACATTCTCAACCTTGCCCCAAAGGAAGTCGCTGGCCTCATATCCGCCCATTTTCCCGTTCCCAGACTCTGTGCTTTGGTCAAGTTGCACGGTGAATGGATAGGCTTCTATGCTTTCAGGAGAACCGAAGGGATAATATCCGTAAACGTCGATTGGCGTATGCTTGTCTTTCCAGTAAATGTCATATGCGGAGTTCCACTTGTAGGCATCCTCGTCGAATGTATGGCGCACATTGTCGCCACGGTTGCCGCTTACTTGCAGAATGCCGGGCGTGCTGCCGTTATAATCGACAATGTAGACACCCATCACGTCGCCGTCGCAAAAGCCGTTGTCATTGACGCGGGTAACGGCGAGCTGGTCAATCTCGCCCGACAACTCAATACGGGCGGTTCCGCCATTTACGGAACCGCCTTCAAATAAGTCATCAGAGCAACCTGCAAGGGCCAAAGCCCCTGCAAGCGCATATATAAAAATGTGTTGGTTGGTTTTCATTTATTCATTGGTTGATTATTTTAGGAGTTATGGGAATAATGGGACTGATGGGCGGAGGCCGTTATTCGGCAACGCCGCCGTTGTCTGTTCCGTCGTCTTCCCACGGGTTTATGTCGACATTTACTCCACTGCTTGTCTTGCTCAAGGTGACTGTAAACCTATGCCGCTTGCCACTGACGAAAGTGAACGCCTTTGTAAGATTGAAGTCACGGCCGTCAACAGTAACGGTTATAAGATTGCCCTCTGCCACGCTTTGCGGCACGACGAGCGCCTTGTAAGCATTCTCTACATGCAATGGCGTAACGGTTGCAGCACTGCCAGTGGCCGTCACTGTAGCTGTTGAGAGGTTGGCAGTGGCGGCAGTCTTGACGCCATTGATTTTCACCTGCACATCAGCAGCTGCAAGACTTTCTTCCGTAAAGCCGTTGCCCGGTTCAAGCGTTACGAGCATCTGGCTCATAACATGTTTCGCCTCTATAGCCACGGCGCTTTCCGTGGGGGCAACATTCAACGCCGAACCTATTACGACGTCTCCCGACTTGTAGGCAGCCTCCGTGCTTTGGTCGGCGGCAACGCTGAAAGGCACTGCTTCAACATCTGTCACCGAAGCCTTGTAAGGATAATAGAGGTAGAAGTCGGCATACGTCTCGTTGTCGAGCCAGTATATCGGCGAGGCCGAGATCCACGTGCCGCTGTAAGTAAAGTGCATGTTGTCAACGTGGTTGCCCTGCGCCAGCAACTGTGCGGCAGAGCCGTCGGCACGGCGGTTGACAACGTAAAGGCCGGCCTCGTCGCCTGTCTCAAAGGCGTAATCGGTCACTCGAGACTCTTCCACTCCGCTTACAGAAGTGCTGATTGTTATGGGCAACTTGCCCGTCGGTGCCGGCTTGTCGGGCGTGGCTTGACCGTTGTCGTCAGAACCGGACGAGCATGCACACAGCGCGCAGGCTGCAAATATAATGGCAAATAAACATTGGCCCGTTTTCATGATTATTTGTTGTTATATATATATGTATGTTGGTTTATTGGTATTAAACCGCATTTAAGACAGAGCTTCCACATGTGCGGTAAAGCAGCTATCAATTGTTTGTTTGTGCAAAAGTAATCATTAAAAAGACACAAAACAAGTTCATAATGGTTCACAACGTAAAAAATTTTCAATCACCGAACGGCACAAATCCTTACAAACGTTGTCATAACAGTTCAAAAACAGCGTGTACAGGTACATTATTTAACGTGAGTTCGGTATAATAATCTTATGCAATAAGCCTGCTTTTATCAATGATGTCAATATTGAGTGACGGTTTCTTAGGAAGCAGGTTGTATGAGATAAGCCCTGCAATCAGGTTGGAAGCAAAGCCGTCAATGCTGCGGTGCCTTGTATGTTCAATGTAGCATACGTTCTTGAGTTCGTCGTTTACTGTTTCGATGATCGCCCTTTTCCGCAGCAGGATTTTGTCGTGCAGGTCCATGAGCGAGTTCTTCATGTTCTTCTTGAGTTTGGTCACAAGGTGTA